>DAOQAF010000014.1:0-53828 GCA_035353775.1 Bacteroidales bacterium | reverse complement strand
ATGTAAAATTAGTCGCTGTTTCCAAGACTCAGCCGGTTGCAGATATATTGTGTGCATATAATTCCGGCCATCGGATTTTTGGCGAAAACAAAGTTCAGGAGATCGTCGAAAAACAATCGCAATTGCCTGCTGATATCGAATGGCACATGATCGGTCACCTGCAGACCAATAAAGTTAAGTATATTGCTTCTTTTGTATCTCTCATCCACAGTGTTGACAGCCTCAAATTGCTGAAAGAAATAGATAAAGAAGCTGCGAAAAACAACAGGGTGATTGATTGCTTGTTTGAGTTTTATATCGCAAGCGAAGAAAGCAAATTTGGACTGACAATTGAAGAAGCCAGGGATATCTTGTTTTCAGACGAATATAAACTCATGAGAAATATTCGTATTTGCGGTGTGATGGGCGTGGCAAGCTTTGTAGATGACGAAAATACCATTCGCGGTGAGTTCAAAAGATTGAGGCAGAATTTTAATGACCTGAAAACAAACTTTTTTCAGGATAAGGAATATTTTAGGGAAATTTCTATGGGTATGAGCAGCGATTATCAAATTGCTATAGAAGAGGGCTCCACCATTGTACGCATCGGTACTTCTATTTTTGGCGAAAGGAATTACCCGAAGTAATGCTGCTGTTTTTAATAGTAATATATTCGAAAATCGATGAATTTCCTCATAAATCGGACTCCCAGTATTGAATTTCAGACAAAATATAGTTTTTAATATCATGAGAGTTGTCCGATTTTTTGTAATTCTGATAATCGCATTTATTTTTTCTTCATGTGGTGCTGCCTGGCGGATACTAATTTATAACGAAGCTGAACTCGATGACTATAAAAAATTTCCAGGCAGACTGATCTGTAAAGGTGATTATACCTTTCATTTTTTTGAAAAAAATGCTGTAAACAAACTTAGTTGCAATATCCCTGCTGAGCTAAACCCTGGGACACAAAAGTCTTTTGAAGATATCCTTAAGTTGGACAAGACTGTGGCCTTCCTGATGATCAGGAATGACACCATAGTTTATGAGAATTATTTTGATGGGTATAGCAAATCAGAAATCATAAATTCATTTTCGATTTCAAAATCTTTTGTGTCGCTGCTTGCAGGTATTGCTATCTCTGAGGGCTATATAAAAAATGTCCGGGTGAAAATTACCGATTATATTCCAGAACTTAAAAGGCAGGGTTTTGATAAGATTACTGTAGAACATCTGTTAAATATGTGTTCGGGTATAAAATTTAATGACGGGGTATTAATCCCATACACAAATATTGCTACATATTATTACGGAGAGCATTTGATAAGTTATCTTAGGCACCTTAAAACAAAGGCAGAGCCGGGGATTAAATTTGAATATAAAGATGTGAATACCCTATTATTAAGCATTATAATTTCCCGTGCCACGGGTAGAACTTTATCGGAATATATGCAGGAAAAAATTTGGGTACCTATGGGTATGGAAAGTGATGCCAAATGGATCATTGATAATAGGAAAAATGGAATTGAAAGGTCTTTCTGTTGCATGAATGCCATAGCAAGGGATTATGCTAAGATGGGAAGGTTATGCCTCAACAAAGGGAAATGGAACGGAAAACAAGTCGTCTCCGGAGAGTGGATAGAAAAATGCTCTCACCAAACCATTCCCGGTATGGATAAATATTCATATCATTTCTGGCTATACAAAAAGGATACTTATTTTGCCTATGGGTATCGGGGGCAGTTTGTATTTATCAATCCCAAAACGAATACAATAATTGTTCGAATCGGTGACAAAGAGAAAAAAGTGAACTGGAGTGAATTACTCTATTACTTGTCTGAGCAAAAATCCTATTGATTTATTTGTAATAATTTTTCGAAAAGCCCTGGGCTGTCTTTTTTCCTGTCCATACCTGGAACAAGCCCTTCCACATGCCAAAGCCATAGGCGATGATCTGAATGTACAAAGTTATTATGGAAAGAAAAGACGTTTTCAGAATCTTGTATTTTGCAAAAGACTGAAAAAAAGCGATGCCTGCAAGGCCGAGCATTCCTGCCGCAACGATAAGCCACAACCATTTTGGGAAGAAAGGGAAAGGAGTGAGGAGAACCAGTAACACAAATCCTGCAACAAGCATGGCTGGAAGAAGATGCACAGGTTTAAACATCTGTTTGTCGATACGTCCTAAATTCACGCGGGCAACCCCCCAGTTGAATATCTGTTTGTAAAAGCGTTTCAGCGAAGTACGGCGTTTGTGGTAAACGAAAGCATCGGAAATCAGCCCTACCTTAAAACCATTGTTATAGATTCGGGATGAAAATTCCATATCCTGTCCGTGCCTTAGTGTACCCATGCCTCCAATGGTTTCATAAACTTTTTTTGAGATGCCCATGTTGAAACTCCGGGGATAGAATTTCTTTTGTACCGACTTGGTGCTTCCCCGTGTACCGCCGGTGCCGATGAATGAGGTCATGGAATAGTTGATGGCTTTTAACAGAGGTGAAAAACTTTCGTGGCAGGTGTCCGGGCCGCCCCAGGCGTCGAGAGGGTTTTGGCTAAGGTGTTCGTCAATTTTTCTAAGCCATTCGGGTGGGAACATGCAATCAGAATCCACAAACATAAAATAATCCCCCTGGGATTCGCTCATGCCATGGTTGCGGGCTTCGCCGGGGCCTTTGTTCTGCTGGTAAAGGTAACGGATATTCAATCCTGTGGCTGACTCATAGCCTTTAAGAAACTTCTCCGTATCATCTGTAGAGCCGTCATCAGAAAAAACAAACTCAAATTTTTCTCTTGGAAAATCAAGGCCTTCCGCCGAGGCAAGCAGTTCCTTAACTTCCTCCAGCCGGTTGTAGGTCGCTATTATTATTGAATATTTCATTCCTTTTTTCTTATTTGTTCTGTGTCTTTGTGTCTTTTCCCCCCAGGGCTTCTTCGATGCGAGAAATTAATCTGTTTTTAAATCTTCCTTTTGCGTCTTTTCGTCTCTGCGAGAAATTAATCGGTTTATTAATCTTCGCTCTGCCTCTTGCCCCTTTGCTAAAATAACCTATTTGCCTAACCACCTCCCGATAGCTATCGGGACAGCCTACCCCCCCCTAACAGTCTAACAGCCTAACCCTTAACCTCCTAACCTCCTAACAGCCTAACCGCCTAACCGCCTAATAGCCTAACAGCCTAACAGCCTAACAGCCTCCAGCCTAAAAATACCCCCTCAAATCTACCTCTTTCTTCTTAAAATTATCCCCGTCAATATACATTTTCTGCCAAATAGCTAATCCCGTAACAATCCACAAATAATTATAATGCCAGCGCATCTTTGGATGAGGCGAATGATCAAGTATCCTTTTTATGTAACGATAGTTAAAAATTCCCTGTTTTTCAATAAACTCAGGTGTTAATATCGCTTCTGCTGTGCTCTTTAGGTCTTTCTGGAATTGGATATAAGGATTGACGCTGAATCCCCATTTTTTCTTGCTGATGATCTTCGGCGGTAGCTTCTGCGACATGGCTTTACGGAACAGGTATTTCGTCTGATTGTTTTTTATTTTCAGATGAACTGGAATCGAAAAACCAAAATTTACCAGGTCGAGATCAAGAAAAGGTACCCGTTCTTCTACGGAATTTGCCAACGACATTCGGTCTTCCGTCAGCAGGTAATCGTTCACCATTTTGCTCTGAAACTCTGTGAACAACACTTGATCCAAGGCATTCAGGTTTTTCGAACGTTCAAAAAATCCGTCAAATTCAGTATAGACTTTTTGACATTGCTCCTGCATCTGTTTGTAGAAATTCTGATGATAAATCTCTTTGTAAAATCCGTTATCGTAATCCCATACATTTCGCAGGATCAGATAAAAACGCTCGATATCGCCTATGGCAAGTAGCATCTGAAGGCCACGCCGGTATTCGTCAATGGATAATGTATGCGTGGGGCTTTGCATTTTAAATAGTAACTCCGATTTCCATCGAAGTACACTTTGCAGCCATGCCGGAGCATGCTGATGGTATTTATTGAAAGGATAAATGAATTTATGAATATCGTATCCGGCAAAAAGCTCATCACCGCCCAATCCGCCCAGGACAACAGTAATATCTTTCCTGACAAATTTCGACATGTTGAAACCCTGCAACAGGTTTATTTTGGGCTCTTCGGCATGCCAGATCACCTCGGGGAATTGCTGCATTGGGTTTAAAGTCAGGCTGAGCGTATGATGGTTCGTGCCGAAATGTTTTGCGATTTGTTCTGCATCGGGAAATTCATCCGTTGGCTCGTTGAAGCCCATGGTAAATGTGTTAATCTGCGACACACCCAGTTCGTGCATTTTTTGAACGATAGTCGAAGAATCCATTCCTCCCGAGAGATAAACACCTAGTGGTACATCGCTCATCAATTGCCTGTCAACCGCCTGTTTGATGTAAAAGTGCATTTTTTCGACAGCTTCCTCTTCGATCATTTTTGAATCTACTTCGGGCTTGAGTTCCCAAAAGCGTTGAATATGGATCTGGCCGTTTTCGAACAACAAAAAATGAGCAGGAGGCAGTCGTTTTATACCTTCAAAAAGTGTCTCATTCCTTTGTGTATAGCGCAGGTTGAGGTGGGAGTGGAGGGCATTATAATTGATACTTCGGCTGACAGCCGGGTGCAGCAAAATACTTTTTTGTTCCGAGCCGAATATCAGCAAACCATTGTTAAAGTGGTAATGCAGAGGTTTTACGCCAAAATGGTCGCGCACCAGCAACAAGAGGTCTTTGTTCTTATCTAAAAGTGCAAAAGCAAAAATCCCGTTCAGTTTATGAAAAAATGTGCTGCCTTCTTCCTCATACAAATGCACAATAACCTCTGTATCGCTGGTTGTGTAGAAAGTGTGGCCTTTTTGTACAAGTTCTGCTTTTAATTCTTTATAATTGTAAATCTCACCGTTAAATATTATGCATATACTTTTGTCTTCATTGAAGATGGGCTGGTTGCCTGTGTTCAGATCGATAATTGAAAGGCGGCGGTGTCCTAAACAAAAATCTTTGTGGTTGTGCACAGCAAAATCATCAGGCCCGCGGTGCTCAATGATCTTAAGCATATCCACCATCAGTGAACTGTTGTCCTTGTTTTTTTCAACGATGCCGCAGATACCGCACATATTGCATTATTTTGATTGGCAAAGATAAAGTTTTTTAGAGGAATTGTTAAAGTTTTGTAGATAGGATAAAAAGCTATACAATTATTGAAATTGTATATTGAAAAAAATTATGTAACAGCCATTACAGTAACCATGGTTACAATAAATATTTTAATGAAAAAAGCCGGTATTTGCCGGCTTTTTAAGATGTTGAAAATTCTTTTTAAAGATGAATCTTACTTCAATTGAAAACTAATCGGTAATGTCATTTTCATTGCAGCAATTTTCCCGTTTTGTTTTCCCGGCTTCCATTTTTTGCTCATCAACTTCACAACCCTTACTGCTTCTTCGTCGCAGCCTCCGCCGATTCCACGGATCACGGTAACATTGGTAATGCTGCCATCCGCTTTCACCGTAAATTCAACATAAACAGTGCCTGAAATCCCTTTGTTTTTTGCAGTAGCAGGATAAACAAGGTTCATTTTAATAAAAGCATCCATAGCTGTGCTCCCACCAATGTATTCAGGCATTTCTTCAACAACACTTAAATCAACCAAATCTTTTGTTTTATCAAGTTTGATTTCCTGCTCCACCGGTTTCGCATATCGCTGTGTTGATTTCAAACAACCACTCGAACTTGGTGCAGAACCATAACCATAACTTCCTCCTACGGCATAATCGCTCACATTTTCGGGAAGAGGCAGGGGCTGTTTGACAGAAACTTGTTTGCCACTGGCATTTCTTATCACCGAATCTATGGCAATAAAAGATGTGTAGTTGGTCAGTAGGTTATATTTTAAACCCAGTCCGGTGATTTCTTCTGTTAATTTTGGATCGTTGGCAGCATTGTTGAAGTCATCTAACATCCTGATCTTTTGGCGCGCCCATAAATATTTTATCGCACCATTTGCCTTACTTGCATCTGTTTTGCTGACATCAATGGTGTAAACAAAATCTTCTGTACCGCTGTTCCCCGATATTTTGATTTTTCCGTCGGGGTTGCCCTTCCATTTACCGAAAATGATCACAGGCCTTTCTGCCAGTACATCCGGGACAGTTGAAGGTTCTATGTCGTAAACCTGGAAACCTTCGTAACTCACTTTAATATCCGTCAGCACCGGGCTTTGGATATAGCTTCTGAATTTATCGGCTTTTTCATCGGCTTCTTCCTGTTTGGTAACAATGAATGATTCTCCCATTCCGGCATGGGCAATACCTTCAATGAGAAAACGGTTTACCGAAGATCCTATGCCAAAAGCGAAGAAATTTGCTTTATTCAGGTTGTTTCGGATTAGCTCAAACGATTCTTTTTCAACATCTACATAACCATCCGTAGCAATTACAAATGTGCGTGAAAAACCATTTTGCTTTTCAACCGACAAAGCTTTTTTCAGAGCAGTAATGAGTTCTGTGCCGCCCGAACCTTGCTGCTCATCGATCATGTTTAAGGCTTTCTGCAGGTTTCCTTCTGTTGCATATACTGATTGAGGCATGAACATATTGGCACATCCGGCAAACAGCAACACATTAAATTTGTCGGTGGAACGTATGTTTTTTATCAGGTTTTTCAATACTTTTTTTGAGGTTTCGATCGGATAACCTGACATTGAACCCGAAACATCCATGATGAAAACATATTCACGCGGGGGTATCTGATCAACTGTTGGCTTTGGCGGCGGTTGAACCATGGCCAGGAAGAAATTCTCTCCTGAATTTTCGCCTTTATATAAAAGCAATCCTGATTCGATCTTATTGTCTGCAAGGCGGTATTGTACGATTACATCGCGGTTGCCTTCAAAGACTTCCGAGTTTTTAAGTTTAAGGTTAGCAGATGCCGGGGTTTCGTAATTAATGGTCATTTCGTGTGAAGGACAGCGGACATCTTTTATAGCCATACCCGCTGCAATGTTCACCCCGATATTGAAAGTGTATGTGGGTTTTTCACCGGAATGTGTATATGGATTCGACACCCAATTGTCGTTGGCGGAAGCTGTGGCTTCGGGTTGGTTTGAATAGCGGGGGCCTACAACGGTAGGGTACACAAATTCATAAACACCCTGCTCGGGTATCAATAGTTCCGTGTAACACATCTCTATGCTGATGGTGTCACCGGGCATGATGTTGGCAACATTCATCAGGAACACATTCGGGCGTTGTTGTTCGAGCAACGAAGCATTTTTCCCTTCATTTTTTGCCTGTTCGTATTCTTGCCTTGCCTTTTGTTTTTCCTGGATCTTTGCCGTGATAAGGCGGTCTCCGACCCTCATCTTCATACTATAAACGGCAGCACGTGTGGAAGCCGGAAAAATATAAATAGCTTCAATTGCATTTTTACCACTGTTTACATACACTTGCTTGACTGTTACATCCGCAATTACTCCGGCTATATTCACATTCGCCGATGTAGCTTTAAGCGGTAATTGTTCTGTTTCGTTGCTTTCGCTTTTCACGAAAAAATACGGCGACAGGGTTTTGTCATCATCATCACCGGTTTGTTTTATGATCAACGATTCCTGGTTTACAAAAGTTGAGTTGTCTTTTGAACTGAAACTTTTTTGTGAGATCATGGTCAGCGGAATGATGAAGAGGAACATCAGCAAGAGGGTGCTTGCTAATACACTTTGATTTAGAAATTTCGGTGTCTTCATGGCTTTGATTTTTTAAATTTAAAAATTGAGATTATGATTTAAAATTTTGATTTGCTAACTGTTTTTTTGATTTGTGCTTATTGATGACAATTTTTAATTTTTCCATAAAATTTTTAAATTAACTTAGCCTGATTTATCAAAAAGTTAAAGTTATGGTCTGATAATCAACACCTCCAGGTTATATAAAATTCTCAAGTCAAAAACCAAATTAGCACACTGCTAAAACATTATTATTACTTTTGCTTCAAATTTTTTTAAATGTTACAGAATATCGAAAAGATTGAACACTCGCTTACAAAAGTTTTAGCATACGCTGACAGCAACGATTATAAAGGGTATAACAAATACGACGCATTAGACAGCAAATTTTTATGGTTTTTTTCGTTTGGTAATAAGTTCTTACGCCTGTTGTACAGTCAGGTCGTTATGCGTTTTCCTGTGAATATCCGACCCTTGTTTTTTGTTCCTAAAACCCGAAATCCAAAAGGGATTGCATTGTTCTCAATGGCTTATATGAACCGGTACAAGTCGCATGGCGATGCAAACGACCTTGCACAGGCAGAAACCTTGCTCGGGTGGCTGCTCGAAAACCCTTCAAAAACAGAATGGGGAATGTGCTGGGGATACCAGCATCCCTGGCAGGATGTGGGCTTTTTTGCACCGGCGCACCTGCCCAATCGTGTCGTAACTTATTTTGTCACCACGGCAATGATGGATGCCTACGAAATTACCAAAAATGAAAAATATCTTGATACGGCAAAAAGCGCGTTGACCTTTCTACTTAAAGCGCCCAAAGTGCTATACGAAGATGACACCATGAAATGCCTGAGTTATGTGCCTTCCGAAAAGATCCACTGGATTGTAATGGATGTAAGTATTCTCACCGGCTCTATTGTAGCGAGAGTGAATAAATATGTGAAGGATGAAGCACTCGCAAAAGAAGCCCGCAAGCTGGTGAATTTTGTTGTCGACAAGCAGACCGACTACGGTGCCTGGTATTATACACATCCTGCCGGAGACCACCCGCGTAAACATGATAATTACCATACCGGTTATATCATTGACGCTATCCTCGATTATATGGATCACAGCGGCGATAAATCATTTATGGAGCAATATCTGAAAGGCGTGAAATATTATAAAGAAAACCTCTTTTTACCCGATGGGGCTCCGAAATGGGCAAATGATAAAACGTATCCTTTTGATGTACATGGCTCGGCTCAGGGAATTATTTCGTTTGTGAAAGCAAGCCGGTTTGATAAAAGCTATATGGATCTTGCCGAAAAGATCGCCAATTGGGCTATTGATAATATGCAAAATCAGAAAAAGGGATTTTTTTACTATCAGAAAACATCCTTGTTCCGCAAACCATATACCCTGATGCGTTGGTCGTGCGGGTGGATGAGCCGGGGGTTGAGTGAATTGGTTAATTTGAAAATTAATAAATTTGAAAATTAACCAATTCAGGTTTTTCATAGTATAACTTTGTGTTCGCTGTGGCGGACCGAATTCTGAAATCTGAACTAATATGAAAAAAGTCCTAATCATAACATACTATTGGCCGCCGGCAGGCGGAGCACCCATCAACCGTATTTTAAAGTTTTATCAATACCTGTACGAATATGGCTGGGAGCCGGTTATTCTAACCACCGAGGGGGGCGACTTCCCTTTTGAAGATGAAAGTTTGCTGAAAGAAGTAAAACCAGAAACAAAGATATACCGCTCTAAGGGCTTGAGCCTGCATAAGATATTCAGCAAGGTTTCGCCAAAATCAAAAAAGAATTTTGTTCCTTATGGCTTTACCGATGCATCGCGCAGTTCCTTTATGGATAAACTGTCACGTTGGGTGAAATATAACTTTATTCCTGATACCCGTTTCCCATGGTATTTTTCTACGGTCAGCAAAGCAGTAAAGATCATCAGAGATGAAAAAATCGACCTGATCTTCAGTTCATCACCGCCGCAAACAAACCATATTATAGCCCGCAAAGCCGCCAGGAAAACTGGCTTGCCCTGGGTGGCCGATTTTCGTGATCCTTGGACCGATGTTTTCTGGTTACTGAACAATTCTATCCGCTGGAAATGGATACATAATATTGATAAACGCATCGAAAAGAAAACCATAAATAAAATGGATGCGGTAATTACCGTTGGCCATTCGCTGGTTGAAATATTACAACGCAAGACATCAAAAAAGATCCATCTGATCACTAATGGATTCGATGATAAGTATTTTACAGGTCTTGAATACAAACCAAACACAAAATTCAGGATTACATATGCAGGAAGCCTGAGTAAAGAACAGGATCCCATTTGCTTTTTCGATGCATTGGAATTACTGAAAGACAATAAAGACTTTTATGAAAACACGGAATTGTTTTTTCTGGGAAATTTCCCTGTATATCTGACCGATCTTGTTAATGCTTCATCATACAAATCGCATACGTCATATTCACCGTATACTTATTATACCGATTCGCTGAAGAGCATTGCTGCTTCTGAGCTATTACTTCTTATTGTCCCAAAAACAGATGATAACAAATGTATTCTTACAAGCAAGCTTTTCGACTATATGGGAGCGGCAAGGCCAATAATTGCTTTTGGGCCGGTTGATGGTGATGCGGCAGTGGTCATGAATGATGCCCGGGCGGGGCAGATGTTTGACTATTCCGACAGTCAAAATGCTGCAAACTATATTCTTGCTCAGTTTGAAAACTGGAAAAACATACAAGCAAGCACATATGCCGACAAAAATAAAATTGAGCAATACACCCGTCGAAACCTTACCCAAAAACTCGCAGCGGTATTTAATAATGTTGTAAATAGCTAACAGGAGTTCCGGCTTATTCCATCTTCCTTCTTTCATCTGACAACTAACTCCTGACTTCTAACTTCTCCGCCGCGGCGGACTTCCAACTTCTGACTTCCGACTTCTGACTTCTGACTCCCGACTCCCGACTCCTAACTCCCGACTCCCGACTCCCGACTCCTGACTCCTGACTCCTTCACTTAGAATTCTATCCTATACGAAGCCAGTGGTATAAGCGGCAGATCATGAATATAATCAATCTCGTTCGTGTAAGGATTATAGCGAAAACCGGCTACATTCTTACGGTTTAAAATATTTCCAAGCTCAAAAGCAAATTCATGCGAGCATTTTTTTGCGTTTAACCGGTAACGCATTCGAAAATCTATTTTGAAAAAATCAGTCGTTTTTTTTGTGTAGGTCAGCGAGTCGATATATACAGCCTGATGCAGTATGATTGATTGTGCCAGATCAATAGGCGTGTAACGCTGCCCGCCGATTTCCACAATTTTTATGCTAAATCCAATGGTACTGTTCTTTTTTCTACCGATTTTAAATTCTTTCCCACCCAGCAAATTAAAAGCGTAATTACTATTAAATCTTGTATTTCTTTTTACTCCGTTTGCGTCAAAATATTTCGAGTCATAAACCGAAGCAGTGAACAAAATGTAATAGCCCTTGCTTAAAAATTTTTCGATAGTCAGCTCCATGCCGAAATTTTGGCCTTTTCCCTTATTAACAAGTATTTTGTTTGCAAAGGCATTATCAGAATTACTGAAATTAACCAGTGATAAAATCGGTTCATCGGGCGAAACTGGTATTTGTCTAAGATCCTGATAATAGATCTCTATCTTTGATCTCCAGAATTCCGTGAAAAGCCAATCGTAGCATAAAACAGCCTGATAGCTTTTGGTAAAATTGAGAGAAACATTAGGATAAATGGTTTCGTTGCCTGATATAACTTCTGAATAATAGATTTGTGAAGGTTGTACTTGCCCATGAAGGCCAAAGCCCAGGGTTAACGAGTGAATATTGTTTATGGCCCAACGAAAAGCAATTCGTGGCTCAAAACTCAATCGTCCATTGTTCAAAAGGTATAAAGCATGAAAACCCGGGGTGAGTGAAAATTTTTCACTTATATTGCATTTATATTGAAGGTAGGCCTGTAAAAGATTGATATTTCCTTTATTATCGTTCACAATATGTTTGTTTTGTCCACCGTCGTAGGTGTAGTAATAAGTGTTATCTCTGAAGTTCTGATTTTTGAATATGATTCCTGCCCTGATTATGTTTTTCACATTGATTTTGCTGTTGAACAAAACGGAAAAAATATTGTTCTGCTGTGCAGTCGATTTTCTGTTGAGCTGATATATTTTGTAGTCGTTGCCTGTCGAATCTTCTGAATAATCCGGATTAAAATAGGAGGAAGAAACTATGGTTTTAAAGTAGGAGTTTTTGCCTACAGGGTAAAACCATGTAAAAGCGCCGATGGCAGAACGTGAGCCTGAGACATCACCAAGGCGATCCCCGTCATTTTTCCAGGTTGCCGAATCTTTTGCCGGTTTGAACACCGATTTGCTGATGCCTCCGACTCCAAACAAAGAAATATATCCTTTTTTCAAAGGGAAATTCAATTTGAAAGAAAGATCCTGAAAATTTGGTACCGCATCAATTATTTTAATCCCCATCAAACTTAATAACGCCACCGTAGAGTAATTGTAAAAGGCAAGGTACGAAGCCTGTTTTCCCTTAACAAAAGGCCCTTCGGCGCCCAGTTCCACACCTCTTGCACCAATTTGGGCTATGTATTCACGTTTTTCGTTATTCCCATTGCGAAGCTTTAAATCAAAAACAGCTGAAGTCGCATTGCCATATTCAGGTGCAAAAGCCCCCGACAGAAAATCGGAATTGTCCAGTAGATTGTTATTTATCATGCTGATGCCTCCGCCTGAACTGCCAACATCAGCAAAATGATTGGGATTGGGCATTTCAACACCGTCAAGCCGCCATAAAATTCCCATCGGTGAGTTTCCCCTTACAACAATATCATTACGTTCGTCAGAAGCCACGGAAACACCGGCAAAATTTGATGCCATACGAGAAACGTCGCCCCAGGCGCCTGCATATTGGTTGGTCTCTTCAACTGAAAATTGACGTGTGCTGATCACCGACATCTCGTTAATGTTGTTTTGTTTTTCGTTTTTGGCAGAAATTACAACTTCTTTGCTGGTGTAGATTTTTTCGCTGAGTTCAATAGTTAAAACCAGTTCGTGTGCAGAAATCACTTCAATATTGTTAAATAAAAATTCATCATAACCAAGAAAAGTTACTTTAAGACTTTGCCTGCCAACCGCAACATTTTCCAGACGGAATTTTCCACTGATATCAGTAGTGGTTCCTTTTATTGGAAGGGAATTTACTAATATTACATTAGCGCCGGGTAAGGGTGATTTTGTTTCTTTGTCAACCACCGTTCCGCGTATGGTCTGAAATAAATTTTGTGAATATCCTGAAAAAGACAGGATGATGATAAATAGAAAATTGAATCGGGTTCTCAATGGAAATTAATGGAAGTTTCTTATCAAAAGTAAGAAAAAAATTGTGATTTATTTACTGTTTATAAAATTCTGTCTAATTTAGTGAAAAAAAATTACCATGAGAAAAACAGGTTTGATATTTCTTGTATTGCTTGTGTATGTTTGTTCCTGCAATACTACAAAGACATCAAAAAGCGGTGATGCCGAAAAACAATTTGTTGCGACTTTCCTCACATATATGAATCATGATCAGGGGCCAAAACAGGCTGAAATGAAAGCCTGTATCTCCACTTTATATATAAAAGAAAATGGGATCGACATCAATAAATATAAAGTCAATAATTATTCTGTATGGGGCTCAAGTATTGAGTATTATGTTGCTGCTGATGGTATGGTTGTCACGAAAGTGTGGGGCGAAAACAAAAGTTGGACACATCAACTGGAATTCAAAGTAGTGAAAGAAAGTGGAAAGTTGTATCTCTTGCCATCCAAACACAGCGATACATATATTGATCCTTGGTATGTTGCGAAACTACGTATAAAATAATAAAATGGGCTTTTCTGAAAATGTCCCGTTGAAAATCCCTGATTTTAAAAGGACTTTTTCAGTGTAAAAATTAATTTTTTTCCTGATGAGTAAAAATAGATATCAACTAACAGGGAGCCTTGCAAAGAACGGATATGACTGGTGGTGGCATTCCTTTGTTGGATTGGATCCAGAAACAGGAGAGCAAAAACCTTTTTTTATTGAGTATTACATTATAAATCCTGCCTTATGGGAAGGTAAGATCGTTTTGGGCCAACAAAGCGAGAATAAGCAACAAAAGAACCGTCCCTGTTATGCCATGATCAAGGCTGGCACCTGGGGGAAAGATAAGGCACAGATCCACGAGTTTTTCGGATTTTCAGATATTAAAGTATCTTGTAAAGAGGTGAATTGTGTCTTTGGAATTAATTCACTTAGCGAAACTTGTTTAAAAGGCTCATTGAATATTTCTCAGGACGAGAGCACTCACTTTCCGGAACGTATGACGGACGCAGGTTCTATGAAATGGGACCTGACAGTAAATAAAAAGATTAAATTCGACGTGGGCTATGGTAGTTCGAAAATGTTTTCTGCATTGAAAATGTTTAAAATGTTCTGGCATGTGGAGGGAATGTTATCCGAATACAAAGGGACGATAGAATTCAACAACAAAAAGTATATTGTTGAACCTGAATCATCTTTTGGTTATCAGGATAAAAACTGGGGCAGTGATTATACCAACCCCTGGATATGGCTGAATTGTAATAATTTTATTTCACTGAAAACAGGGAAGCCCGTAATTGCCAGCCTTGATGTTGGCGGGGGATGCCCTGTGGTGATGGGCATTCCGTTAAACCGGAAAATTCTTACAGCATTTTATTATAATAATGAGATGCATGAATTCAATTTTTCGAAGTTCTGGAAATTTTCAAAACAGAAATTCAGATCATACGAAGACAATGATTATATTTTTTGGGAAGTTATATCAGAAAACAAATACAACATTCTGGATATCCGGTTTAAATGCAAAAAAGACCTTATGCTTCTGGTGAATTATGAAAATCCTAAAGGGGAGAAGCTGCATAAAAAATTATGGAATGGCGGGCACGCTGAAGGGATCGTTAAGTTTTACCGCAAGGGCAAAGAACTTGTATTGATTGACGAACTTCAGGCAAGTTTTGGCGGTTGCGAATACGGAGAATATTAATATCAGTTCAGTTGAGGATCAATAGGGTAATTAACCCAGTCGGAATATTTTTTGCCTAACAACTTTACCGCATTTTTCCATAATGTATCTGGCGGATTTTTAAGCAAAAAGTCAACATTTGTGTTGGCTACAACCCAAGAATGTTCATCTAGTTCCCGGTCAAGCTGTTTAGGTTCCCAGCCGGAGTATCCAATGTAAAAGCGAATGTCATTTTTTGAAAGTGTCCTGGCTTCAATTAGCTGGTTTACAAGATTTATGTCACCACCCCAATATAATCCATCAATAATTTTAATACATTTATTGATAAGATCATTTCTTGTATGGATGAAGAATAAACTATCAGTCTTTACCGGGCCACCGAGATAAACAAAATTGTCAAAATCTTCCGGGATCCGGAATGTTTTGTCATTGAAGATCTCTGAAAGTTTTATATCTGTCGGTTTGTTCAGGACAAGGCCAAAAGTGCCTTCGTCATTATGTTCTGCAAGAAGGACGATTGACCTTTTAAAATAAAAATCGTTCAGAAATGGTTCCGATACGAGTATTTTCCCTTGTGCCGGATTAATTAAGGGTGACATTTTTCTGTGTTTTTAAGATTTTTAAAATTCAATTCCGACAATTCTTAATTTATTAAACGTTATTTTTGTGCTTTAATTTGCATTTAATCGAGCAAAAATAATACCAACACCATGACTCCTGAAGACAATAATAGCAAATTCAACGAATTCAGAGAGAGGTTTCCATATTTTATTTATGAGAGTTGTGAATATTCTGTTGCGGAGAATTCTTTAGATATAAGATTTAAATTTGATTTGGGCGGGAAATATCTTTTTAATCCGTCGATCCGAATTCCTCTCAGCGATTTTTATGATTTGAAAAATGTTCCGGACGCTGCTCTCGAAAATATTATTTTTCACATCGGTATGGTTGAATTGATCAGCTATTGGAAAGCAGCATGCCCGCCCATAGTGATTATTAAGCCTTTTAGGTTAGATGAAGCGCAGGTGAGATGGTGGAAAAATCTATATTTTAATGGTTTGGGGGAATTTTTTTATCTGAATGGAATTGCTGCTGACATTGAAACCTTTGTGAATATAAGTAGTGAAAGTGAGAAGAGACTATTAAAGTTTGAAATGCCTCTTGATGAATCATACATTGTACCTGTCGGTGGTGGAAAAGATTCGGTAGTTACTCTTGAATTACTGAAAAATAAATATTCGGTGACACCTCTTGTCATCAACCCAAGAAAAGCAACTTCGGAATGTATTCAAGCTGCTGGTTTCTCGAAAAATGACTGCATAGAAATTTTTCGAACGATAGATCCTTTGTTGCTTGAACTTAATGCTCAGGGATTTCTAAATGGCCATACACCTTTTTCGGCATTGCTGGCATTTGTAAGTTTATTAACTGGCGTACTTTCTAAAAAAAGAAATATTGCGTTGTCGAATGAGTGCAGCGCAAATGAAACCACAGTGATCGGACAAAACATCAATCATCAGTATTCTAAAAGTTATGAATTCGAAAAAGATTTCAGGGAGTATGTTTCAATGTATATTAATGAGGGATTGAATTATTTTAGTTTTCTCAGACCGTTGCATGAAATTCAGATTGCTTATCTTTTTTCGATGTTTCCACAGTATTTTCAGGTTTTTAAAAGTTGTAATGCCGGCAGTAAAACTGATATTTGGTGTTGTAATTGCCCGAAGTGTCTGTTTTCATTTATCATACTTTCTCCTTTTATCTCACCGGATGACCTGATAATTATTTTTGGTGAAAACCTTCTTGATAAACAATCATTATTGCCTGTGTTTAATCAGCTTATTGGTGTTGGAGATGTAAAACCTTTTGATTGCATTGGCACAATAGAAGAAGTAAAAAATGCATTATTTATGTCAATGGAAAAATATACAAACAGATTACCATTCCTTTTAAAAGAATTTGCAGAAAATACTATTTGTGAAAAATCCCAAGATCTTTCGTTGGGTAAATGGATGAATGTTTTTGATAATAAAAATTTTTTAAATGACTGTGATTTGCAGATTATTAAAATTGCTTTATCATGTTGAGTCTTTTGAAAGAATATTTTGAAGGGAAAAAGATTCTTATTCTGGGTTTTGGAATTGAAGGTCAATCCACATATAGATTATTAAGAAAACTTTTTCCTGATGAGGTACTGAACATTGCAGATATCAATGAAGGACTTATAAATAGTGAAATCATCGGAGCTGATTTACCAAAACTTAATTTGCAATTAGGTGCTGATTATTTGAAAAATATTGAAGATTATGATCTTGTAATAAAAACCCCCGGAATTTCACTTAAAAATATTTCAGATTGCGATTTTTCAAGATTAACCTCCCACACGGAATTATTCATTCGTTTATTTAGAACACAAATCATTGGAATAACAGGTACTAAAGGCAAAAGCACGACTGCAAGCCTGATCCATCATATTATTAAAACCTATAATGACAATTGCCTGCTTGTAGGGAATATTGGCATCCCGCCTTTTGACCTGATTGATTGCATTAATAAAGAAACTGTTATTGTTTTTGAATTATCATCTCACCAGCTTGAACAGATAAGTGTTTCGCCTCATATTGCAGTTTTGCTTAACTTATTTGAGGAGCATCTTGATCATTACAAAACCTTTGAAAACTATCAAAAAGCAAAATTTAATAATGCATTATTTCAGGATAGCAATGATTTCTTCATATTTAATGCAGATGACCCACGTATTAACAAACTTCGCTCTGAAAATTTGCTGAAGGGCAAATTGATAAAATATACGTTATCTCAAAAAAATGAAAAAGGTTGTTATTTAAGCAGCAATAAAGTCATCTATAAGGACTCAAAAGAAATGGAAGTGTTAAGTAAAACGGAATTTAATAATCTTATCGGCGAACATAACCTGCTTAACATTATGGCTGCTGTTTGTGCTTCTATTGTTTCAGGTATTCCTGTTGAAAGTATTGCAAAAGGGGTTGAAAGTTATACGCCTTTAGAACATCGTATCGAGTTTGTCGGCAAATATAACGACATAATATACTACAACGATTCTATTTCAACAATTCCAGAAGCTACCATAGCTGCCGTTAGATCTTTGAAAAATGTTGATACGCTTATTATAGGTGGTTTCGATAGAGGAATTTCATATGATTCTTTGATCGATTTTATTAGTCAAAGTAATATCAGCAACCTTATTTTTGTTGGAGAAGCCGGTAAACGAATGATGAGTATTTATCTGCAGGAGAGCAATAAAGGGAAAAACATATTTGCAACATCTGATTTTGAAAAAGCAATTCAGTTTGCAAAACATCATACCAGGAAAAACAGTATTTGCCTGCTATCGCCAGCTGCAGCAAGCTATGATATGTTTAAAAATTTTATCGAAAGAGGCAATAAATATAAACAATTAGTAAGAAAATGATTCTTACTAATTGTTATTTCTGGAATAAATAATATCAAGATTTTTTTGTAGACTTTTTGGCTTTTGGCTTTTCAGTAGGTAAATCAGCATCAATCGATTCTTTCTTAGGTTCTGATTTTTTTGCTGGAATTTTTTTTACTTTAGGGACTACAGCTTCTGTTTCGATAGATTTAGGAGCAGTTTCTTTTTTTGCTTTTTTAATCTTTTCATCAACAACGGGCTGTTGCACAATAACTTCTTCAGCTTTTACATTTTTTGTAATTTCTTTTACCTCTGGTTGTGCAACATAAGGTTTCTTTTTATTTTTAGGTCTTCTAACACCATAGCTGCCAATCCAGATTTTACCTTTTCTCGATTTTTTGTCTCCTTTTCCCATTGTATTTTTTTTAGTTTATTATTGCACAAAAATATAAAAAATGCGAATTCATATAAAATTTATTTTATAAACCTGATTTTTTTTTAAAATCAGCTTCGATGGCTTCAGCATCTTTTATTGAATTCTTCAGCCATTGTAACATTACCTCAGATTTTTCTATGTCGGAGAGTTGCCAACCGACATTTGATTTTCTGAGCCGTGTAGTAATGCTGTAAAGGCAAACTGCCGCAGAAACTGAGATATTAAAACTTTCGGTGAACCCAAACATGGGGATTTTTACAAAACCATCTGCATAATTTAATGCTTCTTTGCTTAATCCATGCATTTCAGTTCCGAAAAATAAAGCTATTTTATTATCTAATTGAAGTTGGTCAATATTGCAGTCATTTTTATGAGATGATGTGGCAATAATTCTGTAGCCTTCTGTTTTTAATTTTTGTATACACTCAACAGTGTTGTTTTCAGTTTTATTATACCTTCTAAGAGTTAGCCATTTCGATGAGCCAAGTGCGACATCTGGGTTTACTGTATATTTATTTTTGTTTTCAATGATATGAACATCCTGGATGCCAAAACATTCGCAGGAGCGAAGGACAGCACTTGCATTATGGGGCTGGTAAATATCTTCGAGGGCAATAGTCACAAAACGTGTTCGCAAATCAATTCGCTCAATGAATTTTTCAATCCGGCAATTTGAAATAAAACCACTGAGATAATTAATAAGTGTATTTGTATATTCTTTTTTAATCATAATAAAAAAAAAGTCCCGAATTGTTTTCGGGACTTTCTAAAGCTTGAAAACAATGTTACTTAACTTTTAAAGCTAATTCGTTACCAGCTTTAAATTTTACCACTTTCTTGGCAGCAATTTTAATTTCTTTGCCAGTTTGTGGATTGCGGCCTTTTCTTGCAGCTCTTTTTGCTACTGCGAAAGATCCGAAACCTACTAAAGCAACTCTGTCTCCTTTTTTCAGGGCTACAGAGGTTGCTTTAATGAAAGCGTCTAATGCTTTTTTTGCATCAGCCTTGGTCAATTTGGCTTCTCCAGCCATTGCATCAATTAATTCTGCTTTGTTCATGTTTAAAAATTTTTAATTAAATGTTAATAAATTTAATTAAGTTAATAATGATGCGAAGGTACTAATTTATTATAATAATGCCAGTCTAATTTTACAAAAAACCTGATTTTGTTAATAAAATGCAGCTTTTGTTAAAAACTTCACACTGAAAACAGGCTTTTTAGCATTTATTTGTCATGAAATGTCCAGCTTTCCAGTAAGAATTAAGCTTAAAACCTCTGAGTAATTCGTCAATATTCATGTTTTTTTTCCCCGAAAGCTGTATTTCTTTTATATCAATGAATCCATCATTGGTATATATGCGTAGATACTGATCATTATCGGTTTCAATAAAACCTGGTGAATTTTTATGAGCAATAACAGTATATTCAGAACGATATATTTTAAATTGAAAAAATTTGCCATTAGGTGCAATAAATTCGCTGTAGGCCCCTGGTATGTAACTCAAACCCCTTATCAGATTGTGAATTAAAATAGTTGAGCTTTGCCAATTGATTTTACAGTCTGCTTTAAAAATTTTCGGTGCTTTTTTTAATAAATCTGTTTTTTTTAATATTTTTTCTTGCTCAGTAGATTGATAATTACCACGTATAATGATTTTAACAGTATCAGAAACTAATGCAGCCCCTGTTATTTTCATAACATCATTAAGCATGGAAGCATTGTATTCAGGGCGGATTGTAACAGATTTTTGCAAAAGTATTTTTCCTGAATCTATTTTATCATTTAATATAAATGTAGTGAGTCCTGTTTCTGTTTCTCCATTTATTATTGCCCAGTTGATTGGTGCTGCTCCGCGATATTGAGGCAGCAGGGATGCGTGAAGGTTGAACGCTCCTAAAACCGGAATTTTTAATAGAATATCTGGGATTTTACGAAAAGCAACAACAATAATCAGATCAGGAGATAGCTGTTTTATTGATTCAACAAAAATTTCGTCTTCAAGATTTTCCGGTTGAAAAACAGTCAGATTATTAGCTACTGAAAATTTTTTTACTTCTGATTCCTGGATTTTAAGCCCTCTGCCAGCCGGTTTATCTGGAGTGGTAACCACAGCGACAATATTATTATTTTCTGATACCAGGCGTTTAAGCGATTCTACAGCAAATTCCGGCGTACCCATAAATATAATGCGTACTTCTTTTTCCATAACAAAGGATATATTATAAGTTTTTATTAATGGGAGTTTTATCGCGAAGCAACAGCATCTTTACTGCAGCTACAGCGGCTTCCACACCTTTGTTCCCATGTTTTCCCCCTGCCCGTTCTTTCGCCTGCTGAAAATTATCCGTTGTTAATACACCAAAAATAACAGGAACGTTATAATCTATGTTAAGTCGTGCGATCTGCTGACTTACCGCCTGGCAGATAAATTCAAAATGTCGTGTTTCTCCTTGGATAACACAACCTAAACAGATAACCGCATCGACATTTTTATACTTAATCATATATTGTGCACCCAACGGAAGCTCGAAGCTTCCAGGTACATGATGCAATAGTATGTTCGGTTTTTTTATACCAAGGTCAATAAGTGTCTCGACGGCAGCTTTACACAATGATTCAGTTATTTCCGGATTCCATTCGGAAACTAAAATACCAATGGAATTAGCTGGAGATAATTTTCCAATAATTTTTTTATATTCAGATAGATTTCCCTTTTTTAGGCTCATTAAGTTTTATTTGCTTTCCTGCATCCCTTTTGCATAGGCAATATATTTTTCTATGTCGCGTGCTTCGTAGCTTTTAAAATGCTCTTTCTGGATTTTTGTATAAACTTCAATAGCTTTATCCCATTGGTTAAGGCTTTCATATGCCCAGCCGGCTTTTAATAAAAACATGGGAGCTGTAAAATCATTATTGTCTTTTTCAAAAGCTTTATAGTAATATTCAATTGCTTTCTCAGTTTCACCAAGTTCCATATATGCGTCTCCAATAGCGCCAATAGCCATAGGAGCTACAATATGATCATCTGAATCAAAATCTTCAAGATAATCAATTGCTGATTGGTATTCCCCTGTTTTGAGATAGCAAATACCCAAGTAATAACGAGCAAGGTTTCCCTGTTTTGTTGAACCATAATCATCAACAATCTGCAAAAAACCAGGATTGGTACCATCCCCATTTATTGCAAGTTCCAGTGAATCCTTTTCGAAATACTGTTCAGCATAAAACATCACCGATTGCGCTTCTCTTTCTTTGGGAGCCCGGATAAATTTGTTGTATGCAAAAACACCTCCAATAACCACTATTATTCCAAGAAGAATATAAAATAACAGATTTTTGTTTTTTTCAAGGAATTGTTCACCTTTGCCTAAGGCGCTTTCAACTGCTAATATTTTATCTTCGGTTTTGTCAACTTTTTTTGCCATATCCTTTATTATTTTTAGAGGTGCAAAGATAAATTTTTTTTAGAATATTCTTGGAATATAATTATTTTTTACAAAAACAGGCTACTTTATTTTATGCAGGCCGTAACTCTCAACAGAATTTTCTTTGCCTTCAATCATTATATTTAATGTAACAGGTGTTTTTAAAATATAGGTGATTTTTTTCTCTTCAATGTTTTGAGGGTTTTCAAAAATAATACGGTCTTTTTTGATTTTTGTGAGTTTGAAAAGGTTTTTTTTGCTTTCAGCATTAATTTTGCTTTTGCTAGATAAATAAACAATTTGCTTATTAGATTTGATATTCATAATGTCGTGTAGAACTGTATCCCCGGATACAAGCATAACGCTTCTACCAAAAAAGGATGTGTCATTTTCCTTCTGCCAGTTTTCACTGTAATAATAGTTCATTGTCCTTATATCCCATCTCCCGAGTAACCATTCCATTTTTTTAAAAGTGCTGGTCTTATGTTTTGCCAATTGAGTGGCTGTGTTGCATGATAAGAACAAGATTAGGAAAAAAATGAAAATAACTGAACGTCTCATTTGTTATTATTTAAATTATGCCATAAAATTAATTGATATTTTTGTAAAAATAAGTTTATATGAAAAAGATTATAAATCCATATATAAGCCTTCAGGGGTATAATTGCTTTGGCTGCGCGCCAGATAATGAACGGGTTTAAAGATGGAATTTTATGAAGAAAATGATTATATCTGTTGCAACTGGCAGCCGATTGAGTCTTTTCAGGGGTATAAAGGAGTTCTTCACGGAGGTATTCAGCAAACTTTAATGGATGAGATTGGTAGTTGGGTTGTACAATTAAAACTCAAAACCGCAGGTGTTACATCACACATGAAGACCAGATTTATTAGACCTGTTTTAATTAATTCAGGGCACATACATCTGAAAGCTCAACTAAATTCTATGAAAATGAAATTTGCCGAGATCGAGGTGTTCCTCTATAATGAAAATAATGATTTGTGCACCAGCTCATTGGTTACGTATTTCACGTTTAGTGAAAAAGAAGCACGTGGAAATTTTTATTACCCGGGCATCGAATCTTTTTATGAAACACATACAGGCTGAAAACATTGACATTTTTTACCACATCAACCTTGGAATAACGAAATTAGATGCGATGTTTAACAGGTGAGATTATTTTTCTAATGGAATAAATGCTGCACTGTTCGGAAGCTTTTCTAATTCTGTTCCGTATGGTAGTTTTAAATAGGGGATTATCGCCTCATCGTAATTTGCAACCGTATTAACATCCATAATCTTACTTGTGTGCGGGTCGTCTATATATTCCTGTGTTTCTGTACCCGAAAGAAATCTCCAGCCGCTATCGTTATTGTCATCGGGTTTTTCACGATACATAAATCCAACTTTTTCGCCATCAACAGTTATTTTGTTTGACACTAAACAAAATCCCATAGGTTTAATAAGGTCCTTAATTTGATCAGGCTGTAATATAAAACTGTCTTTGTTCATAACCGGGTGTTTTAATTAATTTATTAAATGTTAAATGTTAGTGGTCGTTTTGTGAAGCAAAAATAACTTTTAATCCATTTAGTAAACGCTACTTTTAACAGCGAATAAGAACAATTAATAAATACCAAAAACTACCTTGAGTTGGATTTATTGTGAAATAAATTATGTTGAAATTTCCTGAGATGTTTGTGCCGGTGAATCGGATGTAAGGTCTGTTTTTTAAATTCATCGGAAATAATGCTGATATTACCATCGACTTCGAGTACCGCCAGATCTATTTTTCGAATTTCCGAAACCCCGTGTTCTCTCATGGCTTCTTTAAGCTCATCTATGGTGATCCGTGTTTTTCGCAAATTTTCATTTTTTATTTGCCCTTTGTAAACCAGCAAAATTTCTTTTCCTTGAACTATAGTCCCGAGTTTGGGAAAAAAATACAATATTAATTTTATGATGTAATTTATAATGAAAAGTGTTCCCGCTGCCGTCAATCCGCCCCATAAAGTTGAGTTTTCACCCACCATGGCGTTCTGAACAGCATTACTAATCAATAAAACAAAAACCAGGTCAAAAACTGAAAGTTGCGCCAGTTCTTTTTTGCCAAAAAGCCGAAGAAAAAGTATGATAAAAATATAAACGGCAGCAGAAGTGATAATAATCAATAAATATTCATTCATAGTTTTGAATTTGATAAACAAAAGTACGAATAAAAGATATTCTTCTGAAAAAGTACATAACTAAAAATATTGATTTATTATATTTGTTAGTAGGGCCTGATCATAGGGCTTCGAAATATAATCATTACACCCTGCATTTATCGCTGTTTCTTTTTCATCAGCAAGAGCAAATGCTGTTTGAGCAATGATGATTACTTCTGTATTGAATTGTCGTATTTGTTTTGTGGCTTCGTAACCGTCCATATCGGGCATTTGGATATCCATGAGTATCAGGTCAAGGTCGGGGTTATTGCGACAGGCTTCAACAGTTTCTATTCCTGTTCTTGTTTGAATAACTTCTTTTGCAATCTCAGAGGTCAGTTCAGTAAGCAACATTTTAGATATTTTATCGTCCTCGGCTATTAGTATTTTTAGTTTTTTATTTTCAAAGTTCTCATCATGAGAATCAATAGTATCATCAACAGTATTCTCAGCTTTCGGAGAAATGGAATTAGGTATTGTGAAATAAAATGTGGAGCCTTTTCCTATACTGCTCTCTACCCATATTTTACCTCCAAGCATTTCGACATAAGCTTTTGAAATAGATAACCCCAATCCGGCTCCTTCATAGTTTCTATCAATAGATTCATTTACCTGTCTGAATCTTTCAAAAATAATCCCTTTCTGATTCTCAGATATACCCAATCCTGTGTCTTTTACATAGAATTCTATAAATTTATCTTTTTTGTGATAACCTATGTCTATATACCCGAATTCAGTGAATTTTATTGAATTTTTAATAAGGTTGGAAAGAACCGCAAATACCTTTTCTCTGTCTGTGATAATGACGGTTTTCTCATATAAATGACTGTTTTTCAATAATAGTTGCAGGCCTTTTTGTTCTGCTACGGGCTTAAAAAAGGAAAAGATGTTTTGAATCAGATCGTTTAGATTTGTTTCTGAAAGAGTAATATCCATTTGTCGCGATTCTATTTTGGAGATGCTTATGATATCGTTGATAATGTTGAGCAATCGTGCACCACTTTCTTCGATGATGCTTATGTATTTCTGTTGCTCTTCACCGGATAATCCATGTTCTTTCAGTAATCCGGTAAAACCAAGAATACCATTCATCGGAGTGCGGATTTCGTGGCTCATATTGGCAAGAAATGCAGATTTAAGTCTGTCGCTTTCTTCAGCTTTTTCTTTTGCCTCAATCAGTTCTTTCTCTGCTTTTTTACGCGCAGTAATATCGATGAAGAAGACCGTCATGTGGTTTGGCATGGTCTGGAAGGCCTGTAATTCAAAAGCGCCATGAATAAGATCATGCTCATAGGTTATCTGTTCATCAGAATATCGTTCGCCAGTGGCTGCTGCACGTCGGTATGCCTCGGGAATTTTCGTTTGCATAAGCGGCGGAAAAGCATCTTCAATTTTTTTGCCATAGAATTGCTGATTATTTACGCCTAAAATTCTGTCGGCAGCAGGATTTGAACCAACAAAAATCAATTGATTATCATCCGATAATTTATAATGGTGGGCTCCGAAAGGCGCGTTTTCAATAATCTGACGAGAGTAAGCCTCACTTTTCTTTAGAGCGTCCTCAGTACGTTTACGCACAACAATCTGCCACATGCCCTCCATGAGTAATGTGAGCTGCTCAACATCGCTCTGATCATAATCTTCGGGTTTATTACCTACCCCTGCGACTAATACGATTCTTGTGTTGTCAAACACAGGAATATTCATATGACGTATCAGGTTTACATGTCCATTCGGGTATCCTTTTTTCAAAGGGTTATCAGCAGCATAATCATTGGTGATGATGGGCTTGCGTTGACGGACGGCTTCGCCCCAGAGTCCGGTTGATTCAATGGGATATTCAATCGGTTTTACTCTTGTGGCACATTCAGCCATAGCTATTTTTGACCATGAATACATGGTAAGTACGCTTTCATCTTCATTGAGGAAGGCGAGGTAACCGATTTTACTTTGTGTTAAAAGAACTGCTTCTTCAAGTGCAAAATTCATTATCTCATTGAGTTCTGACCCAATCAACTGGTTAAGGCGCAAAAGTGATTGTGTGCGTTGTGAATTTAAAAAAAGCGCCTTTTCGGACTGTTTTCGTTCGGTAATGTCTTGCCCTTGTGCAATAGTGGCTATCAGAGTTGTGCCATTTTTATCGTAAATGTTTGCTGTATTCCATAGCGCAATTCTTGAGCTACCATCCTTGTGAAGAATAGTTATTTCAACTGGCTTTCGATGATCTCCGTTCAAATCCTGATTGATTCTGAAAAGTGAATCTTTTTTACTGATTTCAGAAAATAGGATGCTTAAAGGTTTCCCAATTACTTCTGTAGAAGTATATCCTGTTATTTGTTCGAAAGCTTTGTTGAATATGGTAATTTTTTGTTCCCGATCCCATGCAACAATTGGTGAATTGGTATAGCTTATCAGGCTATTGAGGTAGTCTCTTGTTTCCCGTAAAACATCATTTTGAGCTTGTTGCAGATCTATTTCAAGTTTTCTGCTTTCAGAGATGCTATTCAAAAATAAAGACACAAGACTCCCTAGTAATCCGCATATACCAGCGAAGATTACTATCCTGAGAATAGGATCAGGAAATGGAGATATAAAAAGTGCTCTGGGAAAAATAACAATCAAAGTAAACAGTGATGATAAAATAGCGCCCTTCATTCTAAATGTGTATGATGCCCAAATAACTGGTAATAGGAACAAAGCCCTATGCAAATCATGAACAGTATAGAATAGTTGCGAGTGCATGTTTTTCCATCCAAAATATTCTATCAATGTGTCCATATAATAAAAAACAGAAAGAACCAGCATGATAAAAATAATTATCCAAAATTGTTTATCCTTCCATACATTTATTTTTTTGTGCTGCATGGAATTAATAATAAGTTTTCTGATTGTTTTTTTCATAACTGTCTTGTTTAATATATTACAATATTATGAAAAGTATTGTTTTACAAACTGTCCGTTCATCAGTCTTTTAAGAAAATAGCTTTTTTTGAATTGCTTATATTCGTTTTTAAACAAAAAAATTATTATGGTAAAATAAATAAAATGTCAACCCCATTAATCCAAACAAAAATAATATAAAAGTCATTTAATTGCAAATTAATATTTCAATATTAACATGCGCTTAATTTTAACAGAGTATAATGTTTAGATGAGATCAAATAAAAAAAACAGCCAGCCAAATACATGGCGGTTTGGATGAGGTATATATCACTTTGTGCCTGCAATGTGCAGGGATCATAAGGTAATCGCCTTTTTTGAGAGTTTTTATCAGCTTGTTTTCAAATTCAAGTTTCGCCTCACCTTCAAGCAAGATCACCCATTCATGATGCTGTTGATCGTACCAGCCTTCGGCGGGTGAAATCTGTCCGGAAGAAATAATCTGCTCGATTTTAATGTTTTTTTCCGAAAAAAGCGTGTTGAATACTTCTTCTTTGCTGGCACAAGCAGGAATGTTGAATATGTTTCCTTCTGAAGAATCCATCGTTTATAATAAATCTTCTATGATCCCTTTTCCCTGGCGTGCAAGGACAGGCTCTCCCGAAGTGCAGTCTATTACTGTGGATGCCTCGTTGTCGCCATAGCCTCCGTCGATAACAATATCAACAAGTTTTTGGATTTTTTCATGTATAAGCTCCGGGTCGGTGGTATATTCAATTATTTCGTCCTCATCGTGAATAGAGGTGGATGCTATTGGGTTGCCCAGCATACGGACCAGTTCTCGGGCGATGTTATTATCGGGTACGCGGATACCAATGGTTCTTTTTTTACTGTGAAAAATTTTTGGAACGTTATTATTTGCTTCAAGAATATATGTAAATGGCCCTGGCAAAGTTTTGCGCATCAACTTGTAAACAGCATTGGAAATAGGTTTAGTGTATTCTGAGAGGTTGCTGAGGTCGTAACAAATAAAAGAAAAGTTGGCTTTTTCAAGGTTAATGCTTTTGAAACGGGCAATTCTTTCAAGAGCTTTTGGTTTGTAAATATCGCAGGCAAGGCCATAAACGGTGTCAGTAGGATAAACGATAATCCCTCCGCTGGCAAGGCAGTCAACAGCAATTTTTAGCTGGCGATCAGAAGGATTTTGAGGGTGTATTTTTAATAACATGAGATTTTCAAAAAAAATGGGTAAGCTACTTATATCGCACCGCTACAACCGCTTACCCTTGCTGCCTTCCGGACCTGGGGGAGTTCACAGGAGCTGGTCGTATAAGACTTACCCGCTGCAAAATTAAAAAAAAAACTGAAAACTGCATAAATAATATTATTTTTGTTCGTATAAATATTTTTTATGGAAACAGAAAGTGAAATTGGTATCGAAAATCATCCCGTAAACAATACTAAGGAATTGTTTAGAAATGCGCTAATGTATGGATTGATGCTTGGAGGCGTTATGATTCTCATCGACCTGCTCATGTATACTTTTGATCTGTCAGGCCTGGGTATATTTGTTGGCTTATTGGTTACTTTACTAACCATTGTCATATACTTTGTTTTTTTTATCCGTGGCGGAAGATCTTTCAGGGATAAATTTAATAATGGCCATATCAATTATGGGATAGCATTTCTTTTTTGCGTGATAATGGCAATTGTTTCAACACTGATTCTTACATTGTATTATTATTTGTTCTATAATTTTTTTGATCCTGAACGTGCGATAAATGAAGGACAGAGAGCGATGGAGATGATTGCGCAAAATGATAATATACCTGATGAGCAAAAGGAAGAGATCATGCAGTCTTTGCTTGATAAAGCAGAAACTAATAACATTGTTGTGAGAAGTTTGATAAGTAATTCAATATTCTCAGTTTTTGTTGGTGCTATTTCTGCTCTTTTTGTCCGCAAGAAGGAAAAAATCAATGATGTCATTTTATAATTTTTAGTTCTATGGACTTATCTGTCGTAATACCTTTATACAACGAAGAGGAATCGTTGCCTGAACTGTGTGAATGGATCAAAAAAGTTGTTGAAGAACAGAAATATTCTTATGAAATCATCCTTGTGGATGATGGCAGTAACGATAGTTCATGGAGTATCATCGAAAAACTAAGCAAAGAGAACCTGAATATTAAAGGAGTGAAGTTTCGCAGGAACTATGGCAAATCTGCAGCGCTAAATGTCGGGTTCGAAATATCTCAGGGCGATGTGGTGATAACTATGGATGCTGATTTGCAGGACAGTCCTGATGAAATTCCGGGATTATATAAAATGATCAAAGAAGATAGCTATGATCTTGTTTCGGGCTGGAAAAAAGTACGCCATGATCCTTCGCTCAGTAAGAATATTCCTTCGAAATTCTATAACTGGATGACCAGCAAAATGTCCGGAGTGAAACTTCACGACCATAACTGCGGAATTAAATCATACCGCCGGAATGTTGTAAAAAGCATTGAGGTTTATGGTGAAATGCACCGTTATATCCCGGTAATTGCCAAATGGGCAGGGTTTAAGAAGATTGGAGAAAAGGTTGTTGAACACCGCAAACGAAAATACGGCACAACAAAATTTGGTATGAACCGCTTCATGAACGGCCCGCTTGACTTGCTGTCGATCATGTTTGTTTCAAAATTTGGCAAAAAGCCCATGCACCTTTTCGGAACTGTCGGATCTATCATGTTTTTGCTTGGTTTCATAGCTGCCGTGGGTATTGGCATACAGAAAATATATTTCTTAAAAATTGGTGTAAAAGCGCCCTTGGTGACAAACAGTCCGTATTTTTATATGGCATTGGTAGCTATGATACTTGGAACCCAGCTTTTTTTAACCGGATTTCTTGCAGAAATGGTTGCTCGCAACTCTAATGAACGGAATAAATATCAAATAGAGGAGCGATTGAATATTTCATAATTTCATTATATATTCATTGATCTGGAAGCAATATATTTTGCGAAATTTTCCTTGTAAATATCTGCAATCGTGATTCTGGTATTTCCAATTACTACCTGGTTGCGCTCCACCTGGTCGATATGGCTCAGGTTTATGATATACGAACGGTGAATTCTCATGAATTTATCAGCCGGTAACTGTTGTTCCAGCGATTTCAGACTCATCAGTGATAAAACAGATTTTTCTTTATCGATTAGTTTTATCTTAACGTAATCTTTTAAACCTTCAATAAATAAGATATTGCTTAGGTCGATTTTTATTAATTTATATTCCGATTTAACAAAGATGGATGAAACAGGTTCAACGGTCAAGGCTCCGGCATCTGACATTTGAAACCAGTCTCTGGCTTTGTTGGCGGCTTTTAAAAATTCTTCATAATTAAAAGGTTTCAGCAAATAATCCAGTGCATCGACCTTATACCCGTCAAGTGCATATTTTTCAAAAGCAGTAGTGAAAATCACCTTATTCCTTTTTGATAAAGTACGAGAAAACTCCAGGCCGCTTAATCCCGGCATACTGATATCGAGAAAGATCAGGTCGATGCTTTCATTATTAATTTTTTCAATAGCTTCGAAAGCATTGCTGCACCTTCCTGTCAAATGTAAAAACGATGTTTTTTTTACATAGCTTTCGAGCAGGTCAAGAGCTAATGGCTCGTCGTCAACTATTATACAACTAATGATTCTCATGTTTCTATTGGTGAAATAACAAAAATATTGATTTTAACAGAAATCCAGCATATAAAATTTGTGATTCTATGAAGTTTTAACTAGTAAATATGTCATAAATATTCCGTCTCTGACTTCGGTTCTGAATTCGTGTTTGCCGGGATATAAAAGGGAGAGCCTTTTCTTTAGGTTTTCGATGCCGATGCCTGTTTCAGTAACCTCATTGTCGGTAGGGTAGTAACCATTTTGTGAGATAAAAATGATCTCATCCCCTAATATTTTTATACTGATGACTATCTCTGACGTCGAAATTGAAATACCATGTTTAAAAGCATTCTCAACCAAAGGCAGGAAGAGGAGCGGTGCAATGACCAGATCACCCGTGTTTTCAGGAAAAGATGTGGTGAGTTTGGTTTTATCGCTGAGGCGTAACTTCATTAATTCAATGAATTGCTTCAGGAATTCGATCTCCTGAAATAGCTTTACATGTTTGGTATCAGTTTCATATAATAAGTACCGTATCAGTTTTGCCAGCCCGTGTATGGCTGTTTTCGACTTTTCGGGCGAAATATCTACCAAAGCATATATATTGTTCAGAGAATTGAAAAAGAAATGAGGGTGTAATTGATGCTTGAGGTGCAGTAGTTCGGATTGCAGGCGTTCGTGTTCAATATCTTTTTTTTCAGCCTCTACTTCTTTAATTCTCTGAAGAACTTTTAGTACAAGGCTTATAATTACCGGAACAAAAAAAGTGCCGGCGTTTCTGATAAACATCATATCCCTGTCAGGCTTGAACATTGGCATCTTCCCATGTTCTGGCGGAGGCCCGGGGGCACCGGGCATTATTGGTTTGTGCAAGTTAATTATTAACAGGTCGTTAAGCCATGTAAAGGAACCTATTAGTAAAAGATTTATTATTATGAACCAAACAATTTTTTTATCAAAAACCAGCCGGTCAACAAAGAAAAAATAGTTCAGATAAAATAATATTCCTGCAAAGAGCAAGAATATCCAGTTCATGCGGAACACAACTCTGAGAGAATTTAATTCGCCTGGAAAAAACAATACCGGCAGGCTGAACAATATAAGCCATACTCCGGCATGAAGGAAAATATTTATTCGCGATGTTTTTTTTCTATATACAGGTGGTAATGGCATTTTTATACATTCTAAAAACAAAAGTGGGAAGAATATCCTTAGAAAAAAAATTAAATAGAAGTAAGGATAGAATTTATCGAAGAAATGATTTTTTTTGTCGTCAAGTGTGAATTATTTTTATTAGGATTTTGCATTATGTTATAAAAATATACATGTTTATAATTATATTGGTGTCCAATCAGATAATAAAATGTTGATATTAATCGATAATGAAATAAAATTCTCATAATAAGTAGATAAACAATGTCTTTTTGTCGATTATTTTATGATAAACGTAGATTTTATGATAAAAGCTATGCAATTTTTACGAAAATTTATTATTTTTGTAAGAAAAATTATAAAATTCAGATAAACTTACTTTAACTAAAATTATTTTTATGAGAAAAACATTTTTTCTGAGTATTTTATTGCTTGGATCTTTAACAATAACAAATGTGAATGCTCAACAACAGGAGTCGTATACATTTTGCACCGGAAATTCATATGCGTATTTACTCGATACGACGACATCTGCTACTTCAACTTATTTTGCGCGCTGGAATATTGGGAATACGGGGTATACTTCACATTTTCAAAAAGACACTATTTATCAAAGTTTCGGATCGAAAGAAGCCGGTGGATATGGCTCTGTTAAGAAATGGGCATGTACCAGCAAGACAACGGCGACCTGTGTCTGGACCTATACTGCCTCAAATATGCACCATGACCTTTGTCCATTGCCAAACGGAAATGTACTGGTAATTGTTCAGGAATCAAAAACGTCAGCCCAGATACAGGCTGCAGGCGGTACATACAGCAGCAGTGCGGCTTTTGAAGCAATAAAAGAAATACATCCAACCGGCACTACCAGCGGAACGGTTGTTTGGGAATGGCATTTGTTTGATCACCTGTGCCAGGATAATAACAACACCAAACCGAATTATGTTTCATCCTATGCGCAATGTCCGCAACGTTTTAGTGTAGATCTTGTTACTACTCAAGACTTTTTTCATATGAACGGGATAGATTACAACCCGGCACTTGATCAAATCGTTTTCAGTTCACACATGAAAAATGAGGTATATGTTATTGATCACAGCACTACCACGGCACAGGCAGCAACCAGTGCTGGAGGAAATGCCGGAAAGGGTGGCGATTTTCTTTACCGCTGGGGAAGGCCTCAGAATTACGGATGTACTTCAAATGGTAATGGGATTACACTTAATGTAATTCATGATGTACGGTGGGTGCCTGCAACCAACACAACGTATCCTGATTATATCAGTATTTTCCACAATGGAGGATGCAGTGGCGGCCATGCGGCTGTGTTGTTTCAACCACCTCATAACGGATTAAATTATACATACACCGTCGGCCAGGTACTTGGTCCTACCACCTGCACCTTGCCAACAACTCCTTCATTCAGCGTACAAAATATGGGCGGATGCCAGGTTTTGGAAAACGGAAATATATTGGTCCAAAACCCCAACCAAAGATTTTATGAGTTGAACGGTTCCGGTACAACCTATCAAATTGTTTCGGTGGGCTCTGTTCAGGCAGACCGGCTTAAATATTGTGAAGTGGTCTACCCAACTGCTTCGGCCACAGTTTCAAATACCTCAATATGTGTAAATACTCCGATAACTTTAGGATCTTCTGCAACTTCAGTGATGGAAACCAGTCCAACATTCACTTACTCATGGTCTTCAAACATTGGAGGCTTTAGTTCAGCCTCCCAAAATCCAACGGCTACCCCTGCAACAGCAGGTAACTACACATATACTGTTACCGTTACCAATAGCGGGGGATGTACCAGCACTGCTTCGGTAAATGTAACCGTTAATGCCTGTACAGGTATTGAAGAGAATACAGATGAAAAGACCGAATTGAATATTTATCCGAACCCCACTACAGGTGTGATCAACCTAAATGAAGAATTTACGCTCAATACTAATTTTGAAATTTTTGTTTATAATTCATTAGGAAAATTTGTGATTGGAGGAATGAATCAGCAAAGCCTTGACATAACTGGTCAAACAAGCGGCATTTATTATCTGAGATTAATAACTGAGAATAAAGATGTGATAAATAAAAAAATAATTTTAATAAAATAAAACATATTACCCCGTTCTATAAATAATTTCCCCAAAATAAATCTATGGCGCTATGAGGAAACAGTTTTTATTTGCAGTTTTTATTATTTGTTTTCCAGCGATTCAGGGTGTTTTTGCACAGCAACAAGAAACGTATACATTTTGTACCGGAAGCAGTTATGCTTATTTATTTGATACCGCAGCAAGTTCAAGTTCAAATTATTTTGGAAGGTGGGTTATCGGCCAGACACCGTATACTGCACATTTTCAAAAAGATACCATTTATGCCAGTTCCGGCACTGGTACCGGCACAGGAGGCTATGCTTCTGTCAAAAAATGGGCTTGCACCAGCACTACTACCGCTACCTGCGTATGGACGTATACTTCATCTAATATGCACCATGATCTTTGTCCTTTGCCAAATGGAAATGTACTCGTACTTGTACGCGAAACAAAAACTGCTGCACAAATGCAGGCAGTTGGCGCTAATGTTTCAAGCGGCACCTATTATTTTGATATTATCCGTGAAATTCATCCTACAGGTACAAATACAGGAACTATAGTTTGGGAATGGAAGCTTTTTGATCATCTATGCCAGAGTTTTAGCTCATCATATCCTAATTATTATTCCAATGTCGCCTACTGCCCGCAGCGATGGAATGTCAATTGTAATTTAACAACAGATGGTTTTCATCCTAACGGTCTTGATTATAATCCGACTCTTGACCAGATCGTATTCAGTTCGCATAACCAGGATGAGTTATTTGTTATCGACCACAGTACTACTACGGCCCAGGCTGCGACCAGTGCCGGCGGCAATGCAGGAAAAGGAGGTGATTTTCTCTACCGCTGGGGCAAACCTCAAAATTATAATTGTACCACCGACGGCAACGGTATCACGCTTAATGTGATCCACGATGCCCGCTGGGTGCCGGCCACAAATTCAAAATGGCCGAACTACATCAGTTGTTATCATAATAATGGGGGTGCTGCCGTACAGGCTGTATTACACCTGCCTCCATACAATGGATATAATTATTCGTATACTGTCGGGCAGGTTATTGGGCCTGTTACTCCTGTTCTGCCTGTTGTTCCATTAATAACAGGGATTAGCAATTTGGGAGGTTGTATGGTAGGTGATAATGGTAATATAATAATAACCAAGCCAAACAATTTTTTCAGGGAAACCAATGGAGTTGATGATTCCTCGTTGCAAAATGTACCGGTTGCTACAGTGCAGGCCGACAGGCTAAAAAAATGCGAGGTGAGATACCCCACTGCCTCGGCCTCTGTTTCTAATTCATCCATATGTGTCAATACTCCAATAACCCTAGGGGTCAGTGCAACATCAATTTTTGATGCAAGCCCGGTATTCTCTTATTCATGGGCATCGACACCGGCAGGTTGTGTTTCCACATCACAAAATCCCACTGTTACACCAACAACTGCCGGTAATTATACCTATACCGTCACGGTGACCAATAATATTGGCTGTACTGCCTCAGCTTCTGTAAATGTTGTTGTAGGTGATGCTGCCGCTTCTGCCGGTGTCAGTATTGCTGCTAATCCATCCGGAGCCATTTGTTCGGGTGCCAGTGTCACATTCACCGCAACACCAACAAACGGGGGGACTTCTCCTTCTTATCAGTGGAAGAAAGACGGAGCGGCTATTTCCGGAGCTACAAGTGCTACCTATACTTCAAGTTCCCTTGCAAGCGGTAATGTGATCACCTGCGAAATGATTTCTAATCAAGCCTGCATTTCAGGTTCACCTGCAACTTCAAATCCGATCACTGTTACTGTGAATTCTTCTGTAGCTGCAAGCGTCACTATTGCTGCCAATCCGGCAGGTACTATATGTTCCGGCGCCAGCGTACTATTTACTACAACACCGGCAAACGGAGGAACTTCGCCAACATATCAATGGAAATTGAACGGAACTGATATTACAGGTGCAACAAGCGCAACATATACATCATCATTGCTTACCAACGGAAATGTAATTACATGTACGATGACTTCAAACCTGGCCTGTGTAACCAGTTCTCCTGCAACATCAAACGGAATAACCATGAGCGTGATTACTTCGCTGCCTGCAAGCGTCACCATTTCAAGTACCCCATCAGGAGAAATATGTTCCGGGACACCCGTTGTATTTGTTGCCAATCCGTTTAATGGTGGTATTTCCCCCTTATTCCAATGGAAATTAAACGGAACTGATATTTCAGGTGCAACAAGTTCGACATATACTTCATCAGCCCTTGCTGCCGGTAATGTTATTACCTGTAAAATGACATCAAATCTCGGATGTGTTACCGGCTCCCCTGCAACATCAAGCGGAATAACCATGAGCGTGATTTCTTCGCTGCCTGCAAGCGTTACTATTGCTGCAAATCCATGCGGTCCTGTTTGTTCTGGTACAAGTGTAACATTTACGGCAACGCCGACAAATGGAGGCATCAATCCAGCATATCAATGGATGAAAAACGGATTAATTATTTCAGGTGCTACAAGTTCAACATATACTTCTGCATCTATGATTTCCAGCGATGTTTTTACCTGTGTGGTGACTTCAAATCAGAACTGCGTAACAGGTTCACCGGCTACTTCAAATCCTGTTTCCATTACAGTGCATGCTTCATTGCCTGCCGGTGTCAGCATTGCATGCAACCCTGCAAGTGCAATATGTCAGGGTACTAGCGTAACCTTTACAGCAACACCGGTAAATGGAGGGCCGGTGCCGGCATATCAATGGAAATTGAATGGATCCACTATTTTAGGAGCAACTGGCCCGGACTATACTTCAGTTTCTCTTGAAAACAATGACATCATCACATGTAACATGACGTCTAACCAGATGTGTGTTACGGGTTCGCCTGCAACATCAAACGGAATAACCATGAGTGTGACTTCTTTTTCAGTAGCAAGTGTAGGAATTGATGTCCATCCCACAGGTGGCATATGTTCTGGTACCACCGTAACATTCATTGCTACCCCCGTAAATGGTGGGCCAATACCTGCGTACCAATGGAAAAGAAACGGCGCTGATATTTCAGGCGCTACAAGCCCGACCTATACTACAGATTCGCTTGCGAACAATGATATGATTTCCTGCACCATGACATCAGACCTGTTATGTGTTATGAGTTCTCCTGCAACGTCAAACGGAATAACAATGAGTGTAACTTCTTCTTCAGTTGCAAGTGTAGGTATTGATGCCCATCCCTCAGGAGACATATGTTCGGGCTCCAGTGTGACATTCACAGCAATGCCAGTAAACGGCGGATCATCACCTTCTTATCAATGGAAATTGAACGGAATTAATATTTCAGGGGCAACAGGCCCAACATATACATCGTCAACTCTCACTAATGGAAATGTGATTACCTGTGCGATGACGTCAAACAAGCAATGTGTAACAGGATCGCCTGCAATATCAGATGGATTTACAATGAACGTGACAGCTTCAATGCCTGCAAGTATTATTATTACAGCAGATCCGGAAGGTGCCATATGCCCAGGCACTCAAGTTTCTTTCACTGCAGCGGCTAATAATGGAGGAACTTCTCCTACATATCAATGGAAGAAAAATGGGGCCAACATTTACGGAGCTACAAGTTCAACGTACACTTCTGCCTCATTGACAACCGGAGATGTGATTACCTGCATGCTGACCTCAAACCAGGAATGTGTGACAGGATCGCCGGCAACTTCAAATTCTATTACGATGACTGTAAATACTTCACTGCCTGCAAGTGTCAGCATAGTTGCCGACCCCTCCGGGGATGTATGCGCGGGTGCCCCTGTAACATTCAGCGCACAGACAACTAACGGCGGGACTAACCCTTTATATATCTGGAAGAAAAACGGAATAATTATTACGGGTAGTAATAGTTCCACGTACTCATCGTCATCACTGGCTTCCGGAGATATGATCTCCTGTGAGATGACCTCCGGTTTGGGATGTGTTACAGGCTCTCCCGCCTCTTCAAACACAATTACCATGCATGTAGATTCAGTTGTTGCCGGCAGTTTATCAATTGATTCTGATCCTGCGGGGGCCGTTTGTGCCGGCACCAATGTTACCTATACAGCTACTCCCACTAATGGGGGTACCGCACCCACATATCTTTGGAGCATAAACGGGGTAGCTGTGCCAGGGGCTACTTCTTCTGCATACTCGACAGCATCATTGATGAATAATGATGTGATAACCTGTGTAATGACATCCAATCTTGATTGTGTAACTGGGTCGCCGGCAACTTCAAATCCGATAATGATCAGTGTCAACCCCATTTTAAATGCAAGTGTAAGCATTGCTGCCGATCCGGCAGGTGCCATATGCATGGGTGTCAATGTGACATTCACTGCGACTGCAACTAACGAAGGAACATCTCCCGCCTATCAATGGAAAAAAAACGGCACCGATATTTCAGGAGCTACCAATTTTGCGTATTCTTCAGCTTCCATAGAAGACGGTTATGTGATTTCATGCGTTATGACATCTGATCTGGACTGTGTTTTAGGTTCACCTGCAACTTCAAATGCAATAACTATGAGTGTAAGCCCTATACTGCCTGCAAATGCTAATATTACTGCCAGCACATTGCCTGCCTGCGAAGGACAACCAGTAGCATTTACCTTATCACCGGTGAACGGGGGGGCTTCTCCGGTATTTCAATGGCAACGCAACGGAACAAATGTTGGCAGCAACAGCACATCATATTTGGATTCCACCTTATCGGATGGCGATATCATCCGTTGTTTAATGTTTTCGTCCGAATTATGTGCTATCGGGAGCCCTGTTAATTCGAATCTAATAACCGCAACTATTTATGATGTGCCGCAGACACCTTTTGTTATACAAAGCGGAGATTCCCTCATATCATCTTCTGTCACCGGAAACCAGTGGTATTTCCGGAATATTTTAGGAAGCTTATTGATTAACGGGGCGACCAATCAGGCATATATCCCAGTGCTTCCAGGAGAATACTATACAATAGTTACGGGAACAGGAGGGTGCGTTTCCGATACTTCGAATATTATTTATTACCTATTTACAGCAATTGATGAGAATGATAATTTGAAGGTTGAAATTTATCCTAACCCCACCAGTGGTATTATTAATTTCAATTATGGATCGAACGGACGGCCATATTTTGTTTCGATATACAATTCACTTGGCGAGAACTTAATGGAAAATATAGATCCTTCGATGATCGACCTCTCTTTATTTGAATCTGGAATATATTATATAAAAGTCATATCAGACAATATAACTATGGTGAATAAAAAAATCATTTTGATAAAATAAAATTGAATTTTTTCTATACTTTTATGACCTTAAAATAATATTAAAAACAGCGGAATAATTATTAAAACAAAATAAAAAAAAGTTAATTAAAGATTTTAAAATTTAAAAAAATGAAAAAATTACTTTTAACATTGTGTGTTTTGATGCTTGGTGCATTATGCAGTGTAAATGCTCAATTCACGAATTATACCGTAGCTACCTCCGACCTGCCCAGTGATTATGTTGGCGGGGGTATTGCTATTGATACCAACAACAATGTATGGGTTGGGACTGATTCCGGGGTGGCAAAATTCGACGGTACGAACTGGACTGTTTTTACCATGGCTGTTGATGGCCTGCCTTCAGATATTATTACCTGTCTGGCAGTTGATAGACTTACTAACAATATTTGGATTGGCACTGACGGTGATGGCGTGGCTAAATATGATGGTGCTGCCTGGACAACTTATACGGTTGCTGATGGTATCTGTGATAACGGGATTCATTATATTGCCGGCGATAACAATGGCTGCATCTGGTTTGGTTCCTGGGGATCAGGTATCTCAAAATTAGAAGATACTACATGGACAACATATAATGCCGGTAATGGATTCCCGGAAGATCAGGGATCTTTGGCATCAGTTTATTATATTCATGTTGATGCCTCGAACAATAAATGGTTCGGAACCGATCTGGGTTTGGTAAAATATAATAATATTGCATTTACTACCACAAATCAGACCACTACTCCTGAACTGGTGAGCAATTATATTATGGCTGTGGCTGTTGATGCCAGCGATAATAAATGGTTAGGGGTGCAGTTCGGCGGTCTTGCCAAATTAAATAGTTCAAATACATGGGTAGCCAATTATGATACAACAAATGGTTTGGTTAATATGGGTGTAACAGATATTAAATTTGATTCTCATGGCAATATGTGGCTGGGGGCATATACCCAATATGGCGCTTTTATTGAGGGTGGTATAACAAAATTCAATACTGTCGCCGGAAGCGGGATTTCAATTACCGAAGCTGACGGATTGGTTGATGACCAGGTATTTGCGATTGCTATCGATCAGGATAATGCTATTTGGGCCGCCACGGGCGGAGGACTTTCAAAATATATTGACGCATCAGGCATTAAAGAAAATTACAAAGATATGACACTTGATATTTGCCCGAATCCCGTTAATGAAACCCTGAACATCAGCGGAAACATAAATTCGGGAATTGCTGTGATTACAGATATTACAGGGAAAATAATTTTTAATCAGGCTGTTTCATCTCCTGTTATAATAAATACTGAGAATTTTGGAAGTGGAATTTATTTCATTAAAATTACAGAAAAGGAATCCGTATACACGGGAAAATTTATTAAAAAATAATTGACGTTCCGACATTAAATAATGAAGAAATAATTTAGCTGAATAGTGGCGAAATTAAAAGTTGTCATAGTATACATTTTATCGTTTTTCTTTGTGGGCCGGGTATTTTCACAAAGTGATTTTTATAATACCGATCAGATAAGAGAAGTGCGTATTTACTTTCACGAAAACAACTGGGATCAAATTCTCGACAGCCTGCATGAATATGTGGGAGAGGACGGGCGTTTGCTGGGTGATGTGAAGATCGACGGAAAGATGTTTCATAATATAGGCGTACGCTATAAAGGTTACAGTTCTTTTGATCCGGCTGCCGTCAAAAGCCCCTTTAATATTGATCTTGAATATAATTACAGTAATCAGAATTATCAAGGCTATACTAAACTGAAATTAAGTAATGTCATTCAGGATCCTTCGTTTGTACGTGAAGTTTTATCCTATGAAATAGCCAGAAAATATGTTCCGGTGTCACATGCGAATTTTGCAAATGTTTATGTTAACGATACGTTGTTAGGATTATATACTAATGTGGAAGCTGTTGACAAACTCTATATCGGTAAGCGTTTTGGCGAAAATGACCACAGCTTTTTTAAAGGAGCGCCCGAAAATCTGATCATCCCCAACGGGCAAAATGCAAATCTTGCTTATCAAGGATCCGATACGACCAGTTATAAACCTTATTATAAACTTGAGTCGGACGATTCTGAGACGAGTTGGACGGACTTAGTAAGGTTTATTGATATCCTGAATAATGATACCGCCAAATTAGACACGATACTGAATATTGACATGGCACTCTGGATGCATGCGATAAACTACACGCTTGTAAACCTCGACAGCTATATCGGATATTCGCAGAATTACTATCTGTATATGGATGATTACGGGCGTTTCAACCCGATCCTATGGGATTATAATATGTCGTTCGGCAGTTTCAAGGAAACCGACGGGGTAACTGCTCCTCCCGGCGGGCTGACAATCGCGAAAAGAAAGGCATTGGATCCTTTAAAAATGCTGAGCTCAAACCCTCTGTCTCCAAGGCCCCTGATTGTGAATTTGCTGCAAAATCCAACTCGCAAAAAGATGTTTTTAGCGCACATGCGCACCATCATCAATGAGAATTTTAAAAATGGCCTGTATCTGGTGCGCGGACAGGAATTGCAAGCTATGATTGATGTTTATGTACAAAATGATACCAATAAATTTTATCCTTATTCCCAGTTTCATTTGAACCTTGATACTACAGTAGGAACAGGAAATAATGTTTTTCCCGGGTTAAGGGATTTTATGGAAGCCCGTGTTGCCTATCTCGACACATTTCCTGGATTTGCAGGCGCTCCGGTAATTTCAGGGATCACACACACCCCGGAATTTCCTCAACATGGGAGCGATGTTTGGATAACTGCCAATATATCCGGTGCGAGTGATGTTTTTCTCAACTACCGTTATAATACATCCGGGATATTCCGAAGAGCAAAAATGTATGATGATGGGATTCATCAGGACAGTTTAGCAGGCGACGGCATATACGGTGTAAGTGTGTTAACGAAGGGAGCTGTTATTCAATACTATTTTTATGCACAGAACGACAGCGCCGGAATATTTTCTCCTGAAAGAGCCGAATATGAGTTTTACAACATTCAACCGGGATTTAATGTCGGGAATATTGTCATTAATGAATTGATGCCGCTTAATTCAAAAACAGGTGCAGATCAGGACAACGAAAGAGACGGCTGGATAGAGATTCATAATAATACCGGCGAATTCCAGAACTTAAAATCCCTGTATCTGTCCGATGATTCGCTGAACCTTACTAAATGGGTATTTCCTGATACTGTCATCCCCGGGCGCGGCTTTATTATTGTATGGGCGGATAATGATACGGCACAAGAGGGGCTTCATGCATCATTCTTATTGAACGAAGAAGGTGGAAGCCTTTATATTTCAGATTTAAATGAACAGATCATCGATAATGTAAAATATGGTGTTCAGGTCGAAGACAAGACATACGGCCGTTATCCTAATGGATATGGGGCTTTTGTTTATATGCTTCCGACTTTTTCAAAGAACAATTATGTCGGGACAACTCCTGCCGCGGATGTATTCCTTTATCCTAACCCGGCTTCGGGATCGGTTTATATTGAGATGCCGAACGATGATGATATTGTAGCCTGTAAGATTTATAATTCAAAAGGGCAGCAGGTGTTTTCGGGCGATGTTAACAAAAAATCATCATCTGGTTCAGAAATTTTAAATATTGATGTTTCGGGTTTTAATATTGGCTTGTATCTTGCTGTGGTGCAAACCGCAAATGGATCGATCAGTAAAAAATTTGTTGTAGGTAAATAAAATAATGGTTTTGAAACATAAAATAGTAAAATGGAATAAGAACAGAATGAAATACTAATGAAAATAAAATTAAATATTGTGTTTCTTCTTGTTTTATTAATGCCTGCTATGCTTTTTGCCCAGCGGTTTGCAATAATCAGCGATATACATGGCCAAACTGCTGCTACGGCTGACGTTTCCATACTTGTAAAAAACTGGGATCCGGAATTTATTATATGTGCAGGTGATAATCATTATGGGTTTGGAAGTAATCTTGATGACCAGGTAGGACAGTATTATCATGATTATATTTGTCCGTATTATGGAGTGCATGGCCCGGGCGACACTATAAACAGATATTTTTCTGCTTTGGGAAATCATGATTTGGAAAATGGCGCCATCGTGAATTATCTCGATTTTTTTACTTTCCCTGGTAACGAGCGCTATTATGATTTTGTAAAAGGCAATATTCATTTTTTCTTCGTGAACAGTAATCCCGATGAACCCGATGGCATTTCTGATTCTTCAGTTCAGGCGGCCTGGTTACAGAGCAGGCTGGCAACATCAATATCTTCATACAATTTAGTTATTTTTCATCATCCTCCATATTCTGCGGGACACCATGGATGTACACCCTATATGCGGTGGCCGTTATTACAGTGGGGTGCGACAACGGTTTTTTCCGGGCATAATCATAGTTATCAGAGAATTCTTTTAAATGACTTTGTTTATTTCGTTTGTCCGAGCGGTGGCGGGTATGTTTATCCCTATTCAGAGCCTGTAGCCGGGACACAGTTTTATGACATAATCAACTGCGGTGCAATACTTATTGAAGCTACCATCGATAGTATGAGTATTAAATTCAAAAATACCAGTGATTCATTGATTGATCATTATACCATTTACGCCCCGATAACTCATTTGCAGGAAAATAAAGGATTGGCGCCAATGGATATCCATATATATCCTAACCCTGCCAGAAAAAACATCTTTCTTGAAATTACCAACTCAACATCACCTCTTGAAATCATTCTATATGATATTTTTGGCCGGATGATATTAAAAAAGAATGCCGGCGGTAACAATATGGCTGATGTAATATATCAGGATATCAACGTCTCTGAACTGCCTAATGGGCTGTATGTTTTGCATATTCAAAACAAGAATAGTTCTTTTTGTAAAAAAATTATTATTGATAATTAAATTAAGTTAACAAACTACCTAAATATGAAAAAAAATCTGTTGTTCTTTATTGCCTATTTTGTTGTGGCAACTATTTTTACTTCCTGCAAAAAGGAAGCGGGCGAAGGTGGCACATCAAGCATATACGGTAAAGTGTATGTGAAAAATTATAACTCTACATATACCGTTTTACTGGAAGAATATTATGCTCAGGATGTAGATGTGTATATTATTTATGGTGATGATAAAACGTATAGTGAGCGGATCCGGACAAATTACGATGGCACTTATGAGTTTAAATACCTGCGTAAGGGTACTTATCATATATATGCATATTCAGAAGATTCGACATTGCAGACCAATGCGAATATCCCAATAATCCGGGATATTGAGATCACCAAAAATAATCAGGAGGTGGAAGCTGATGAAATAGTAATCTTTAAATAATTAAGATGAAAAGATATCTGGTATTTGTTGTTTGTCTGCTGATAACTATCAGCTCGTACGGACAAAAGAAAAAAGAGATAAAAGCTGCCAAAATCAAATCAGTAACAACATGGCATGCTGATAAAAAGGACAGCAAGGCAGAGGGATACAAAGCAGCTTATATTGCCTATGACAAAGAGGGCCGTGAAATTGAAAAATCTGATTTTAATAAAGACGGCAGTCTTGATCACAAGGAAACCACAAAATATGATACCTACGGAAATAAAACGGAAGAAACTGAATACGACAAGAATGATAATATCAATTTAAAAAAGACATACAAGTTCAATGCTAATGGCGATTGTACCGAAAAAGTAGAATATAAATCGGGTAATGTGGTACACAAAACGGTATATACTTATAATGCCAATGGTGATAAATCATCGGAAATGATTTATGATGCGGCAGGTAACTTACAGAAAAAACATGTTTATACATATAATGCAAAAAATTTTAAAGAAAAAAGGCAAACATTCAATAAAACCGGAGAACTGGAATCGGGCCGGCAATATATTTACGAATACTACTGATAATTGCTGTTTAGGTTTACTATGGAAGATATTCTGAAAATACTTAATGATTTTGAACCTATTTCTCTTGAAGAAATGAAAGGTGTGAAATTATTGAACAGGGTGGATACAAAATATAGTTTCAACATTAAATATTTGCCCGGTATTTTAAATGCCTTGATCCCTGAATATCGTATTTTGGCATTTGGCTCTATCCGGGTAAATAATTATGAAACGCTCTATTTCGACACTAAGGATTTCAAACTCTACACGCAGCATCAATGCGGTAAACTGAACCGCTATAAATTCCGTTACCGTTGTTATAAAGACACGAACATCACTTTTTTTGAGGTAAAATTTAAGTCCAATAAAAAACGTACGATCAAAGAACGGTTCCGGAGAGATGCTATTGAAAAAGAGATAAAAGGTGAAACGTGTGAATTTGTCCTGGAGAATTCTAATATCGACCCGGACACGTTGGTAGCAAAACTTTGGGTGAGGTATCAGAGGATCACCTTAGTAAATAGAAAATCACAGGAACGCTTGACCATCGATCTCAACCTGTCATACCACGACGGGGATATGAACCAGTCGGCATCATTCCCCAACCTTGTCATAGCAGAACTCAAACAGGATAAAAGTACCGATTCATTTTTTGCCTCCTATATGAGGGATATACGGATTCCTAGGGTTTCAATAAGCAAATATTGCTTTGGTATTTATCATGTTCACAATAATGTCAGGTACAATAATTTCAAAGAAAAATTCAGAAAAATTAAAAAAATCGCGTCATGATTAAAGTTAAATTATTTTTCGTTGTCTTTGTGCTGATGAGCCTTATAGCACCCGTGCCCCATACCTTTGCCCAGTTTGCCTCAAGCACCGAATCAAGCGTACAGGTTGACGAAACGACTTCCGGAACTACTGTCGAAAAAAAGAAGAAAAATGATATTGAAATAAACGATCAATTCTGGATCAGCCTGCTCATAAATGTTGGAACAATGCTGATACTGATACTGCTGGTTTATTATCCAAATAACAAGCGTTACGAAAGCATTTTTACTTTTGTTATGTTCAACCTGATGATCTTCATGCTGACATTTGTGCTGAACAAAATAAAATTATCCATGGGTGCTGCTTTTGGTTTGTTTGCGGTATTTTCCATGTTGCGATACCGTACCCAGGGTATCAGCATGAAAGATATGACCTATCTGTTCATTTTTGTCGGGATAGGCCTTATCAGCGCCATACGGCTTGAATATTTTGAGTTGATAATCATTTGTGCTGTCGTAGTTGCAGTTACCTTTTTGCTCGATTGCAGATGGCTCATCAGGCATGAGAGTTCAAAGCAAATCCGCTATGAAAATATAGAACTGATAAATAAGAACAAAAGTCAGGAGTTAATCGAAGATCTTAAGAAAAGAACGGGACTGAATGTTCATCGCTTCGAAATTGAAAAGATCGATTTTCTAAAAGATGCCGCAAAAATGACCATATTTTACTATAAAGATAAATGAAAAAAGTTTTTCTTAGCATATCATTGTTCTCTTTCTGCATATTTATGGCTGCAAAGTCCTTTTCTCAGGTACAGGATGCCAACCTGTGGATGAATGTAAGTGTCGAAAAGAAGATCATCCAAAGTTTATCAGTATCACTGAATCAGGAGTTTCGCATGAATGAAAACATTACAGAATTAGGAACTTTTTTTACAGATGTTGGAGCTACGTACAAAATAAATAAATACCTGCGGTTTTCGGTCAATTACCGTTTTATCAATAAACGAAGGCTGGATGATTCGTACAGCAAACGGCACCGTTATTATTTCGATCTCACCGTCCGTAAAAAGTTCAGCCCGGTAATTCTTTCGTTCCGGACGCGTTTCCAGAGCCAGTATACAGATGTCTTTTCAAGTGAGGATGGTAAAACCCCTGCGTATTATTCGCGTAACAAACTGACCATAAAATATGATGATGGTAAAAAGTTAAAGCCGTATTTTTATGCAGAGATATATTCACCACTTAAGCACCCCTTCGATGTTTTTATCGATAACACCCGTTTTTGTGCAGGCATAGAATATGAAATCAACCGGATGAATACCATTGAGGTTTTTTATATGTTCCAAAAAGAGTTTAATGTAAATAATCCGGTGACAGATCATGTTATTGGCCTTGGGTATTATGTAAGTTTATAATTTGTAAATTTGCCAAAAAAATCAGGAATCCGGGCATGATCAAATGTTTTTTATATAATTACAAAGTACTTGAAAATAAATCTGTTACTATTATTAAAATGTATTTTAATCTATAATTTAATATAAAAATTTAAACAATGAAAAAAAATCTCTTCGTTATTTTGCTGTTCCTTTTGGCTGTTACGGGCTATGATGCAAAAGCCCAGTCAGGCGCCAACGATCCTACTTTTAATCCGACATACGAGGGCTTTGATCCCGGAACAGGGGCAAACAGGTCGGTTTTAACGAATATTTTTCAACCCGACGGGAAAATTATTATTGGTGGCAGTTTTACTTCATTCAATGGAACAACAAGAAGACGTCTTGCCCGGCTGAATGCAGATGGCAGTGTTGATATCACATTTGATCCCGGCAGCGGGGCAAGCACAAATTCAACCATCTATACAACCGCACTCCAGAGTGATGGGAAAATTATTATCGGCGGCAATTTCACTTCATATAATCAAATCACAAGAAGAGGCCTTGCAAGAGTGAACAATGATGGATCCCTTGATAACACTTTCACTAATGGCACAGGAACAGGCCAGAATAGTACTGTCTTTACAACCGCCATCCAAAGTGATGGGAAAATTATTATAGGGGGCTATTTCAGTAATTATAACGGAACGTCAAGGAACTGCATTGCCCGTGTCAACAGTAATGGCAGCATAGATACCACTTTCAAACCCGGAACCGGGGCAAATAACACGGTTTATAAGGTCGCTATTCAGAGCGATGGAAAGATTATTGTTGCCGGCAGTTTTACAAATTTCAACGGGACATCAATAAACCGCATCGTACGCCTGAACAGTAATGGCAGCATTGATGCCACTTTTGTTCCCGGCACAGGGGCAAGTGGCAGTGTGCGTGCTATTGACATCCAAGGCGATGGAAAAATCATTATCGGTGGCAATTTTACATCATATAATGGCACATCCATCAATCGCATTGCCCGCCTGAATAGCGATGGCACCCTTGATGCCACCTTTATTCCCGGTACAGGAGCCAATGATTACGTTTGTCAAACTGTGCTACAGACTGATGGGAAAATTATACTTGGAGGAGAATTTACTACGATCAATGCAACGTCAAAGAACCGTATTACACGCCTGAATTCGGATGGTTCCATTGACGCAACATTTGTTTCCGGTACAGCGGCAGATAGTAGTATATGGGCAACTGCCATTAAAAGTGACGGGAAAATTATTATCGGAGGGGATTTTACATCTTATGACGGGACATTAAGAAACCGTTTTGCCCGTCTGAACAGCGATGGCAGCCTTGATACTGCCTGTGTTTCGTGCACAGGGGCTAATGAAGTTGTTCGTAGCACCAACATCCAGGGCAATGGTAAAATCATTGTCGGGGGCTATTTTACTTTTTTCAACGGGACAGCAATAAACCGTATTGCCCGCCTGAACAGCGATGGCAGCCTTGATGCCTCTTTTGATCCTGGCTCGGGGCCGGATGCCGGTGTTACTACCACTGCGCTTCAGAGCGATGGAAAAATTATTATCGGAGGCAATTTCGAGGAATTTAACGGAACACCGGTTTTTCGTATCGCACGCCTGAATACCGATGGAAGCCTTGATAACACTTTTACTCCCGATACAGGGGCCAATAAAATTATCTATACCGCAGCGATTCAAAGTGACGGGAAAATACTTATAGGGGGTGAGTTCGATTCGGTCAGCGGCGTTGCCAGAAGCAGAATTGCCCGTCTGAACAGCGATGGCAGTCTGGATGCAACATTTGACCCGGGTACAGGGACGGATAGTTATATAAATACAATCTGTGTCCAGAGCGATGGAAAAATCATTATCGGCGGTATGTTTACCAATTATAACGGGACATCAAGGAGTAATGTTGCCAGGCTCAACAGTGATGGCAGTCTCGACGCAACATTTGACCCGGGAACAGGAGCAAATTCCGTGATACGGTCGGCAGCGATACAAAGCGATGGGAAAATTATTATAGGAGGTAGTTTTACTACTTACAACGGAACCACGATAAACCGTCTCGCCCGCCTGAACAGCGATGGCAGCCTGGATGCTTCTTTTAATACAAGCGGTGCCGGGGCAAATATTTCTGTTTATACGATCACTATCCAGAGCAATGGCAAAATTTATGTTGCCGGCGGATTTACCACGTTCAACGGAACAACAAGAAACCGCATTGCCCGTCTGAACAGCAATGGCACCCTCGATGCAGCTTTTGACCCTGGAAGCGGAGCAAATAACATTATCTTTACAGCGGCCCTTCAAAGTGATGAAAAAGTTATTATCGGCGGCGGCTTTACTACTTATAACGGAGCAGACAGGTACCGGGCTGCAAGAATAATAAATAATACGGTAGTTGGGCTGCCGGAAAATAATTTTGAAAACAAAATCTCATTATACCCTAATCCGACAAGCGGCTTGCTCATGATATCGTCGGACATTGAGCTGGAAAATGCCACCATAAAGTTATGGGACACGCAAGGCAGGTTGATCCTTGAGAAAATTAATATAAGCGGTAATCAGTGTGCTGTTGACATCACCAAGGAGGCAAATGGCGTTTATTTTGTCGGTATCATTCAGGATAACAACATTTCGAGGTTGAAAGTTATTAAGAATTAAATGCTGGCAAAAGCAGGTTTTTCCGGACTGTTTATTTTGTATTTTTTTGTATTTTTGTAGGAAATATTAATATTTGAAAATCTTTAAACAAAAGAAAATGAAAAAAATTATTGTTCTTTTTATTCTGTTGGCAACCGTGATATCAATGAACAGTTGCAAAAAAATTACCGGATGTACTGATCAGGCTGCACAAAATTATAATGCAGATGCCGATGAAGACGATGGCTCATGTACCTATCTGGCAATCGGAGATGTTTACCAGGGAGGTAAAATTGCCTATATTTTACAGCCGGGAGATAATGGTTACGATGTCAAGGTTCAACACGGACTTATAGCCGCACCGAGCGATCAGGATACGGCCGCCGGATGGGGATGCGGTGGTACATCGATCAGCGGAGCAGACGGAATAGCTGTTGGTACAGGTAATCAAAACACATCGGATATAGTGGCCGGCTGTGCAGCGGCAGGTACTGCTGCCCGGATTTGTTATGATCTTGGACTGGGCGGATATACCGATTGGTACCTGCCAAGCAAAGACGAATTGCAAAAATTATATCAGAACAGAGCCGCCATTGGAGGTTTTGCAACTTATTTTTACTGGAGTTCTACAGAAAGTAATGCTACTGAAGCATGGTGGTATTCATTTTTCGATGGCGTAGCATACTCGTATGCGAAAAGTACTCCGGTACGTGTCCGCGCCGTCAGGGCTTTTTAAAAATTAATGACGATTTAGGGGTTTTTCCGAACTTGTCAGTGAACGGATAGACAATAAAGCCAAATTCCCTGTTCGCAAGGTAAAATTTTTATGAAATATTTTTGGGGAATTAATTTAAAGTCGTATCTTTGCACCCTTAAATAAAAAAACCACGTAAAATGGCAAAGAAATCGAAAGATGCACGCATACAGGTTATTCTGGAGTGCACTGAACATAAAAACAGCGGGAAGCCGGGAACATCGCGTTACATCACCACAAAAAACAAGAAAAACACACCTGAACGCATCGAATTGAAAAAATATAACCCAATACTGAAAAAGGTTACTGTTCATAAAGAAATAAAATAAAAATAGTTAAAAAATGGCAAAGAAAGTTGTTGCAACGTTAAAGACTACCACAGGTAAGGATTTTGCAAAAGTCATCCGTATGGTTAAATCACCAAAAACCGGTGCGTATACATTTAAGGAAGAAATTGTTTCAAACGAAAATATTAAAGAATATCTGGCAAAAAAATAGTCAGATTCTGATAAGCAAAGAAACAAGCTTTTCCTCAGAGAAGCTTGTTTTTTTTTAATAAAATTCTAAGATGGGAATATTCAGTTTTTTTTCGAAAGATAAAAAGGATAGCCTCAACGAAGGCTTGTCGAAAACCAAGGAGAGTTTTTTTTCAAAACTTTCCAAGGCAGTTGTCGGCAAATCCAAAGTGGATGATGAGGTACTTGATAATCTCGAAGAAATTCTGATATCTTCCGATGTTGGTGTGGGAACTACCCTCAAAATCATTGAACGTATCGAAAAGCGTGTCGCCCGCGATAAATATCTTGGCACCGGTGAACTTGACCGTATCCTGAAAGAAGAGATCACCGGGATGATGACGGAAAATAATGTGGAAGAATTTAGCGATTTTGAAGTGCCTGCCGGGAAAAAACCTTATGTAATCGTTGTGGTGGGCGTGAATGGTGTTGGAAAAACCACCACCATCGGCAAACTGGCACATCAGTTCAAAGCTAAGGGTTATAATGTGCTGCTCGGCGCTGCCGATACCTTCCGCGCTGCCGCTGTCGACCAGCTCACGATATGGTCTGAAAGGGTAGGGGTGCCGGTTGTCAGCCAGGGCATGGGTGCCGATCCTGCTTCGGTCGCATTTGATACAGTTACTTCTGCAAAAACCCGTGGTTCCGATGTCGTAATCATAGATACGGCAGGACGCCTGCATAACAAAGTAAACCTGATGAACGAACTGTCGAAGATCAGGAAAGTGATCCAGAAAGTGGTATCCGATGCGCCCCACGAAGTCCTGCTGGTACTTGATGCGTCCACCGGACAGAATGCCATTGAGCAGGCTCGGCAGTTTACAGCAGCCACCGAGGTGAGCGCCATTGCGCTGACCAAACTCGACGGGACGGCAAAAGGCGGCGTGGTGCTCGGTATCTCTGATGAGTTTAAAATTCCGGTGAAGTACATCGGCGTAGGCGAAAAAATTGACGACCTGCAGATTTTTAACAAGGTAGAGTTTGTAGATTCCTTTTTCCGTAATGCCTGATCATAACACTCCCATAAGGAAACAGCGCAAAATCAGTATTAATGTCGTAACGCTGGGATGTCCGAAAAATATTGTTGATTCCGAGAAAATAATGGGCAGCCTGCCCTCCGGGAAATTTAATATTTTGCATGATTCTAACGAACGGTCGGATATTGTTTTGATCAATACCTGCGGTTTTATCAATGATGCCAAACAGGAATCTATTGATACTATTTTGCAGCATACGGAGGCAAAAAAAAGTAATAATTCTAAAGTTTATGTAACCGGCTGCCTGGCTCAGCGCTACAAAAGCCAGCTTCTTTCCGAAATTCCCGCCATAGACGGCATTTTTGGATTAACGGAAACAAGTGAACTGATAACCCGGATAACACAATCTTTTTGTGAGCTTTCTGATAATAGAATTCTTACAACCCCCAACCATTATGCCTATTTGAAAATCTCTGAGGGCTGCGACCGGACTTGTTCCTTTTGTGCTATCCCACTGATACGTGGTGCTAATGTTTCTTTTCCGATGGAAAAAATTCTGGAAGAAGCACAAATGCTGGCAGATATGGGTGTAAAGGAACTGATAGTGATCGCACAGGATACTACTTATTACGGCCTGGATATTTATAAAAAACGTAAACTGGCGTTATTGCTCGAAAAGCTTTCTGAAATCAAACAGATTGAATGGATACGCCTGCATTATGCGTTTCCTTCGGGATTTCCTGAGGATGTACTGGAGGTGATGGCAGGGCGTGATAATATCTGTAAGTACTTAGATATTCCGTTACAACATATCAACGATGAAATGCTTGCATCTATGCGCCGTAATAGCGATCGCAAGGGCACTATTGCCTTACTGAATAAAATACGCCGAACAGTGCCCGGAATTGCGCTACGGACTGCTTTTATCGTTGGCTACCCGGGCGAATCACAGGCACAGTTTGATGAGTTGTGCGACTTTGTTCAGGAACAGCAATTTGAGCGTATGGGTGTTTTTACTTTTTCAAAAGAAGAAGGCACCGCGGCGGAACTATTAAAACCTCAGATCAGCTCGAAAATCAAGCAACAGCGTTATGATAAACTAATGGACCTGCAACATCAGATTTCATCTTCGCTGAATCAGTCCATGGTTGGCAAAACCTTGAAGGTAATTATTGACAGGAAAGAAAACGATTTCTTTATCGGCCGGACGGAATACGATTCTCCGGAGATTGATAATGAAGTGCTGATACCTGAAAAAGGTAAAAAACTCAAGCCTGGAAATCTTTATAATGTAAAAATCACCGGGGCGGAGGTTTATGACTTGTATGCTGAGGTGAAATAATTTTTTCTCGCAAAGACGCAAAGACGCAAAGCTTTTTTTCTTATTCCTTTGCGACTCTGCGGCTCTGCGTGCCATTTTTTCTCGCGAAGACGTGAAGGCGCAACGTAATTTTCGTAATTGATTATAATCCTGTTTCGTCAATAATCCGGGGTAGTTGGCTAATAAGATAC
>DAOQAF010000013.1:0-54673 GCA_035353775.1 Bacteroidales bacterium | reverse complement strand
AAGTATGCACGGTGGTGTGAGAGGGCGGGGGAGCAATCCCCCTACCTACTCGATTGATATTGTATATCTGAACTGGAAGAGGATGGATACCTCTTGAGTTGGACATTCAGTGTTGCTGTAGCTGAGTTAAGATTTTTTCCTGAAAAATATTTCAGTGACGAGCTAAGAAATATTTACCAGTCCTTTTTACACGGTCAACAAAAAGTTATATATTCTGAACTGATTTGTTTATCAACGAGTTCGTTGTAGCAGAGAAAAAGTAACGTATTAAAGGCTGTTTGTGTTGTCATTTATGCGCTGTGCCTAACAATCCTCTATGGCAGGCCAGCGGCTGCATTGATAAGATGATCCTTTGCTAAAAATCGCAGACTGGGGCAGGCGGGGAAGAAAATGGAGTTTTCGTTCAGGCACTACTTATAAAACCCCATCTCCTCAATATACTCCAGCACTTTGGCCGGCAACAATTTCCGGACATCTTTTCCCTGCCTGATGAACGCGCGGATGGCCGTAGATGAAATGTCTAACAACGGCGCGTTGATCCAGCAAACCGAAGGGTGTGATTTAAACCGGCCGCCATCCGAGCCATGCCGGGGATAAACATAGATACGAAAATTAGTAATGATGTCTTCATAGTTTTTCCATTTATGGAAGGAGTCCAGGTTGTCAGAACCCATGATAATAGAAAAACTTTTTTCAGGATATTTTTCGTGAAGCGCTTTTAAGGTGCTGATGGTGTAAGAAGGCTTGGGTAGTGCAAATTCAATATTACAGGCCCGCAGCCGCTTATTGTTTTTGATCGAAAGCAATACCATTTCGTAACGTTGGTCGTCGTCAAGCAGTGACTCTTCACTTTTAAAAGGGCTTTGCGGAGAAATAACAAACCACACTTCATCCAGGCCGGAAGTTTTAAGCAAATATCTTGCAATAGCAAGATGTCCTTTGTGGATAGGGTTGAACGAGCCAAAGTACAAGCCGATATTTTTTGCTGCTGAGATCATTAATAGGCGATTGTTTTTTATGTCGCTGATAAGGTGTGCATCTGTATTGGCGGATATTTTAAAGCACTATGGATTTATATGTTTTTCACCTCAGTGGTTTCTTTAAGGGATCATTCGTCATTATTCTTAATTTTTTGTGTCCCTTTTTTCCATTTGTCTTTACTGATAAGTTCTCCCGTCTCGGTATAATGTTTCCATTTTCCTTCTTTTACACCGTCTTTGTATTGCCCGGAGATCTTGATAACGCCGCTGTCATAGTAAAATTCGGCCTCGCCCTGAGGATAGCCGTCTTTAAAATTCAGCATTGCCTTGCGGTTTCCGTTTTCGTAAAATTCGCGGTACACACCGGTTACTTTGTCTTCTTCAAAATTCAGTTCCACCCGTGTCGTCTGTTTTTCGTTATCATAATAAAAGAGCGCTACTCCGTTTGCCATCCCATCCTTATAGGTAATGGCGCTCTGTATCTGTCCATCCTCGAAATAACTACGCCACAATCCCTCAATTTTTCCTTTTACCACACGGCCTTCCGCTTTTATGGTTGTACTGTCCTGATAATATAGCTTTACCCCGCCATCCCTGGCAAGGTCTTTGGGTTCAAGCGCTACCTTGAAGTTGCCTGAATCTATCTCATAAAAATAGATTTCTTCTGCTGCGGATTCAATGTTTTCCAGTTCGCTGTCGAAACCGGCTTCTTCATCAAAATCAGTATATAACTTGGTCTTAAACATGCCGTCGTCTGACGTGAGCTGCAAGCCGACACGGGTAAAGGCCAAGATCAGGTCCTTGTTTTCGCGTATGCCTTCACGTTTGTCTTTTTTACTGTAATAATACATGTGGGAATATATTTTGGGCATCTGAACAAAAACAGAAATATTGGATTTGGAATCGAAATTATCAATGAAATCCATAAAATCCTTGTCGTGAGATAATGTTTTTCCGACAGTATAATCGTCAATAAAATCCATCAGGCAGGATGGCGAATTGCTGAAGACCACGTAGTCCTCCATATATATATAATAAGGTTTGTCGAATGTGCTGAACAGCTTGCCGAACAACAGTTTCAGGAACCATCCGTATTCAAGGTATTTTATAGTGTAATTTTTATATTTCGTATCATCAAATTTTAAAAGGCCCAGGGTACGTTTCCGGACATTTTTTGTGATCTTTTCCATGCTTTTTTGTGCCTGAGCGATATCTGAGCAATGAAGTATTGCAATAGCGTCTGTCTCTCTGGCGTTGGCCGATGGCTGAAGTTTTACAAAGGCAATTTCATTCCCGATCCAGTCGAAAAAATCTTCCTGCAGATCCACCTTTAAAAACTTTTCTACTTTTTTTATTGTTTTTTCGTAGTCCTGGGCTTTGGTGGTATCTTCCGATTTGAAGACATCCGTCAGTTTTTCAAAAAAATCTCCCGAATTGTTGAAACTCATGGAAATATAAATTGCGGCTTTATCCGAAATGATCTCATGAGCTTTCCATTTGCCGGGCGAAACATCCACAAGGGCTTTAAAGTAGGAGGGCAGGCTGTCGTTCACGCTGGTATAACCGTCCCATTGCATTTTTTCGTTATCAAAGGTTACATTGAACGCAGAAAAATTAAGGCTGGTGCTCATAGATTTGATCATGGAAGACGGATCCGCTACATAACATCTCAAAAACTCGTCGAGCTGGCCGTAATTGAAGTAAAAATTAAAAAGCTTGTTGCCCTTGATTTCGGTTGACACAAAGCGCACTTTGGGATTTTTAGTCCAGAAATCCGTATCCTTTTGGGTGATAGCCTTTTCAATAAGAACGGGCGTATAGCTGCATACCAGTATATTGTCGATAAAACAGATCGAAAGCAGGTCTTTGGTGTTAATATCCGTAAGTTCGATAATTTCTTTCCCGTCAAAAGTTCTCTCCCCCATCTGATAATCGTAATAACCGACTATATCTTTGATGTAATTTTTTAGAAAAGAGATCTTAGACATTTTTTTCAGGTCCACCGCAAAAATAAAATCGTAATCCGTTAATGAGATCATATGGGCTGAGATCACCATCTGCCGGTCCGAAAAAAGCATATTAAGCGTTTTGTTGCCCTTTATCAGGGAATCGAGCGTTATGGCGCTTGCATTGATATCCTCAAATTTGGGGCTTTGCTGCAGGTGTTTCCACATCTTGCTATCGCTAAGCGTGGTCCATGCCTCGGTAAGGTTAGATGTTTCTATGATGTAAACCGCATCTTCAGGAATTACCGACATGGCATTCCGGTTGCCGGCATTGCCAAAATAAAAGTAAGCTGCAATTCCGCCAATGATCAGTATTAGCGGGATAAATATCCATAATAATACTTTCAGAATTTTTCGACCTGTTGCCATAAGATTTGATTTTTTGTTTAAACAAATATACGATAAAAGCTGATTTACAAAGTTTCAAAATTGGAATAAATTATGAACGGAATTAGTTATTAACCTACAAGCGGGTAAATAAATAATATTGTGTTTTACTCCGTTAGGAGATAAATATCAATAGAAAAGAATTACAAAAGACATTAATTCTCCGTTAGGAGATTAACATTCAATATGGTTCATGTCCTACGGACAAAATATTCTGCACATTTTTGTTTTTCTATTGATATTTATTGCCCACGGCAAATACTAAAGAGATTAATAATCTGTGTTTTGACAAAATAAAAATGATTTATTTATCAGAACTCAGGTTATTAATAATTTTTTCGATGCTTTGCCAAAACAGCTTTGCAGTATGGTCCCACGAAAACGCCGTTCTGCGTTCGCGTGCTTTAAGGATGAGGCTGTCGCGCAAACCTGTATCTGACGCGATCTTTGTCATCGCAGCTGCTATCGAAGCCGGATCGAACGGGTCGGCAAGCAGGGCGGCATTTCCGGCCACTTCAGGCATGGAAGTCACGTTTGATGTGATCACCGGGACATCACAGCGGAATGCTTCAAGAATGGGAATGCCGAACCCTTCGAAATAAGAGACGTACGTAAGCGCCAGGGCAGAGCAGAGCGTGTCATTCAATTCCTTTGAATTCAGCCGTCCCGTAAAAATGATATCCTTTTTGTATTTCAGGCTGTTGATGGTTGCTTCCATGTCCGGGGTCCACCACATACGGGCGCCGACGATAAGCAATTTGATATCCGTGTGATTTTGTTTTCGAAAAATGTCGTAGGCAAGAAATAAATTTTTCAGGTTTTTGCGTGGCAGCAAGGCTCCTATGTAAATGAAAAAATCACAACCCGAGGTAAAACGTTTTTTTACGGCGTCTTTTTCTTCATCAGGAATAGGGTGATAATTTTCGTTGACCCCGTTATACACCACATCGATTTTTTGTTCAGGAATGCCGTAACAATCCATGATGTCTTTCTTTGAAAATTCAGAAACAGTCGCGATACGTTCCGTTTTTTTTGCAAACCTCGGGAAAAAATATTTGTAATACTTTGTAATGATCCACGGCAGGTCTTGGGGGTAGTGTTCAAAATTCAGATCGTGCATCACCAGCAGGCTGGGGATTTTGCATCTCAACGATCCGTAACCGTCGGGTGAAATAAAAATATCCGCTTTAATTTTTTTCAGGGCCCGGGGAACTGAAAATTCAAACCAGAGGTAAAATAATACCGGATGCCTTGCCTGTGGCCCCGTTACAACAGGTATTACATTATCGGAAAAAATGAATTTTTTGCTATATGGCCTGTCGAAAATAAAATAAAATGTATGTTCAGGGTGCTGAATAACGATCCGCTTAAGTGTTTCACAGGTGAACCAACCAATGCCTTCGAGCCTGTTGTCAAGTAATAAGCGGGTGTTAACAGCTATGTTCAAAAGAACCCGGATTAATTGTCAATGTTGAATTCCTTAATCTTGCGGTAAAGGGTGCGTTCCGAGATGCCCAGTTCTTTCGCCGCATTTTTACGTTTCCCGTGGTATTTGTCGAGGGCTTTTTTGATCATTTCGATCTCTCGTTCCTGCAGCGAGAGCGATTCTTCATAAATATCGGGATCTTGAATCGGTTCGGCAATATAGGTATTCGGTTTGTCGATCTTAACAGCGGGTTCGTTGCTGTTTGCCGCCTGATAGCCCTGTTCATAATTATGCAGAAACTGAGTTTTTAGGTCCTGAGTGTTGATGGAAACGTTGCCGTCGCTGATGATATCCGCAACAAGGTGTTTCAGGTCGGTGATGTCTTTGCGCATTTCAAACAGCACACGGTAAAGGATATCACGTTCTGAAATTTCGGTTTTATCACCTTGGGGCCTGAGCAGTACAGGGAGTTTGCTTTCGGCGATATGGGGCAGATATCCCGACAGTGTGGCAGCGTTGATGTTGTGTTGTTTTTCGAGTATAGAAATTTGCTCGGTGATGTTTTTTAGCTGGCGGATGTTGCCTGGCCAGCGATAGGTCAGCATCAGGTCTTTGGCTTCTTCATCAAGGGTGATGGGCGGCATTTTATATTTTTCGGCAAAGTCAGCGGCGAATTTCCGGAAAAGCAGGAGGATGTCGTCCTTGCGTTCGCGCAAAGGCGGGATGGTGATAGGCACAGAATTCAGGCGGTAAAACAGGTCTTCCCTGAACCGGTTCTGCTGGATTGCCTCGATAACATTAACATTGGTGGCTGCAATCACCCTAACATCGGTTTTCAGTACTTTGGATGAGCCAACCTTGATAAATTCTCCCGATTCGAGAACCCTGAGCAGGCGTGCCTGTGTTGGCAAAGGCAGGTCGGCGACCTCGTCAAGAAAAATAGTCCCGCCGTTGACTACTTCAAAATATCCCTTGCGGGCTTCGTAGGCTCCCGTAAATGATCCTTTTTCGTGTCCGAATAATTCGGAATCTATGGTACCTTCAGGTATGGCGCCACAGTTGACAGCAATATACTGCCCGTGTTTACGTGCGCTTAACTGATGGATGATCTGCGGGAAGAATTCTTTGCCAACGCCGCTTTCACCGGTTATCAATACACTGAGGTCGGTAGGGGCAACCTGTCGGGCAATATCGATGGCAAGATTTAACTGGGGCGAATTTCCAATAATTCCAAAACGCTGTTTTATTGACTGAATATCCATTACTCTTAAAATATCGGGACAAAGTTATGCGAATTTTTAGTGCTTTCAAAGTTTATAAGATTTTTTATGCCAATTTGGCAGACTTGTCGTTAAATTATTATCTTTACATCTCCATGAAAAGAATAATAATCATTTGTTTTGCCCTGTTGCTAAATGCCTGTGGGCAAAGCCCGGCCAAACCGGAACAGGCGCCGGCTCAAAAACCCGTGCAAAAAACAACCATAAAAAAAGATATTTTTGTGGCGATTCAGCCCATGCAAGGCCCCGGCAAAGAGCTTTGTGAGCTATTGGCAAAACAGATAGAACTTTTTTATGGTTTCAAGGCCGAAATAATGGAAGAAACAAATCTGCCTGAGTACGCCTGGTATGCTGCCCGCAACCGTTATCGCGCAGATAGGCTGCTCAATCACCTTTTACGGGTAAAGCCTCTAAAGTATGACTACATTATTGGAATAACGGAAAAAGACATTTCCTGTACCAAAGATGCTTATGCTGACTGGGGCGTGTTTGGCCTGGGCTTTATGCCCGGTGCTTCGTGTGTTGTTTCAACATTTCGTTTAAAAAGAAATATGAGGTCGGAAGAACATTTCAGGGAACGGGTGATCAAGGTGGTTTTGCATGAACTGGGCCATAATATTGGTTTGCCTCATTGTCCGACTAAGGGATGTATGATGCAGGATGCAAATGGCACCATCAAATCTGTCGACGAAGAAAAAATAGAAGTTTGTGATTTGTGTAAGGAAAAGATTAAAAAGTTCAAGGAAAAATAGAAAATGAAAACGCATAAAAAAACCGGTCTCCATAGAAACCGGTTTTTTATTTGAAGGAATATCATCTTACATCATTCCGCCCATTCCGCCCATGCCGGGGTTCATCATCGGAGGAGCAGGATTTTCTTCTTTGATATCACAGATCACACATTCGGTGGTCAGGAACATGCCGGCAATAGATGCTGCATTTTCGAGAGCAACGCGTGTTACCTTGGTCGGGTCTATAACGCCTGATTTGTAAAGGTTCTCAAATTTTTCAGTTTGTGCGTTAAAGCCAAAATCACCTTTGCCTTCTTTTACACGCTGAATAACTACCGATCCTTCTAATCCTGCATTGGTAACTATTTGGCGAAGGGGTTCTTCCAACGCCCTTTTAATGATAGCGATGCCGATTTCTTCGTCTTCGTTGTCGCCTTTTAATTTCGAAAGCGTTTCAAAAGTGCGGAGGTAAGCAATGCCACCACCCGGAACAATGCCTTCTTCAACGGCTGCGCGGGTTGCGTTCAAAGCATCGTCGAAACGGTCTTTCTTTTCTTTCATTTCCACTTCACTGGCTGCGCCTACCTGGATAACTGCTACGCCACCGGATAATTTTGCAAGACGTTCCTGCAGTTTTTCACGGTCGTAATCAGAAGTGGTATTTTCAATCTGTGTCTTTATTTGGGCTACGCGGGCTTTAATCTGTTCGTGGCTTCCTTTGCCGCTAACGATGGTGGTGTTGTCTTTATCTACCACCACTTTTTCAGCTTGTCCGAGGTAAGAAAGTTCTGCATCTTCGAGTTTGTATCCTGTTTCTTCCGAAATCAGTGTTCCACCGGTTAATATGGCGATATCTTCGAGCATGGCTTTTCTTCTGTCGCCGAATCCGGGGGCTTTTACTGCAGCGATTTTCAGAGAACCGCGTAGTTTGTTGACCACTAATGTTGCAAGAGCTTCAGCTTCAACATCTTCAGAGATTATTAATAAAGGCCGTCCTGTCTGAACTTCTTTTTCCAGAATAGGAAGAAAATCTTTCATCACCGAAATTTTCTTGTCATAGATCAGGATGTACGGATTTTCGAATACAGCTTCCATTTTGTCGGTATCGGTAACAAAATAAGGAGAAATATATCCTCTGTCGAACTGCATACCTTCAACTACTTTTACGATGGTTTCGGTTCCTTTTGCTTCTTCGATAGTGATAACACCTTCTTTTTTTACTTTTGCCATTGCTTCGGCAATCAGTTTCCCGATAGCGCTTTCATTGTTCGCGGATATTGTAGCTACCTGTTCAATCATTTCATAGCTGTCGCCAACCGATTTTGATTGTTTTTTCAGGTTTTCGATAACAGCCTTCACAGCTTTGTCAATGCCGCGTTTCAGATCCATCGGATTTGCGCCGGCGGTAACATTTTTTAAACCGGTGGTGATTATTGACTGTGCAAGAACTGTCGCCGTTGTTGTTCCGTCACCTGCCAGATCTGCTGTTTTTGAAGCGACTTCTTTTACCAGTTGGGCGCCCATATTTTCAATGGGTTCTTTCAGTTCTATTTCTTTTGCAACGGTTACACCGTCTTTGGTGATCTGGGGTGCGCCGTATTTCTTGTCGATAATCACATTCCGGCCTTTGGGACCGAGGGTAATTTTTACCGCGTTTGATAACTCATCTACTCCTTTTTTTAAAGCTTCGCGAGCTTTAATATCGAAAACTATTTCTTTTGCCATTTTATTTATTGTGTTTAATTGTTTTACTTAAATTTTTTGTCTTATACAACCATGTAAATGTCATCTTCTCTCATGATGAGGTACGTGTTTCCATCGATGATCACTTCAGTTCCGGAATATTTGCCATACAGAACGGTATCACCAACTTTTACTGTCATGGGTTCGTCCTTTTTGCCTTTGCCGACAGCAACTATAGTTCCTTTTTGGGGTTTTTCTTTTGCTGTATCGGGAATAATAATTCCACCTTTAGTTTTTTCTTCAGCGGGTGCCGGTTCAACGAGTACCCTGTCTTTCAATGGAGTTCCTAATTTTTTTGACATAATTTTAATTTTTAGAGTTATAATTTGATGTTAGTAAATTTTTTGTTGTGCGTTTGCGTTAGTCACATTTTGTGCCAAGCAGAAAAACATTAAAAATTAGACATTTTTACAGTATAATTTATAGAAAATAAAAAAAAATGTCAGAATGTAAATGACATTCTGACACTTAAAAATATTATAAAAATGAATTACTTTTTTTCCGGAGTTGCCGGTGCATTCGGGTTACTCGGAGCGGGTGCATAATCAACCGGTTGGTTGCCTTCAACCTGTTCTCTTAGTTCGGTATCAACGCCTGCGCCTTTTTCTGCACGGGGAATTACCAAAATTGAAGAAAGGCTGAGCACTAATAATGCGATAGCCAGTGTCCATGTGGCTTTTTCAAGGAAATCAGCCGTTTTTCTTACACCCATGAACTGATTGGAAGATGAAAAATTTGATGCTAAACCGCCACCTTTAGAGTTTTGAACCAAAACGATAAGTATGAGTAACACACAAACGATGAAGATCAATACAGAGATAACAACATAAATTCCCATATATAAATTGTTTTAAATCAGTTAGTTATTAATTTTTGATTCCAGGTTTTCAATTTGGGCTGCAAAGTACGTGCTTTTTTCCGGATTAACCAAATATAATTTTTGATAAATTTTCAGGGCTTTTTCAAATAAACCTTGTGAAACATAGATTTTTGCGAGAGTTTCGCTTACAATATCTTCTTTGTCGATACTGCTGTTTTCAGCCATGTTCACGGGATTGAAAAAGTCGCGGCGGGGTTGTGATATACGAGGCTCTTCTTTAATAAATTTTTCGATAAGGTCAGGAGTTTTTTTCGGTTTGGCGGAAACTGGTATTTGTGGGGATGGTTTTACCGTTGAAATTTCATTTTCATTTTGATCTGAAATGACCCTTTTTGAAATAATATTCAGCAGGAATGTATCCGGATGATTATATGAGGTAGTAGCAGGTTTTTCCGGCGCTTCCTGAATTATTTTTTCCTCATCTTTTGCTTCATATTCCGGTTTAACTTCATCAGTTGTTTTCGTTTCTACCGGCAGAATAACTGCCTCATCGGCCTGTTGTTGTATTTCTGTTGCTGAAGTGTGTTCTTGCAGGTCTTTTGGCTGATTTTCAGTTTCTTGCGGAACAATTATTTCATATGCCGGCTTTTGAGTTTCAGTCGTTGCATGGTTTTCCTGATGATCTTTTGTAAGAGGCTCCGGTTCTTGAGGTATAAATATCTCCACTGTTTGTTCAGGAGTTTCTGACGCCGGAATGGGTACCTGTAGCTCTTTTATTTGAGGTTCCGGTTCTTGCGGAATGCTGATTTCATCTTCTTGCTTGTTGATTTCAGCTAAAGAGACAGGTTCCCGGGTATCTGTTGTCTGAGGCGCTGATTCATGAGGGATAATTACCTCCTCTGTTTGTTCCGGCAATTCCGTTGTTGAAATTATTTCCGCTTGTGCGTTCGTCTGTTGCTCTGCGGTTGTCCTAACATCCGTTTCAGCAGGAATAGGTTCTTTTACAGCAATATTTATATTTTCTGACGAAACGGATACATTATCACTGTTTACAACCGGCTCTGCCGTGCTGACAGCCTGCTGGTTATAGATGAGCCAGTACAATACCGACCTGTCGTTCACATGCGCGGCGGTCAGTTTTAACTGGTCATGAAACGAAATGTCGTCTTTGCTGCTCAGATATGCAGCATATACGAGGTGTGCAGACTGGAAATAGGGGAATTTTCCAAGCAGATAAGTCATTTCGCCGGCATCAATATGGCGGATATCATCAGGCTGTCGTATATACCTTATAAAATCGTTCTTGTTCATGACGTTTTACCAGTTAACGGCAGTCTTGTTAAAAACATCGTCCACCAGATAGCCTATGATCTCTTCAATGATCTGGCTTTCCACAGAAGCAAGTGACTTGGAGCTTGGATAATCAACGTAACGCGAAAAGGATGTTTCGTAGTTTTGTTTTTCATCAAATTTGTTGACAAAACGTATGTTGATCGTTACTGTCAGCCGGTTTAGCGCCGCGGTCTGATTTCCCTGAATAGCCACAGGCGACGTGGTATAATTTGTTATTTCACCGGAAATGTCAAAATCGCCGTTCTGATTGACGGGGGTAAGGCTTGTTTGAGATGTGAAGCGGTTGCGTAATTCATCGGTAAGCTGCATGCTTAAAGTCGGTTTGACCAGCAGAGCTGTATTTTTCAGATAATGAATAGAAATGGTTTTCACTTCCGGAGGGATGGAAGCCCCGGTAAATGAATATTTCATGGTACATGATGCCAGCAGAAATACACTTGATAAAAACACTATAATATGTAACCCGAATCGTTTCACCTGAATTTTTTACAAAAGTAGCAAAAAATCATGCTAATGCTGAAAAATAATACTTTAACCCACCCCGAAAAAATTAAACGGGATGGGTGCAAACAGCAAGATAATGGTCAATTAATGACATAATTAAGGAGTATATTGCTGTCAGCCACCAGTATGCTTTTAGAACTTTTTCCGAACAAGGAATTAATTTCAAAATCAGGGTTGTTCAGCGTATAATTCAGGTGTTCATTTATCCCTTTGTTATTAAGGAAGACAAGGTGCGTGCAGGACGAATCGGGAAAGATCACCTGAAACCTGTTTTTATCAAGCCTGATATATGAAGGCTTTCCCCCAGGCTGTCCGTTCAGGGCTTCTTCCAATATCTTTTTTTTGTCGTGGTTATAAACAAAAACTTTCCCCTCATCGAAAAAAATAAAATCATCTCTGTTGTCCAGATCAAAATCTCCAGTAAGAAAAAAATGGTTTTCCGAAAATAATTTCAATGTCACCACATCAATTTTCCCGTTTTCTGAAATAAAGATTATTTTACCTTTTCTGTCGGTGGTGAGCAGGTATTGTTTATTCTTATTGGTATGTATGAAAAAATTGCTATTTTTTGCTTTGATGAAGGGCTGAGTGTTTTTTATAAGCAGCGTACCCTGCCTGTTTATAAAATACACTTTTCCGTTTTTGTCGGTGGCGATTACCACGTCTTTATTATGAAACCTGAAATATTCGACGGGTTTTTGCAATATGGCCTCTGTACGATAGTTGTTCCATCCCGGCGTGGGTTTCCCGTTGATCAGATAGCTGTAAATTTTTTGATTTTTACATGGAATGATGATCCTGTAATCATTTTTTCGCTGATAATCAATGAGTGTGATTGCCGTGCTGGCCGGGTACGGAAGCTTTACAGGGCTGAAGTCCGGCATTTCACCATTCAGGTCGAAAATGTAGATGTGGTTTTTTGTATTAAAAACTATGTAATATTTATTGTCTTTTTTCAAATTGGTGATAAAAACACTGCTTAGGGGAGGCTCTTTTATGTGTTTTTTCCAAATGAGCTGGCCGTTGCGTCCCAGCAAATACAGATTATCGGATGCATCGAAGAACAGGATCTTTTTTGTGCTGTCACGCGGGTCGGTGATTACCGAGATTTTTCCGTTTATCGCGGTGTCTGCCGGAAATTCCCATACGGCAGGGTTTTCTTCCACATACCCGGAATTATGTTTCACATAGGCATTCAGGAAAAACTTATTTTTATCGGCCGAAAGCTGAAAAGCAACAGCCTGAATGTTTTTAAGTGAATTTTCGTTTTTGCTGAACGCTTCGCTGAGTTTATTGTCAAACAGGGGGAGCAGCAAGCCATAGCTTTTGCGGATGTTCGTATACAGGCAGAAATTGGCTTCGTCCGAAACGTTATCCGAAAAATCAATGTAATTCCGGTTTTTTTCAAGGGTTTTACCCGATAAAAAGCCGGAGACAAACAGATCGAGCGATAAGGGGGAATCACTGATAACAATGTAATCCTTTATGGAGGTATAATAAGCCGTATCCAGCGGCTCGAACATCTTTCCGAAAAAACTTTTTAAAAAACCAATCGGCTTTAATTTTCTTATGGCAAAAGAGTCGCGAAGGGCAAGGTTTTGTTCTTCGGGCGAAACCGAAATTTCTTTTAATGATTTTTGAAACTCGTCAATATCGTCCGCTTTGAAGATCCCATAATACCGGTAGGGCTTATCGATATCATGGTTTTCCGTAACGACAAAAGCAAACTGGTTCCCGATCTGCTGCAGGAAACTGTCTGAGATAGTGATGCCGTAAGTGGTATCGTAATAAGAACATATGTTGTCAAAGCTGCGTTTATGAAAATTGGCATTCATAAAATCAGTATAACTCTTAACATATCCTACGGCATTGTTTAATCCCCAGAAAGCCATCAAAGCCGTATTGGCCGGGCAAATACCTGTTAGTTCTGTTTGCTGCGGCGTTTGATCCCTGAATAATTTGTTCAGCAATTGCCCCGGATCGCCGGATAAGCCATAGCCGGCAAAAAGCAATTCATCGTTTTTTATGGTCAGATCCAGAGAAACCATATTTCCGGAGAGCGAAAGAAGTTTCATTTCCCCGGATTGTTTCCTTGAAAAAAAACCGGAAATCAGGTTGTCGAAATAGGTGTTTTTAATAAAGATATTTGCATCTACATTTTTGCCGGATGAGGCATTCAGTCTGATAAAATCAGGCTCGTTCTCAATGCTTATTTTTGTAAGAAGTGCGCTTAGCGATGATTCTATCACGCCTGAAGTTTCTGCAATAATAAAAATTCCCTGATACACGGTGTAAGCACAGGATATTTTTCCGGCCTTGTGTATTTCAAATATCTCATTGTTAAGAAACTGAGTCGAGGTAAACAGGCTGCCCGAAGAAAAATGTTTATGCATGAAATCATCCACCAGTTTTTCGTTGTGCGGGCCGTTCAGATTAATGGTGAACAGGTAGCGGTAATCCGCCCTGTCGGGCACCCAGGCCATATACAATGTGTTATTCGAAAAAATATCTGCGATATCCTTATTGCTCTTTGCCAGCGAATCGATCAGGCTGATTTTTGAATGTAATTCCCTGGCAAAACCGAGGCACTGTAGTTCTTTCCAAATGTGATTTTTTTGGCTGATCCTGTCCCAGAGCGCCAGGGTATTTTTTATTTCTATCAGGCAAACGGTGCTTTCCGGTATGGCCTTTATGGCAGGCACCACGGGGTCTTTTAATCTTTTCAGGTAGGAATAACCGATAAACAGAATAGCGGCCCCGACCAGCGCTGCCGCTGAAATAAGAATATATTTTTTTATTTTTATCCTGCTATCGTACCGTTGGTATTTCATACGCGATTAAAAGGATAAAAGTACTACAAAATTTTTTTTGCTGTGCAGATTCGGTCATCAAAATTTAAATTTCAATTGTTCATTGAGATTAAAACTTTTGCGATGGTAAGGTGTAATCCCATGCAGGTTGATCGCATCTTTGTGGTCGCGGGTGGGGTAGCCCTTGTTTTGAGCCCAGTTATATTCCGGGAATTCTTTATGGAGCTCTAGCATATATTCGTCGCGGTGAGTTTTTGCCAATACCGATGCAGCGGCAATGGACATGTATTTGCCGTCTCCTTTAATGATGCATTGGTGCGGAATATTTTCGTATGGTTTAAAACGGTTGCCGTCTATCAACAATAATTCAGGAACTTTACCAAGTTTTTTTACCGCCAGGTGCATCGTCTGGATGGATGCATTAAGAATATTTATTTCGTCGATAGCATGATTATCAAGCTGGGTAACTGCCCAAGCCAGCGCTTCTTTTTCAATTTCAGTGCGTAACAGATCGCGTTGTTTTTCACTCAGTTTTTTCGAGTCGTTCAGGTCTTTATTTTTATAGTTTTTGGGTAAAATCACAGCGGCAGCAAACACCGGCCCGGCCAGGCATCCGCGTCCGGCTTCATCGCAGCCGGCTTCGATGGTGTTTTTTCTGAAAAATAATTTCAGCATGACTCGTTATTATTTAAACCTTCTTCGGCGCCAGAAACCTGTTATATAGCAGCAGTCCTATGATAGTCGCTACGCCGATCAGGCTGAAAATGAACCAAAGAGTGGAAGGCCGGTTTAGCGTATCCACAAAGTATACGTATAAATTGGCGCCCAGCACCCCGCCGATGCCGCTGCCGATCACTCCGTACAAAAATGAATAACCGAGGTAAAGGGCTTTTTTATCCGGCGGGGCAATCAGCCCGACATAAGAAATAAACTTAGGATGTGCGGTCATTTCCCCGAGGGAAAAAACAATCATGCCGGTAATAAATACCCACGCATTGGTAGACAGGCCGAGTATGGCCATCCCGATGGTACCGAGTGAGATGCCAACGATCATAGTGGGCAATGCCTTGGTGTGTTTGACAATACTTGATACAAGGATTTGTAAAAGTATGATGGTTCCCGCGTTGATAACCGTTACATGTTCTGCTTCAAATTTCCATTGCGGGTTGTTTATGAAGAGGGCTAGTACAGCATTAACAAAATTATTTACCGGAGTCATATCCATATATTCACTCAGATACCACAGCACGGTATCGAACATCTGAAAATATAAAATCCAGAAACCGGAGTAAATGACTATCATCAGGATGAAACGGTAATCTTTTAATACTAGTACGGCGTCTTTGAGGATGGTGATCAGGCTTTTGGAACTGGCAGGTTTTGCGGGTTCCCTGTACACGAAAAGGTTGAGCAGCAATAGAGAACCGGTGATCACCGAGGCCATGATAAAAATGTATGAATAAGAATAGCTTTTTAAATATGGTATTAAAATAAGTGGAAAAAGAAAGGCTCCCAGGTTTATTGACCAGTAGAATATTCCGAAGCCGAGCGATGAGTTGTTTACATCGGTCGAACGTGCTATGGTTCCCGAAATTATCGGTTTAAAAAATCCCGCACCCAACACCATCAGCAGCAAACTGGCGAATACCAGAGGATATTCAGTGAATTGGCTCGTCAGGAAATACCCGCAGCTCATCACGATGAAAGCAAAAAACAATGTTTTTTTATAACCGTAGCGATCGGCAATGGCGCCGGAAATTATGGGAAGAAGGTATAACAAAGGGGTGATAGTGCTTTTTATGACGCCAACGCTTTCTTTGGTAAAACCCAGGCCGCCGTCTTTGGTGCTCATAACCAGATACACCGACAATATTGACATCACGCCATAATACGAACCCCGTTCGAAAAATTCCATGGTGATCACAGTCCAGAAGTTACGTGGAAAACTTTTGAAACCGGATTTTTTTACTGCTTGTTGTTCCATTAATTGTTATTTGAATTTACAAAAGTAAATAAAATGATAAAAAAATGCCCGGATATTAATTGCCGGGCATTATTCATTTGACTTGAGTTCTATAATTAGTTATAAGTGAAAAATTTTGCTTTTTCTGTTCCGCATAATTCACAATTGTCTTCTACGTCATCATCAGAATAGGCAAATCCGCATTTGGGACATACAAAATATGTTGTGGGGAGTCCGCCTACTTTTTTTGCATTTATCGCATCCATCGCGGTAGTAAATAATTCCATGTGTTTAGTTTCAGTATCAATCGCCCAACCGAAAGATTTTACCGCATTATTTATGTTATCTGTTTTTGCCTGTTCGATAAAACCAGGGTACATGGCTTCAACTTCATGTTTTTCGCCGTTAAAAGCAGCCTGCAGATTTTCTAAGGTTGCCCCGACCGTAAAGGCTTCGGGCTGGACATCCACTTTGTTTCCAAGAGTTTCCAATACCTTTTTATGATTATTTGCATGTATGCTTTCCGATTTAGATGCCGCGCTGAATAACGCCGCTACCTGAGGCAGGTTTTCTTCTTTCGCTTTTTGCGCAAAGGCAGCATATTTGGCAGAGGCCGTCGTCTCTCCCTGAAGCGCCGCTTTTAGGTTATCAACGCTTTTGTTTGATACGGCAACAGTTTGATCGGCAGGAGCAGATTCAAATCCAATCATGTGATTGTACACCAGCGTCCCCCCTAAAAGGCCTGTATAACCTACCGTGCAGGTGGCAACCAGGTACAGGAAAAACACGAGCCATTTAAGGCTGCTGTTGATTTTCTTTTTCCATACAAGATAGATCCTTATCAGACATGCCGCTATCATCACGAACATGGTGGTCTTTGCAAAAACCTCATGCCTTTCCTTAAGTTCGCCGGCAGCACCGCTAAGATCAGCCGTAAAAAACTCCCCTGTCAAATATCCGGCAACAGCAGCCAGGGTGCCAAGGATCATCAGGTAAAATCCTGCTTTCGACAAGCAGGGTTCTTTTTTATTAAAGAAAAGGCTGAGCACATCGACAAAAAAACCGATAATAATCAGTGCAACCGGAAAGTGCACGATCATGGGGTGGAAGTGTGTTGTGTCAAACATAAAATATAATTTTAGGGGTTAAATTTATTGAATAATTTTCATTTCTGCTATAAGATTTTTTGCACCGGCATATTTGTCAATGATAAACAATACATAGCGGATATCAACATTTATGGTCCGTTGTAGTTCAGGTTCAAAGCAGATATTGCCGCTCATAGCCTCCCAGTTGCCGTCGAAAGCCAGGCCGATAAGGTTCCCGCTGGCGTCCAGTACCGGGCTTCCTGAATTCCCGCCTGTGATATCGGTGTTGGTGATAAAATTGACCTTCATCTCACCTTTTTCCGCATATTGGCCGTAATCTTTGCTTTTATAAAGCTCTTTCAACCGTTCAGGAACAATGAACTCCCAGTTGGAGGGATCTTCTTTCTGCATCACGCCCTCGAGAGTCGTATAATAATTGTAATGAACGGCATCGGCAGGGAAGTAATCCTGAACTTTGCCGTAGGTCAGGCGCATGGTCTGATTGGCATCCGGATAAAATTTCTGATCCGGCAGCATCTCGCGCATACCGGCCACCAGCAGGCGTTTTCCCTCCGATAACTTTACATTTGAGGTGTTCCATGCCTCGGAAACAGCATTGTTGTTATCAATAAATGCAATCATAAGGGTCAGCAGCGCATCGGCTTCAAGAATCTTTGTATTTGGTGCATTCAAAAAATTGTTCACGCTGTTAAGGTCGCTAAAGATCGTCTTTGAAAACAGGTACTCGCTCAGTTTATCAAAATCGTATTTGTTTTTGGCGGCCAATTTTAAAAAATGTTTGGGCTGTTGTTCTTTCGGCACCTGTTCGTAAAACATTTTCAGCATGGCAGCGGTGAGTTTCATGTCAGTAGCTTTGTTGTAATCTTTAAAAAACTTTTCTGCCGAAGCTTTCAATTCCGCGGTTTTAGCATTCAGTTTTTCTGTATTTATCGGATTTTCTTTCAGTAAGGTTTTCAGGTTGATAAATCTGTTAGAAAAAGCCAGCGCTTCACAACCTGCGACGGATTCGGAAAAATAAATACGCTCCAGGTTGGTCTTTTTTAGTTCCGAATAGGCGTCTTTGATCATCTGAAGCACCCTGCCGTATTTTTCTTTTCTTGCATTATCGGCCATCACCCAGGCTTCAAACTGGCCTTCCTGGTGACGTTTTTTATCACCCACTTTCAGGCGGTTCAATGCCTTCACAGTTCCGATGAAATTCTTCCAGTAATTTGATATGGAAGCGTATTTGGAGGCATATTTTATCCGGACTTCGGGGCTGGCATCCATATCTTCACGCATAATGGCGAGCTTTTTTTCACGCGCCTTGATGCGTGCGGGATACGACTGATCGACATACATTTCTATTCCGTAGGATGTCAGGTAGCGCTCGGTAGTGCCGGGGTAGCCCAGGATCATAGTGAAATCGCCATTTTTAACACCTTTGATAGAAACCGGCAACGAATGTTTGGGTTTCATCGGGATGTTGTGTTCGGAATATTCAGCAGGAGAGCCGTCGGGAGCTGTGTATACGCGGAACAAAGCGAAATCGGCTTTATGGCGCGGCCACATCCAGTTGTCGGTATCTGCGCCGAACCTTCCGAGGGATGATGGAGGCGCTCCCGCCAGACGAACATCTTTGTATGTCTGATAGACGATAAGATAATATTCGTTTCCCTCAAAAAAACTTTTTACGACAGCGTCGTATCCGTTGCCCTTGGTGGCTTCTTTCTGTATTTTCTCACTCAGTTCTTTTATTTTGGCTGCCCGCTGTGCCTCAGTGATATTGGGCGGAAGCTCAGATAATATTTTTTGGGAAACATCTTCGATGCGGATAAGAAATTTGACTGACAAGTCGGCGATGGGTAATTCTTCGCCGGGATTCATGGCCCAGAAACCGTCCGTCAGGTAATCTTTTTCAACGCTGCTCTTAGACTGGATGGCGCCATAGCCGCAATGATGGTTCGTCAATATAAGTCCCTGAGCGGAGATGATTTCACCGGTACAACCCTGACCGAAAAGAATGATCGCATCTTTTAAACTGGAATTGTTAACGCTGTATATTTCTTCCGGCGTGAGTTTCAATCCCATTTTCTGCATGTCAACATAATTCAGCCTGTCGATGAACATGGGGAGCCACATTCCTTCATCCGCGCGGACAACCTGCTGACTGAGCAAAATACCTGTAATAAATAACAACAACTTTTTCATAATTTTCACGTATTTTGTATTATTAATGTTCCGGATACAAAATAAATGTTTTTTAACGAACAGACAATATCTATTTTTACAACCGATTTTCAAACGACCGCATGAAAGAAAAAAACGGTATATATTTTTTGTTGATCCTTATCCTGTTGTTTGCTTCGTGCCATCGCGATCTTTCCGACCCTTTTATACCCAAAGATAAAAAATTCGACACCCAGTTCAAATTCAGCACAAGGAAGAACCGCACAGTAGAAAAACACGGCAGTTTCAGCCGGTCTAAGGGAGGCTTCAACGACTCTTTTGCTTCGGGGAAACGCGGGCGTTCGTCAGGTAGCTTCGGCAAGGATTCTTTTTCATCCCGTTCAAAGAAAAAGACCGGCGGCGGATTTGGCAAAGACTCCTTTGCATCCCGTTCAGGTAAAAGGACGGGTGGCGGATTTGGCAAAGACTCCTATTCATCACGTTCAAAAAAAAGGACCGGCGGCGGTTTTGGTAAAGATTCCTATTCATCACGTTCAAAGCATGGGGGTTTTGGCCGGTCGGCGGGTAGAAAGTACCTGGTAAAACATTTGGGGGGTAAAGACAGTTATAGCTTACGGCATAAAAAGGTGTCGGGGCTTTTCCGTTTCAGTAAAACGAAAAACAGTATTGTATCGAAAAATAAATTTTTTGTGTTCGGTACTCAAAAACGAAACAGGGAGAGTGGCTCATTCAGCTCAAAACACAGAAAAAATTCAGGACAGTATGCGTTTAGCAAAAATAAGAAAAATGTCACCAAAAAACATTTTGTTTTCAGCGGTACAAAGCGGCTGCGCAGTGCCGGCAGTTTTAATGTCCGGGTAAAAAAACGCCCGAAAGAGTTTGGCTACAACGCAGATAAAAAGCGTGTTTCAAAGATATTTTCGCTGGTCAAACGGAAAGACACCGACCCGGGATCATTTGGCCATGGCAGCAAGCCGCGTTTGTCAAAACAGTATGTTTTTAATAAAAAGACGAAACGTGTAAAGAAGAAGGACAGTATTTGGTGGGATCTGGGCCAAAGTTTTAGAAAGAAAAAATACAAAAAGAAACAAATGGAACTTGATCTGTTCGACCCGAAAATGAAACGGCACCTGAACATTGGAAAGTAATTTAAAGTTTTACAATTTTTCTTGTAAAAAAATATTTTTCAGTATTCACGAAAAGCAGATAGATCCCAGGTCTCAATGAGGAAATATCGATTTCGTGGCCGGATATGCCCAGGTTGTTTTTTTTGTTAATCAGGCATTTTCCTTTCAGGTCTTTTATCTGAATATTGCAGGATTTAATTTCTGAGGGAAGCCTGATAAAAAGTTTGCCTGTTGTAGGGTTGGGATAAACGAAAAATTCTTCGGCAATATTTTCAGGGATTTTTGTAACGATACCTTGCTGGCTGCAATCGGTAAATTCGGCCATATTATAACGTTCTTTTGCAGGGATCGTTCCGGAGTTTAAAGTAGCTGGTATCCCGATATCCGGCCATGACTGGCTCACATTCCAGTAGGAGGGCCCGGCATTCAGATAATATGAATTATCGATAAGGGCATTTGTGCCGGAGGGAACAATAGTTCCGTTATCGTTGTTCCCGTGCTGTATGTGTGCACTTCCGGTAAGGGTATAAGCGCCCCAGGAGAACGGGAATGTATATCCTGTGCCGGTGATCTCGTTCCCTACAAAGTTCTGGTTGTCTGTCAATACAGACGCCATAATTATTCCATACATCTCCGCACGGTTACGGAAAAAAGTATTGAAAGGTCCCGATGGCCCCCATGTTTCGTCAATAATAATATTCTGTACGATATTCCCTTCGAACAGGTTGGCAAACGAATAATGACCGTGCAGCGAAATATCCCCGCAATAGTCCTGCGGGTATTCCATTGATCCGTTACGGTAAGGATTGCGCGAATAGTTATATGCGAAAACATTGCCATTGGCGCCTTGTTTGACCATCATGGCATGGCGCAGATGGTTAAAAATATTGTTCTGAACTAGGCAAAGGCTGGAGTGGTTGGTTATGGTAACCCCGTATCCCTTAGTGCTGCTGCCGTCGTACACAAAAGCATCATGAAAATAACACCCGCTGATACTGATGTGAGAACTTACCCTGATTATACAATGGCTTCCCTGGCTTTTATTGCTCTCTATCCCCCTGATTTCGCAGTTTACAGCATAGTTGAACCCGAAATTGTTTCCATAATTTGCGGTTGAATTATCAGTTCGTTCAACATTCATGCAAGACATGCCAGAAGCTTTAATGGGAATGATCTTTTGAATCTGCAGGTTTAGCGAAGTGTCAAATGTGAGATGTAATCCTTCGGTTAAAAACAGCGTATCTCCGATAATGGAATCAATATGGACTATTTGCCCCACAGAATAGGTTGCCCATGTTGCTGGTTCAATATCCCACGAACCATTATCCTGGCGGATTTCACAATAATTTCCGGCAAGGAACAATGCCGGGTTTGCAACGGTAATTTTGTGTGAACCTTTCTGGAAGCCGGAGATGACATCCGTGAAACTATTTGTGGCTGTGCCGGAAAAATAAAATCCGATGCTGCTGTGTGCAATTTTAATATAAGTAGAATCCGGCCCTGCACCTTTCAGCCATACCGAATCGGGGATGCTGATCATGGAAGAAAATAAATACGAACCGGCAGGAAAATAAACGATGCCGGGATGTCCGCCAAAGGAAGCCATAGCATTGTTAAGGGCAGCCGTATTATTTGTTGTGCCGTCTGCCACTCCGCCAAAAGATAAAATACTTACTTCCGGGGCCGCTTCGGGGAAAACAAAACGGTTGCCTGCCGTTGACCAGTCAATACGGCTGGTTTCGGGGATTATCTGAGCAGGGGCATGGCTTGTTAAAAGTACTAGCAACAGAAAAAAGACAGAAATATTCCTGTTCGGTTTTATCATGAGCCAAAAATACTAAACTTTATTCTCAGGATAAATATTAATTTTGTTGAGATTCTAAAACATGATACTTGTTACAGGCGGCACGGGTTTTCTGGGAGCGCACCTTCTGATGGAGCTATGCGCGCAAGGGAAAAAGGTCAGGGCCTTGAAAAGGCCTTCATCGGATATCGAATTTGTGCACAAGCTTTTTTCTTTTTATCATAAAGAAAATTTGTTTGAAAAAATTGAATGGGAGGACGGAGATATCCTCGACATTCATACTTTGATATCCGCTATGCAGGGGGTTGAACAAGTTTACCATGGTGCGGCGAGTGTGGGCTTTTCAAACAAAGATGCTAAAAAACTGATTGAAAATAATGTCCGGGGCACGGCCAACATTGTGAATGCAACAATCGAAGCCGGGATAAAAAAATTATGCCATGTCAGTTCCATAGCAGTACTTGGGAAAGATGAACTCATCACCGACGATACCTTATGGGACAATCAGGAAAAACATTCAGCATATGCCGATAGTAAATACCAGGCAGAAAAGGAAATATACCGGGGAAGGGCTGAAGGCCTGGATGCCTTTATTGTCAGGCCATCGGTGATTATTGGCCCCTGGAATCAAAAAGGCGGGATCGGAGTCGTATTCAGGGAAATTGAAAAAGGATTAAAATTTTATACCCCGGGAAGCACCGCCTATGTCGATGTGCGCGATGTTGTCAGCGCGATGATAAAGATAATGGACAGTCCGGTAAAAAATGACAGTTTTATTGTTTCTTCCGAAAACCTGAGCTACCGGGAGTTTTTAACAATGGTCGCACAGGTTCTTGGTAAACCCGCCCCGAAATATTGTGCCGGCAGGTTTTTGACTGGCCTTGCCTGGAGAGCATTAGCCATAAAGGATTTTATTACCCGTAACGACTCGGGCTTTAACGATATTACGGCACAAATATCACAAACAACCTCGGTATATTCAAATAAAAAACTTCTCGAAACGTTACCATTTTCTTACATCCCTGTTAAAGAATCTTTAATCAATGTTTATAAGTTCAATCAATTTTTATCAGAAAAAAAATCATGAAAAAACACGTTAATTTATTTTTTGCTGTTGCAATGATCTGTAGTTTCCTTATTTCTTGCAATAATTCCAACAAAAAAACAACAGGCGACAATACGGATAATAAACTTTCAGGCCCTAAGGTCAGCGTCCCTGATTTTAATGAAGATTCTGCCTTTTTTTATGTGAAATCACAAACGGATTTTGGGCCAAGGGTCACGAATTCAGAGGCTCATGGGAAATGTGCCGCCTGGCTTGAGCAAACCTTGAAAAAATACACAAAGGATGTATTTATACAACAGGCCCGGGTTCGGGCATATAACGGCACGTCGTTGAACATGAAAAACATTATTGCATCCTTTAATCCGGATGCTCCCGGAAGAATAATGCTTTGTTCGCATTGGGATTCGCGCCCTTATGCCGACTGGGATGAGGATGAATCCAAGCACCGGACACCTATCGACGGAGCCAACGACGGGGCCAGCGGCGTGGGGGTACTTATGGAAATTGCACGGATTGTCAGCTTGAATAAGATAAATATCGGACTGGATATTATCTTTTTTGATGCCGAAGATTATGGAGAACCGCAGTGGGATAAAAACGTCTATAACGAAGATACCTGGGGGCTTGGCTCACAATACTGGTCGAAAAATCCGCATGTGCCCAACTATAAACCACGTTATGGGATACTGCTCGATATGGTTGGCGTTAACAACGCTAATTTTACCAAAGAAGGTATTTCCATGCAATACGCAGCCGATGTGGTGAATATTGTTTGGAATGCTGCTTCACGTATAGGCTACGGCCAGTTTTTTTCCGGCGAGCAGACCGATCCTATCACTGACGACCACTATTATATCAACAAACTTAGTGGTATACCCACAATAGACATCATTCATCGCGAAAGCCAGACCAAAAGCGGATTTTACAAGTATTGGCATACCACGAAGGACAACATAGAAAATGTAGATAAAAATTCATTGAAAGCTGTCGGACAAACCTTGCTGACAGTCATTTACGAAGAGTCGGGAACGGTCAGTCAGAAATAGCCTTCAGGCAGCGAAGATACAATTGAATTGTATTTTCCAGGCCTAAATATAAGGCGTCACAGATCAGTGCGTGGCCTATTGATACTTCGAGCAAGCCTGTAATATTTTCCTGGAAATATTTTAGATTGTGAAGGTTAAGGTCGTGCCCGGCATTTAAACCCAGGCCCAGTTGCAGCGCCTTTTCAGCAGCCTTTTTATAAAGAAAAATTGCTTTTTCCCTGCCGGCGGAATAATTTTTCGCATAATCTTCCGTGTAAAGCTCTATGCGGTCTGTTCCTGTTTCTACGGCATGCCCGATCATTTTTTCATCGGGGTCAATGAAGATCGACGTGCGGATACCTTGCTTTTTAAAAACAGAGACGATCTCCTTTAAAAAAACAGCGTTCCTGACCGTGTCCCATCCTGCATTGGAGGTGATGGCATCCGGGGCGTCGGGCACGAGTGTCACCTGGTCGGGATTGACCTCCAGTACCAGTTTGATGAATGCTTCGGAAGGGTAGCCTTCAATATTTAATTCCGTTGAAATGATTTTTTTTAGGTCGTATACATCTGTATACCTTATATGGCGTTGGTCAGGACGTGGGTGAACCGTAATTCCCCCGGCGCCAAAACGTTCACAATCCAGGGCAACTTGTAAAAGATCGGGTAAATTTCCGCCCCGGGCATTGCGCAGCGTTGCAATTTTGTTTATATTTACACTCAGTTTAGTCATAAATGATATTTTGCCGCCAAAGTTAAAAATTAGTATGTTTGTAAAAATTTTTTTGTACTGAAAGTTTTATGCTTGCCAAAGACCTGTATACCGATGCCGTCATCCCAGTGCTCACCTCCGATACGGCAACTTATGCGCTGAAACTTATGGAAGACCAGAAGATCTGCCATCTGCCCATCGTAAATAATGTGGAGTTTTTAGGACTGATCTCCGAAAATGATATTTACGCGCTGAACAAACCCGAAGAATCTATTGGCAGCCACCAGCTTTCGGCAAACAAAGCTTATGTTTATCAGCACCAGCATATTTACGAAATTATTTCCCTGGCCGGTGAGATGAACCTATCTATCATCCCTGTTATTGATATCAAAAACCGATACCTGGGCTCAATCACACTCCCCAACCTTCTTGAAAAATTTTCTCAGACAGCTTCCATACAGAATCCCGGGGGGATCATCATTATTGAACGAAACCAGAACGATTATTCTTTGGAGGAAATAGCAAGGATAGTAGAAGCAAATGGTGCAAAAGTTTTAAATTGTTTCGTCAGTAGTTTTCATGATTCGATGAAGCTTGAGGTGACGATAAAGATTAATATTATGAATATCTTTCCTGTCCTGCAAACCTTTGAACGCTATGGTTATGTGGTTCTGGCCAGTTTTACAGAAGCGGATTACAAAAATGACCTTCAGGACCGCTATGATTCCCTGATGAATTATCTGAATATTTAAAATAAGCATGATGCGGATAGCACTTTTTGCCACAAACTTTTCAGAAGAACTGGAAGCTTTTTATTTAGAGTTTCTCGGAAAGTTGAATTATAATAAATTTGACATTTCAATTTATGAGCCTTTTTACAGAAAACTTATAGAAGCGCGCTTGATTAACCCGGAGGTCAGGCCATTTAATAATTATGAAGATATAAAAGACAATACGGATTTCCTTTTTTGTATAGGCGGTGATGGCACTATGCTGAAAACCATATCTTTGGTAAGGGACTCTGGTATCCCGATCCTGGGTTTTAATACAGGAAGGCTGGGTTTTTTGTCGGGTATTTCAAAAGATGAGGTAAGCGAAGCTATAGAATGCCTTAAAGAAAAAAAATTTCATATAGAAAAAAGGTCGCTTATCAGGCTGAACAAACCTGGAAATTTGTTTGGTGAGAACAATTTTGCTCTCAACGAAATTACCATTCATAAGAAGGATTCTTCATCCATGATCACGATACAGGCTTATGTCGATGACGTGTTTTTGAATTCTTATTGGGCTGATGGGTTAATAGTTTCTACACCAACAGGTTCTACTGCCTATTCGATGAGTTGCGGGGGGCCGATCATCGCACCGGATTCAAATAATTTCATTTTAACGCCCATCGCTTCCCACAATCTCACTGTCAGGCCGATCGTTATCCCCGATAGTTCCGTTGTAAAACTAAAAGTTGAAGGCCGTTCGGAAAATTTTCTGGTAACACTGGATTCCAACAATGTCGTGGTAAGTAATTCAATAGAGCTGGAGATAAAAAAAGAAACCTTCCACATCAGCCTTATACAGCTTAACTCAAAATCATTTTTTTCTACCATCAGGGAAAAACTTATGTGGGGCTGGGACAAAAGAAATTAAGTATTTATTAAAACCTGATGATTTTGCTATTAGCATAAATTTTTATACTTTTGTAAGTTCAGGAAAATGTAATATAATGAAGAGGTTAATTCTTGTTTTATTTTTGATGGTCTTTTTTGTACTATCTACCATAGCGCAACAAAGAAGGACTTTTGGAAGAAACGACTGGAAAAAGCAAAAACACAAAGTGTATCTTGCTGTGGGCGCATCAGAGTTTTATGGCGATTTTGGCGGCTTAAATAAAATTGGTTCAGAAGTTTTTAGTTTACGGGATTTTGATATCCAGGCTGTCAGGCCTGCTGTTCAGATAGGGTACCTCTACCGGTTCTCGAAATTTTTCGCCTGGCGCTCCTCTTTTGATTACATATGGCTGAGCGGGAACGACAAATGGACAAAAGAATTATTCCGTAGTAACCGGAATCTGAATTTTCGAACACCTACGTATGGCCTTTCTACTTCCATTGTTTTCCTGCATGACTTCACGCAAAAAACACGGTATACCGGCGTACACCGCGCTAGAAGCCGTACACGTGCTGGTTTTAGAGAAATGGTCTACACCCCTTACATTCAGGTAGGCATAGGGGGTATGTATTTTAATTCTAAAGGAAAATATGACGGGAAATGGTACGCGCTTAAGCCTTTATGCACCGAAGGACAGACACTGGTACCGACAAGAAAAAAATATTCATCCGTACAGTTTACGGTACCCCTGGGAGTAGGGTTCCGGATTAAAGTAGCCAAGGCATGGGAAGTGGGCCTTGAATACAGCCAGTGGATCACCTTTACGGATTATATTGATGATTGCAGTACAACATATTTTGATGAAAATGCGTTATTACAGTCTAAAGGACAATTAGCAGTAGATATGGCAAATCCTGCAATAGATGACGTTCCCGGAATGCCGTTGTATATGAGCACAAGGCCAGGCCAGCAACGGGGCGATCCCAGAGATAATGATCATATGATCGGTTTGTTTTTTACAGTCTGCTATTCTATAACAGAGGGATATACTCCCAAATTAAGATTTTGATATCATTATGAAAAAAAAATTGTTGATAGGTTTTTTATTTCTGTTGCTTGGTGGCGGGCTTCGGGCTCAGGACTTTTACCGATCGGAAGTCGGAGTTTTTTTAGGAGGGTCCTATTATCTGGGCGACCTCAATCCATCGAAGCATTTTTTACAGACAAAATTTGCCGATGGTGTTTTTTATCGTTATAACATGACGCCACGATGGGCATTAAAAATCAGCGCATTATTAGGGGGGCTGGAAGCAAACGATGCTGTTTCAAAAGCAAATGTCGACCGTAATCTTAGTTTTAAATCTTATATCTTCGATTTTTCCCCACAAATAGAATTCAACTTCCTGCAATATATTCCGGGTCATAAAAAACACTTTATTTCACCGTATATTTTTGTGGGTGTATCCGTGTTTAATTTCAATCCAAAAGCTGAATATGATGGTGTGTGGTATTCGTTGCATTCATTAGGCACTGAGGGGCAGGGAACAACATTGGAAGGTTCTCCAAAACCTTATGCTTTAACAACATTTGCAATTCCTTTTGGATTGGGGCTTAAGTATACCCCTCACCAATTAATAAGTATTGGCCTGGAGTATGGCATCAGAAAAACTTTTACCGATTATATTGATGACGTAAGTACTGTATATGCCGACCCCGTTGTTTTGGCAGCAGAAAACGGTGAAGTGGCAGCAGCGCTTGCAGATCCCTCTCTTTCCAATACGGTCGAAGGCCACGACTATACCGGCTTTAAACGGGGTAACGAAAAAACTAAAGACTGGTATGTTTTTACCGGGCTTACCGTTTCGCTACGTATTAAAGCAAAAAAAGCACGCTGCGACGCTTATAAACAGCATCCCAATATTAAGATCAAATACAAGGATTAATTTATTCTGTTCCAATACATTTACATGAAAGAAAAAATTATTCCCGAGAAATTGCCTGAGCATATTGCTATTATTATGGACGGAAACGGCCGCTGGGCAAAAAAAAGAGGCGCCATGCGCATTTTTGGCCATGAGAATGCCGTGCTAGCCGTCAGGGAAACCGTGGAAGCTGCCGCCGAATTGGGTGTTAAATTCCTTACCTTGTACACTTTTTCCACGGAAAACTGGAGCAGGCCGAAATCTGAAGTAGATGCGCTGATGCAGCTTTTGGTAAAAACAATAAATAATGAGACAAAAACACTAATTCAAAACAATATTCGTTTATTAGCCATCGGTGATTTGAAAAGCCTTCAAAAGGATTGTTATGAAGAACTTATGAACACAGTAAATGTTACGGCTAATAACGTAGGAATGACCTTAATACTTGCACTCAGCTATAGTTCGAAGTGGGAAATAACGGAGGCGGTAAAAAATATTGCCTTGAAAGTAAAAAATAATGAATTGCAGATCGGTGACATTGATCAGGAGCTGATCTCGTCCTCACTCTCCACCAAAGGAATTCCCGATCCTTCACTGCTGATAAGAACAAGTGGTGAATACCGGATCAGCAATTTTTTACTTTGGCAACTGGCCTATACCGAGTTGTATTTTTCCCCGGTGTTATGGCCCGATTTCAGAAAGAAAGATTTATATAATGCTATCATAGATTTTCAGAGCAGGGAACGAAGATTTGGTATGACTAGCGAGCAAATTAAATAAAAAGATGTTAAAAAACTTAACTAAACTATTATTACTTTTTATAATAAGCATACCGGTCCAGGCCCAGATATCTCTCGACGATAAAGGAAATATCGATTATGCTAATCCTAAAGAGTACGAGATACAAAAAATAGTTTTCAGCGGCGTACAATACACCGATACGAATATTTGCAAATTGCTTACCGGATTGTATGAAGGACAGACGGTAATGATCCCCGGCGAAAAAACTTCAAACGCCATCTTAAATATTTGGAAACAAGGATTATTTGATGATGTGAGAATTTATGCGACAAAAATTGAAGAAAACAAAATATGGCTCGAAATTCAGTTAAAAGAACATCCCCGTCTTGCAGCCGCGCCTTTGTTTTCGGCCAATGTGAAAAAATCTGAAGTGGACGACCTGCGTGAAAAGATCAACCTTACCAAAGGCGATATTATTACACAAAATGTGATCATAAGATCCGAAAACACTATAAAAGCATATTATCACGATAAGGGATATTATAATGCCGAGGTGAAAATTAAAGAGATTATTGATACTGCTTCCGGTAAGTATTCTACAAAATTAAATGTAGAAATAAACAGGCATAAAAAAGTTAAGATCCGAAAAATAAACATCATTGGCAACGAAAATGTATCTGATTTTACTTTAAAACATCAGATGAAGAAAACCAAGGAAAAAACTGTTTTCAAGCCATTTATGGGATGTGATACTTTGCTGGTCCGGACGGTGAAAAAATTGTTTGTGCGCGACAGTATCAGTATCGAAGATAATTTTCTCAACTATATTAACGAACGGATAAATTTAAGAATTTTCAAATCCGCAAAGTTTTTAAATGAAGAATATGAAAAAGATAAGCTCAGCCTTATTGAGAAATATAATGAACTGGGCTACCGCGACTCAAAAATCCTGCACGACACCATTGTCCGTTCCGGCGAAAACACCGTAGATATCAATATTAACCTGAAAGAAGGCAAAAAATATTATTTCCGTAATATTACCTGGATAGGAAACACCATATACTCCGAACGGGAATTAAATATGATCCTGAAAATTGGCAAAGGAGATGTTTACAATCAAAAAGAGCTTGAAACAAATCTGAGTTACAATCCCAACGGTTTTGATGTTTACTCTTTATATATGGATAACGGATACCTGTTTTTCAGTGCTACCCCTATTGAGACCGCCATAGTTAATGATTCCATTGATATGGAGATACGCGTCATTGAAGGAAAACAGGCCTATATTAATAAAGTTACCATCCGGGGAAACACAAAAACTAAAGACCACGTAGTTATCAGGGAAATACGTTCAAAACCCGGACAGTTGTTCAACCGTTCCGACATCATCCGTACCACCCGCGAATTAGCGCAACTAAAATATTTCAATGCCGAAAAGATCATCCCCGATATCATACCCAACCCTACGGATGGTACCGTTGATATTGAGTATTCGGTAGAAGAAACATCTTCTGACCAGCTCGAACTGTCCGGCGGCTGGGGCGCGGGAAGGCTGATCGGGACGCTGGGCGTATCTTTTAATAACTTTTCGACGAAGAATTTTTTCAAAAAATCAGCATGGTCGCCATTGCCATCAGGCGACGGACAAAAGTTAAGTGTTCGCGCCCAGACAAACGGGAAGTATTATCAGGCATACAATGCTTCATTTACAGAACCCTGGCTTGGAGGCCACAAACCTCTTGCACTGAGTGTTTCGGTGTATTATTCCGCACAGACCAACGGCTTATCAAAAGGGGATTCGAACCGTCAGGCGATCGGTATCTGGGGCGCCGCTGTCGGCTTAGGCTCGCGGCTGAAATGGCCGGATGATTTTTTTACACTGTACCATGAGATCAGTTACAAAAATTACACACTTAATAACTATTATTCTTCTTATGCTTTTACCGACGGCAAATCAAACAACCTTAACTATACTATCACTGTATCGCGTAATTCAATTGATCAGCCCATTTATCCGCGTTCAGGATCAGAAGTTTCGCTGATGGCCCAGTTTACTCCCCCGTATTCTATTTTTAGTAATAAAAATTATTCGGAACTTGCTGATGCCGAAAAATATAATTGGATAGAATATCATAAATGGAAGTTTTCGGCATCGGTTTATACAAAATTGGCAGGGAATTTGGTATTCAGTGCCAGAACAAAATTTGGGTTTCTTGGTTCTTACAACCAAAAGATCGGAGTTCCGCCCTTTGAACGTTTTTATTTAGGTGGTGATGGATTATCGGGATACTCGCTCGACAACCGAGAACTGATCGCTTTGAGAGGATATACAAATAACTCATTAACACCCCGTGATAAATCCGATAATTATGTCGGAGGAGCGATCTTTGACAAAATTACACTGGAATTACGCTATCCTATTTCTCTTAACCCTTCGGCAACAGTTTATGTATTGGGTTTTGCTGAAAGCGGAAATTGCTGGGCGAATTGGAAAGCATTTAACCCTTTCGATACCTATCGTTCAGCCGGTGTTGGCGTAAGGGTATTTTTACCCATGTTCGGGATCCTTGGCTTAGACTGGGGTTACGGATTTGATAATATACCGGGTGTAGGCAAAGGAGGTAGCCAGTTCCATTTTTCGATTAACCAGTCCATTGATTAATAACCAAAATAAACAGGAGGTCACCATGAAAAAGTTATTTGTTTTATTGTTTGTAATTATTGCATTTTCGATGAATTCGAATGCTCAAAAATTTGCATATGTCGATTCTGAATATATCCTTGAGAACATGTCGGAATACAGGGATGCACAAGATTTGCTTGATAAGCTTTCTCTGGACTGGCAAAAGGAAATAGAAGGCAAATTTGCTGAAATAGATAAAATGTATAAAGATTACCAGGCCGAAGCTGTACTGTTGCCGGAAGACATTAAGAAAAAACGCCAGGATGACATCATCGCCAAGGAAAAAGAAGCCAAAGACCTGCAGAAAAAAAGATTCGGGAAAGACGGCGATCTGTATAAAAAACGTCAGGAAATTATAAAGCCCATCCAGGATAAAGTGTATGATGCTGTGGAAAGTATTGCCAACGCCAGCGGCTATGCATTTGTTTTTGACAAATCAGGAAGTACAACCATGTTGTATGCCAATTCTAAGAATGATCGCAGCGACGACGTGCTGGAAAAACTCGGATACAAACCGGGAGCCATCAAAACAAATGACGGCAAAAATGATAAGAATGATAAGGACGAAGAATAGAAAAAATAAAAAAAAATAATATCTTTGCAACCAATTACAAAATATTAAATAATAGTAAATATGAAAAATTTAGCAAAAGTTGTTCTCATTATTTTTCTTGCAGGTATCACAACGGTTTCGTTTGCCCAGAAAAAACAAAAATTCGGGCATATTGATTCCAACGAATTATTAAAGCTCATGCCAGGCAGAGATTCCGCGATGACCAAAATTCAGGATTATGCAACTACCCTTGAAAATCAATTAAAAGGAATGCAAACCGAACTGGAAACCAAATATCAGACCTATCTCAGCAATGAAGCCAATATGACAGACCTGATAAAACAAACCAATCAAAAAGAACTTCAGGATATTCAGGCCCGCATCGAAGCATTCCAGGAATCAGCACAGGGCGAATTAGAGAAAAAACAGAATGAACTTTTAAAACCCATCATAGATAAAGCCAAAGCAGCCATTGAAAAAGTAGGAAAAGATAACCAGTATACCTATATTTTCGATGCCGGCATTGGTGTGCTTCTCTATTCTGACCCCACCGAAGACATTATGCCGATGGTGAAGGCAGAACTGGGCCTTAAATAAAAAATTAAAAGTTTTTATGAAAAATCAAAAATCCGGGATCAGGGTTTTTGATTTTTTATTTATAGTTATGGATCATTTTTTTTTAATTACATAAGGATACAAATGAAAAAAACGATTAACCTCTTTTGGTGTGCTTTTCTGGCGATGCTGATCGTGGGAGCCTCCCCGGTCCATGCACAATTAAAAAAACAGGCGAGCATCAGTGGCATTATCAAAAATAACCGGTTTACAACAGCATCTTTATATCAGATCGGCAGGGAGGCTACACTTATTTCAAGCGCCCCTTTAGGTACCGATGGTAAATTTTCATTTGTATGTGACGTTTTAAAAACGGATCTGTACAAACTGCAATTTGATAATAATAATTATGTCATGATGATATTGCAAGCCGGCGAAAAGCTTGAAATTTCCATTGATGCCAATGATTTTCTTAAGTCTATTTCGATAAAGGGTTCAGAAACCTCGGCGGATATTTACCGTAATCAAAATAGTATAATGTCTCATAAGGCCAGTATGGATAGTGTAAATAATCAGTTATACAAAGAGGTGTCCAATCCTAAATTTGACTCCATACAAAAAGCGTATATGGCAGAATATCAGAGGATAAAAACAGATCAGGACAATATTTTAAAATCGTATATTCAGAAAAACCCCAAATCTTTAGCCATATTATTTTTGACCGAAGTGCTCCCGATTGACAATAATATTGATGTATACCTGAAAGCGGATTCTGTTTTATTGGAGACATATCCGGAAAATGTGTTTATTCAAAATCTTCACATGCAGATCAACGAGGGTAAAAAAACAGCAATTGGCACCTTAGCTCCGGATTTCACTTTGCCTGATAGTACTGGCAAAAACATCAGCCTGAGTTCTTTCAGGGGGAAATATGTCCTGATTGACTTTTGGGCAGCCTGGTGCGGCCCCTGCCGTAAAGAAATGCCTAATATGGTCAGGCTGTATAATGATTTTAAAAATAAGGGATTTGTGATTCTTGGCGTGTCGCTGGACAAGACAAGGGATAAATGGGTGGGCGCTATCAGATCGGAAGGTATGACATGGCCCAATGTCAGCGATCTGAAATTCTGGCAATCGGAAGTGGGAGCCCTGTATAGTGTTAAAGCAATTCCATACACTGTTTTGATTGATAAGGAAGGCAAGATCATTGCTAAAAACCTGAGAGGCGAAGACCTTTACCAGAAGGTTTCAAGCCTGCTAAATTAAAAGTAGTGTACGCTTATCCGGAAGAGATCATTTCAAAAACTACAGATTTTGTAAAATCAAAGTCTTTGGGGGAATCTTCAGGCCACGATTGGTGGCATATTTACAGGGTGCATAAGTTGGCCGTTTATATTGCAAAACAGGAAAAGGCCGATCTGTATATTGTTGAGCTTGCCGCTTTGTTGCATGACCTGGACGACTGGAAATTCAATGCCCCCGGGTCGGCTCATGCGGCTGACTGGCTGGCGCAATGCGGGTTAGAAACAGAGACTGTGCAAAAAATCACCTCTGTGATCGGACAAGTTTCTTTTAAAGGCGCCGGCGAAAAAAACATGGCCGTAACTTTAGAAGCAAAGGTGGTTCAGGATGCGGACAGGCTTGATGCCATAGGAGCTATTGGAATCGCAAGGGCTTTTGCATACGGCGGATATAATAAATCAGAACTATACAACCCTGATGAAATGCCCGCCTTGCATGAGAATTTTGAGGCTTACAAAAAAAGCCGGAGCCACACCATCAATCATTTTTACGAAAAACTACTTCTCTTGAAAGACCGCCTGTATACAGAAACGGCAAAAAAACTATCCGAAAAACGTCATCAGTTTCTGGAAGATTTTTTATCGCAATTTTACGCCGAATGGAATTTTAACCCAGATTACGAAATAGAAACGAAGTGAACTATTGAGTAGTGCGCAGGATTGCGGGTTGAATCTGCCCGTCCCGTACACGAAGTGTCGGGGGGTAACCCCGACTTAGTAAATGAGGCTGTCTTAAAAGTCAATATTTGCGAGTATCTAACCTTAGTGTGTACTTTGTGATCCTTTGTGGTTCAATTACTTATGTTTACCACTAAGAGACACCAAAGTTTGCACGAAGGCGCACAAAGAACTTTTGAGACAGTCTCCTGTCCCGTACAAGATATGCCGGGATTACATTTACTTTGTCGATTCCGCATTAAAAATTCACATTATAATTTATTCAAAAACAGTTAATTATGCTTAATTGTTCCTATTGCTACGCATTAGAAAATTCTTAATGCGGAATTTGGGTTCAATGGAGATGCTGATGATCAGAAATAGTAGAACAACGAGTACATTAACCGTATATTCGAAACCGGTTTCACATCTTTAACTTCTCCCAGGCTGTTGATACTGTTTCCATATCCGGCCACGGTATAATCTCCTTCAATGCCCATTTTTATTTTTCCGGAGATAAACACAAACCTCGGCGAGATGCGGTAAATATAAGATATGTTCCAGCCCCTTGCGAAATAGGAGTTGGGGTTTTTCCAGTCTAAAATATTCTGAAAAGACCCGAAATTCTTTGTAAAGCCGCCAAGAATCCCAAATCGGAATTTCTCGCCATTGGTACTGAGGTCCAGCCAACCTGCAAAGGTGTTGAGTGGCGTGTAACTGTAATCCCCGCGGGCAATGGTAAGGCTGTCGGTGGTGTACCTGTAAGCATACCCGCCCAGCATCGTATGGTTATACAAATCCTGACCGTATGTTCCTGACAGCTTAAACGTAATTTTAGGACAGCGGTATTTAAAAACCAGGGAGAAGGCATAGGCATTCAGGCTGCTGTTGGTGGCAAAATTGCTGTCGGTGACGATTCTTGGAACCAGCACCTTGTAATCTGCGCTGCCGCCAACAAAAATTTCACGCGTCTGGTCTTCGTTGAAATGCTGGTAGGATATTCGCAGGTTCATTTCGGGCAGGGCCGCATTGCGGATGGCGTCCGACCCGCCCCATTCCGAAAATTCGCGTTGCGACATGACGGAAAGAATAAATTTGAAATCTTTAAAATGCTGGGCAACCTTGATCTGAGGATTTCTTGAAAATGGCTGAAACGGACATCCGGTATTCACTGCCATAATTTCGGGAAAACATTCTTCGAAGAACATTCCATGCCATGTTTGCCCTATGGTGAGGTCGGTGGAGGCCCATGACAGTTTGGCGAAAGCCTGCCTCAGCCGGAAACAGTTGATGCTGGCGTCTGTGGTTCCATAAAACTCACCCTCGATAGCGCCGGAGGTCTTTGCACCAAAGGCATCCGGCCCGGTGATATCGCCCCGCAAGCGTGTTTGAATGGACAGAATATTAAAAGAGGTTTTCGCATTGATATCAACGCTGTCGGCATCGTACCTGATATTTTCGGGATAGAGGTAAAAGTGCCCTTCGCGGATGCCAACGGTTCTGCGGTAATCATAAAAAAAATCGTTTTTCACATAGCCGGAAAAATGTATGCCGAAGTTATTGGTTTTTTCCTGTGCCATTGCCAGCATGGGAATAAACACCAAGGTGAGCAGTATAAATTTTTTCATGAAAAAATCTTTTGTTTGTTTACACAAATATATAAAAGATAATTCAGGAAGGTAAAAAAATAATCCGATAAAAGCCATTTGCGTAACGACAATAAGTTGACAAAAAATAAAATGGCCATTTGGTGATTTATAAAAGATATTATATTAATTTTGATTTCATGGTGTGACATAATTATCATACATATTCGTTAATATGCTGGTGGATAGGTATTGCTTTGTTTTACTTATAAAGGAGTTATGCCTAATATTTAAATAATGAACAAGACAATAATTCAAATTTTTATAATTTTTGCGTTTCTTTTACTCCAATTCGGATGTGACAACTGCAATACTACTGATGAGGGTGATTTTAAATTGACCAACGAGGACTTACACTTAGTACCATACAATGGGACAGAGACTTTAATTTTTAAAAATCAAGCCGGTGACTCAGTTGTATTTTATGGGGCTGGACGACACTCAGATTTAGACCAAAGATATCGCAGTTGTGATTATAATACCGATTGTTGTGATTTTGTCTACTATATTGAGATTGAGCGGACAATTTTTGCAGCAAGCAATAATAGCAGAATTTATTTTCGTTTGGAAAGAGAACGAGAATCTTTTAATAATTTTGGAATTTCTATAAAATGTTCAGATAATTTATTTCTTAATTTTTCTGAGAGTTTTAAATTTAATTCAAATAACATTTATTGTCCAACAAATTCATTAATCGTAACCAATGACACATTAACGATTGCTGGAAAAGAGTTTTACTCAGTTTATGAACTTAAAGGAACAAGCAATTCTGCTCCTGATTTGCCGATAGTTTATTACTCCCTGACCCAAGGAATAGTTGGGTTTAAAACCATTGAAAATGTTGAGTGGTGTCTATCTAATTGATCAAATGAAAAGAAGGATTATCCCATATTTATTAATTCTGATAGCCCTTTGGGGCTGCAAAAAGGAAGTTGTAAAAGACAGGACTGAATTTATTGGGAGATGGCATGCACAAATTAATTACTATGACTGTATAATGCTTTATATTTATGAAAATGGAGAAACTCATTATTGTATCAATTGGCAGGGGAACGAGACAAATTATTTTGAAAAAAAGACTTGGGCAAACGATAAAAGATTGACCTTTGGAAACAAATATTTTAAAATAATTGAGTATCCTCATCAGATTGACACCAACGTAGAGAGGGTTTTTGTTTTTAATCATTATGCAAATGATCTTTCTACAAAACTTGCTAATTGGAAAATGACATTAAAAGGAGTTTACCCTTCAACAGACAATTCTTTTACGGACACGTATGTCTTTTACAAACCCGATTATTGATATTGAAGATAGCAAAACAAAATACTAGGCATAACTTTGTGCTGCTGCCAGCGGGAAAACTGTCCTGCCGGACATTTGGGCGTGACATCAAAGATGCCCCGCCATGCAGCAGCACACGTCCGTTGTAAACAAGAAGAAAAAAAAATCCAACAACATATGAAACCCCATTTTTATTTGACAATAGCCCTGCTTGCACAAGTCAATTTGTGCTACCCGCAGTGGATACAAACCGATGGGCCATACGGCAGTACGAATGTCTCAGCCATTATCGGACATGATTCATTATTATTGACTGCCACAAATTGCGGATACTTTTCTAAAAATCAACTTGCTGACAGATGGACATTTAATTCAACATTTAATTTTTCATGTTATACAAAAAAGGGTGACAGTTTATTTGCAGGAAGTATGTATGGCGGGATACAGTTGATTGACCTGAACAACCCTGATAATCCTCCTGTTACTATAAATCCGATACCCGCTAAAACACTGGCTAATTCTGACTCCTGCCTGTATTTAGGTAATGAAACGCAGGGTTTTTTAAAATCAGCTAACTATGGTAGCACATGGAATTCATATAATACCGGATTACCTACCGATACCCTTTGGAATCCATGGATAGGGACCTATTATCAGACGAACGTAACGGCTATTGAGGTGTTGAACAACTATATTTTCTGTGGAACAAAAAAAGGTGTGTACAGAAACAGCACAAATCTCAGTAATTGGACTGGCGTAAATTCTGGCCTTTCATTATCTGTTGTGACATTCGTTAAAGCATTTAATGATACCTTATACACCGCAATCTCAAACAGCTTGTTCAGAAGTGCGGATTATGGAAATAGCTGGAATTTGGTTTACACGGCTCCTTCAAATATTTCAACAATACTGGCTTATAATTTTGGCATGTACATTGGCACAACCGGTGACGGTGTTTACTATTCTTCAGATAATTGTGTCCATTGGAGTTCATTGAATATGGGTTTGACTGATTTAAAAATAAACGTACTTGCAAACTATGACTCCACATTGCTTTGCGGAACGAATGCAGCCGGTTTCTTTTATTTTCAAAGTAGCCAATGGCATAAGAATGAGCAAGGAATGATCTGTTCATCAATAAGGTCAATGGCTGTAACTAACAACAACGTAATTTCAAATGACGAAAGCAAAGTATATAAGCTAAATTTAAATGGTAACTGGATAGATATTTCTCCGGTTGTTACCTATGAATTGTTTGGTTCTCTGGCTTCGATGCACGACACGATCTTCCTTTCAGTTGAACACGATACCCCGTCATGGCCCTATGATAATCCTTTTATCGTTTTTAGTTCAGACAATGGTATTACCTGGAATAACTTATTCACTCCCGTTCCGTTTGCCCGTGACGATCCTTATCGGATTTACTCTGAAAATGGTAGGCTTTATGCCTATGAAGATGAAAAAATGTGCCATACTGACAATTTAGGAATAAGCTGGACGGACATCAGCCTTCCTTCTCAATATTGCAATATGTTTAACGATTTTATTATAAATAATGCCATTCCTTACGCAGCGGCTTGTGGCAATGGACAGCTTGTAATGCTTGATAATACACAAAACTGGGTGTTGTCAAATAATGGATTACCTGCAGACAGAGAACCAATTGCTTTAGCCAATTGCGATAGTGCGTTATTTGCCTATATAAGTGTTCATGGGATGTATGTTAGCTTCGACAACGGAAACAGTTGGACTTATGCAAATAATGGATTAGTTACAAATTATTCAATTCGTGACTTTGCGAGCCGCGGTACTGATCTTTTTGTGACGACTGATTTTGGTGTTTTTGCAACAAATGATTTTGGCCAGCATTGGGCTGCAATTAATGATGGGTTAAAGAATCTGAATGTGAGTTCAATAAAATTTTTGAATGACACGCTGTATGTCGGAACCTATGGGAATGGCATCTGGAAACTAAGCATAGCGGATATACACCTGAACATTCAGGAATATCAACAATCCAATAACTCATTAATGATATATCCTAACCCGGCTTCTGATTACATCCATGTTTCGGCTAATTCGAAAAAAGCGAATTTTAAAATTATTGATATGCTTGGAAAAGAAATACTGTCAGGTAAAGTAAATTCAGGTGGTGAAATCAATATTTCAGAGGTGCGATGTGGGCTATATACTATATTTGTTCAGCTTGACAAAGAAGTTCAGACGACAAAATTAATAATCAACAGATGATAAGAGTCCGCCAGCCTGTATTCCATCTGGCCATATCGTCACCATTATCATAGCCTTCCTGCCAACATCTACATGCTAAAGAATTCTGGGTTATTTCAGATATTTCAAAAGTTTCACCATCTGCTCGCCCCTGCCGATCTTATAGCCGGAGGAGTAATCAAGGATATTACCCGTTTTGTCAACGACAAGAAAAACCGGGTAGTTTTTGTTAAAGGTATAGTTCAGGTTTTTTTCGGCAAGGGAGAGAAGGCTGTTTTTGTCAATACCGAAAACCGACTGTGCGGGAAGGCCGGGAAACATTTCTGCCTGAAAGCCGCTTCCCGCTTTGTCTTCGGGTAATAAGAACAAGATGCCGCCGCCCCATTTTTCGAACTCAGCTTTTAGTTGTTTGAAATCAGACAAGGTATGTTTGGTCGGTTCGCGGTCAGGCTCGAGCCAGCCGATGATAAGGCCTTTCTGATAAATATAACTTTCAAGTTTTTCGTTTTTTTTGTTTTTGGCGTTTTGAAAAGTATTGCTGAACGGAAGAACCCCCAGGCTTTTCGGCTGTTCTTCAGCCTGCAGGAATTTCAGATGTACTGTTTTGTGCTCCCCGGCGCCCAAAACAAAAAAATGAATATGTGTGCTGACGGCGCCGTCGTTGTTGCGCAGCCCGGTAACGATCATATAATGGCCGGTGTCAATGGTAATAGCCGCCGGATAATCATCAAACAGGCTGCTTTCCTCGTAATCGAGTGAACGGTACACGCCATTATCAAAGCGGGCGATGGTAAAATGAGTGTAATAGACAGGCTTAAAATCTGTCGTAGTCTTATCAACAGTAAGCGTAAGGTCTGCTTTGGGCGTGCTGACGATATCGTTTTTTTCGAAATAAACCTGTGTCCATTTTTTGTTGTAAAAATATTCGGGCTGTTTTGTGGCGGCGTTGATCTGTGCCGGAATGCCAAAGCTGCGGCAGAGAGCCACAAAATAAATATCACGGGAAACAGCATCTGCATTTTTTAATTGATGCGTGCCGGCCGGTGTATTGGGATTGCGTGAATAATTGGCAGTGGCGGAAACGGCAATATTTTCGCTTACATATTTTACCAGCAGCACCGGGTCTTTCTGCATGTTTTGTACCGTTGTTTTATCAAATGCTTCCTGAAAATATTTTTTATAATCCGACAATATTTCTCCGGCTATTCGCGGATTCAGGACATAATTGAAAAATTGATCCATAGAAATATTATTGGAATTGACAAACGACATATCACTGTTTTGCAGGTGTCCTAACAAAATGGCGCAGGGGGTATCGCGCAGGTCTTTTTGTGAGATGTTTGCAAGGATATGATACATAAAAACCTTGTTGATGGCGGATCCTGCCAGTACGAATTTTTCTATTTCCGGCCAGTTGCCGCGGCTTTGTTTCAGGTACATCCATATGGAATCGTCATCCAGATCATATTGTTTTGCGATGGCACAGGCAGCAAGGGAATCGATAAACGTGGATTCATATTCCGTCCTTATTTTATCTTCGTTTTGCAGGCGTTTCTCATTTTCTTTTTTGCCTTTTTCGTCGGGGACTTTTGGTTGGCGGGGCACCGGTGGGACAAAGATCATGTCGAGGGATTCGTCTTCTATAGCTGTACGGTTGAGGCAGATAATTGCCGTATCGGTTTTTTCGACGGTGATCTTTGCGAATCCGAACTTGTTACCAGCGTAAGCCCATATCAGCAGATCGCCCAGTCCGCTGGTTAAAAATGTGGTACCGTTTTTATCCGTATTTTTTTTTGCCAGCGGATAAAATTCAGCATAATTATACAACTGAAACTCTACGGTGGCATTTTCGATAGGCTTTAAATCTTTGTCAACAATTTTTACAAAGAGTTTTTTTGAGGGGGCATAGTTTCCGATCAGGTTTACCTGAGTAAAAATATCAGCGCTTTTCAATGCTTCTTCAGTTCCCGTGTACCGTCCATAAACAGTCGTATTGCAGAGCATCGCCCTGAGTACGGGGGCCGAAAACCAAGCTATGTCAAGGTCGGGTTCGGGTTCGCAGGCGCCCAGAAAATGCCATTTTCCGTCTATCCACACTTCTACCCAGGCATGGTTGTCGTCGCAGTGTGCCCAGCGTGGAGTGTAAACCTGCCGTGCAGGAATACCCACGGCGCGGAAAGCAGTAACGGCAAGCGTGGATTCTTCGCCGCAGCGTCCATAAGCGGTCCTGATGGCGCTTAAAGGTGCGCTGGTGCGTGCGTCTGTGGGTTTGTAGGTAACCTTTTCGTGGCACCAGTGGTTCACCTCCAGCGCGGCATCGTGCATAGAGAGGTTTTTGATACGGTCTTTCAGTTCGTAAAAAATAACTTTCCGGGCGGTGTCCAGATTCTCATTGTTGATGCGGCAGGGCAGGACAAAATGCCTGAAAATCTCTTCAGGAATATTTTTTCCCCAGAGGAAGGTTTCTTTTGCCAATAGCGTCATCCGCACCTGCTCAAGAAAAAAATCACCGTCGTAATCGGCAAGGTCGCTCAATGGCATATAAGCATAAAGAAATTTAAGAGCCTCTTCTTCTGCAAGGGTTAGCGGGCTTGTGAACACCGTATACAATTTTTCTGCCCTGCCCGTGGTGATCAGTTTTTGCTTTTCAAAATCTTTTTCAACCTGTTCGCGATATACTGTATCGGTAATAAAATGCAGGCTTTTGTTCTGCCCTGTGACCAGCAGGCCACAACACAATGCCACCACGGATAGCAGTATTTTTTTTATCATGATCCAGATTCAATTTTATTAATAATATCAAGCATTTTCCTGACAGTAGCGGTATTGGTTATTGTGTGGCAATAACCCAGGTCAAAGGACGAAAACCGGATAAGCCACGTCATTTTACTGTTTACCGAAACCGAGCAGGAGGCGTGAATTTCTTTGACGCCGGTGTCGCATATTATTTCTTCGGCATTTTGCAGATTAATTCCTCCGCCGGCCATTATGGCTATCCGTCCGTTGGCTTGTCCGACCAGATTTTTTATGGTTTTCTTGCCGTTCACCGCTTTTTCATCCAGCCCGGAGGTCAGTATGCGGTGGGCGCCGGTTTTTATAACATCTTCCAGGGCTGAGCCGGAACTCATTACCCTGTCGAAAGCCCTGTGAAATGTTGATTGCATGGGCTTTGCCAGATTCACAAGTTCTGTACAGCGTTCAATATCTATTTCTGCATCGGCATTTAATATTCCGAAAACCACGCCGGCAGCTCCGCAACTTTTTGCGTAACGAATATCTTCTTTCATGACCTCAAACTCATACTCGCTGTATAAAAAGTCGCCGGCACGCGGACGTATCAGGACAAAGACGGGTATGCTGAGCTTTTGAACTGTTAATTTTATAGTGGCAGCCGAAGGTGTAAGGCCTCCGGAGTTCAGGCTTGAACAGATTTCGATACGATGGGCGCCACCATCCTGTGCTGCCAGAGCCGATTGCAGCGAGTTGGCACAAACCTCAAAAACTATTTCAGACATAATTTATTTTTTATTTTTTTCAATGATGCCGGTTATTTCAGCATAACGCTTGTCTTCATTGAATTTCATAAAAATAGTGTCGTTATCGATGCGCGACTTGTCTGCAAAGCCGAGATCGGCGGCTTTCTTAAGATGTTCCATCGTTTTGTCAGCATCTTTTTTACGGGCAAAGATTCGGGCATACATAAATTCCGGTTCGGGGTTGTCTGCGTCAATAATGGCGTATAGCTCAATGTAATGTTCTGCTTCGGCAAAATTATTCTGGCCGTACAAGGACGAGCTTGCTGAAAATGCCGAGAGGCTAAGGTATTCGAGCACCCGCTTCACGATATGTTTTTCGTCAGCATTTGACGAGAGTGAAATGAATCTGTCCAGGTAGGCAATTTCGTTTTTCCACCAGGCAGCATTTTCACTGGAAAGTTTGGGCGCATATTTTTGTTGCATGGCAAGCTCTTTCTTTAAGTTCAGGATGGCATTATTGATGCCGTTTTTTACAGAAGCGTTGGCTTCGAGTCTCGTGAGCGACTCTTCATAAGTGCTTATATCAGCTAGTCCCTTAAAATAGGTGACGATTTTTTTTGTCAACAGATACTCATTATATACATTTCCCTGTTTTTGAATTTTCTCCAGGTTTGTTTTAAGATCAGACAAATTTTTGTCAATGTAATTTTTATCCTCCGGCTTTTTCTTGTCTTTCATAGCATTAAGTTCCATCCAGATGAAAGCTTCTGAAAGCACCTCTTTGGGCGGCCAGGCGTGTGTCCCCTCAAAGATAATCAACTGATGCCTCATGCCATTTTTTTCGAGCGCCCCGTCGAGGTTGACCATTTCGGCATAATTCATATCATCACTGCCCGTAAAGCCGATGTAATCGAACTTGGTTTTTATGGATTCTTTCAATTGGGGAAATCCGGCAGAACAGCCAATAACGCTCGCAATACCACCTTTCAGTATAGCGACAGAGCTTGCCACACGCGAGCCGCCCGAAAATCCGCAGGTATAGATCCTAGACTGATCGACGCCGAAGCGTTCCATGATATCTGCAAGCAGCACATCGTAATGCGCGGCAGTGGCATCCCAGGATGTGCCGTTCTTTGACACGTTGGAACCTATCAGGATATATCCCAGCTTTTCCGCCGCGTCTTTAAGTGAATCGAGCGGTGCGGCGCCATTGCCACTGGGGTCGAAACAAATGACCACCGGGTATTTTTTCTCTTCGGAATAGTAAGAAGGTAAATAGGCCGCATAAGAATGAGTGCGGTTTTTCTGGCATTTGACTTTGGTGTTGACCTTACCGTATTCAACGACCGGCTCATTGGTTTTTTCCTGTTTTTTATTGCCGGAGCATGAGAGGAATGTGATGCAGACCGCAATAAGCATCAGGTTGAGATAGTTTTTCATTTTGCTATGAATTTATTAAACAAAATTAAGCGAAAAGATTATGAGTCATTGTAAAATGAAATAATTATTTTTGTATAAAATCTCATGAAATCAATCAAAACAAATATCGCCAATTTTGTTACGAGTTTAAACCTGCTGTGCGGGAGTTTTGCCATTTATTTTCTTTTCAGGGATGAGCTGATGTTGGCTGTTTATTTTATTCTTGCCGCTGCCGTTTTTGATTTTGCCGATGGTTTTGTAGCCCGGCTGCTGCATGTGAAATCAGAGATGGGCAAACAGCTCGACTCGCTTTCGGATGTTATTTCTTTCGGCCTGGCTCCCGGAATTGCTATGTTTCTGTTACTGGAGCGCGGTTTGGATTTCTGGGATACCGGATTGCCCGCTTATGTTGCCTTTATAGCATTTATCATTCCGGTATTTTCGGCCTGGCGGCTGGCCAAGTTTAATATTGATGAACGGCAGACCGATCACTTTATCGGCCTGCCCACACCTGCCAATGCTTTACTGATTTTCGCACTGGTTCCCTTGACCTTAGGAAAAGGCTTTCCGTCGTGGCTGCCGTGGCTTGACAGTTTGCCCTATTTTATCCTGCACCCGGCATTTTTAGTGCCTGTAACGCTCGTATTCTCTTACCTGCTGGTTTCACCTCTGCCGCTGATCGCCATGAAATTCAAAACGTTTGGCTGGAGCGGGAACAGCATCCGCTATGTTTTTATCATTTTGTCGCTGATCTTTATTTTACTTTTTTATTTTGCCGCTGTTCCTTTTATTATAATTTTGTATATCATTCTTTCGTTAATTGATTTGTTCGTAAAAAGAAAAAAACAATAAATATGAAATTCAAAGCTGAAATTGACATTATGCCTTTAAAAGAATTGCTCGACCCGCAGGGCAAAGCCGTTATTTCGGGACTGAAAAATATGGGTATTACTGAAATTACCGATGTCCGCATCGGGAAGCACCTGTCTGTTGAAATTGAGGCAAAAGACGAAAAAACTGCCAAGGCAAGACTGGATAAGGCCTGCAAAGAATTGCTTTCAAATCCTATCATGGAAAACTATGTCTATGAAATCAGAAGTCAGAAGTAGGAAGTCAGAAGTCCGCAGCGGCGGAAAAATCAGAATTAAGAAATCAGAAGTCAGAAGTCAGAATAATTAAAACCAGATAAAATGAAAAAATTAGTTAAGGTCAGTTTGTTAGTGTTTGCTGTACTGATGGGTATGTCTTCAGTTCAGGCACAAAAGGTATATTCCTGCGAATATAAGAGCGATGCTAAAGTAAAGGTTTTCGTTGCCGACTATAAAAGCGATGCCGACCTGGTGGTTTATAAATGTTCATATTCCAGCGATGCCAGCGGCAATGAAGGTTTGTGGTATTTTTGCGATTATAAAAGTGATGCGGATGTGACGATATATTTCTGCGACTATAAAAGCGATGCCGATCTGGTCATTTATTTTGCAGATTATAAAAGCGATGCGGGATGGAAAAACTCCAGCAAGAAGCATTTGATGTACTAAAATCAGAATTTGTATAAAAAAAGCGGCGAAAGGCCGCTTTTTTTATAGGCTCCAATTTTTTATCTACATATTAAATACAAAACTTATACATTTGTGGACACATATATATAATCATTATGAAAAAATTTGTGTTTATATTTCTGATCTTTCCTTTATTGAGTTATTCGCAATTAAGAGATGAATCAAACAGAAAACATAATAATTCTAATATAGAAAAATATTATCTTGATGCTTCAGTACTTAGTGAGCAGATTTTTTCAAAGATACCGGAATACTATAAAAAGGATTCGCTGAATAAAAAAATGTCTTACCAGTTTGCCTGCGAAACTGCTAATGGGATAAGCAGTTTGGTATTATCATGTCCTTATCCCATTTGAAATTGTTTGTGAACAGCATCGGCATAATACCATTAAGCATTCACTTCGACAAATGCTCAGTGCAATGCAATATCGGAATATTTTCTCTTTAAATTCAATAGGTACAAAATAAAAAAAACACCATCTGTCTGAAAAATAACGTTATATGTAATAATGAAAAATAATTATATGAATTTCCTTGTTTTTATTAATTTTTTGTTATATATTTACAAAAAATTACAATCGTTAATAGTCGTTTAAATTTTATATTTTGATAATTACATATAAAAAATGCCTCCAAGTGGGCTGAAAAATATTGATACTGTGAATAAACAACAAATTTAACCAAACAAGGAGGCAAGGGCAAAGATACAAAAAAATGCTGAATAACAACACTTTATTTTATAAACCCCGCCACGGTATTTCTGAAATAAATTATGCGCCAAAGTAGCAAAGCCAGACGGCGAAAGTGAAAGGTGATTGTATTTTAAAATTAAAATTCAAATTTATGAAAAATCAGAAATATCTTAGAATAATTTTAATTTCATTATTATTTCTAATAATAAACAATTGTGTGAAAGCGCAAAATGACTGCACGACTGCAGACACTTTGTCAAGTAATTTTTGGTCGGAATATCAGTTCCAAGATAACCAATATTACTGGATAAAATTCACGGCAGATACTCTTGATTATTTCTTTAATATTGTGCAACCAACAGACACATCGGCTGCAAATGTAACTGACATATTTTTATACGCAGGGGATTCCTGCAGTAATCTAAGTTTAATCACCTCTCAGAGCACACAACAATATGATAGTTTGAGAATTTTTGGAGATAGTTTAACACAGGGGGCAACATATTTCATTTGTGTAAAGCAGGATACTACATTAAAAAATTATTTCAGGCTTTGTGTGGAAAAATTATTAAATAAATCATGGGCATCCACTGACTGCCCGCCACCACAGGTTTGTTCTGCTTCAAGTGATTTAATTAGTAACGGAGCCTTTAATCCTGGCACGGTACCTTATCCTCCAGTTGATCCGTTTGTAACACAAAGTGGCCCCGCAGGAGTTATTTGTGGCTGGCAAACCGCATGGGGTACCCCCAATATAGCTACAGGCACTAGCTCCGGATACCCAACACTTGCAACAGGCGAATATGCCGCACATTTATGGGCTCGTACATATAACACCGAAGGTATTTATCATGATTTTAATTTCGGAGTACCACAACAGAATGAAAAATATTCATTGAGCTTTATATATGCTACTAATACAACCGTTGAATTAAATGTAGTTTTAACTAATGATGTATTGACCTATTCGCCAAATTATTATACTCCTCATAATTTTTCAACGGGAATAGGTTCAGATCAATATTTAGTTGATGATGAAACTATTTATAATACTAATTCAAATTGGGTTCAAAAAACAGTATGTTTTAGTAACTTATCCGATACTTATAATCGAATTTGTATATATCCTAGAAATCCGTATGATGACAATTGCAGAGGTGTGAACATTGATAGCGTAAGCCTGATAAAACATAGTTTTGAAATAACAACACAGGATGCTATTTTTTGCGATCCGGATAGTGTTGAAATTATTACTGCGCCATGTCCGCCCGTAGGTAATGACCAGGGTATTATCTGGAATTTTTTATGGAGCACCGGAGAAACGACTCAAAATATTACCCCTTACACTCAAGGAACAACTACCTATACGGTCACCGCAACCAATTCATGTGGCTTTTCATTTACTGATGAAGTTACAATTACAATAATAGAACAACTTATCAAACCCGAAATTACCGGAAATCTCAACACCTGTGATTCAAATGCGACCTATGTAATAACTAATGCCCAGACTAGTTATACTTATTTTTGGGAAATTGGAGATAATAGTTATAGCAGCAGTTTCCCTCAATACGGATCGTCAATTTCAGTGGTTTGGCAGCCTCTTTGGGGTTCGGATGCTGATTATACCTGGATTTATATAACGACCAATGATACTGTATCCGGTTGTAAAACATATGATAGCATAAGAATTTGGAAATGTTGTAGAAAGAATGCGTATACACCGGTTTTCAATGATGAAACAATAACTGATGCCTCGGTATTTGACCCGAATCCTGCCCCTCCATATTTTAATGGTACTATCGTGATAGACGACGATATCAATGTGTCGGATATTGATTATATTTTAATGGGGCCTGAAGCAAGATTTGTTGTTAATCCACCATATACCTTTACGGTAACAAATTCGCATATTCTGGCAGGCTGCCCTTATATGTGGGATGGTATTTATATTACAGACAGTAATGCAAAAGTAATTATTGAGGAAGAATCCATTGTACAAGATGCTTTAAAATCGGTATATTCTGAAGACGGTGGAAAATTTGAACTGAAAAATTCATCCTTTTTTAATAATTACACATCAGTTTTTGCAAGAGATAACTTCTACGGCGTAAGCGGCCCAATATATTCTCATAAAGGGAAAATATACGGTTGCCTTTTTGATGCACAGGGTACCGGTATGATACCGCCATACCTGAATGATAAACCGCGACACGGCGTTCACCTGGAAAATGTGTATAATATCACTGTCGGCGACAGCACGCAGGATTCAAATATGTTCAGAAATATTTTTTGCGGCATAGCAAGTTTTAATTCAAGCGTTAATGTTTATAATAATAATTTTTATTATATAAATAACTCAAGTTCTTGCTCTTCTGTCACCGGGGATTATTACAACCTGCAATGCGAAACAGCCATACATTGTGCAGCCATATACAGGGATGCATACCACATAGTTTCAAAAATTGTCTGCGGCGCAGGCGCTAACAGCAGCAATATCTTTGATACCGACAAGAGTGCAATATACACATACAATATCATAACGGGAGTTAACTATGCAAAAGTAACCGGAACAGGAACAGGCGTTTATGCCCGTGAACCGATTTTAGGCAGCTATGTAACAAACAGCACGTTTAAAACAAATATTTCGGCAGGCGTTCAATTTATTAGTGTCTTGCCATTATATAATAGAATCACTGTTAAATACGACAGCATTTTAAATCCTACGATGGGTGTAAAATTGATGAATATCAGATCGCATCCATCCTTTTTGGCATTCAAAACAATAGTCTCAAATAATTATATTACTAACATCAAAAACTCACCTGTGTGGGGCTTATGGTTTGAAAAGTGTGATAACATTGAAGCATACTGCAATATGATACACCGTGCGAGCCTTCCGCCCACAAATTATCAATTGTTTATAAATGGCATAACGATTTACCATTCCGTAAGCGCCAAGATACATGATAACACTTCAGAAAATATTGGAGTAAGCATAAGAGGCAACGGCTCATTGCTCGGAACCCAGTTTAAATGCAACACGTCCGACGGTAGTTATAACGGGTTTTATTTTGACGATTTTGTTAACGTACAGACAATTCTTTCTGACCAGGGTACTTTGAATTCGCCTAATGATAATACATGGTATAATGATGTAACGAATTATTTTAGGATTGATGGGACTTATACAGGTGTTACAGTTGATTGGTATTATAGAAATCTTTTATCTGAATATTTGCCAAATAAGCCAATATATTTAAATAATATAATATTGACCCCTGCTGTAAATCCTATAGCCGTTAATTGCCAAAACTGCACTTATGGTCCTTTGATGGCCGGTAATTCAAATCCGACGATAAATGAAATCAGTGGTACATCTCCAACAGGTATAAATAATAATGAGATTGATGCAATAATAAACGAAAGTAATAACTACAACGAATTTGATGAATTATTCAAGTATTTTGAAAAGCAATATGCCTATCAAAAGCTTGAAGAGAATCAACTGGAGCTTACTACTACCCTGCGCAATTATTATTATTCTTTGAAAAACAGCAATATCGGCAAATTTGACCAAATATACCGTGAAATAGAAAATAATAATATCGAAAATGCTAAAACGCTCAATAATCAAATTAGCCCGGTAAATAATATTGAGATAAACCGGAAATGGGTAAACAGCGTTTATTTCGATTATATTGTTCCTCAAAAAGCCATCCCCCAAAACATAATAGACGAACTGGAAACATTAGCTTCTACCTCGCCTTTTGTCAATGGAGATGCCGTATATTCTGCCAGGGCAATTGTAGGATACACGGAAACGGAAACAATTGTAAACCCCAAAAGCCTGGAGCAGGGTAATACAAATAATGATAATAGCAATAAACATGATATTACTGTGAATGTTTATCCAAACCCCGCAGAAAATAACATTTATGTCGAGCTAAAAGGCAAGAACGGAGATTTTAATAGGTTTATTTTAAGAAATATGCTCGGAATCAAGCTTATTGAAAAGGAAATTAAGGATGATCGCAATAAATTAACTATTAATACCAGTAAACTAAACAATGGATTATATATCTATGAGGTATTAAATTCTGATGGCATAAGTATTAAAAGCGGTAGACTGGTGATCAGTAAATAATGTGAGGATAAAAAATTCATATTAATAAACACTTTAACAATTGCTTTTGGCAAATTGCCAGAAGCAATTGTTAATAAATTAATCAACTAAAATAGTCAACTAAAAAATCATAAAATGTTTTATAAATATTTATTTATTTATGTTTGGATTACACTATTTTTTTATCATGTACACGGACAAGGATATTGGACACAGAAAGCTGATTTGCCTAGTACCGGAAGAACCACAGCATATTTCTTTTCTATAGGAAATCATGGATATATAGGCTTTGGATATGATACTACCGGTTCTATGAAGAAAGATTTATGGGAATGGGACCAATGGTCTAACACATGGACCCAAAAGTCAAGTTTACCAGGTTTGCCAAGAAGAGCCGGCGCGTCATTTTCAATAGGATATAAAGGTTATATATGTTGCGGAACTGATTCAACAAATAATCTAACACAAGAGGTCTGGGAGTGGGATCAAACAACAAATACATGGACACAAAAATCCAATTTCCCTGGCCCTTGTAGAAACTTAACAGTTGGCTTTTCAATTGGATCGAAAGGTTATTTAGGCACCGGAGCAGGCTGTGGGGGCAACCAAAAGGATTTTTGGGAATATAACCCTGTAACTGATACCTGGACACAAAAAGCTGACTTCGAAGGGCCAGCCCGCTATGATGCACAAGGATTCTCTATTGGAACAAAAGGATATATTGGGGGGGGAATCAGTGATGTTGCTCCGTTTTGGTGTAATGATTTCTGGGAATATGACCCGGCAACAGATTTCTGGACACAAAAGGCAAATTTGCCTGAATATAGATGCAATGGTATTGGATTTTCAATAGGCGATATAGGGTATTTTTGTACAGGCGTTAATGATATCAGCCAGTTGAATGACTTGATTGAATGGGATCAATCAAAAAATTTATGGACACACAAAGCCTCATTACCTGCTAATGTTCGACAGACACCTATAGGATTTTCAATCGGGAATATGGGTTATGTGGGTATGGGCGTTTCCGCGCAAACACTATTAAATGATTTTTGGGAGTATAATCCGGTAGTCATTGGCATTAATGAAATAAAAGATAAAAGCGCTATTTCTGTTTATCCCAACCCGGCTGAAAACAACATCAATGTTGAACTGAATGGTTTGAACGGGGAATTGTGTAAATTTGTTATAAGAAATATTTTAGGCACAACCCTTATTGAAAAGGGAATTAAAGCTGATGGTACAACATTAAACATCGATATCAGTAAGCTAAGCAATGGTTTGTATCTTTATGAAGTAATGAATGCTATGAGTGAAAAAATCAAAAGTGCACGTTTAGTGATTAGTAAATAGCATGATTTTCAGGAAAGCCATATTGTTTTCTGTTTTAACATTGGCATTTGTTTTCATCAGCAAATGCCAATGTTTAAACAATAATTTAATAAAAAATCCCGGACTGGAGGAATATACCTGCTGTCCATATAATTTATCGAAAATTTACTGCGCAGATTTCTGGACACAGCCTTTATTTGAAAGCACTTCTGATTATTTTAACACATGTGCTATTGATTCAATAATTAATCAACAAATCAAACCACTATACCACCATTCCTTTTTTGGTAATGGATATGCTGGCATTATTAGCTATAGATATGTAAGTGGCATTGAAAACAGGGAATATTTACAAGGTGAATTAACCGATTCTCTATTAGCTGATCATTGTTATCATGTTGAGTTTTGGACTCTGTTATCTGGTCATTCAAATACAGCTATTGATGCAATTGGTATATTTTTTTCTGATTCTTTACTAAAACAACCTTATGTTATTTCACAAGGTGATACTTTAGTATATTCCTATCCTTTTTTTTACCAAGCACAAGTGCGTAATCCTGCAGAAAATATTATTAGTGACACAACTAATTGGACGAAAATTTCAAGTGATTTCTTTGCTGTTGGTAATGAAAAATATCTCACTATTGGTACATTTAATTTCGAATATGAAGTTCACAAATTTAAGATAATACCAGATATTGTTGATTATTCCTATTACTTTTTCGACAATTTCTCACTGTGCCCATGCGAAGATACAATACCAACTCAAGACCCGGAACCAGTCGTTTATATTCCCAACATCTTTACACCCAATAACGATGCGCATAACGATGTGTTTTATGTGCGGGGCCAGCAAATAGAAAGTTTACATTTAATGGTATACAACCGCTGGGGCAATAAGGTTTTTGAAAGTTATGATATAAAACAGGGCTGGAACGGCACCCAAAACAGCCAAAAATGTGGTGAAGGCGTATTTTTTTATGTGGCAGATGTCGGGTTTACTAATGGCGAAAGCACTGTTAAAAAGGGGACAGTAACGCTTGTCAGATGAAAATATTCCTATGCTTAAAAGACTATGTAATTCCCATCAAGTTTGAAATACTTGGAACAATTGAATAAAATAAAATTATTATGAAAAAATTAATACTTCAATTTGCAGTTCTTGCACTGCTAATAATAAAAACGCAAGCTCAGACAGTAACGGACATAGACGGCAATGTTTACAATATTGTAAATATTGGCACACAGGTGTGGATGGCAGAAAACCTGAGAGTTACAAAATATAAAGATGGAACAGCTATCCCATTAGTAAGCAATGAAACATCATGGGCATACTTAACCAGTCCCGGTTTTTGCTGGTACTTGAATAATGATACGACCTACGGCGACATATATGGGGCATTATATAATTGGTATGCTGTAAACACCGCTAAACTTTGTCCCGCCGGCTGGCATGTGCCCCGGGATGCCGAATGGACTGAACTTGCAAATTATTTAGGAGGGCTAAGTGTTGCCGGTGGCAAACTGAAAGAAACAGGAACGGAACATTGGGCAAGCCCTAATACCGGTGCAACGAACGAAACCTACTTTACAGCCCTTCCCGGAGGTAGCCGAACTGCTGATGGGTCTTTCTCCGCCATGGGATCCTTCGGTATCTTCTGGAGCACGGACACAGTTTCGGCAGCACATGCCAAAAGCCGTGCATTGAGTTTTAACAACGATGATATGACAAGTAACATTAACCTAAAGACACAGGGAGTTTCTGTTCGTTGTTTATGTGATCTTGATGCACAAATAAATGAAATTAAGAATAACATTGAAATTGATATAACTGCTTGTCCACAACAAGCAAGTCAAAATATTAATTAGATTTGCAACATGAA
>DAOQAF010000012.1:0-58680 GCA_035353775.1 Bacteroidales bacterium | reverse complement strand
AGAATGACATTTTATGAGTTATAGGCCCTTTTCTATTTTGCTAAATACTGGCAATTGGTATAAATTTATTAAAAACGGAATAGCGTTTCAGCATTAACTGTTGTGCTTTTAGCTATTTCTTCAATGCTTAGGTTTTTTAATTGTGCAATAGATTCTGCAATTATTGTAATGTAGGAACTTTCGTTACGTTTGCCGCGATAAGGTACTGGCGGCAGATATGGCGCATCGGTTTCCAATATAATATGCTCAACGTCTATATGCTTGACCACTTCCGCCATCGATGAGTTTTTGTAAGTAACAACTCCGCCTATACCCAGATAAAATCCCATATCAACAGCTTGGTCAGCCTCTCTGATGTTGCCGGGAAAACAATGAAAAACACCTGTTAACCCTTTACTACTATATTTTTTTAAAATCGAAAATATTTCATTGAGCGACTTGCGCGAATGAATTACAACAGGAAGCTCGTATTTTAATGCAAGTTCTATATGAAATGTAAATGAATCAATTTGCTCATTCAGGAAAGTTTTGTCCCAGTAAAGATCAATGCCTGTTTCGCCAATCCCATAAAATTTCTCAGTGGAAATGATTTTTTCAATTTCCTGAAGTTCGCCTTGATAATCTTCTTTCACAGAGGTAGGATGCAACCCTATCATCGGAAAGCAGTTGTCAGGAAACCTTTTTTTTAATTTCAGCATGTTCGGCCTGGTGCTGCTATCAATATCTGGTAACAGCAATTTGTTCACTTTTTTTTCAGAAGCTCTGAGAATGACATTCCCGATATCTTCCGAAAATTCTTCAGCATACAGATGGGTGTGGGTGTCGATGAAATACATGTTAAAATCAGGAAAGTGCTGATAAAAGTGTTTTTATTTCCATCTGAAAAGCCCGTATTTCAGTATGCAGTAAACAGCCCTGAAGCCGTCTTTCCAGTTTATTTTTTTCCCTTCTGCGTAGGTGCGTCCGTAATAGGAAATTCCTACTTCATAAATTCTGATGTTTTTTATCCGCGCAATTTTTGCAGTAACTTCAGGTTCAAAACCAAAACGGTTCTCGCGTAATTTAATGCTTTGAATAAAATCCCGGCGGAACAATTTATAGCAGGTTTCCATATCCGACAGGTTCAGGTTGGTGAACATATTTGAGAAGTAGGTTAGAAGTCGGTTCCCGATCGAATGCCAGAAAAACAGTATGCGATGTGGTTTTCCTCCGATAAATCTTGAACCATACACCACATCGGCAAAACCGGTGATGATCGGCTTAAGAATAATGTTATATTCTTCAGGGTCGTATTCAAGATCGGCATCCTGGATGATCAGATAGTCGCCAGTAGCTTTTTCAATACCTGTGTGCAATGCAGCGCCTTTTCCTGAGTTTTTTTCATGCTTAAAATATTGAATGTTCAGGTCAGGATGGGCATTTTTATACGCATATACAGCTTCTTCCGTATTATCTTTTGAACAATCGTTTACAATAATTACTTCTTTTTGAATGTTTTCAATAAGTTTTACCGCATCGACCTTATCAAGGATCATGTGTATGGTTTTCCCTTCGTTGTATGCAGGGATGATGATAGATAATACAGCCATAAAAAATTATAAAATATTAATCTGCAAAAGTATTAATAAAAATAAAGTGCAGCCATTTATGATAAAATAATTGTCTTTTCATTTCGTTCGTATATTTGCCGAAAATTTTGACCAATGTATACAAAACACCGAATATTTTTTTTTCTGGGATTACTATTCGTTTTTGTTTTGTTTTTTCTTTACCTGGTTTATTATCAGAAACATGATCTTTTTTCCCCAAAACCTCCGGTGATATCATCCGTGATCCGTGCATCCGACAGTACTACTTTTCCGGGTGCCTATCAATACGATCTCGAAAATATATCAGATAAAAATATTGTAACGAATGAATGTGTCTTTTCAGGCAAAAATGCACTGAAGGTGTCGGGAAAAAGAGCCTACAGCCCTGCTATTCAGATATTGTTTGACAATCATCTTCAGGGTATCACCAACGCCCTTTTTGGCGCCTGGATCTATGTTGCCGATACGGCAAAGGATTTGGAAGGAAAACTGATGTTTCAGATCGTTGACAAATCGAATAAACTCAAATATTCAGCCACATCGGATATTAAAGAAGGGAAAAATAAAAAAAGGAACTGGTTTTATATCTGCGGAAAAGCTGACTGGAAAGAACAAAAAGTACAGTTTGATGATTTGGTAAAGATATATTTCTGGAATAATTGTAATAACACGGTATATATTGATAATATTCAGGTTGTTTTTGGCATACAGCTTATTAAGGGTGAAAAAGCGCTGTCTGAGAAATCACCACCTAAGAATCGGTTTATTCCGTCAGTCAATCAGCCGCCGTATCCTCCGGTTTTTTTTGAAAAAGATTTAGCAAACAACGTAAAGAGCACCTCTGTATACTCTCCCGATGGAAAAGATTCACTTGTGCTGACGGCAGAAGATGTTTTCTCCCATGGTCAGTTTTTCAGATCGGGTAATAACTGTGAACAAATTCTGGTATTAAGAAAAAACAAACCATTTTCATTGTTATGGTATGAACCACAGAAATCCCATTTTTTATTCATAAAACTACCATCAGAAGTGATTGCAGATTTTCCTGAAATGAATATTTTTTCAATTGTTGATATCAACAATGACGGAACCGATGAACTGATTGCCTGTTCAGGAAATAAAATTCAGTCGATCTCTATTTGTAAAATACAGGCAATCAAACCTTATTTGAAAATGATATATTCCGGACAACCCGAACAGTTTGATATTTCAGAGAAACTGTTACAAATAGAACCTGTCAGGACTTCAAAGGGGAAATACACGGCTGTATTGCTTGATGAAAAGGGCGCTGTTTTTATGTTACGATTCGAGAAGGGTAAGTTTATTTCTTCAGGCTTTCGCGTTATTCCCGAAGCTGCCCGGGAAAAATATGACTGCAGGATCGTTTGCGGAAATTTTGTTCATCCTGCCGAAAATGTTTTCTTGTTATTTTTTACCGAAAAAAAATCAGGGAAATGTTCATACAAAATGTATACGGTCGATTATACAGAACATAGCCTTGAAATGCTTGTTCAGGGTACATTTGATAATAAATGCGACACGTTGTGTCCTGATAACAGTTATTTCAAATGCGATATGAATAACGATAAAATTGATGAACTGCTTTCGTTTTCGGACGGATGGCGCTACGATGGAAAAGTAATATCTTTTAATAACGGAGGATATGTTATAGATGCCAATATTGATTTTGCAGGATATCCGAAAGACTATAACCCTAAGTACTTTGAAAAGCTTACTGTGGTGGCTGGAAATTTTATGGAAAAAAACACGACATCCGTTTTTACTTTTTGCGGCTCGCTGAAAAATAAACATAGTTCTTTTGCTGATATGCCTCCATATATAGGAATTTTTAGTTATAAAAATAAAAAATGAGACTGTCCCGCATAATAAAAAATATCATCTTTCTCTTTCTTTTTGTCCTGATATTATCGGCTTGTGGAAGACGGAATGATATTTCAAAAAATAATGTTTTTGAAGTTAAAGATTTTAAAACACTCACAAACTGGAATGTTACTGACAGCACCGATAATTCCCGAAAACTAATTTATCTTGACTATACTGACGCGATCGATGGTTTTACAATTCCCTCTGTGCGACAGACTTCAGACGGATATTTTCATTTTAAATTTTCTGTCAGGAACTTTTCCGGCGAGGCACAAAAGTTTTACTATAATCTTTACTACCAGAACGAAAGTTATAAATTTCCCGAATGTGCCAAAGGAAGTGCGAAAGAGCATCCTTATGCCAATGAGAATTTTTACGGGAGCCGAAACGCTGATTCACTCTTCTTCGCTGAAACGCCGCTTATCCCTGCCGATGGTGAGTTCCATGAGGTTGAGTTCAGGATGAAGATAACCGGAAACCCGCGTAACGAAAAAAGATATTTTGATAAAAACGTGAATCAACGGTGGAAAAGGAATCCGAGGGCAGGGGAGTACAGTATTTTGCTGGTGGTAAGTACAAAAGAGAACCTTGATAAAAAGCTGATTCCTGATCATATTGCCGATATCAGCCTGATGGAAGACAGCACTTTCAAAAATCCTTATTATTATTTTTTGTACGGAAAAGGGAAAAATGTCAAAAACCTGACTTCCGTTTTTTCAGGAAGTGTTCTTCGTGTAATTGCCCGGCCGGGGCTGGATGCAGGAATTTATATCAACCCCGATGATTTTATTTCCAAAAAATACCTGCCGGCCACCAATAAATATTGCGGCAGCAGCGGAGATTTATACAAGAATGCCCCACTGAGGCCTTATGCCAGTTTTCTGGACACCTCTTTGCGGTTATCAAATATTCCGGTGATTGCTGATGTCATTAATGATAATTACACGCTGCGCGACTTTAACTGGAACCGCACTTTTCATAAAAAAGAAGAAATGATCGTGATACAAGCTGGTAATTCTGATTGTTCGTGCAGCCAACTTAGCGTAGATACCCTGAAGTCAACGGTTACCATGCGAAACAAAGCTTCCCGGTACGGAGAGTGGAACAAGCTGAGTACCGGAGTGATGACACGCCATGGTCTTACCTATGGAAAATATACCGTCAAAATAAAAATGACGGAACTTCTTAACAAATCCGGGATCTGGAATGGTATTACCAATGCTGTATGGCTGGTATCGCAAAAAAACGAATCATGGAATAATTGCAGGAGTTGTCGGAAAGAAGGGTATCTTCCTAAATACTGGGGCTCAGGAAAAAATGACCGTTCCGAATTTACAGGATACTCCGAAATAGATTTCGAAATTCTTAAAACGGTCAGTTATTGTCCCTTGTATCAGTTTCCGCCTTCTTATTATTATCCTGTTGCCGACAGAACCAGTCTGAATAATTGGAATGTCCCATTACCGTTGACATTGCAGCGCGATTCGGCAAATATCATGGTCTGCTGCACCAACTGGGATATGGCTTGCCCGGATCCGGTAAAATATGATGTCGGCTGCAAGCCAATAAATTATGGTAACGAAACTTTTCTTGCTCATCGCTGGGATCACTGGTATCAGGCACTCAGTGAACGTTCCCCGGCACCTGACGATGAGCTTTTTGCTTCCGGATATTACTATTTTCAAATTGAATGGAAGCCTGAAGAAATTATCTGGCGCATCGGCCCGCAAAAAAATAAACTGAAGGTGGTGGCATACATGAACAGCACCATCACTTGCGTGCCCAATAATCAGATGGTCCTGGTGATCTCACAGGAGTTTCACGATACCGAATGGTGGCATGGAAGCCCGTTTGCGCAGCGATTCATTCCTTTCCCGAAAAATGAACTGCCAGGTACTATTTATGAAATAACCATTGAGTAAAAGTTCAATTTTCCTAAAATATCTTTTACCAACTTGTGCTTAGTCGACGTTCCATACAGGCCCGTCCTTAGTGTCTTTGATACTGATATTCAGATCCTGCAGTTTGTTCCGTATCATGTCCGAGGTGGCAAAATCTTTTTTTGCTTTTGCTTCCTGCCTCAGCGCAAGGATCATTTTCATAAGGCCATCGGTCAGTTGTGTGTTTTGCTGCACCGGTTCTTTGAGGATACCAAGCACATCAAATAAAATATTTTGAAAATCCTGCAAGAACTTTTCTTTGTCAGACTTGCTGATACTGATTTTGTTTTCTTTCAGCGCATTCACCCATTTCACAGATTCAAACAAAATGGCAATGGCCACCGGGCTGTTGAAATCGTCACTCATTGCTTCGTAGCATTTGTCGCGAAGGGTATTGACATATTCTCCGAGTTCAGGATTTGTCGTTTCTGCAACAGCAATTTTTTCAAGGATTTCCAAAGAACTTAAGAGTTTTTTCAGCCCTTTTTCGGAAGCCAGTATGGCTTCGCTCGAAAAATCGAGGGTGCTGCGGTAATGTGCCTGTAATATGAAAAATCGTATACTCATAGGGCTGAATGCCTGGGTGAGCAGGGGATGTTTTCCGGTGAAAAACTCTTCCAGTGTGATAAAATTATTTAATGATTTCCCCATCTTTTGGCCGTTGATGGTGATCATATTGTTGTGCATCCAGTATTTGCAGGGGTCAGCGCCGTGGGCTGCCGTTGATTGTGCAATTTCTGACTCGTGGTGCGGAAAGATCAGATCCATCCCGCCGCCGTGAATATCGAATGGTTCACCAAGATATTTGGCGCCCATGGCCGAACATTCGAGGTGCCACCCGGGAAATCCTGTGCTCCAGGGCGAGTTCCAGCGCATGATATGTTCAGGGCTGGCTTTTTTCCAGAGTGCAAAATCATAAGGGTTTTGTTTCTCTTCCTGTCCTTCCAGTTCACGGGTGTTTGCCATCAAATCGTCAAGAACCCTGCCCGAAAGCTTTCCGTATTTATGAACTTCATTATATTTTTTAACGTCAAAATATACCGAACCGTTCGAAATATAGGCGTATCCTGCGTCAAGGATCTTCTGAACCAGTTCCATCTGTTCGATGATGTGCCCCGAAGCCTTTGGCTCGATACTGGGTGGAAGCACGTTGAGCAACCTCATGCTGTCGTGGTAGCGGTTGGTGTAATATTGCGCCACTTCCATAGGCTCCAGTTTTTCGAGACGGGCTTTTTTTGCTATTTTATCTTCTCCTGAATCGGCATCATGTTCCAAGTGGCCGACGTCAGTTATATTCCGTACATAACGTACTTTGTATCCCAATTGTGTCAGAAACCGGAATACCAGGTCGAACGTGATGGCAGGGCGTGCATGGCCGAGGTGCGGATCGCCGTAAACCGTAGGACCGCAGACATAAATGCCGCAATGAGGCGGATTCAAAGGCTCAAAAAATTCTTTTTTGCGGCTTAAGGTGTTGTAAAATTGTAATTTATGATTCATTGTCATTCAATTTGATTTGCAAAGTAACACAATTTTATCGAAATCATATTTCCCCCCAAATTCGCAAGAATTCGTTAATCTATTGATAGTCACGGGGTAACTCAAATACTGTAATTATAAGGAAAGACTGACAATCAATTAGTTATCCAGCGGCTTGCGAATTTGAGGTTTCCTGAAAAGTTTATATCTTTGCAAATATCTTGATCTCAACCTGATTGTTTTATGAGAGGAAGATACACGAAATTTAAATTAAGAAAAGAAAATGAAAATATTAATTTGTTTAAGCAATGTGCCTGATACCACGACTAAGATCCGCCTTACAGCCGACCAGCAGGCCGTGGATGTTGCCGGGGTGCAGTGGATCATCAATCCCTGGGATGAACTGGCTTTATCGAGGGCCATAGAACTCAAAGAAAAAAATCCCGCTGTGGTGGAAAAAATCACCGTGATCCATGTGGGTAGTAAAGAATCAGAACCTACTATCCGCAAAGCTTTTGCCATGGGCGCCGATGACGGTATCCGGATAAATGCCGTTGCGAAAGATGCTTATTTTGTTGCCGGCGAGATAGCCGAAGTGATAAAATCACAAGCGTATGATATTATTTTATGCGGTATCGAGTCCAGTGATACCAACGGTTGCGCGATGGGCACCATGTTAGCAGAGTTTCTGGATTTGCCTTCGGTTTCCTCGGTTTCTTCTCTTGATGTGGAAGGCGGAAATATCAGCCTGAACCGTGAGGTGGACGGAGGATATGAGAAAATACAAACGTCATTGCCTTTTGTAGCCATTGTCCAGAAAGGGATTGCTTTAGAACCAAAAATTGCTACGGTGCGCGGCATCATGGCTGCGCGTACCAAACCTTTACAGGTATTTGAACCGGCAGGTATTGATGCACTTACCGAGGTGGCGGCTTATGAACTTCCCGAAGCAAAAGCCAAATGCAAAATGATCGATGCCGAAAACATTGGCCAACTAATTGATTTGCTTCATAACGAAGCTAAAGTAATTTAATAATTCTGTATTCATAATTCTTAAAATCTGAAATTAAAATGTCTGTATTAGTATATATCGAAAATTGGGATGGCAAATTCAAAAAACTGAGTTTTGAATTGATCTCATACGCACAGGGAATAGCAAGACAAATGAACACTTCTGTGGTAGCATTATCCATAGGCAATGTGGCTGAAGAAGAACTTAAAAAAGCCGGGAATTACGGCGCGTCAAAAGTCATTGCTGTAAATGACTCAAGGCTTCACCAGCTCGTAAATCAGGCTTATGCTGCTGTTATCTCCCGGGTGGCTGAAAAAGAAGAAGCTACGGTACTGGTTTTTGCCCATAATATTACAGGGAAAGCTGTTGCACCCCGGGTTTCTGTAAGACTTAAAGCCGGGTTGGTCAGTGGAGCTGTCGCATTGCCTTCTTCTACAGAACCTTTTGTGGTAAAGAAAAACATCTATACCGGCAAAGCTTTGGCAGCCGTTACGATTAAATCTCCTGTAAAAATAATCACGCTTGCCCAGAACTCTTACGGCCTTGCCGAAAACCCGGCTGATGCACGTATTGAAAATTTTACGCCTGAGTTGACTGATCATGATTTTGCAACCTCCGTCATTGAGAGCAACAAACAGACCGGTAAAATCCTTCTCACTGATGCTGAAATTGTGGTTTCCGGCGGCCTCGGCATGAAAGGCCCTGAATTTTGGGCGCCGATAGAAGAATTGGCAGGGCTGTTGGGTGGTGCTACTGCCTGCTCACGTCCCGTTGCCGATCAGGGCTGGCGCCCTCATTATGAACATGTCGGGCAAACCGGTAAGATCATTGCTCCGAATGTGTATTTTGCTTTCGGAATTTCCGGCGCTATTCAGCATCTTGGAGGAGTAAGCTCTTCTAAAATTATTGTGGCTGTGAACAAAGATAAAGATGCTCCGATCTTTGAATCCGCTAATTATGGTGTTGTCGGCGATGTGGCTACGGTGCTGCCGGAATTGATAAACCTGATAAAGGAATATAAGGCACAATAAGTTTTTTAAGTTCGCGAGCGTTTGCAACGCGTGCATTTTTGGTTATTTGTTTTTTGTACAACTTACCCCGAAGGAGTTCTGACGAATAAACGCGCGCGAACTGTATGCACAAACCCGCCAAACCAAGAGTTATTAAACAACGCATCCAAATATAAATAGTAACTTTGCACAATAATTTTTTTGGATGATAAAATATTCCAGCTTTGTACTTGAAAATGGCCTCAGGGTGATCGTTCACCAGGACAAAACCACTCCGATGGTGGCCGTTAATGTGTTGTATGATGTCGGGGCAAAAGATGAGCACCCCGGAAAAACAGGCTTTGCCCATTTGTTTGAGCACCTGATGTTCGGGGGCTCCGTGAATATTCCTTCGTACGATAATCCCCTGCAAAAGGCTGGCGGTGAAAATAATGCATTTACGAATAATGATTTTACCAATTATTACCTGAGCATTCCGCTTCAGAATATCGAAACAGCTTTCTGGCTCGAGTCTGACCGCATGCTCGACCTGGCTTTCTCTACGAAAAGCCTCGATGTGCAGCGTAACGTGGTCATCGAAGAATTCAGGCAGCGTTATTTGAATCAGCCTTACGGCGATTTCTGGCTGCTGATGCGTCCACATGCCTATAAAAAGCATCCTTATCAGTGGTCAACCATCGGGAAAGATATTAGCCATATTGAAAATGCCACGATGCAGGATGTGAAAGCCTTTTATGAAAAATTCTATCATCCGCATAATGCGATATTATCTGTAGTGGGCAATATTACTGAAAAAGAGGTGCGGGAGCTGTGCTGCAAATGGTTTGCTCCCATAAAAAAGGGCATAAAGTATCAGCGTACTATTCCGCAGGAGCCTGTCCAGACTAAAAAAAGAATGCTCCATGTTGAACGGGATGTTCCGTTTGATATGATCTGCATGGCTTACCACATGTGTGCACGGGTTGACAAAGATTTTTATGCTACAGACCTGCTTTCCGATGTGCTTTCCGGCGGAAATTCATCCCGTTTGTACAACCGGCTTGTAAAAGAAAAACAACTTTTCAGCGAACTGGATGCTTATATCACCGGCGATATTGATAAGGGTTTGTTTGTTTTCAGCGGAAAACTTATGCAGGGTGTGGATATGGAACAGGCAGAAGCTGCGATTAAGACAGAAATTGACATCATTAGGCAGAAAAAGATTTCTGAAAGGGAACTTAAAAAAGTTACCAATTACGTAGAATCTTCTGTTGAATTTTCCAATATCAGCATATTGAACCGGGCTGTAAAACTGGCTGTTTCCGAATTACTGGGCGATATCGAATTGGTCAACACTGAAGCACAAAAGTACAGAAGGGTTACATCGGAAGAAATACAAAATGTAGCCAATAAAATTTTGATTGAGGACAATTGTTCTATGATGTATTATAACGCGGCAGGTACGCAAAAAAATAAAAAATGACGGACAGAAAACAGCCGCCGGCGCTGAAAATTATTGATAAGATTGATATTCCTGAACCGGAAATAGCCGTGCTTGATAACCATATCCCTGTATATCTTTTTAATTTGGGAGATATCGGTATCACGAGATTAGATTTTATTTTCGGGGCGGGCAGTTGTTATCAGCCGCACCCGTTGGTCGCTTCTTATACCAATAATATGCTGACCGAGGGAACCCTGAGTTACTCGTCTTTTGAGATAGCTCAGAAACTTGATCATTATGGCGCCTGGCTTCATAAGAATGTTTCAAAAGATTCGGCGCTTGTTTCTTTATCGGTGCTCAACAAACACCTGAAATATGTGTTGCCTGTGCTGAACGAAATAATCAACCATCCTAAATTTTCCGATAACGAACTGAAAATCCACACACAAAAAGATAAGCAGGGTTTTATTGATGATTGCCGTAAAGTGAATGAACTGGCCCGGATGAATTTCAATCAACAGCTTTTCGGAAGCGGGCATCCTTATGGAACCCTTATCAAAGCCGAAGATTATGATAAGCTGGAGGCGAAACAACTGTCAACATTTCACAGTGAAAGATATACTGTTGATAATTGTAAAATAATAGTTTCGGGGAAATTGAATAAAGACATCTTATCCCTGTTGAATTATTTTTTTGGATATTCTAAAAAAGGTAAACCGGCAAAAAAAACAAAGATATCTTCACCGGCTATATCAGGGGAACAGAAACAATTTATCGAAATGCCTTCCTCTGTCCAGTCTGCAATAAGGATGGGTAAGATTACAGTTAATAAATCTCATGATGACTATAAAAAATTATTTGTTCTGAATACGGTCTTTGGAGGGTATTTCGGTTCGCGGCTTATGAAAAATATCAGGGAGGACAAAGGTTATACGTATGGAATATATTCAACAATATTGTCGTTTCAGCAGTCGGCAGCATTTATCATTTCGTCCGAAGTAGGAGCAGAGGTATGCAGCAAAGCGGTTGATGAAATATACAAAGAACTAAAAATACTGAATTCGGAACTGATCGGTACTCAGGAGCTAGAGCTTTTGAGAAAATACCTTACCGGGACGGTCATACGTTCTTTTGACGGCCCTTTCCAGATTGGTGAACGATTTTTAAGCCTGCTGGAATATGGGATGGATTATAAAAAATATTATTTGGAATTATTAAAAACGATAAATACCGTTACCACGGAGGAACTTTTGCATATCTCAAAAAAATATCTCGGGGCAGAAACGATGCTTGAATTGATTGTAGGCAAGGCTATTAGTTAGTTTTTTTGGTTTTTTTAATTTTTTTCCCAATTATAACAAGTTTTTTTATTAGAAAAAACGTTATTTGATAGCAATGTCACTTTTTTTGATAAAATGATGAATTTGTGAGAGTTTTTTCGTTACTTTGCAATGTAAATTGGATGTATTACTAAGCACGATATGTATTAATATGATGATAAAATCACTAAAAAAATTTGTTTTACTTGTTTTTCTGACTTTTGGCCTGCTTTTTACCGATGGTCAGCTTTTCGCATCTCATTACATGGGGGGTGAGATTACCTGGGAATGTTTGACCAACGGGCGTTTCAGGTTTATCATGAAATTGTACCGGGAATGTAATGGGATTACCTACAGTACGGGTGAAATATTACATATTTCGAATTATCCCGGTCTGACACAAATTACTATGGCCTTGCAACCCGGGGCTAATCCACATGATATAGACGACGGGATTTTAGATGGAAAAACCGATATCTCTCCGGATTGCTGGGATTTTGCTCAAGAGATTAAATGTGTGCCAACCCCTTCAACAGCAAATACAGGTGCCATCGAAGAATGGTATTTTACATCTGATGTTGCCTACCCCTTAGGCGTCATTTTAAATGGCGTACCACCGGCTTCCGGATGGATTTTTTATAACGACGGATGTTGCCGTAATCCGAGTGTGAATATGGTAACTCCAACAAGTGAGGATTGGTTTCTCAGGGCCATCATGTATCCCTATAACGGGCAAAACACCAATCCTTGCTACGACAACAGCCCTGTTTTTGCAGAGGTTCCGTCCACGGTAATTTGTACGGGCTACCCGTTTAAATATAATCATAATGCTACGGATAAAGAATTGGATTCACTTGCTTTTTCCTGGGCTCCTGCCTTGCAAAGCGCTACAGTGCCAATGGGTTATACCTCTACCTATTCGGCTAACAGCCCATTGCCCGGTACGGCTCAGAACCCGCTGAATGTGCCGGCGACCATGAATCCCTATAATGGCGAAATTTCTTATACGTCATATACAAACGGCGCCTTTGTTACGGTCACGAAAGTAACAGCCTACCGCTGCGGAGTTAAAATTGCCGAAATTTTCAGGGAAATGCAAATCGTTTTGCTTGCCTGTTCCGGCTCAAACCAACCTCCTTCGGTGGCCGGCCCTTTTTATAACCCTAACCTTGGAATATTTGAATATACGGATACTGTTTATGCCGGCGATACCGTTGATATTGATATTACCGGTATTGATTATGGCGTATTGCCCAATAATAATCCTCAGACAGTTACACTGGAAGCCTCAGGACAGGATTTTGGTGCGGGATTTATCAGTGAGACGACGGGCTGCCCGAGGCCTCCCTGCGCTACCTTGAATCCGCCTCCTGTTTTATCAGCTATGCTTGCAGTTTCCACTCACTTTCATTGGGTAACCAGTTGCGACCATCTTACCCACCCTGCCTCCATTACCGGCATACCGGGAGTCTGCGGGACAATGTTCAACGTGCATAATTTTATTATAAAAGTCTACGACGATTTTTGCCCTGCGCCGGGCATAAAAATAGCCACATTATCTATTGTTGTACTTCCTAAAATTGTATTGAGGGCGCCCGAATTAAAATGTACCGAAGTACATCCCAATGGCGATATCACGCTTACCTGGGTTCCACCCGTCGACACTGTTAACTCTTTCGACAGTTATCATGTGTTTTTCTCAAACTCACCCACAGGACCTTTTGTCAAGATCGACAGTTTGTTTACATATACTCAGACCTCTAAGACATATTCCGGGTTAGACGGAAATGGCGGCCAACGTTATTTTTATATGACAACCCGTTCAGGGTGTTACGGGTTGTATTATTCTGACACAACCAGTGATACAGTAAGTACTATTTTCCTCAACGTAGCAGCCGTTGGCGGAGGGCAAATAGCCCAACTGGACTGGAATCCTGTCCACAACCCTTTGTTCGGGAGTTCTTCACAATATTATCATATTTTTCGGGAGTATCCTGCCGGATCATGGAGCTTTTTAGATTCCACTACTCAGCTAACCTATCTGGACACGGTAACTATATGTAGCGCATTTATCAATTACAGAATAGAAATAGAAGATAGCACCGGATGTACTTCTGTTTCATCCGTTGATGGAGAGCAGTTACATGATGGGTTCCCTCCCGATTTGCTTTTACTTGACTCGGTGAGTGTTAATCCTGTTACAATTAAGGCTATTCTTGGCTGGCAGCCAAGCACCTCGCCGGATGCGGTTAAATATTATATCTATCGTAAGGATGGAACAGGTGCATGGTTTATAAGGGATTCCGTAGATGTGCCGGCTACTTCATATATTGATCTGACTTCTGTTCCTCAGACTGCATCTGAAACCTATTGTATTGCCGCGGTTGACAGTTGCAAAAAATTAAGCCCCATGAGCCCGGAACACAGGACTATTTATTTGTCCCCTCCGTTTATCAATGCTTGTGCCGATAGGGTAAGCCTTCAATGGACTTCTTATATTAATTTTACCGATCCGGGGCTTCAGGGATACCGTATCATGGTGAGCGAAAACGGGGGGCCTTTTGCTTTGTTAGCGGATCTGCCGGCATCCGTATTAAGTTATGAGCATACAGGTCTGGTCAATGGATCAAATTATTGTTACATCATTCGTGCTTATGATTCCCTGAACCAGAAAACATCTTCTTCAAACCAGCGCTGTGTGGTGGTTACGAAACCCAATCAGCCAAAATTTGTTTTTCTGAGATATGCCACGGTGGAAAATGACAGCTATGTCCGACTTGGCTTTTTTGTAGATTCAACAGCATATATCACAAAATATAAGATATTAAGATCCGTGGATGGCCTTAATTATGATACTATAGCCGTGCTGCCTCCTGATAATCCTTATTCGAACGTGACCTATGATGATAATTCGGCAAGTGTGCATGAAAAGAGTTATTATTACAAAATAGTTGTATCTGATAGCTGTGCTCTTGATATGCTGACATCAAATGTCGGACGTACGATCTATCTGGAAGGTACGGTACCGGAATACCTTTTGAATAATATTTATTGGAATTTGTACGAGAACCGTGTTCCTCAGGCCTACAACGTGCGCCGTGAAGTTGATGAGTATGAGCCTTACCTTAATGTAGCTTCGCTGGTATCAAATGAAACATTTTATACCGATAATGTTGAGAGTTATACTGAAAGCGGCGGCAGGTTCAGGTACACTATTGAAGCTCAGTTATATGATGTGTATGACAGCACTTATATTTTTGCAGACAAAGTGTATTCTAATGAAGTAATTTTATTGCAGCCTCCCCGTTTATATGTGCCAAATGCATTTACTCCCGAAGGGTTGAATAGCATATTTAAACCGGTGGGTGTTTACACCGAAAAAGACGGTTACCAGATGATTATTTATGACCGCTGGGGCAGGAAGATTTTTGAAACCACCGATTATGATTTAGGCTGGGATGGTAAATTCGAAGGAAAAAAATGTGCGCTTGGTGTTTATACCTATTATATTAAGATCACCAATGCATTCAATAAAACATTTATCAAACGGGGAATCGTTACCCTGCTAAGGTAAAAAAAAAGCCAGCTTGAACAAAGCTGGTTTTTTTTATGACAGCACCCGTTAAAAAAACTTTAAACAACTATTTTTCATATTTTTGCAGACAAAAAATATATACGCTATGGAATCAGAGAAATTTTTAGGCGAAGGGTTAACGTATGACGATGTATTATTAATACCGGCTTATTCAGATGTTTTGCCCCGGCTGGTTGATGTATCCACGCGCTTTACCCGAACTATTAATTTAAATATCCCGATAGTCTCAGCTGCCATGGATACCGTAACCGAGTCGCATATGGCTATCGCCATTGCCCAGGAAGGAGGCATTGGGGTGCTTCACAAAAATATGTCCATTGAAGATCAGGCAAACGAAGTGAAAAAAGTAAAGCGTGCTGAGAACGGAATGATCATCGACCCTATTACCCTGAAAAAAGATGCTTATGTAAAAGATGCCCTTGAGCTGATGAAGGAATACAAAATTGGAGGAATACCTGTCATTGATAATAAAAACCGCCTGGTAGGCATCATAACAAACCGGGACCTGCGTTTTGAGCGCAATCATAACAGGCCGATATCGCAGGTCATGACCAAGGAAAACCTGATCACAACCACCGAATTCACGGATTTTGAAAAAGCTGCTGATATCCTTCAGGAACACAAAATAGAGAAATTACCTGTGGTGGATAAGGATTTCAGACTGATAGGGCTGATTACATATAAAGATATTATTAAGATAAAAGCCCGTCCGAATGCTTGTAAGGATGAGAGGGGAAGGCTCCGCGTAGCTGCCGGTGTAGGCGTAACCAAAGATATGCTCGACAGGGTGCAGGAATTGGTAAAGTCAGGAGTGGATGCCATCGTCATTGATACAGCGCACGGGCATTCAAAAGGCGTTATTGATGCCGCAAAACTTTTTAAGAAAAACTTTCCTGAGATCGAAATGGTTGTAGGAAATATTGCAACAGCCGAAGCGGCCCGGGACCTTGTAAAAGCCGGCGCAGATGCCGTTAAGGTTGGTATCGGGCCCGGTTCCATTTGCACTACCAGGATCATTGCCGGTGTAGGTGTTCCGCAACTTTATGCCATACACGCCATAGCCAAAGCGATCAAAAATTCCGGTGTTCCTGTAATAGCTGACGGCGGAATACGATTCAGCGGCGACATCGTCAAAGCAATTGCCGCAGGGGCTCATTCCGTTATGCTGGGGTCTATGCTGGCAGGAGTTGACGAATCTCCCGGAGAAACAGTTATTTTTGAAGGCCGTAAATTTAAAACATACCGTGGAATGGGTTCTATCGAAGCTATGCAACGGGGCTCGAAAGACCGGTACTTCCAGGAAAGTGAAGACGATGCCTTAAAACTGGTTCCCGAAGGAATTGTTGGCCGTGTACCCTATAAAGGAACTTTATCAGAGGTGATACACCAGATGGTGGGTGGGCTTAAAGCCGGTATGGGCTATTGCGGTTCCAAAAATATTGCAAGGCTGCAGAAAGCGAAATTTATAAAAATTACGGCTGCCAGTGTCGCCGAAAGTCATCCTCACGATGTGATCATCACCCGTGAAGCGCCAAATTATAGCAGATAATTTTTGAAAATGTACTAATAAAACATATTTTTGCATTAAATTAAAAAAAAACAGAAAAGAATTATGAAACGTATTATTATTATTTATGTTGTTTCCGTATTGTTTTGCGGAATGGTGAATGCACAGGTCAATGATGAAGTGCTTCTTACAGTGGCAGGAGAAAAAATCACAAAAACTGAATTCCTGAATGTTTATAAAAAGAATAACATTAAAGGCGATGTGATGGATAAAAAATCACTGGATGAGTATCTTAACCTATACATTAATTTTAAACTAAAAGTGAAAGAGGCTGAAGAACAGAAGCTTGACACTTTTACATCTTTTAAAAACGAGCTGGCCGGCTATCGTAAACAGCTTGCCCAGCCATATCTGACGGATAAACAGGTCGACGATGACATTATCAGGGAAGCCTACGACAGGCTGCAATGGGATATAAGAGCCAGCCATATTCTGATAAAAGTAAGCAAGGATGCATTACCTGAAGATACCTTGATCGCTTATAAGAAAATTATGAAAATCCGCGACAGGCTGTTAAAAGGAGAAGATTTTGCGACAGTTTGCAAAGAAACATCTGACGACCCATCGGCACGCGACAGGGAAGAACCGGACTCCAAATCAATTTTCAAGGGCAATGGGGGCGATCTTGGATATTTTTCTGTACTCGATATGATCTATCCTTTTGAAGAAGCAGCATACAATACTGCGGTCGGTAGTGTTTCCTTACCCGTCCGTACCGATTATGGCTATCATCTGATCAAGGTTGTTGACAGAAAACCTGCCATGGGAAGAGTGGTGGCAGCACATATTTTTGTTGAAGTGCCTAAAGATGCAAAGCCTGAGGCACTGCCCTCTTATAAAACTAAAATTGATGAGGCTTATGCCAAATTAAAAGGCGGAGCAAAATTTGAAGACGTGGTCAATGAATATTCCGATGATAAAGGCTCTGCAGCAAAAGGCGGCGTTTTACAGGGTTTCGGAGTTAACCGCATGGTGCCCGAATTCATTCAGGCGATTGCCAAACTTAATCTGGGAGACTATTCTGAACCTGTTCAGACTGTTTATGGCTGGCACATTATCAAACTTGTTGAGAGAACACCTGTGAAATCATTTGATGAAGAAAAAACACAGCTTAAGTCCCGTATAATGAAAGACAGCCGTTCAAACAAGAGTAAAGAAGCTGTAATCCACCGTATCAGAAACGAGTATGGTTTTAATGAAAACCCGGGAGCTGTAAATGATTTCTATAAAGTGGTTGATTCAACTATTTTTGAAGGAAAATGGGACATGGAACGTGCTGCCGGCCTGACAAAAAATATGTTTACTATCGGAGATAAATCATATTCGCAACAGGATTTTGCAAAATATATAGGATCAAAACAGGGAAAGAGAAGCAAGATGAAAGTTCAGCCTTTTATCAATGATCGTTATTCATCTTTTGTTGATGAAAGCTGTATACAGTACGAAGATGGAAAACTTGAACAAAAATATCCTGAATTCAAATCACTTATGAAAGAATACAGGGACGGTATCATGCTGTTCGAACTGACCGATAAAAAGGTATGGTCTAAAGCTATTCAGGATACAACAGGTCTGCAGGATTTTTATGAGAAAAACAAAACCAAATACATGTGGGAAGAACGCCTCGATGCATCAATATTTACTTGTAATAATGAAGAAACTGCTAAAAATACCCGTAAACTTTTGAAAAACTATGAAAATGGTAAGATCACCGAAATGGATATTTACAAAAAAATCAACACAGACAGCCTTCCATTCCTGAAGATAGAGCGTAAAAAGTTTTCCAAAAAAGACAACCCTATTATCGATGGAACAACTTGGGAAAAAGGCGTTACGGATAATATTTCAAAAGATGACAAAGTGATCTTTGTCGTGAAACACAATTTAGTCGCCCCGGAACCTAAACTGCTAAAAGAAGCCAAAGGGCTTATTACTGCTGATTATCAAAACTATCTGGAAGAGGAATGGATAAAACAACTCAGAAGCAAATATCCTTATGAAGTAAACCAGAGCGTTTTCGAATCGCTTTTAAAATAAGCATTTTACTTCCAAAGCATACTGCTTAATGTTTAGCTAATCTTTTTAAAGCAATTTTTTGAAAAAGTTCATTTTTATTATAGCTGTAGTTTTTTGTGCTTGTAATACCAATCCTGACAGGGACAAAGAGGCATTGGCACGGGTTTATGATAAATATTTGTATGCTTCTGATATTCAGGGAGTAGTTCCTTCAAATATTTCTGAGCAGGACAGTATGGAGTTCCTTCGTGAATATATCGACAATTGGGTACATCAGCAACTGATTATTGCACAGGCAGAAAAAAATCTTTCTGATGAAGAAAAAGATTTTTCACGGCAACTGGAAGATTACAAAAACTCACTGACGGTTTTTCAATATGAGTCCAATCTTATCAGGCAGAAACTGGATACATCAGTTAGTGATGAAGAAATAGCCAATTATTACGAGAAAAATAAAATTAATTTTGAACTGAAAGAAAATATTGTGAAAGTTGTCTATGTGAAGTTGCCAAAAAAAGTTTCTCCTGCACCATTGCGAACCCTTATCCGCTCAGACCAGCCACAAGACCAGAAAAAGTTACAGGACTTTTGCCACAAACATGCTGTAAATTATTACCTCGATGATCAGAACTGGCTGTTATTTAACGATATTCTAAAAGAGATACCTATTGTTACCTATAACCAGGAGGAATATCTGAAAAATAACCGTATTATTGAAATACAGGATTCGGCCTTCACGTATTTGATGAATATCAAGGGATTTATGATCAAAGAGAGCATATCTCCGCTGAGTTTTGAAAAAAATAAAATCCGCGACATTATTATCAACAAGCGAAAGCTCGCTTTGATAGAAAACATGAGGAATGATGTTTATGATAATGCAGTGAAAAAAGGTAACTTTGAAGTTTTTAAAAAATAATTGTAATCATACTATTTTTGAGTTTAAATAGTTATTATCAGATAAAATACCAGAATTGATGATTAGTACATTAAATAAAACGATCCTGTTTTTGTCATTGTTATTGCTGGCCTTTGCAGGCAAATGTCAGCAGAATAATGAAAAAATACTTATTGACGAGGTTGCTGCCGTGATTGGAGGCAACATCATATTACATTCCGACATTGAAAATGAATATTTTCAATACCTGATGCAGGGTAGCACAAAAGGTACCGCACTCAAATGCCAGATACTCGAAGAAATCATGTTTCAGAAACTATTGCTTACTCAGGCCGAACTCGACAGTGTTACGGTTACCGAAAAGCAGGTGGATAGCGAGTTGGACAGGCGCATGCGATATTTTATTGATCAGATAGGCTCAAAAGAAAATCTCGAAGCCTATTTTAAGAAGACGATACTTGAGATAAAAGAAGACATGCGGGATAAGATCCGTGATTATCTTTTAATACAGTCTGTCCAATCGAAACTTACCCAGGATGTTAAAATTACACCTTCGGAAGTACAGGAATTTTACAATAGCATTCCTGTGGATAGTATACCATTGGTGGGATCTCAGATTGAAGTTGTTCAGATTGTCAAGGTGCCTGCTATCAGTGATGCTGAGGTGGCTAATGTTAAAGAAAAGCTCAACAGCCTCAAAGACCGTGTAAAAAAAGGTGAAGATTTTGCCACACTCGCCAACCTGTATTCCCAGGATCCCGGCTCTATGACCAAGGGCGGTGAATTAGGTTTTGTGGGCAGGGGCGAGCTTTATCCGGAATTTGAAGCAGCCGCATTTTCATTAAAACCCGGCGAAGTTTCACCAATAGTCAAAACAAAAAAGGGATATCATATCATCCAGATGATCGAAAGAAGGGGCGAATCTATCAACGTAAGACATATCCTGGTCATACCCAAAGCTTCTCCGGCAGATATGATAAAATCAAAAAAAGATATTGACAGGATTGCCGAATTGATAAAAAAGGATTCTATGACTTTTGAGAAAGCGGCCACTTATTATTCCGATGACCTTACAAGGGTAAACGGCGGGATGCTTATCAATCAGTATACCGGTGATTCAAAATTTTCGCCCGATGAAATCGATCCGAACATGTTTTTTATTATAGAAAAAATGAAAGTAGGCGATATTTCTGACCCCGTAATCTTTACCAACGAAGACGGCCAGCAGGCCTACCGGATGCTTAAGCTGAAATCTCGCACCGAGCCGCACAAAGCAAATCTTAAGGATGATTATCCGCAAATACAGAATCTCGCGCTGCAAATAAAGCAAAATCAGGCTATCAGTAAATGGATCAACAATAAATCCCAGAATACTTTTATTAATATTTCGGATAATTATAAAGACTGTAATTTTAAATACAGTTGGATCCGTATCAATAATCAATAAAAAACAGAAAAATGCAATTCAAATCGGATGTCGAAGCGCTGGAAGCCCTGGTTGAAAAGTACAAAAAGGTAAAATCTGAAACGGCTAAGGTGATTATAGGCCAGGATGAGGTGGTAAGAAATATCATTATCTCCATTTTCAGTAACGGGCACGCCCTGCTGATAGGTGTTCCCGGTCTTGCCAAAACCCTTATGATCAATACCATTGCAAGGTCGCTTGGGCTGAAGTATTCCAGAATTCAATTTACCCCCGACCTGATGCCTTCTGACATCATCGGTTCTGAAATTCTTGACGAGGAACGCAAATTCAGATTTATCAAAGGCCCTGTATTTGCAAACATCATTCTTGCCGACGAAATAAACCGTACACCGCCTAAAACACAGTCGGCACTGCTTGAAGCCATGCAGGAAAAAGCCGTTACCGTTGCAGGGAAAAACTTTAAACTCGAAGAACCTTTTTTTGTTCTGGCGACTCAGAACCCTATTGAGCAGGAAGGTACTTATCCGCTACCGGAAGCACAACTTGACAGGTTTATGTTTAATATCTTGCTGGATTACCCTGATTTTAACGAAGAGATTAATATCGTAAAAACGACCACTACCAATTACAATCCGATGATTGACGTCGTTATTACTGCGGAAGAAATACTGGAATTTCAGGAGGTTATCCGTAAAATTCCTGTCCCTGACAATGTTTACAAATACGCGATAAATCTGGCATCCATCACCCGTCCCCGGACGACACAGGCACACAAATGGTCTAATGATTATATTTCGTGGGGAGCAGGCCCCCGTGCATCCCAGTATATGATTATCGGCGCCAAATGCAGCGCGGCAATCAACGGGAAATTTTCGCCGGATATCGAAGATGTGCAGCAGGTGGCCCCCCTGGTGCTCAGACACCGCATCGTAAAAAACTATAAAGCTGAAGCCGACGGAATATCGGTGGACACTATAGTCAATGAATTGATGAAATAACCCTGCCTGGAACCACTGTTATTTAATTTTTATCACTTTATGAGATTTTCGGAAATCATCGGACAAATACCCATAAAAAATTACCTGGTCAACACGGTGAAAAACAGCCGCGTCAGCCATGCGCAACTGTTTCTGGGCGCCGAAGGTTCGGGAAAACTTGCTCTTGCTATCGCATACGCGCAGTTTATTTCCTGTACCAACAAACAATATGATGATTCCGGCTCACCGCTTGCCGGTGATTCATGCGGCGTTTGCCCTTCGTGCCTGAAATTCAACAAACTTATCCATCCCGATATTCACTTTTTTTACCCGGTAACCACTACCAAAGATGTAAAAACCAAACCCAAAAGTGTTGATTTTATTCAGATCTGGCGCAACCTGCTCATTAAAAACGATTATTATATTTCGCTTAACGACTGGTATGAGACTATAGGTGTTGAGAATAAACAGGGGATTATCAATGCCGAAGATTGCGATGAAATAGTGAAAAAACTAAGCCTGAAATCCTACGAGTCGGAGTATAAGATCATCATCCTCTGGATGGTTGAAAAACTATATCATGCGGCTGCACCCAAAATATTGAAAATACTTGAAGAACCACCTGAAAAAACCTTGTTTATTTTAGTGGCCGAAAATCACGAACAGGTTATCAATACTATTATTTCGCGTACTCAGATGGTGAAAATACCAAGGCTGGGCGCTAAAGATATCAGCAATGCGCTTTCGGAGAAATATCAGGCAACCGAGATCAATGCCCGCAAGATCGCTAATGTTTCCGATGGCAATTTTGTTGTTGCAAAGACTCTGCTGCAGGAGGTTGATGAGGACGACTATAATTTTAATTCGTTGCAAAAGTGGCTGAGGCTTTGCTACAGGTTTAATAACGACGATGTTTTTGAACTGAACAAATTTATTGATGAGATATCAAAAATTGGCCGCGAGAACCAGAAGATATTTTTTAATTATGCCCTGAAGATTATCCGGAATACTTCGCTGATGAATCATGGCAATGAAAAACTACTTAAACTGGTTGAAGATGAAACGGTATTTGTTAAAAATTTTTCCGCGGTGCTCACGGCTCCCCGAATTCCGTATTTTGCCGATGAATTTAATAAAGCGGTATTTCACATCGAGCGTAATGCCAATCCCAAGGTGTTGTTTATGGATCTGTCTTTCAGGCTGAACCAAATTATGCATTCGTAAAATTTTAAAAATTCCTTTAAAATTATTTATCTTTGCGGTAATATGACATGCTATGACGAACGATAAAAACGAATTTCTTACCCGGGGCTGTGCTAACAAACCTAAATCGCATCAGAAAAATGATAAGTTATATAATCATTCGTGTTGCAAACGTAATGCATACGACTGGCTTAAAGATATTACTCCGCCCAAAATTTATCCGGCCTTTCCTTATGCAGAGGTTCGTTTTAAAAACAGCCGCAAAGATTTCTTTTTGATCCCGGATAATTCAGAGTATGCGGTGGGCGATATCATTGCTGTTGAGGCTTCTCCGGGCCACGACATTGGCATCATTACCCTATTGGGTGAATCAGCACGTCTGCAGATGAAGAAAAAACGTGTTAATATCGAAACCCGCGACATAAAAAAAGTTTATCGCAGGGCAAGGCCTTCTGACATCGAAAAATGGGTCAGTGTGGTAACTCCCGAAAACGAAACACTGCAAAAAACGAAAAAGATCACCACCAACCTGCATTTGTCGATGAAAGTTAATGATGTCGAATGCCAGGGCGATGGAACAAAAGCAACATTTTATTATACTGCAGAAGAACGTGTTGATTTCAGGGAACTTATTAAGATTCTGGCGGAACAGTTCGGTGTTCGTGTTGAAATGCGCCAGATTGGAGTGCGCCAGGAAGCCAGCACACTCGGAGGTATCGGTACCTGCGGGCGGGAACTATGCTGTTCCAGCTGGCTGTTCGATTTTAAATCGGTATCCACCAATACGGCCCGTGTACAGCAAATGACCATCAATCCTCAAAAACTGGCCGGCCAGTGTTCTAAATTGAAATGTTGTCTCAATTATGAATACGATTGTTATGTGGATGCCTTAAAAAATTTCCCTAACACGGATATTCTCATCAAAACCAAAAAAGGATCGGCACAATGCCAGAAAATCGATGTGATAAAAAAGATCGTCTGGTATTCATACGTTGATGACCCCTCAAACATCCTTGCTATTCCTTCTGATGTGGTGAAAAAGATCGTCAGCGATAACGCGAAGGGAATTGTGCCGGACAAACTGGAGGATTTTGCACAAAAGAAAGAAAAGAAAATAGAATTTGAACACTTTGAGGAAGACCTTTCAAAATACGCTGATGACTAAAATGAAAAAGATACCTATCATCGTTGCGTTTTTTCTTTTGATATTTAGCTCATGCGGTTCAGGAATTCTTATCGACAGAAACAAAAAAATTGAAAATTCCGTCTGGAAAAGCGATGATATTGTGAAATTCTCCGTAAATGTTCCCGATACCGTTCAACTGTACAATTTTTATATTGATATCCGGAATTCTTCAGATTATAAATACAGTAATATTTTTCTTTTCCTGAAAACCTTATATCCTAACGGAATGTATTCAGTCGATACTATTGAATGTATGCTTGCTGATAATACAGGTAAATGGCTTGGCAAAGAACATGGGAAAATCATAGATAACCGTGTGCTTTTCAGACAGGGAATACGATTTAAATTATCAGGAAATTATTCATTTGAATTCGAGCAGGCCATGCGCGAGCCTGAACTTGAAGGGATCGAGGATTTTGGTATCAGGATAGACAAATTTGAAACAGAGAAATGAAATGGCGAAAAAAGCTGTAAATACTGAATTTCATAATTACGTAAAACGCCTTTGGATTATTTATTTTTCCATAATCGGACTGGTTTTGGTTTTGTTTACGTTTATTTCTCTCGGGGTTTTCGGCTTCATGCCGACTTTTGAAGAACTTGAAAACCCGCGCAGCAACCTGGCTTCTGAAATTATTTCATCGGATCAGGTGGTTTTAGGAAAATATTATATCGAAAACCGTTCAAATATTCATTTCGAGGACCTGTCCCCCAATGTGGTTAATGCATTAATCGCTACTGAAGATTCCAGGTTTACGGATCATTCGGGTATTGATGTAAGAAGTCTTTTTCGTGTGATGCTGGGCATGGTTACCGGAAACCGTGGCGCCGGTGGGGGCAGCACGATTACGCAGCAACTTGCCAAAAACCTTTTTCCGCGTGATACCAACCAGAATTTTGTAAAGGTCGTCATAACAAAATTCAAAGAATGGGTTACCGCGGTGAAGCTGGAACACAATTATACCAAACAGGAGATATTGGCGATGTATCTCAACACGGTTGATTTCGGGAACCAGTCGTATGGCATAAATTCAGCCGCGCGCACTTATTTCGACAAAACCCCTGATTCCCTGAACATACAGGAATCGGCCATGCTCATAGGTTTGTTAAAGGCGCCTACTCGGTACAGCCCGATCAGAAACCCTGAAAATGCAATAAAACGGCGCGAAGTCGTTCTCAAACAGATGGAAACATATGGTTATATCAGCAGCGAACAGTACGATTCCATACGTGTGCTACCGATTGATATGTCGCATTTCCGCATTCAGGACCATACGGCCGGCATGGCAACCTATTTCAGGGAATATCTGAGGATTTTACTGACAAGGGATAAGCCGGACAAAGATAATTATACGGATAAGAAGAGCTATGAAGCAGACATGGAACAATGGGAGAAAAACCCTGCCTACGGATGGTGTAACAAGAACCTGAAATCCGACGGTACCCCTTACAATATTTTTAAAGACGGGCTTCGTATCTATACGACGATCAATTCAAAAATGCAGCGTTATGCCGAAGAGGCTGTGAGTGAGCATATCGGGAAAGAACTGCAGAAAGATTTTTATAAACACTGGAAAGGTGTAAAAAGAGCTCCTTACGACTGGCAGGTAAGCGATCAGCAGATCAACAAAATGATTATGCAGGGCGTATACCGTTCCGAACGTTATCAGAACCTGAAAAAGGAGAATGTTCCTGATGAAAAAATAATGAAAATCTTTAGCACACCTGTAAAGATGAATGTTTTTGCCTGGGGCGGAAATAAGGACACCATTATGTCACCGCTTGATTCCGTGAAATATTATAAGTGGTTTTTACTTGCAGGGCTGATGTCTGTTGAGCCGCAAACAGGCTATGTCAGGGCTTATGTGGGGGGTATCAATTACAAATATTTTCAGTACGATCATGTTTGTCTGGCCAAACGTCAGGTGGGTTCCACGTTTAAACCTTTTGTTTATACAGTTGCCATGCAGGAAGGTGAATTTTCCCCTTGTACAAAAGTTCCCAATGTGCCTATTACCTTCGATCTGGAAAACGGTCAAAAGTGGGAACCCCATAATTCGGGAGAATACAAAGAAGGTGAAATGGTTACGCTGAAAGAAGCGCTGGCAAACTCGATTAACTGGATATCGGCATTTTTAATAAAAAGATATTCTCCGGGGCCTGTTGTTAAAGTTGCGCGTAAAATGGGAATAAAAAGCGATATCCCGGAAGTTTATGCTATATGCCTGGGAACACCCGATCTGTCGCTTTATGAAATGGTGGGCGCTATAAATTCTTTTGCCAATGAAGGGGTTTATATTGAGCCGATCTTTGTTACACGCATCGAAGATAAATACGGAAATACCCTTGCCAGCTTTGTACCCCAAACCCAGGAAGCCATGAGCGAGGAAACAGCCTACCTGATGACAAGCCTGATGCAGGGAGTTGTCGAAAGCGGTACGGGTGCCCGATTAAGGGGCAAGTATGGATTGACAAATCAGATAGCCGGTAAAACAGGAACCACAGACAACAATTCTGACGGCTGGTTTATGGGATTTGTTCCCAATCTTACTACAGGGGTATGGGTTGGCTGTGAAGACCGAAGCATACATTTTCGCAGTACCTCTCTTGGTCAGGGAGCTAATATGTCATTACCTATCTGGGCTATATACATGAAAAAAGTTTATGCCGATAAGTCTTTGAATATCCGTCCTTCTGATAATTTTTCAAGACCTTCCAACCCTTTGTCTGTTGAGATAGATTGCGGAAAATACAACCAGGAAAATCATCCGGTCAATTTTGATAATAAAAACTTTTAATAAACTCCTTCCTTTTGTTAATAAATCCTTTGCAGGAATTGAAATGATTGTTTACAAAACAATAACTTTGTAAAAAATCAAACTGTATGAGTGAGCCGATAAAACACGAATGCGGTATTGCCTTTATCCGTTTATTAAAACCCCTCGAATACTACCAGTCAAAATATGGCACATCGCTCTATGGGCTGAACAAACTGTCGTTGCTGATGGAAAAACAGCACAACAGGGGGCAGGATGGGGCCGGTGTCGCCTGCATCAAACTGGATCTTGAACCAGGTATGCGTTTTATCAACCGTATTCGATCAAATTCCTCAAGCCCGATCACGGATATTTTTACCCAGGTATATTCCGGCCTGAAAACCATAAAGAACAATAAACCTGCTTTTTTCAGTGATGTAAACTGGCTGAAACATAATTCGGAGTTCATAGGCGAAATGTACCTCGGACATTTGCGATACGGAACTTTCGGGAAAAACAGCATTGAAACATGCCACCCGTTTATACGTGAAAATAACTGGAAGACAAAAAATATTGTTTTAGCAGGAAATTTCAACCTGACGAACGTCGATGAACTTTTTAATAAATTGATCAGTCTTGGCCAGCATCCTGTTGAAACTACGGATACCATTACGATATTGGAAAAGATAGGGCATTTTCTTGATCAGGAAAACGAGGAGCTTTATCAGTCATATAAAGCCCAGGGCATAAATAAAAAGGATGTCTCTGCCCTGATCGCCAAAAACCTGGATGTGCAGCGAATGCTTACCCGTGCTGCGAAAGACTGGGACGGTGGTTATGTGCTGGCAGGCATGATCGGCCATGGCGATGCTTTTATCATGCGGGACCCTTCGGGTATTCGCCCTGCTTATTATTATGCCGATGATGAAGTGATCGTAGCTGCTTCGGAACGTCCGGTGATCATGACCTCTTTCAATGTGCCCATTGAAGAGATCAAAGAAATAGATCCGGGCAAAGCTTTAATTGTAAAAAAAGACGGATCCTACAACCTGTCTAAGTTCATTGACGCACAGAAAAGGAAGTCCTGCTCCTTTGAAAGTATCTATTTTTCAAGAGGAACAGATAAGGATATTTATCTGGAACGTAAGAAACTGGGCAGTTTTTTGGTGCCATCCATTTTGAAAGCGATTGACTATGACATTGAAAACACCGTTTTTTCATATATCCCCAACACGGCGGCAGTTGCGTATTACGGCATGATGGATGCTCTGGAAAAGTTTTGCGATGGCGTGAAAAAAGACAGAATCCTGCAGGCAGGGAAAAATATATCAGCGAAAGAACTTGATAAAATACTGGCATTCCATCCCCGTTTCGAAAAGGTGGCGGTAAAAGATATGATATTGCGCACTTTTATCACGCAGGAAAAAGACCGTGATGACCTTGTCGCTCATGTTTACGATGTTTCTTACGGCATTATCCGCGATCAGGTGGATACGGTTGTTGTGGTTGACGACTCTATTGTCCGGGGGACTACTTTACGCGAAAGCATCATCCGGATGCTCGACCGTCTGAACCCGAAACGGATCATCATTGCTTCATCTGCACCCCAGATACGTTATCCGGACTGCTATGGTATTGATATGGCAAAATTGAACGATTTTGTGGCATTTAAGGCAGCCATTGAATTGTTAAATGAAACGGGCCAGAAAGAAGTTATCGGCAGGGTGTACAAAAAGTGTAAAGCACAGGAGTACCAGCCCAAAGAGAAAATTGTTAACTATGTGAAGGAAATCTATGAGCCTTTTACCCCGGAACGTATTGCAGAAAAAATCACAAAAATTCTTGTAACAAAAGATATCCAAGCCGGTGTGCAAATTATTTATCAAACCATCGATGATCTTCATGCCGCCTGTCCAAATAATACCGGCGACTGGTACTTTACCGGTGACTATCCGACACCCGGCGGGAACAAAGTGGTGAACCGCTCATTCATCAATTATATCGAAAAAAGGGATGAACGGGGTTACCAGATGAATTTGCTTGCGGATTGATATTTTCTTTTGTCAATCACTCAAGGATTTTGTCAGTGTAAGATTCTTATTTCCCATTATTTTCAAATTGTTCCTCAAGTGAGGATTTATTTTCAAGATACTGGTATACCTCCTCTTGTCTGAAAAAATGATATGGTGGCAAGGGCTGGCTCCATTTGTTTTTGTCATAAACATATGGGTGCAGGGGCAGGGGAGCGTCTTTGTAAAACTTGTCGGCCAATGATGACGGGATAAAATGAGAAATGCTGTCGCAGTGCCACTCAAAAACATCCGTTATGGTAAATTCCTTTTTTGATGTTGATGAATTATAAAACTCATTGGTGTAACTGTGGCATAAACGTGTAAGAAACCATTTATCTTTTTCCTGATGATATTCAGCAACCAGATCACCATCCACAAATTCTTCGTAATAACGTTTGGACGGCAGTAAAAAATTATTGTTCTTTGGATAATGATACCAAGGGTTTCTGTATGACGTTCTTTCGATTTTTTTAAAAGCATAAGATTGCCGGTCAATAATCAAAATTCCTTCTTCCCGGCTTTCACCCTGCCATCCAACCTCCCTGATGTTACTCACCCCATGCATTTCGCTTGAAAAGTCAGCGCAAACATATCTGATTGTATAATCATCCGTATTTTGAGCGAGGGTGTCAAAATAGAAATTGTAAAAATTGAATGCATTAGGGTTCAATGAACTTTCAGCCAGATGATATACAGGATTCTGGCGAAGCAAAGCAGAAAAGTCATAATCATCATATTGCAAGTCATCAATAACATAGGTATGGTCGCTCTTCCTCATCTGTTCAATGGCAAAGCCATATTGCGGAGATATATAGTTTTTTAAAGTAGTTAAAATAAAGGATACAACGGCCTGTACCTCAATCAGGTTTTTAAATTTCCCATTGATTTTTTCATATTGCCGATAAAACGAAAAGGCAGCGAAACTTGAATCAGTGTAGTTTGCAGGGATTTGCATGACCGCTTTTTTTACGATCTCAACGGCATTAAGCCCCTCTACTTCAACAGGGTTAAGCAAAAGCGGCGTTTGATCAACATATATTTTTTCTGTTCCTTTAAAAGCAGGTTGATGAACTACAGTTTCGCGCAGCCCCAAAGTAGATATTTCCATATGCAACAGTGTTTTGTCCGGAGGAATTTCAAATTTAAATTCACCCTTATTGTTAGTTTCTGCATAGCTGCCGGTTTCGGCCAGTTTCACTATGGCAAAGGGTATAACCGTAGAATCCTGACGGTTGAGCAGCACACCTTTAAAAAAGTTTTGTCCCGTTGCTGAAATAGTTAGCAGCAATATGGCGCCGATCTCCAATGCCACTTTCAGGTATCTACCTAAAACAAACATTACAAGTACGGATTGTTCTTCCTTTCATTTCCGATAGTGGTCTTCGCCATGTGCCCCGGATATACAGTGTAATCATCTTCCAGTTTCATCAACTTGTCTTTTATGCTGCCGATCAGCAGGTCGTAATCACCTGTTGGAAGGTCGGTGCGGCCAATGCTCTCCTGGAATAATACGTCACCCGAGAAAACTATTTTTTGTGCATGGGTGACAAAACAAACACTGCCTTCGGCATGGCCGGGTGTGTAAAGTACGTCAATCGTGTCGCGGCCGAGGCTGATCTGTTCGCCTTCATTGATATAACAGGCCGGTGTTATTACCCGTTCCAGGTCGAACCCGAAAACGGAGGCATAGCCCACCGAAGCTCTCAGGAACTCTTTGCCCGCAGGGTGTATCCATGCGCCTGCCCCAAATTTATCTTCAAGATGCGCCACTCCGAGTATATGATCAACATGACAATGTGTGATGAGAAGTTTTTCAATTTTTAATTTTGACGTTTCAAGAAAATCATCAAAACTTTTTTGCTCAGCAGGTGTGTAACAACCGGGGTCAATAATGACACACTCGTTGTTTTCATTGGATAATACATAGGTGTTTACACCAAAGTCATTGAACTGAAAAGTTTTTATTGTTAGCATATTTTTTGTTTTTGAATTAGGCACTTAAGCAATAAGATTTTTATAGGCTTGTGGTGAAATGTTGAATAGCTTTGTTTTCAGGGCTTTTACAATATTTTTTCATTCCGTAGGAATGTAATGCTGGTAAAAAAATAATTCATTTAAAGTTCCGCTCCTTAGGAGCGGGATGTTAGTGCTATGTGTTAATTTTACCAACATTAAGCTCCTCTGGAGCTAACGAACTCGTTTGGGAATTTTTGCCGAAACTCGAATATCGTAAAGCCTTAAACTTTTGCACCACGTATTTTAGTATACTTTCCACAATATTACTCCTTTTTCTGTTATTATCTATACGCCTGATTCAATTTTTTTAGAAAGACGGACAATTTTGTGCTCTCATTTTTTTCATGGGAATAGAATAACTTTTCGGATATTTTACGGTATATCCGATCTTTAACGACTGGACTTTGCCCGGATCAATGGTGTAATTCCATTTTAGGATACCTGTCAGCGGATTATGTTCTGCTGCTGAGATCTGATCGACGGTAACTTCTATTTCCTGGTTGTTGCTCACCGGGATCTGATCCTGAATTTCAATGCTGACAGGCGAAGTATGGTTATTTTTCACGGATATTTCATAGACATAGGTAGCCTTGCGTTTTGCGCCGATCAATATTTTGCTGCTGTAATCTTTCAGTTTCACACGGTCAACCTGAATGCGGCTGTCGCGGCCAAGCGAAATTTGTAAGGTGTCGGAGATTTCATTCGGATTGATGTACGACTGTCCGACATAAGTGCCGTTAAGGAAAACATTGGCATAACCTTCAACAAGGTTTAACTCTTCCCATTCGTTGATGCAGGCCATAACGAAAGCGCTTTTTTCTACTATAGGTACACAAATATAGCGGTAGCTTGCGGTTACCGAATGATCTTCTATTTCAATAATATAAGGCTGTGCATCAGAAGGGATGGTGTAGCGGTTCTTTATGTTAAAATCAAAACTCAGTTCGGGAACTTCTATTAGTTTTGTTTGTACTGCCTGCTGATGTTCTTTTCTGTCCACTTTGGCTTCTTCATTGGTTTCCCAAGCATTTGTCACATTCTGATTGTAATATCCTGATTTATCGTATTTGACCTGGCTTACATAATTTGTCAGATACCATGTCTGTAAATCAGGCACAGAAATGTTGAGTGATGGATCGGTGGTTGAAAGAATCAATGAAACGTCATCCCAGTCAACTCCCGAGTTATTATAAGCCTTTGCACGGTAATTCAGCATGATGGGTTTGCTGATATCTTCGCATTTCAGGTCGTAATAAGGCATCCAGCCGGCATCGTTCACTACATATGAAATTTCTATTGTTGATGCCTGTGTATTATTTGCAATGAGCAGCAGCGAAACTTCAGAGCGCGAAGTTTTAAGTTTGGCATTCATTTCAGTAGCCTTAACCTGCAACTGTATGAGTATTGCTGTATTAACATCTGCATCCGCCGTCAGTTCTGAAAAACGGTTGTTTATATAAGTAAACCGTAATTGATAGAAATCTGCAGCTTTCTGAAGTTCAGCCACATTCACGCCCGTACTTTGTCCTCCAAGCGACTGGTTTTTTAACAGCATATCTTTTTGTGCGGTCAGCGCGTTTTTCTCATCGTTTATTGCAGTGAGTTTTTTTGTGATCAGTTTAATAGAATCGTTTATTCGGGTATGTTTCAGCATTTCACTTTCAACTGGGGTTGATGTTACTTTATGGGAGATAGACAGAACGGTACTGTTATCATCCGATTTGATCCTGATAGAGGCAGGATTCAGTTTGGGCGCGAAGTTTTCCAGGACAAGCATATTTCTTCCTTTAAGCAGATTGACATTCACCTTATAACGCATTTGCGCACCTGTTAGGTAAATGATGACATCATGCAGCGAAGGGTTCATCCTGATGACGTTTTCTTTTTGTGGAAAAGCTGTTGTCGAAAACAGGATACTTACAAGTACCAGAACGAAAAATTTCTTCATGTTTTTTTATCAAAATTAATTAATTAATCGAATAATAGGGTGTCTGATTGAAAAAATCATCCGGATATTAAAAAAAGAATAATAATGTATAAAAATCTTGTTTAGATTATTGATAGTAAGTTTAAAAAAACTAAATTTGCGCTACAAATAAAAAAAATTGTTTAATTAATAACTTAATAATCAATATGAAAAAAATCCTTATTGTTGGAGCAGTCGGTCAGATAGGATCCGAGCTAACCATGGAACTCCGCAGAATTTACGGCAATGATAACGTTGTTGCCAGTACACGTAAATCACCGCCTTCTGAAATTGTTGCCAAATCAGGGCCTTTTGAATATTTTGATATTCTGAATAAACCGGCGATGGCTGATGTTTGCAAAAAATACGGTATCGATTGCATCATTAATATGGCTGCTATTCTTTCCGCTGTCGGAGAACAGAACCCGCTGATGGCATGGGACATCAATATGAACGGTCTGATCAATGTACTGGAAATTGCCCGTGAAATGAAAATGTCACAGGTTCTCTGCCCGAGTTCCATAGCCGTATTCGGTCCCGGAACCCCGCTGGATTGCGCACCACAGGAAACCGTTCTGCATCCTTCGACCATGTATGGGATTACAAAAGTTGCCGGAGAATTAATTTGTGATTATTATGTCAAAAAATACGGGCTTGATGTCCGCGGGCTGCGTTATCCCGGCATCATCAGCAATGAAACTCTTCCCGGCGGAGGAACTACTGATTACGCTGTGGCTATCTATTACGATGCTGTAAAATTTGGAAAATATACATGTTTTGTAAAAGAAGACACGCGCCTTCCGATGATGTATATGCCCGACTGCCTCAAAGCTACCGTTGACCTGATGCAGGCTGATTTTTCTAAACTCAAGCACCATAGCGACTTCAATGTGGGCGCCATGAGTTTTTCAGTAAAAGACCTTGCCGACAGCATTAAAAAATATATGCCGGCCTTTACCATCACCTACGAACCTGACTTCCGTCAGGCTATTGCCGACAGTTGGCCCGATGCGGTTGATGATAAGGCTGCCCGTGAAGAATGGGGATGGAAACCAAGCTTCGACCTTGATGCCATGACTCAGGATATGCTGCAGGTTATCGGCGAAAAACACAAAAATGGATTAATTTAATATTTTAAAACACAAGGAGATTATAACATGCAAACAAAAATGAAAGCTTATCTTGGTGAAGAACTCAAGAAACTTGAAGAACAAAAACTTTTCAAACACGAACGTATTATCGAGAGCCCGCAAGGCGCCGAGATCATTGTTAAGGGTAAAAAATGTCTGAACTTTTGTGCCAACAATTACCTTGGCCTTTCATCACATCCCGAACTTATTAAAGCTGCACACAAGGAAATTGATAACCGTGGTTACGGATTGTCATCGGTTCGTTTTATTTGTGGCACACAGGACATCCACAAAGAACTGGAAAGCAAAGTTTCTGAATTCCTCGGAATGGAGGACACCATCCTCTTTTCATCGTGCTTCGACGCTAACGGCGCTGTTTTTGAACCTTTATTGGGTGAAAATGATGCGATCATCACCGATGCACTCAATCATGCCTCCATCATCGACGGTATCCGCCTGTGCAAGGCGCAGCGCTGGATATACAAACATGGCGACATGCGCGATGTAGAAGAGATCGACCCGGCTAACGATAAAATGGCCAAAGGCCTCGAACGCTGCCTGAAAGAAGCCCGCGAAAAAGGCTGCCGTTTTGTTATGGTTGCTACCGATGGTTCGTTTTCAATGGATGGCGACATTGCAAAATTAGATCAGATTTGCGATCTGGCTGAGAAATATGATGCCCTCGTGATGGTTGACGACAGCCACTCCACCGGGTTCCTTGGTAAAACCGGACGCGGAACACACGAATACCGTGGTGTGATGGGAAGAGTTGATATTATTACCACAACCTTCGGGAAAGCTTTAGGAGGAGCCTCCGGGGGATGTATCTCATCAAGCAAGGAAATTATCAACTGGATGCGCAACAAAGCCCGTCCTTACCTGTTCTCAAATACCGTTGCTCCTTCTGTGGTTGGGGCCACTATCAAAGTTATGGATCTGCTGATGGGCAGCACCGAACTGCGCGACAAACTGGAAAAAAATACAAAATATTTCCGCGCAAAAATGACCGAAGCAGGTTTCGACATCGTTCCGGGCGACCATCCTATCGTACCTATCATGTTTGGCAAATATCCTGATTGTTCGAAATTAGCCGTTGACTTTGCCAACAAAATGCTGGAAGAAGGCATCTATGTTATTGCTTTCTCGTTCCCGGTGGTAGCCAAAGGTAAAGACCGTATCCGTGTTCAGATTTCGGCAGGACACGAAATGGAGCATATCGACAAGGCAATTGCCGCATTTACCAAAGTGGGTAAAGAATTGAATATGATCAAATAATTAGATAAACTGCTATAAAAAAAGGGTGGCATTTGCTGCCCTTTTTTATTCAAACAATTTGATTTGCATCGAAACGGATTATAAGTCATGTTTTCCGGACATATTGGAGAATTTGCCGCTTTATTTACGGCCTGTTGTTGGACGGTTACGGCGCTTGCTTTTGAATCGGCAAGTAATAAGGTGGGTTCCATTGCAGTGAACCTGATTCGTTTGGTACTTGCGCTGGTGTTTTTAAGCGTTTTCTGCTATTTTATCAGGGGTGAATTTTTCCCTGTAGATGCCGGCCCCCATACCTGGATATGGCTTTCACTTTCAGGATTGATTGGATTTGTCATTGGAGATCTATTCCTTTTTGAGTCCTATACCATCATCGGTTCGAGGGTGTCGATGCTTATCATGACGCTGGTTCCGCCTATGACTGCTTTTTTAAGCTGGCTCATGCTGGGCGAAACCATGACACTTTTTAATTTCTTAGGCATGGCGCTCACCCTTGGCGGGATTGCTGTTGTGATCGTAAATAAAGGGACAGGCGACAAGATGTTCTCTTTTACACATTCGCTGAGGGGAATTTTATTTGCTTTTATAGGAGCGTTAGGGCAGGCGATAGGCCTGGTTTTTAGTAAAGTGGGCATGGGGAGTTACAGTGCATTTGCTGCAACACAAATTCGTATTATCACGGGGATCATTGGTTTTTCAATAGTGATAACCGTTTGGAAGAAATGGCGCAATGTAGGCAATGCCGTAAAAAATGTTTCTGCCATTAAACGTATTGGCTTAGGCTCTGTTTTCGGGCCTTTTCTCGGGGTTTCCTTTTCATTGTTTGCTATTCAGCATGCAAATGCAGGTATAGCTTCCACCATCATGGCCATTGTGCCAATCCTTATTATTCCTGCATCCGTCATGTTTTTGCGCCAGAAAGTTACCCTCAAAGAAATTATAGGAGCCGTAATAAGCGTTTGCGGGGTTGCTTTGTTCTTTTTGTAAAAGTATCCTGAATTAGAAATCTGGTCATTGGATCAAACCAATCAAAAATCATTGCCCAGTTCATTAATTACCGTCCAGGCCATAAAGCCCATACCTGCCTCAAGACTGCTCTCATCAACCGTAAAATCCGGTGTGTGGAGGTTGGAGATCTCCTTGCTTTCCGGATTTTTTACACCTAAGCGGTAAAAGCATGAAGGCAGGGTGTGCGAGAAATAAGCAAAATCTTCGGCAGTCATCCTCAAATCTATCTCCTGAACATTTTGGGTGCCGAGATAGTCCTCTGCATAGTGCATTATCCGGTGTGTCAGGTTTTCATCATTGAATAAAAAGGGATAACCTTTATCAATGAATATTTTGCACGTAGCGCCATAAGCTTCTGCAATGTTTTTAGCAATAACCACAATTTTTTCGTGGGCTGATTTTCGCCATGCTTCGTCGACCGTACGGAAGGTGCCTTCAATAAATACTTCATCAGGGATGACATTAGTTTTTCCGTTAGCAAATATCCGCCCGAACGAAAGCACGGTAGGTATGGTAGGAGTAGCCATCCGGCTTACCACCTGCTGCAGCCCTATGATGATGTGTGAAGCCACAACGATCGGGTCAATTACGAGTTCAGGCGTGGCGGCATGTCCGCCTTTGCCGATAACGTTTATATAAACCTCATCCGTGGATGCCATGGATTTGCCGTGTTTGAAGCCTAATTTCCCGGCATCAACCGAAGGATGCACATGCTGGCCTATCATGCAACTGACCTTCGGATTTTCAAGTACACCTTCCATAATCATTTGTATCGCGCCTCCCGGGTACTTTTCTTCAGAAGGCTGGAAAATTATTTTTATGCTTCCCTCGAAACTGTCTTTTAACTGGTTTAATATAATGGCTGTGCCGATCATGGAAGCCATATGAACATCATGTCCGCAGGCGTGCATTTTTCCTTCATTTTTTGAGCAGAAGTCCGTCATGGTTCTTTCACTGATCTGAAGGGCATCCATATCCGCACGAAGCCCTATGGTTTTTTTATCGGGGTTTTTACCCTGAATAATAGCAACGATGCCTGTTTTTGCAATGCCCCGCTTATAAGGAATGCCGGCCTTGTCCAATTCGGCGCAAATAATATCGCCGGTTTTGATTTCTTCAAAGGCAAGCTCAGGATGAGCATGAAGTTGCCTGCGAACCTGTATGATTTCTGGCAAAAAGTCTTTGGAAAGCTGTTTGATTTTTTTCTTGAAATCTTTCATAATAAAAATGATGGCTGTTAAAAATCAGTACAGAGCGATACGTAGAATACAGGCTTTTTGAGGAGTCCGTTTTCAACGCCCCAGGCATAGTCGGCACGTATAAAGTATCCGAGAAGTTTTGTTCTTAGGCCAAAGCCAAAACCGCCAACCAGCGGGTCGCGCTTTTTGATCAATGTAACCTGTATCGGGCCCTGCCTCACAATTTGTTTGGTAATTACATTTTCGTCGGAATAAGGATTCAACCCGACCCATGCCGTGCCAATATCTCCGAACCCGACAATTTGCAGGTTGGTGAATAAGTTGTCTTTTAATGGTTTTTTCGAGAAATAACGAACGATCGGAAAACGCAGTTCGCTGTTGAACACCGCAAAAGTAGGGCCGTTGCGGACGTTTTGTACGAATCCTCTCATGTTGGTCGCCAATGTTTGGTAGGCATAATTTTGTGTTTGAGACACCTGATTCTCGTTATCGAATTTTGGAATTATCCAGTTATCAACGCCGCCCATATAGTATACCAGTTTGTTATTGCCAAAAGAAGTGCTCGCAGCAAGCCGGTTTGCCCAGATGAAGGTGCGGTGTATCTTTTGATAATGGCGGAAATCCATTCCCAGTACCACCAGGTTGTTGAATTTTTTATCGATCATCTGGTAATACTCTCCAAAAATTTTCCATCGCCAGCCATAATAAATATTGAGGGCTTTGTACTGAGTATTGTCGTAAACCAGTTCAGCTTTTGCACCTGTCCAGAACTCGTGGATGTTCGGCTCTCTGAGGTTGTAAGTATCTGTCGATGCAAAGATTTTTTTGTCGTAGCGTCCCAGTATCGTTCCTTTGATGGCCATCACCCTTGAAAAAGGCCACTTCATAACATAAAACAGCGAGTTGGAGCGAAGTTTAATAATCGAGTATTCATTACTTCCTGTATTGGCCTGTCTGTAAAAAAAGAAGCCGTGGTCGAGCCGCTTTTTCAGATTTTCGAAACCGATAAAAAATTCGTTATTGTCAAAATCCAATGAAAGGCTTATGCCTCCTGAAATGCGATAATCTTCCAGCAGGTCGATCACGCCAAGCTGAAACGAAACGTTAAACCCGGGATTCAGATAAACCGGATAAATGCCGCCGGTAAACTGCTGATATGAGGTGTTCAGGTAATTAAAATCTATCTGCCCGACAAGTTGATTTATCGAGTATTCTACGTTGTAGTTTTGCTGACGGGGCAGGGTAAATGTTTTTTTTCTAACCAGCGAAAGAGAATCCTGATCAAAGGAGGTCAACGATTTTTGTTCGTTATTAAAAACATAATTGTTGATGTCAATTTTTCCTGTATCAGCAGCATTTTCCAACTGGTTAACGAGAACATTGGAAACTTTTTTAGGCTTGGTTTTGCTTTTCTTGCTTTTTAATCTGTCAATTTCTTCGGTATTGATAATTGAGTTGTCCTGAACAGCTTCCTGCTGAATATTATTCAGTTGTATTGTCCGGTTAAATGTGTTGGCTGGGCTGATCTTTTTGATCTCTTTAGCGGGAGTCAGGTCATTGACATAAATCCTGTGATATCCGCCAGAGAATATCACCTCTCCTGATTTTTCAGCGCCTGGCGCTATATCCTGTTGCAGTATGTTTCTGCTATAGTCGCTGGCTGCAAAGGAAGTGGTATAATAGCGGTAGTGTGTTGTTGTGTCAATATAACTTATGGCGCTGTCTATCCGTGCAAGGTAGCGGTTGTAAATACCGTTCTCGTCCGAAAGGTAAGTGTAAAAGCGCTTGTCGTATTGCATGGGCATGATCTCATTGGTGTATGGCGTATTTGTAAGCCTTCGGAGCAGAGTATTCTTAGCTTTGTAATCGTAGAGAAAAATGTCGGTATACGGAAGCAGGTGAGTGATGGTGTCTCTTTCGGTTTCCAGGTAGGTCATTACGTCGTAACGGATTGTATCATCAGGGCGGTTTGAGCTGAAGATAATTTCTGAGGAATTATTTGCAAAGCGGGGATGCAGATCGTCGTAAATGTCTTTGGTGATCGGCTCATAGGTGTGTGCGGCCACGTTGTAAACATAAATGTCGGTCTGGCCTTGAACCACGCCGGAAAACACGATCATTTTCCCGTTCTGTGAAAACGAAAGATCAAGAATCTTTTCGAGGTTAAAAAGCTGCTGTTTTTCAAATTTCTCCTCATCCATCATGTATGAATACATCATGTTCTTTCCTTTACTTTCAACGATGATGGCAAGCATCTTTCCGGTGGGGTGCCAGGCCAGCAGGGGATAGGAGTAATCCACTTTTTCGTCGAGGCGGCACTCGCGCTGCATGATTTTTTTTGCCTTGTTCTTTTCAAAGTCAAAAAGCCATACCCGGTACTGGCCCATGTAATTTGTTGTATAAGCGGCATATTTCCCGTCGGGGCTTATTTTAATATTCCCGTAAACGGTATTTTTTTTGAATTTTTTCAGAAGCGCTGTTGTTCCCGGTTGTTGCCGGCCCTGGTCGCTGTCGTTATACTGCTGTTCATAATATGCAAGCCATTCTTTGGAAAGATTCTTAAAAGAAACACCCAGTACATAAAGGAATCCGCTTTCCACGTTGCGGCTGACCTTTGAAAGGTAAACAATATTGGTAATGGCTGCTGGTCCGTATTTATCAGCGACATATTTCCAGATGGAATGTCCTGCATAGATGGCGTCGTCTCCCGAGAGGCTGTTGTACTTTTTATAGTCGCCCCGCAGTATCCCGTCTTTGACATGGTTGTCGATCTCTGCGCTCCATTCTTCGGAAATGTAAGAAATCAGGCCCTGCGAATACCAGGCCGGCATTGACATCAACGCTGAATTCTTTATCATGGAAGTGATCTTGCCGCCGTACATCATCTCGTCGATGATTACCTGTGCCATGCCTGCACGTATCTGTTTTTCAAAATCGCTGTGGCTGCCGTTGTAATATAAGAACACCTTGGTACCGACAATATGCGTCATTCCGCCGATGTTGTAATTGACCTCGCTGATGAGGCCGATGTTGCTTTCCTGCAGTTCTGAGAATTTGTTATAGATGATAAACTGTATCTTGTCTTCGAGGCTGTATTCAAGTTTTTTTTCGATCTCTTTCAGGTATTTGTCGGCATATTTGGCGGTATATACTGCCAGTTCTTTTCCGTTGAGGTAAAAGTAAGTGTCGAATTTCTCGAAGCGCATGAACGACCAGAAACGGTCGGTATATTGAACACGGTTTTTTCCGAAGTTCAGTTGCGAGCCGTTATAAAACTGCGCTTTAACTGAAAACCCGGATGTGATCAGCAGAAAAAAAATTAAAAATAATTTCAGGAGCCTGTGCATAACATTGCTACAATAATACCGTAAAGTTACTACTTTTTGCTATTAGATAGGCAAAACATTTCAAAAAAGTAGGTATTGGTGGAAACGCTGCAGGAACTTCTTTTATTGCAAAAAACATATTTCAACGTAAAAGGAAAACAAGACAAATGAGGGTTTTGCTGACAGACGGTTCTTTTACGGCAGTGGCTTTAATAAAATGAATTTATTTGGCCATATAGTAAAATGAAATTGAAAAAGGATAAAAAAAGCTTTCGTTTGGCAAAAAAATATCTTACATTTGTTAATAAATACAAAGGCATCTCTAATAACCTTGATCGGGCGCCTCTTAAAACAAAAAAGTTCGAGGCAGTCGAAGTTCTGAAAACCGCAGTGTAGTGAGCGTACATGCCTGTGCTGAGCCTGCCGAAAGCAAGGATTTGAAGAACAAAGACGAACGAAGAAATTTGAAGTTTTAGAGGCGCCTACAAACAAAGCATTTAAAACCTGATAATAATGAAAAAATTATTTTTACTGTTGTTTGGTATAACTCTTTTTGTTTCGATGGTGTCATATGCACAACCAGGCATTGAATGGCAAAAGAGTATCGGTGGCACAGGCATGGATTTTGGCAAAGGGCTTTGCGTTGGTAACGATTCCGCAGCGTATTATATTACAGGTTATACCAATTCCACTAACGGCAACATTGATACAAGTTTTGGAGGAATGGATATTTTCATGAGTAAGCTGGATCTTAGCGGCAATATTTTATGGACCAGGTCATACGGAGGGCTTGCCAATGATTATTCGCAAAGTATTATTTCCACCCGTGACAATGGAATTCTGATCTGCGGTTTTACCAATGATTCTGTATCTCCCGGAACTCATGGCGGGTTTGATGTGATGTTTATTAAAACAGATTCGTCAGGGAATCAGCAATGGATGAAATATTATGGCGGCAGCCAAAACGATGGCGATCATTTCGCTGATATCATTGAAACACCGGAAGGGGGATTTGTATGCATGACAGGGTCTGAATCTTACGACGGCGATCTGGACACTAATTATGGAAGTACGGATTTCTGGCTGTTTAAAACAGATTCACTCGGAACGCTGCAATGGGAAAAAAATTATGGCGGGACCGGTGATGAGGATGGCCACTGTATTCTTCCCATGCCCGACGGCGGATTTATTATTGATGGGCACACTGCCTCAAACAATATTGATGTTTCAGGCCTGCACAACCCTAATAGTGGGATACACGACGGCTGGGTTGTTCGTATCGACTCCTCCCATAACATCAGATGGCAAAAATGTATAGGAGGGTCTGAATTTGAACTTATCAACAAGATGTGCCTGGATAGTGCCGGCAATATTATTATTGTGGGATACACGGCATCCAATGACGGGGATATTGCTGGCAATCATGGAATGAATGATGTCTGGATCGTTAAAATGGACACGGCTGCAGGGAACTTATTATCCTCGAAAGTATATGGCGGGCCCGGTGATGACTATGGGCTTTTTTTATTAAAGAATGCGGATGCCGGCATTACGTTCAGCGGTTATTCAAATGCAACAGGCGGTGACGTTACCGGCAACCATGGCAATTTTGATTATTGGTTATTAAAAACTGATCAGCAGGGAAATATCATCTGGGAAAACTCATACGGAGGTACCGGGAGCGATCGGAATAACGGCATCAATGCAGCATGTGGAGATGGTGTCCTCATCTTTGGGCAATCAAATTCCACCAATGGTGATGTTACAGGAAATCAGGGACAGTTTGATTGCTGGGTTGCCAAACTAATGTGTCAGAAGCCGTCTGCATCATTTACCTGCACCCCCAATCCTTCATGCACAGGCGATTCCGTTTATTTTACAAATACGACTACCGGAGCAGATACCTATCATTGGTTTATCAATGGGGCGTTTTTTAGTAATTATATCAATACTTCGGCATTATTTACAGTGAATGGAAGGGATACTATTACGCTCCTTTCAAATTTCGAAAGTTGTTACGATACGGCTCAGCAGATAATTACAGTTAATCCCGGTCCTTTAGTGGAATTGGGGCCTGATACCACTATTTGTCAGGGATGTTCCATAGTACTTGATGCGGGAAATTCCGGGGCAACTTATCTATGGTCTTCAGGGGATACCACCCAGCAGGTTACTGTTTCGAATACAGATACGGTCTGGGTAATGGTTACCATGTATGGGTGCACCGGGTCGGATACCATCGCCGTTATTGTTGATACATTAACTGGTATCGGGAATGCTGACAAGAATAGTTTTTTGATTTTTCCTAATCCTACATCCGGTATTATCCGCATAAACCCTGGCTTCGGCGGCGAATATTTTCTTGATGTTTTATTGCCCGACAACCGTACGGTAAGTTCAACAGGCCCTTATTTCGGGGACACTGTTATTGAGCTTGATCTACGCGCATCAGGATGTTATATTGCCGTTCTGAAAAACCGGGAGGGTATTTTAGCCGTAAAAAAACTATTGTTGTATCGACCTTAATGATAGAATAAAATGTAAGCCCTTATTTTGTATTTTTTAGTCTAAAGTTTTAAGGGCATCTCTAACAACCATTATCGGGCGCCTCTAAAAACAAAAAGTTCGAGGCAGTCGAAGTTCTGAAAACCGCAGTGTACTTTGAGTACATGAGGATTTGAAGAACGAAAACGAACGAAGAAATTTGAAGTTTTTAGAGGCGCCCTTAAATAATTTCCACAGCTTTTTCTGCAACCCAGCCGTCGCTGCCGTTGGCAATTTTAATTTCTATCCAGGTTCCGACTTTATCAGTAATCTTAACTTTTGTGCCTTCGTGTATCACAAAAATATCCTGGCTGTTGTCATCGGGTGAGCTTTTCACATTTACGGTAGGTTCGAAAACGATCCCTTCCCGGGCGGTCTGAAGATTACGGTACTGGCTGTAAGCGTTGATCCCTGAAAAGAAAGCGGATACAAGGAACAATAAGCCGAACCAGAAAAACAGCTTGCGTATGGCTATGGTATTGCCAATCAGGTAAATTGCGGCCGAAACAAAAAATACAAACAAAAATATCAGGGCAAGGATGCCCCAGGTATCCACCGAAAACCATTGCTGAAAGCTCTCCCACCAACGTTTGTAAAAGGGCAGGGGCAACTCTTCGATTTTATCAATGATCTTGGTATTGGCAACATTGATGTTGAATTGGATCTTCTCTTCAGAAGGGTCCAACTTTCTGGCTTTTTCGTAATAAAGCAGCGCTGAAGGATAATCATTGGTTTTAAAATAGGCATTACCCAGGTTGTAGTAAAGTTCAGACGATTGGTAATTGTTTTTAATGACCTGCTGATATAATTCGATGGCCTCCTTAAATTTATTTCCGGTGTAAGCATTGTTCGCTCTGGCAATGATATCCTGATTGACAGACGCTGATGCAAACTGGACTAAAAAAACAATAACGACAAGTATGATTAGTTTTTTCATGAGGAAATTATTTTTTGCCAAAGGTTTAAGCGTTTGCCACAGATTGGCAGCGAGCATAAGAACCGTGGAGACACGGAAAGCATGGAGTCCGCCATGGCAGACAGGGAGAATATCTCTGTGCCTCTCTGTGTTCTCTGTGTCTCTGTGGTTTTTTTCATTTTTTTTAATTTGTGTCTTGGTGGCTTATCTTCTTATTTGAGTTCCCTTTCTGTTTTACTGATGATCTCTACGGCTTCATTGTATAATGTTTCCATGCCCTGGGTTGCTTCGGTGGGAGCAAAACGCGCAAACTCACAATTATCAAGTATTTCAATGAATTTATTCCGGATATTTTCTTCGATGTTTTTTTGCACCAGTGTTTCACGGGCTGCATCTAAGGACAGTTCCGACAATGGAATCGAAAATTTATCGCAGATATAACCCCATAGTGCCCTCGATAGCTCCTGGTAATAGTTTTCCCGCTGGTTTGCTTTCATGAATGTATTGGCCTGTTTCAGCCGTTTCAGTGCCACCTTGGTGGCTTGCCTGTGCCTGAGCAATGAGGTATTACTCCGTAATTTGATATAACGCCGCATCAATATTACAAATGCGATGAACAATACGATGGGTAAAATAAACAACAGACAATACCATACAGAACCGAAAAAGAAATATCCCTTAGGATAAACTTCAAAATTTTTGTTCTCTATAAATTTGATATCACTGCCGATATATTTTATGTCTTCTTTATTTCCACCGGAGAAGTATGACCCACCGCTGCCATCGCCTTTACCCACTTTCAGATTTATCTCTCCCGAAGTCAGGGTTACATAGGTTCTCTTATTTTTGTCGTAATAGCTTAAGGTTACCGGTTTGAGTTTGAAATTGCCCTGTGTGCGGGGAATGATAAGATAAGAAAAGGTTTTCGAACCGGATATTTCATTTCCCGGGGAAATGTTTTCAGTGATCTGGGGGTCGTAAACTTCGAAATCGGGAGGAAATTCGATGTTCAGGTTGTCGATCAGATTTAAGTTGCCTTTGCCGCTTAGCTTTATTGTCAGGTTGACGGCATCATTGGCTTTTACTTCAGATTTGTCCAGGCTGGATTCCATGCTGAGGCTGCCTGTCAGTCCGCAGAAATCATCGGGCTGGCCGCCCGGAAGGTCTGAAACATTGATGCTCAAAGGATTTGATTTCAGCTTTTTCTTTACTTCCTGATACCCGCTGGTAAAAGCATTCTGAAAGAACGGATCGTTGAAGAACGGGTCGTTGAAGAAATTCCCGAAAGGATTATTGGCTTTTTTCTTGACAAGTATTTGTGCGATAGCTTCTACCTCGAGCGGATCGACCGTCAGCCTTCCTGACTTCTGCGGAAACAACGCTACTTTGCGGATCTCGGCAACCACATATTTTTGTCCGTTCACCGTCTCGTTATACTGAACGGCTTTGTCCTTATCTTTCATCAGGTCATACGACCAAAATCCGGAGAACGACGGCAGTTTCTGAATGGCATATTGTGAAACGGGGATGCGTGTATAGATCTTATACGTTACCGTAAGTTGTTCGCCCTGCATCACATTTGTCTTATCCGCATAAACTCTTACAAACAGGTCTGTTGCTGAGGCATCAGCGGTTTGCCCCTGCTGGGTTTGCTGTGATTGTTGTGACTGTTTGTTTTGTTGCTGATTGTTTTGAGCGGTTCCGGTATTTGAAACATCGATGGTAAGGGAATTTGAAGATATCCACTGCCCGCTTACCTTGACTTTTGCCGGATCGATAGTGAATTTTCCTGCTTTGGTGGGCGATATGGTATATATCCAACTTTCGCGGCTATCCACAACAGATTTGCCATTAATAAAAGAAATATTGCTGCTGGAGGATTTGAACGGCCCGCTAACATTGAAACCGCTGAAAGAAGGCGGCTGAAAACTTTCCGCCTGCCCACCGGAAAAGGTAAAGGTAACCTGCACAGAATTGTTCAACCCTATACTTGTTGAACTTGCTGTCGCTGTTAGTTTCTGCGCATATGAAAATTCAGGCCTTACTGTAAAAAGTATCGTTGCAATTACTAAAATGAATTGTAAATATTTCCTGTTAACCATTTTCATATTTTTTCCTGCATCAATTTTTTAATTTCCTGCTTCCTACTTCCTTGCCGTGATTGACTTCTTAATTTCAACTCCCAACTCCCAACTCCCGACTCCCGACTCCCAACTCCCAACTCCCAACTCCCAACTCCCAACTCCCAACTCCCAACTCCCAACTCTCAACTCTCAACTCCCAACTCCCGACTCCCGACTCCCGACTCCCAACTCCCAACTCCCAACTCCTGACTCCTAACTCCTAACTCCTAACTTCTGACTTCTGACTCCCGGCTCCCGGCTCCCGGCTCCCGGCTCACGACTCCCAACTCCCGACTCCCGACTCCCAACTCCCAACTCCCAACTTCTGACTTCTAACCTCTGACTTCTAACTTCTAACTTCTAACTTCTGACTTCTGACTCCCGGCTCCCGGCTCCCGGCTCCCGGCTCCCGACTCCCAACTCCCGACTCCCGACTCCCGACTCCCAACTCCCAACTCTAAACTTTAAACCCTTATTCCATCCCTACCAATCCTTCTCTGTCTTATAATTCTGATTTTTTGGCTGTTCTTTCTCAAGTTTCTCCCTTAGGTTTTTCTCTTTGTTTTGCAGGGCATTCAACATGCGCTCGGCGTCCTGTTTTGAAATCTGTTGCTGCTTTTTTTGCTGTTCCTGCTGGTTTTTATCCTGTTTTTGATCTTGCTGCTGGTTCTGTTTCTGGTCTTGCTTCTGATCCTTATTTTGTTGGTTTTGCTGTTGCTGCTGCTGTTGTTGTTGTTGCTTCTGTATCATCCTTTTTGCATACTCAAGGTTGTATTTTGTTTCAGTGTCGTTTGGCTTTTGCCGCAGTGCATTTTTATAGGATTCAACGCTTTCCTGGTATTTTTTCTGTTGAAGCTGGCTGTTGCCGAGGTTGTGATAAGCCTTGGCGGCAATGTCTTTCGGGACATCCGACTCGGTAAGGTTTTGAAAGATCTTTTCCGATTCTTCGTATTTTCCCTGCTTGTACATGGCGTCGCCCAGGTTGAACAGGGCTTTCTGATAGTTGTTCTGTTTTTCGAGCGCCTTGCGGTAACTGATCTCTGCCGATTTATAGTCTTTTTTTTCAAAAAGGTTATTACCGGCTCTTAGATCTTTTACGGCTTTTTGAGCGGATACAGAAATGGAAAATGATAGCATCATTGTTATTGCGGTCAGCATGAAAAACAATTTTTTCATCTCTGGTTTAATATGCCATGTTCTTTTTTTCATAATTAAAACAGACTACGAAATTATATGTTTTTTTTCAAAAAGGTGTACGTTTCGGGTCAGGCGTGTTTTTCTTTCCAGGATCATCAGGTCGAGGATCAAAAAAACTAAAGCCGCAAGGATAAAATACATATAAGTGTTGTAGTATTCTGAAAAAACCCTCGCCTCGTATTCCTTTTTTTCAATTTTGTTTATTTCATCAAAGATTTTATTCAAGCCGGCATCGTTGGTGGTAGCCCTGACATAGGTGCCTTTTCCTGCTGCTGCAACCTGCTGGAGCATGGTTTCGTTCAGTTTTGTCACCACGGTATTTCCGGAATTGTCTTTCTTATATTCGATATTCAGTCCGGACATTCCCACCGGTATAGGCGCTCCGGCGGCAGAGCCAAACCCGATGGTATAAGTCGTTATCCCTTCATTTGCCGCTGCGCGTGCGGCTTCTACAGCGTCGTCCTCGTGGTTCTCTCCATCGGAGATTACAATAATGACTTTTTTGTTCTTGCTGTTCTTGTCGAACGAAACCATGGCGAGGTTTATGGCTTCTCCTATGGCTGTACCCTGGGCCTGAATAATATCCGGGTTCGCTTCAGCAGCAAGCAGTTTGGCGGCAGCATAATCCGTGGTGATCGGCAGCAGGACCTGTGCCTTGCCTGCAAAAACGATGATGCCGACCTGGTCGTCTTCAAATTTGTCGACCAGTTTTGAGATGGCCATTTGGGAACGTACAATGCGGCTGGGCTTGATATCCTGTGCCAGCATACTGTTCGAAATGTCGAGCGCAAGGATAATGTCGATGCCTTTACGCTTTGTCGTTCCGAGTTTTGACCCGATTTTCATGTTTACCACAGCAAACACCAGCATGGCAAAAGCCAGCATCAGCAAAACAAACTTAACCAGCGGTCTGGTCTGTGAATAATCGGTAATGAGCCGGTAAACTACTGAATGGTCCCCGAACTTTTGCATGGCATTCTTCTTCCATCGCAGCATCAGCCAAAACACCATGATAAATACAGGTACCAGTATCAGGCAAAACAAAAATATCAGATGATCAAATTCTACCATAACGTTATCAGGGTATTTTTTTGAAAACAGTTAAACGCAAAATGATTTCCAGTATAAGTAAACCCAGTGCAGCCAGAATAAATACAAAATATTCGTCTTTTTTATTCTGAAACCGGGTAACATCAATTTTTGATTTTTCAAGTTTGTTTATCTCATCATAAATTTCTTCCAGTTTCTTTTTGTCGGTAGCTCTGAAATATTTGCCCCCGGTCATTCCTGCCACTTCTTTGAGGAGCTTTTCATCGATCTGCACATCTATGCTCTGGTATTGAATACCGAAAGAGGTTTGAAAAGGATAGGGCGCCTTGCCCATTTTACCAACGCCTATAGTATAAACACGTACCCCGAATTTTTTTGCAATCTCAGCAGCAGTGAGGGGATCAAGTGAACCGGTATTATTTATTCCGTCTGTAAGTAAAATGATGACCTTGCTGATAGCCTTGCTTTTTTTAATATGATAGACGGATAATCCAAGCCCGTCTCCTAAGGCAGTCCCGTCCGTGATCATGCCGCTTTTCACCTGGCCGAAAAACGATTTTAGTACCGCGTGGTCTACGGTGAGCGGGCATTGCAGGAAGGCTTCCGCGCTGAAGATCACAAGCCCTATACGGTCGTCAGGCCTTCCGTCAATAAATTGCATGGCGACTTCTTTTGATGCTTCCAAACGGTTCGGTTTAAAGTCCTCAGCAAGCATACTGCCCGAAATGTCGAGGGAAAGAAGGATATCAATACCCTCAACTTTTATATCGCTTTTATCCATGCTGCTTTGCGGACGTGAAATGATAAAAATCAATAGTGCGATGAGCAGCATCCGCAAAATAAATGGCAGATGTATCAGCCGCTGCCGAAGTGTCGGGGGTACGTTCTCCAAACCGGATGATGACGAATAGCCGATATCCGGCGTGCTGTTCTTTTGTTTGTAAAAATAATGTACTATCAAAAGCGGAATGACGAGCAATAGCAGCAGGTACCACGGTTGTGCAAGATAAATATTCAGTATGCTCACTATCATTTCTTATTCAGTTTTTAATTCGTTGGTATTCGGCTGAGTCTCCGTTTTTTGTTCGGTAGCCTCCGGGGCCTGTGGTTTAGTGTTTTCAACGAAAGAAACGCCCTCCTTGAGGCTGTTATCATGCTCATCGGGCAGGGGCTGAAACTTCGCGAACTTAACCATATCAGCCAGTGTCAGTATCTTTTCAATTCTATTGATTTCCACATCGGGAAGTTTGGCCGTTTTTAGTGAAGTGATTACATCGTAAGTGATCATTTCCATGGCCTCTACATTAAATTGATCCTCAATGTACACACGCAGAATATCCGTCAGTGCGGAGTGGAATTCCTTGATTTTTCCTGTTTGCCAGAGTTTTTGGATGCGAAGTTCTTCCAGTTCGGTGAGCGCTTTTTCGTGTGCAGGTATCTTGGGTTTCTGTAGTAAATTAATGATAGGTTCTTTTCTTCTGATCTTCCTCAGTACATAAATTGCAATACCGGCAACCAGCAAGATTCCCAGCCCCAGCAATGCCCATGGTAATATCTCTCTCCATGTCAACGGTTCTCCCAATGGCAGTTTTATATCCTTGAATTCTTTGGTAGTGTCAACGGAAACCGTATTTACGTATAGCATAATAGGGTTGGTGCTTGCAAAATAATTTGTGGTGTCTCCAGGCATTTTATAGTAGAAAATCATAGGAGGGATAACAAATGATCCCGAATCAAATGAGGCGATATTGAGTGTCTGTGAAAAGGTGGTGTATTTTTTATCTGCCGAAACCGAGGTGTCCATTTTCGTTCGCGATACCACTTCAATTTCTTTCGACAGTGTATCTCCAATGATAGGAAGCGAAGGAACAGCTTTTGAAGGGAAAGTGAATTTATAATTGTATTTCACCTGGTCGCCGATCAGCACGTTAATTGAATCAATGGATGAAATTGCTTCTGGCTTTTGGGCAGAAACAAAGACCGGGATCACTGCTAAAACGATGACAACGAGAATTTCAATTTTTTTCAGTACTGCTTTCATACAATTAAAATCTTGATTCACGTTTTTTGAATAATTTGATCAGAGGTTTGATGAAATCCTCGTCAGTACCAACTGTGGCGACGTCCATGCGGCTTTTCACAAAGATGTCGTGCAGCATTTTTTCATGTTGCTGCCACCGTTGTTTGTGGGCTTCCTGAAATTCTTTTCCGGAGGTGTCTACCCAAAATGTCTTGTTGCTTTCAAAATCCCTTAATTTTAATAACCCGACCGGTGGGATTTCAGTTTCGCGTTTGTCGACAATTCTGACACCGACAAGGTCGTGTTTTCTGGAAGCAATTTTTATGGCATCGCGGAAATTGGTGTCTATAAAATCTGTAATCAGGAAGGCTGTACAGCGTTTTTTTATGGCATTGGTTAGAAAGCGTAAGGGTTCCGATAAGTCGGTAAGCTGGCTTTGGGGCTTGAAATCGACCAGTTCGCGGATGATACGCAGGATATGGGAGGTTCCTTTTTTGGGCGTGATAAATTTTTCTATCCTGTCGCTGAAAAAGATCACACCGACCTTGTCGTTGTTCTGAATAGCAGAAAATGCAAGAACAGCAGCTATTTCAGTGATCTTTTCGACCTTCAGCATTTGCCGGGTACCAAAAGAGTTGGAACCGCTCACGTCAATGAGAAGCATTACAGTAAGCTCTCGCTCTTCTTCAAATATCTTCACGTACGGATGGTCAAACCGAGCGGTAACATTCCAGTCTATAGAACGTATGTCGTCGCCGTAATTGTATTCCCGTACTTCGCTGAAAGCCATACCACGCCCCTTGAACGCGCTGTGATACTGACCTGAAAAGATCTGGTTGGTCAGCCCCCGCGACTTGATCTCGATTTTACGTACCCGTTTCAGTAATTCCGACGTTTCCACTTTTTCTATAGAATACTTTTTTTAATTAAAAATACGTACTTTCAATTTTCAATCTCAACTATGTACGGACATTTCATGAAATGTCCCAATTGCAATTTGCCTCTAATCTCTAATCTCTAATCTTCAATTCTCAATTTTCAATTCTCAATTTCCCAATCTCCTAATCTCCTAATGACCAATGACTCCGCCGCGGCGGATGACTAATGACTGATGACCCAATCCTCACCGCCTATGGCACTTCAACACTATTCAGAATTTCATTGATGATCTCTTCTGTTGTGATATTTTCTGCTTCGGCTTCATAAGTCAGGCCGATACGATGGCGCAGCACGTCGTGGCAAACGGCCCTGATATCTTCAGGATACACATAGCCTTTACGTTTTATAAAAGCATAAGCCTTTGCAGCAAGGGCAAGATAAATGCTTGCACGTGGCGATGCTCCGTAACTGATCAAGCCTTCAAATTTTTTCAGATTATATTTTGTGGGGTAGCGGGTGGCAAAAACAATATCGGTAATATAATTTTCTATTTTTTCATCAATGTAGACATCTCTGACGATAGCCCTGGCTTTAATGATGTCATCGGTTTTGATGATCGGGTTTGTGGTAACAGTTTTGTTCCCGATATTTTGCCTCATTATGAGTTTTTCTTCGTCTTTGGTTGGATAGCCGATCACCACTTTCAGCATGAAACGGTCGACCTGGGCTTCAGGCAGTGGATACGTCCCTTCCTGTTCTATCGGGTTTTGTGTGGCCAGAACGAGAAAAGGTTCGGGCAACTGGAATGTGGAATCGCCAATGGTAACCTGGCGTTCCTGCATGGCTTCGAGCAGTGCACTCTGAACTTTTGCCGGAGAACGGTTGATCTCATCTGCAAGGATGAAATTAGAAAAAATGGGACCCTTGCGGACATTAAACTCTTCTTTCTTCTGGCTGTAGACCATGGTTCCGACAAGGTCGGCAGGCAGCAGGTCAGGCGTGAATTGTATACGGTTAAATTTCGCATCAATTGCGTTTGCAAGAGACTTAATGGCTAGTGTTTTTGCCAGTCCGGGAACCCCTTCCAGAAGAATATGGCCGTTCGATAGCAACCCGATAAGTAACCGCTCTACCATTTGTTTCTGTCCTACGATCACTTTCGACATTTCCATGCTGATCATGTCAACAAAAACGCTTTCGCGTTGTATACGATCGTTTAGCTCTCTGATATCAATTATTTCCTGCATAGTGTAAAAAATTTTGGGCGCAAATTTATAAAAGTGAAACAATCATTTTCAAGTACTTTTTTGTTAAAAAATGTTAATAATATTGATTGAAAATACTCCTAAATAACTGCAATTTTTTAAAATTATTATTTGCAAAGATTTTTTTTGAAAATTGAACATTCTGTTATATTTTTGTTTTTGCATTCTCTATTTCTTTTTTTTACTTTTAAACTCCAAAAACATGCTAAAAAAATTATTCTTTTTGATGGCTATTTCTGCGGTATGCCTGAACTCAGAAGCACAATGGACAAACAAAACCATGCTCTTTGGTTCGCTGACCAGAAGCTACAGAATTTATGTGTCACCGAGTTACAATATATCCAACCCCGCCTCGCTGGTGATAACATTGCACGGATTGGGTGACAATATGACCAATTTCAGTAACATGGGATTTAATTTTATAGCAGATACAGCAAATATTATAGTGATATGTCCTCAGGCCGTGGAAGACCCACTGGTTACTGCCGTATTTGGTTATGGTACTGCCTGGAATTCGGGGGCAGGCATGAATTACATGGGCAACTGGTACTACCCGAATTCAGGGGTTAATGATGTCGGGTTTATCCATGCGCTTGCTGATACTGCAAGGGAAAATTATTCCATCGATCCGTCGCGCATGTATATTTGCGGATTTTCAATGGGCGGCTTCATGACGGAACGCATGGCGCTGCAATCTAATCTCGATTTTGCTGCCTTTGCCTCCATGTCCGGAACCATTGGCGCCGGCATCACATCTTATAATCCCGGACGCCCGGTGCCTATAGCACATTTTCATGGTACTGCTGATTCTACCGTGTATTATACCGGAAATGAATTCGGCATAGATCCGGATTCACTTATAAATTTCTGGGTATTAAATAATGGATGCAACACGATCCCCGACTCTGTCCGCCTTATGGATGAAGCAGCCGACAGTATGACTGTTGATAAATTTACGTATAACGGGTCCAGCGCCGATGCTGAAGTGTTGTTTTACAGAATGAATGGCGCAGGACATGACATCATGTTTCAACCGGATAATGATATGACAGAAATTATGGAAATATGGGCGTTTTTCATGCGCCATCAAAACCTTACTGCACAGGTACCGGAACAGAATATCGAAAAGGGCATCCAGATTTATCCCAACCCGGCTGCTGATTTTATCAATATAATTTTACCCTGGACTTCTGAAAAATTGAAAGTCGAATTATTTACCATTCAGGGCGCATTGATTTATTCCCAACAGATTCAGGATTCATTTCATCATATTTCATTGAATAGTAATAAATTCAATAATGGAATTTATCTGCTGAGAGTATCCGGTGCATCAGTTAATTTCACGCAACAAATAATTATACAAAAATAACCTGTCTTTTATCTTTTTGAAATCCAGATTTTTGTTAAGATCTGGATTTTTTTTTTGAGATAAAAAATAATTAATGCGGAAATTTGCAGTTAAAATAGCATTCAGATATGTAACAAAATTCATCGTTCAGCATCTTAATGAATGATTATACAAAAACTAAAATGAACTATTTCAAAAAAATTGCTGTACTGATTTTTCTGCTGGGTGCCGGAAGCATCTACGCACAGACACCTTCCCGTGTTACCATAAAAGGCGTAATTAAAGACAATAATAATAATGAGGCCGGGTTCGCCACGGTTATGCTTCTGAACCCCAAAGATTCCACACTTCAGAATTTCACTCAGAGCAATGAACACGGCGTTTTCGCGTTTGCCAATGTAAAAAATACGAACTACCTGCTAAAGGTTTCTCATATCAGTTTTCTCCCCTTACAACAAACGATTGAACCATCTCCGGCTGCAGTCAACGATCTGGGAATTGTAGCTATAAAACCAATTGCAAAAGAGCTTTTTGAAGTGGTCATCCGCGAAGCCAAAGCCCCGCTGACTATTCGGGGTGATACCATAGAATATGATGCAACGACTTTTAAAGCGCCTCCCGGTTCCACAGTAGAGGATCTTTTGCGGAGGCTGCCCGGTATCGAAGTGGATGTTTCCGGGAACCTGAAAACGCAGGGAAAAGATGTAAAGCGTGTTTATGTGGATGGTAAAACTTTTTTTGGCGACGATCCTACAGGAGCTACCAAAAACCTTGACGCCAACTCGGTTTCAAAGGTGCAGGTGTTTGATGAAAAATCTGAACAGGCAAAACTTACCGGCGTGGACGACGGCGTAAAAGAAAAAGCCATGAACCTTGAACTGAAAGACGAATTTAAGAAAGGAAATTTCGGAAAGATCACTTTAGCCGGGGGGGCGAATGAAGAAGGCATATTGCGCTGGGCCGGAAGAGGAAATTTCAACCGCTTTGATAAAAAATCACAACTGTCCTTCATTGCCTATGCGAACAATATTAATGAAACTGGCGTCAACTGGGAGGATTACAGCGAATTTAAAGGGCAATCCACTTTCGACCAATGGGACAACGGAGATTTCGGATTCAACAGTGGCCGGGGTCGTTTTTATAATTTTGATGAGGAATCACCGATGGATTATTTTGACGGGCGCGGCTTCACAAAAAACTATGGCGGCGGCGCTAATTACAATTTCGATAATACAAAAACTAAATTCAATGTTTCCTATTTCTACAAAAATAACAGCCAGGAATATGAACAGTTTGACTACAAAGAAACGTTCTTTGGCGACAGCTCTTTTTTCAATAACGATACAACGGATTATAATGATAACAGACAGAATCATACACTGTCGACCCGTATTGAACAAAACATTGATTCAAACAATGTAATCATAGCAAAAGCAAATTTCAGATACAGCGCCCTTAGCCGAAACAGTGAAATAACAAGCTTTTACTCAGTGGCCGAAGATAGTATATTGAACAAATTGTTTACCAATAATTTAACAGATAATTATTCCTGGAAACTCACAAGCACCGCCATTTACAGGCATAAATTCAAAAGAAAAGGCCGGTCGTTTGCTGTGAGCGCTGCTTACAATAAAAACCCTGGCGATGATAACGAAGATCTTAATTCAAGAAATACCCATTTTATCCCTACTTATGAAGAGGTGCTGCATCGCATATCTGCAAAAGATTACGACAAACAACAGATAAAATCAAGTTTGCTGTATACCGAACCCCTCTCGAAAAAGTTTTTTATGGAACTGTTTTATAATTTCAACACTTCCAACAACAAAGTGAACCGGCAGATAACCGATGCACTGAACAGTGATGTACGGATTGACAGCCTGAGTGTTTTTTATACTAATAAAGTAATGATCAACCGGCTTGGAACCGATTTCCGTTATTCTTACAATGGGCTGAACATCATGCTGGGACTGGCCGGGCAAAATTTACAGATGAATGGCGAATATGCGGTAGATGAAAATATGCCGTTACTTACAGATCCTATAGATAAAACCTATTGGAGCCTGAGCCCGAAGTTCAACCTGACCTGTGAATTCCGAAACAATATGTGGCTCGAATTTGACTACCAATACGGCGTTTCCGAACCTTCTTTCGACTACCTGCAGCCTGTGCCCAATGTTTCAAATCCCCTGTACCGCACCGTTGGAAATATCAGCCTGAAGCCGGAACGTACACACAGCCTTAGTGCGAATTATAATTATTACAATCCTGCATCATTTTCTCATGCCGGAGTATATGCTGATTATAATTACTGTGCAAATAACATCACCTATAATCAACAGTTGTTATGGACGGATTCATTGGGAATCGTGACGGTTTCCACCCCCGAAAATAATTCGGAGTCGCATAGCGTAAGCTCCTGGGCATGGTTTGGATATCCCATTATTAAAACAAAATTCACCAACGACTGGAGCCTGGGTTTTAATTATGACAAGTCGGGTTCTTACGTAAATGATGATTTCAATGAGACCAACCATTACCGTTACTACCTGAATACCTCCTTCAGCATCACCCCTGCACAACAGCTTGTCATTGCGGTTTCGGGCAATGCCTCTCTGAATGATGCAAAATTTTCGCTTAGCAGGGACCGCAACCAGTTTGTTCAGGAATACACCGCTGCAGTATCAGTAAAATGGCAGTTTTTACCAAAGACATATTTTGAAAGCAATTTCGATTATAAATTTTATAGAAATTCACAATACAGTTATAATAAAAATATTCCGATCCTAAATGCTTCAGTAAGGCAGCTAATTGGCAAGAAAAATCATTTTGAGGTGCGGCTGGCCGCGTTTGATATTTTAAATAAACGGCAATATATCCAGCAATATGCTTCCCAGAATTATTTTGCACGAAGCGTTGCCCAGACACTTTCCCGTTATTTTATGCTGAGCTTAAGCTATAACATAAAAGGATACGAAACCAAACTGAAAAAAGACCGTAATTTCTGGTAATTTCTTTTTACTATAAAACAAATCATATGAAAAAAATATTTTTGTCCACATTTATTCTTTTTTTTCTGATAATCGTTTCTCAAAGATCGTATTCCCAGCAATCCGAAGGCATGGTGAAATACCTGACTACATACGATTGGGTGAAAATGCTGAATGCCTGCGATTACCTGAGTAAAGAACGCAAGGACAGAACTGCTTATATGTGGGGCAATGAATCCGAATGGAAAGTGTATAACAATTTGTATTTTTCTTCAACACGATCCAAATACGAAGATTCAGAGGAAAAAGCAAATCCTGAGGATGACGGAAGCTATGCCGGACGCAAAGAAACTTTTTTTATGACCTGCGACTTTGAAAAAAATACAATGTATAATGCCATTACCACGCTTGGTAAAGTTTACCTGATCGCAGACTCACTGAACAAACCCGATTGGAAAATATTGAATGATATGAAAGAAGTTGCGGGACACGTTTGTATGAATGCTGCATGGGTAGACACGGTGCAGGATAAAAAGATCATGGCCTGGTTTGCATTGGATATCCCGGTACAGGCCGGCCCTGACCGTTTTTTCGGATTACCCGGTATGATACTTGAAGTGAGCATTAATAATGGCGCGATGGTGATGACAGCCGAAAAAATTGAAATGAAAACCCTAACCACCGAATTTGATCTGCCGAAAAAGCTCAAAGGAAAAAAAATTACCAGCGCTGATTATAATGCAATTTTGAAAAAGTTTTACGATGAAAAACGTCAGGCTGAGGAATTCCCGTGGGGGGTAAGGTATTGATAAGATTTTTTTACAAACATTGCATAAAATAATTCTTTATAATCAACAAAGGTTCCTCCCCTGGTTGTATATGCTGGTGATAAGGCCAGTTCCCCAAATCAGAAATTAGACGGAAATTTTCCGGCAATTTTACCTGAGATAAAATGAAATGTTTCATTGATTGTTTTCAGGAAACAGCCGCTTCATTTCCCGGGAGTATTTATTTTGGCAACATATTACCTAACTTTCCCTCGGATTTTATACACTACACTCGAGAAGCCGCAGTATTCT
>DAOQAF010000011.1:0-60957 GCA_035353775.1 Bacteroidales bacterium | reverse complement strand
ATAGGATACTGCGGCTTATCGAGTGTAGTGTATAAAATCTGCGGAAAAGTTAGGTATTTAACCCAAAACGCTGTCCTGTCTTTTTGACAACAGGTGTTTTACCCTTTTTAGAATAGCTTTTACCGGAATGATGATCACTGCGTATTCCGGCTTCATCCCCAAAAAATATTTCAGCTTTCTCGCGTTTTGCCTTTCTCTTAATTTTTGGAAAATCTTTTTTAAGCCATTGCTCTACTGCTTCAGGGTTTTGTTCGTATGCTTTATATATGGGCTTCTGAGGACTTAGTCCCCATGATTTCAAATACCGTCCTATTTGTGGTAATGATTTTTTGACGCCAAACTTTTTAATTATCATTGCCTGGACAGCCTTTCTATCCCATAACACAAATGGTAATTTCAATTGATCCGGTAATTTATCTCTTAGGCAATTCTTAATTTGCCTTAGTTGCACAAGTGTAAAATCTTTGCTACCGCCTTTCATTCCTCGTTTTTTTAACTCAAAAAACTTACTGCCTTTTGATTTATATAATTTTTTCCACAATTTTAGGGTGCTTTGACCTACGCCTAAATTATCGCTAACTTCCTTTATTTTCGCACCTTTGCGAAATTGATCGATAGCTAACCTTCGTAATTTTACTATGGTCTCGTTGCTTGCAGTTCGTAATGTTTCCTTTTTCATGACTGCAAAGATAGTAAATAATGTCTAATATTTAATGAACTGGTCAATATTACGGAACTTAGTTCCGCCCTGGGTGTGCACGCAAAAAACATTCAACGCTATAAAAAGGCATTAGTTGAAAATGGCGCATCCTATTTTTTTAACAGAGAGGACAACCGAGGCCAATGCCATAAAATGAACGAAGAAAAGATTGTTCAGGCACAAAAGTTATTAGACGAAGGCTATTCGCAAAAGGGCACTGCAAAACGTTTAGGTGTAAGCGAAGGCGCTATACGGTACCATTTGCGCGGCGGGGCTTTAAAAAAAAGTAAACACCAAACCGGAACAAGGTAGTACCCCCAAAGAAAGGGACTATACAGATACACTTGCCGGAGAAGGTTTGGGCATCGGGGCTACGAATGTTGAAGCACGTATTGATGCAGCCATGGGCTTTGTGGGCAATTGCCCGGTAGAATTCCATGCATGCCAGAGTGTTGAATATGGCGGAGTGCTATTTATGCTCCCATTTTTATTGGCTAATGGTTTGCTTGATTATCAAAGCCATTACGCAAAACGTGAAAACGGTTATTACAACTATGATCAGGCTATCCTCACCCTTGCCTTTATGCTTTTATGCCGTATCAAATCGGTAGAACAGTTAAAGCACATCCAGCCAGGCGAGTTTGGCAAATTAATGGGCATTGACCGTTGCCCTGAAGCTAAATGCCTACGAGGCATGATCGCCGAGCTGACAGGACAAGGTAAGGCCGCCCAATGGAACGCTTCACTTGCAGGGCAATGGATCGACAATGAAAATCCGGCGATATATTATATCGATGGGCACGTCCAGGTATATCATGGCCATTTGGCCAATCTGGGAAAAAAACATGTCAGTCGACAGAAACTCTGCCTGCCTGGAATGGTCGAATTTTGGGTTGGTAATAGCGATGGTATGCCGTATTTTTTTATTACCGGGCAGGTAAACGAAAAACTACTGCCTGTCATCGAAGAACAAATAATCCCCCAGCTAAACAATCTGTCAGAAAAGATTGCTCCCCAGGGTTTTTCTATGGACAATCCCGACACACCTAAGTATACTATCGCTTTTGACCGCGAAGCATACAGTCCTGCATTTTTTGGTAGGTTATGGAACAATCAACGGGTAGCAGTACTTACTTACAATAAAAATGTAAAAGACCTCTGGGAAGAAACCGAGTTTGAAGATATACCGGTTGATACGCCAGTAGGCTTGACAACCATGAAACTTCAGGAAAAGCAAATCGAAGTTGACGGAGTAAAGATGCGCGAAGTGCGCGAACTATCTATCGACGGACATCAAACCAGCATTATTACCACCAATAAAAAGCTCCCCCTTGGGATGATAGCCGTATGCATGTTTGCGCGGTGGTTGCAGGAGAACTTTTTCCGCTATATGAGGCAAGAATACGACCTTGACAGAATAACACAATATGGTGTTGATCAAATTGATACAAATGTTAAAGTAGTCAATCGGGAGTACAGTAATTTAACGCAAAAACTCAAGAAAACAAGAGAAAAAATTGCCAGACGTAAAGCCCATTTGCTGGAACTGATTGAACAAAACAACAAAGAGCCGATGGAAGTTACCGGTCAAAATATTGACAAACAGCTAAAAGTTCGAAATGAGCTTCATTTATTGGAACAAGAAGAAAAAAAATTCATAGAACAGCGCAGGCAGCAACCATACCATATAACAGTAGGGCAAATGCCGGAAGAAACACGATACAACAAGTTAAAGACCGAAAGCAAATACATCCAAAATATAGTCAAAATGATATGCTATAGGGCTGAAACTGCTTTTGTCAATCTCATTTCGCCCGTTTACAAAAGATCGGGCGATGAAAAACGTTCCCTGGCAAAGAATATTATTTTCACAAAGGCCGATATAGAACCAGATTATAAAGCCAAGACATTAACCATAACTTTATACACCTTGTCACGCCCAAGGGACAATGAAGCAGTAGGTCAAATTTGCAATCAATTAAACGAAACCGAAACCGAATTTCCTGGTACCGATTTAAGAGTAATCTATAAAACAGCGACAATAAAAACTACGCCAAGTCAGGAGGTCTGAATTTGTTTGCGATTAGTTCGACTGTGATTAAGTCCTGCATAAATTTCACAATTTATTATTCCCCAATCCATATACCTAAAAAGTATAATTTTGCGTTATGGATAGTCTTGTTATCCTGTTAGTATACTTAAAACACATCACCACACCATGAACAAACGTTTTGCCATATACCTGCCCATCTTTTTTGCCCTCACGCTGATAGCGGGGATTCTGGCCGGGAGGTATCTGCTCCCCGGGGCTAAAAACAGCAGCACGCTCTTTAATTTCAACCGTTACGATAAATTCAACGATGTGATGAATTTTATCGAAAGCGACTATGTGGACACCATCAACAAAAAGACCCTGCTCGAAAAAGCGGTTACCGGGATGCTCGAAAGCCTCGACCCCCACTCGGTTTACATACCGGCAGAAGATTTTAACGAAGCCAACGACCCGCTGGCCGGCAATTTCGATGGCATCGGCATACAGTTCCGGAAAGTACGCGACACTATCGTGGTTATTAATACGATACCCGGCGGCCCTTCGGAAAAGCAGGGTTTACTTGCCGGCGACCGTATTGTGAAAATAGACGGTAAAAACGTTGCCGGCATAAAGATCCCCGACGAAGAGGTGATGAAACGGCTGAAAGGCCCGCGCGGAACTACCGTGAAGGTGGGCATTTACCGCAGGGATGAACACAAGATGCTCAATTTCACCATTACGCGAAATGTGATTCCCACCTATTCCGTCGACATCGCCTATATGGTCGACAGCCGGATCGGGTATATCAAACTGAGTAAATTTTCCGCTTCCACGGCAGATGAGGTTTATAATGCAATATCTTCGCTGAAGAACCAGGGCATGACACAACTTATCTTTGACCTGCGCGGCAATGGGGGCGGCTACCTCGATGCAGCCATCAGCATTGCCGATGAGTTTTTGCCTGAAAATAAAATGATCGTTTATACCGAAGGCTCCCACCGTCCGAGGCAGAATCATTATTCTAAAAACAGCGGACTGTTCGAGAACAACGACCTGGCCATACTCATCGACGAATTTTCCGCCTCTGCCAGCGAGATTCTTGCCGGTGCCATACAGGATAATGACAGGGGTACAATCATCGGGCGCCGTTCTTTTGGTAAAGGCCTTGTTCAGGAACAGATCCAACTGGACGACGGCTCCGCCATCCGCCTTACCGTTGCCCGGTATCATACGCCAACCGGACGCTGCATACAAAAACCCTATACCTCCGATATTGATAAATATTACACTGAATTTTACAAAAGCCTGCTTGATGAGTATGTTGAGACTGCCGACAGCCTGAATTTTGCCGACACAGCGGAGAGGTACAAAACCCCGAAAGGAAAAATAGTATACGGCGGCGGCGGTATTATGCCCGACATTTATATCCCCTATAAATCCGAAAATGTTTCCGCTTACTACCGCAAGATCGTTAGCAAAGGCCTGGTCTATGATTATGCATTTGACTATGCCGACAAGAATCGTAAAAGCCTGAAACGGTATAATAATGCTAAAAATTTCCTTTCACAGTTTCAGGTTTCAAATGAGTTGTTCAACGATTTTATCACGTATGCGGAACAAAAAGGCGTTGTAAGGGATGAGGTGGGAATAAAACTTGCCGGGCCCGGCCTGAAAGCGATGCTGAAAGGATACATTGGCCGCAATATCTTTGACGATCCCGCTTTTTATCCAGTGATATTGACAGAAGATATTACCTTCAAAAAAGCCATAGAAGTGTTAAAACTAAAGTAAATTTTTTTACAGACGGAAAACACATTAATTTTGCAGCGATTTATCTCTATCATATGTTTAGTTTTTTAGACAAGGCGTTTATTTTAAAATTCATCAAGTTCGGCGCTGTCGGTGGCTCCGGGGTTTTTGTAGATTTTGCAACGACCTACGTCTGCAAGGAATGGATCAAAATCCCGAAATATATTGCCAATGCAATAGGTTTTACGGTGGCCGCATCCTGGAATTATATTTTCAATCGTATCTGGACATTTGAAAGCAAGAATCCCGAGATCGCCTGGGAATTTTTCCGTTTTTTTGGTGTTTCCCTCATCGGGTTAGGGATTAACACGTTCATTCTGTGGTTGCTGGTGAGTAAATTCAAAATGAATTTTTATCTTTCCAAGCTTTTTGCCATCGGTGTGGTGATGATCTGGAATTTTGTACTGAACTTACTGGTCACTTTCCGCTAACTGACAGGTAGAAATTACCGGCGGGATATAGCTAAATATAATTTATTGTTCAGAAAACAGCTTATTCCACTTTGTTCTGAATACTATCCTCCTCCTCGTCCCAGACAACATTAAACTCATATTTTTCTTTAGGCTTTTTGCCGGCGTCCTTACTGACCGTGGAGTCTTTTTTAAACCACCCGAACTCGCGGTTAAGGATTTCTTTCAGGGTTTCTTTTTCTTTATTCAGGCTGGTTTTTATATTGGCTTTATACCCTTCTTTGTCTATAGTTTGATAAACAGGATTATCCACGGTTCCCGTGATGCGGAAAAAATATTTTTCTTTATGTAACCCGTCATCCGTTATCTGGCCAATATCTTCCACGCGGTCATTTTGTTTGTTGGTGCCGTTGCCCAGTTGTGAGATCAGAACACCCAAATGATAATCAATTTTCTGGTCGAATCCGTGCGTGCCGTTCACCTTGAAATCTATCGCGCTGCTATTGATTTCCATTTCAGGGATATTAATCATCTGGTCTTTTATCTCGATGGTGTTTTTCATTGTTTCAAACGAAACATTTTTAAGGTCGCGGTTCTTAAGGTATTTCGACAAGCCACTCAGCGGCTCATAATTGATTAGGGCGCCGTTCTCTATGGCAATAGTTGCTTTAGCATAAATGGTGGGTTTTTCAACTATAAAAGTCGATGACCACACCGATGCAAATTGCACATTGGCCGATAGCGTGCCTTTCAGGTTCTTATCCTGCATGCTTTTCTGCCCGAAATTTTCCATCTCCCCGAAAAGCCTCTGAATGTCCACTTTGTGTATCGAGGCATCACAGCTGATCAGCAGCTTGCCGGGGGTTGTCCCGTCTACCAGTCCCGAAAAACCTATCTTTCCGTTCATCGCGCGGAGCGAAATATCTTTAGCGACAAACTGTTTGTTTTTCATGGTCACTTTTCCAGTGATGTTGGTGGCGGTGAACTTTTTGAAAGTAAAGTTCCTGACATCCAGCGACAGGCTGAAATCAACATTATCCGGGAGTTCCAGCCGGTAAACCGTGTCCTTTTTACTGGAAGAATACTTCAGTATTTCACCCATATCGATATTATTCGAGAGGATGCCCGCGTCGATCATCAGGCTCTGGTTTTCGATGAAAAGATAAGGTATTATGTTTTTGAACCGGCCATGGAGTATAAAATCCGACGACATGTACCTGCCGCGAAACTGCCCGGTTTCTATATCATTATTGCTGAATGTAAATGTCCCTTCGAGGCCGGAGAATTTATGCTGTCCGCCCTTCAAAACAATTTCCGCATTTTGTACTTCAAGCGTCCCCGTTGAAGTGCTTGCCACAAAATCCTTCACTGTAAAACCACCCGCGCTTTCGATAATTCCGTTGATATTCGTCTGTAAAATAATTTTCCCGGATGCCGATTCAACAGTATCCGTTTTAACAAAAAGAAAAACATCTTTCAGGTCAAGGTTGGCAGATAGTTTAAGGTCAACTTTGGGCTTGTAAAAATTACTGATGACAATGCTGCCCGAAATAGTGCCGTCGTTCAATTGCGAGTTAAATCCGGTAACGGAAAGCCTTGTTGTTTCTGAATTATGCCCGGAGCCATTGGTATAATCTGCATCAAAATTAACATGGCTGAGGGTAATGGAATTTTGTTTCTGCGTAATATTCCCGTCTTTCAGTCCGAACGACACCGATACCAAGGGGTTGGCGCTTTTTCCTGAATATCCTTTTATCAGAGCCAGAAAACGAAAATCGCCTTTAAACTCATAGTCGTTAAAAAATGATTTGAATTGCGAAGGCATTTCGTTGATGAGTGATTGTATCTTCATGTTTTTGCCTTCAACACGTAAGTCAAGAAGCGTATTGCTCCCGGCATAGTTAATTATTCCCGTAATATCGAACAGCAGCTTGCCGATGCTGATGCCCCCTTCTTTGAAAGACACTGATTTCTCGTCCGTATTTATGTAAAGCGTCACATCAAGATCTGCATTCTGGTTCGACAGGTAAATGTCTTTATCCAGCTTAATAATGTAAACAAACAGGTTGCCGTCAATGTTCAGGGTGTAGTCTTTTTCGGAAATTTTTCCTTTTAGCATAACATCTTTGGCAAACACCTTAAAATCCTGTTTCAGTCCGTAGTCGGCGTAACTAAGGCCCATATTGTCCAGCATGATCTTCTGCAGGTCGAGGGCAAAATCAGATGCTGCCGTATCGGTCGATGGTTTCCAGAAATGATAATTATCGCTGCGGTTTTTATATATTTTTATATTGATATTGCCTTCTTCCGCTTCTATTTTTTTGATCTTATACTTCCCGAAAAGTACGTCCAGTATGCTGAACTGCAGGCTCAAGGTGGAGGCTTCGAGCAAAGTCCCCTTAGTCTTTTTGGTTTTAATGGCATCCATTATCTTTACATTGCTGAAACTTACGGAGGCATAAGGGAATTTTTTAAATATAGAAAATTGTATATCATTTTCAACATCCTGAACCACAATTTCCGTGTTGAGCCTTTTATTCAGCTCGCTGATAATAATGCGCTTGACAGTGTCTTCATAATAATATCCGATAAAAATACCGATGGTGCCCAGTATAGAAAAGATGACAAACAGCGCCACCACAGTCTTTTTCAGCCGGTGTTTGAATTTCGGGTCTTTGAACCTTTGCAAAAAGGCAATCACAGAATTATTTTTTAAAATTTATATTTGTATGCATTACCAAACGGTAATTTATATATTTTTAGTGTCCGTATCAATTTTTCTGGTGATCAAAGGTATTGGTTCCATTGAATAGTTTTGCAAATTTTATTAAAAAATCTTAGAAAAATCCTGTTAGTTATAATGAAAATAAAAACATCTCGTTTTTAGTAAAGTTGTTAATAACTCAGGATGCCCGCTATTAAAAGATTTTAATAAATCACATACCTTTGAAAAAAATTTTTATGAAAAAATTTGTTTTAATTTCTGTACTGATGCTGTTCGCTATTTTGCCGGCATTTTCGCAGGATAAAACGACGGTTATGGATAAAAATTTCTCATCCATACCCGTTATTATATCTGACGGTATCCCCGTGGGCTACGGTTTTTTTGTTTCAAAAGATCTTCTTGTTACCACCATCAATACTATCGGAAGATACAAGACCGCACAGGTTTTGCTGACCAATGGAAAATATTACAATATTCTCGGATATACGGCTTCTGATGCTGATAACGATCTGGTGCTTTTAAAAACAGATTACGATAGCGCTGCTCCGGTTACATTGATCTCCCAAAATCCGGAATCAGGACAAAAAGTATTTCTTGTTGATAAGAATAATGACAGCAAACTGGAATTGGCAGATGCCACATTAAAAGATGTCAAAGATTTCGGATACGTAAAGCTGTTGTCTATGGAAGCCTCAAAACAGATACGTATCGGAGGCCTTCCGGTATTCGACCTGTCGGGCAGTGTCATCGGCATGTCCGTGTTACCGCTGGTTGAGGATGCAGGGGCCAACTTTGCTATCCCTGCTGAAAAAATAGAAAAGCTTATCGCCGCTCAGGACGAAGTAAAAAAAATAATCTTATTAAGCCCGGTTTATGAAGATATAAAAGTGCGTTCGTTGTCTAACGGAGATAAAAGCAATACGGTTAAAGAGTTTCTCGATCAGGGCCTGGTGCATTATAAAAACAGAGATTTCCAGGGAGCCATTGAAAAATACAACATGGTGCTCCGTTTGAGCCCCAATGATGCCGATGCGTTGGTTTTCAGGGGCCAGGCGAAATACATGCTGATGCAATATAAAGACGCTATGGAGGATTTTAATAAAGCCATCGTGCTGCAATCCGAATTTGCAGAAGCTTACGACCTCCGAGGGCTTTGCAAGGCTGAGCTGGGCGACATGGACGGAGCCTGCGATGACTGGTGGCAATCTTTCGAAAAAGGCTATGATCCTGCCTTTAAGCTCCTTGAAAATTTCTGCGACCTGGAAAAAATGAAATAAAAAACATAGTATCACCGTTTTGTTACAGGATCATCATCATATTCCGAATTAAAAAAGGTGCTCACGTGGGTCGCAAACGGTTGTTTATTCTGATATTTATTTTTTTTATTTGCAGGGTTTCTGTTTATTCCCAGAAAGTTCTTCCCCAGAATTATTTCATTTCTCCGATTGATATTAACCCTATTGTTACCGGGGCTTTCGGAGAACTCCGCCCCGATCATTTTCATTCGGGCCTCGACTTTGCAACCCAAAACAAAACAGGCCTCAATGTCTATTGCATCGCCGACGGCTACGTTTCGCGTATAAAAATTTCCTCAGACGGTTACGGTAGGGCTATTTACATCACCCATCCCAATGGTTTTGTTTCGGTATACGCACACCTGAACGAGTTTAATGTTGTTGTTGAAGATTACGTTAAACTCAAACAGTATGAAAAAAAATCCTTTGAAATTGAACTTTTCCCCAATAAGGCATTGTTTAAATTTAAAAAAGGAGACATTATTGGATATTCAGGTAATTCCGGGTCTTCCACCGGCCCGCATCTGCATTTCGAAATACGCAATGAAGCTACTGAAAGGCCTTACAATCCCTTGCTTTTCGGATACGCTATTCCCGACAAGGAAAGCCCTGATATTTCAGAAATCTGTGTGTACCCGGTATCGGCTAACAGCTTGGTTGACGGGAACAAACAGAAGGCCTGCCTCGATGTGGTTAAAAAAGAAAATTCGTTTTGCCTGGCAAGAAAGGACACCATGGTAGTTTCGGGCGGAATTGCATTTGGCGTTGAGGCTTATGACAAGCAAAACCTTCCGGGAAGGAACGGCATCTATTCGCTGGAGATTCGCACGGACGGCCTGCCGTTTTTTAAAATAGCCCTTGATTCTGTCTCGTTTAGTGACGGGCGCTATATAAACACGCTGATCGATTATCCGGAATATGTGGCCAGTCGCAAAAGGATCATTCAAACCTATATCTCCAGGGGTAACAGATTGAAAATATATTCCGACAAAGAAAACCGCGGTATAGTATATTTTAATGACACCTTGCTGCACACCATCAGCGTGGCCGCTTCTGATTTTAACAACAACACTGCTTTCCTGGTGTTTCTTGTTAAATCCGCCACGCCGTCAGTTACCGGACAAACAACTTTGGAGAATAAATTGCCCTTATTCCGGTACGGACTGAAGAACCATTATGAGAACAAAGATATCCTACTTGACCTGCCATCCAATGCTCTTTACGATTCAATCTATTTTGAGTACGCCGTAAAACCACGTACAAAATATTGCTATTCGGCGCTCCATCAGATCCATAATAAATATACGCCACTGCATACTGCAGCCACACTGATGATAAAACCCGATACAGTTGTAAGCGATACCTTATCATCAAAACTGACACTTGCCGAAGTTTCGGGAGGAAATTTTTCATTTGTAAAAAGTGAGTGGAAAAACGGATATTTATCAGCCCATATCCGTAAATTCGGCAGTTATGCCGTTGTTGCCGACACCACTGCCCCCGCGATAAAGCCTTCTGGAAACATCAATAATAAAAAAGTCGCCGCAGGCAATGCTCTTTCATTTACGATCAGCGATGATTTTTCGGGTATTGATAAATACAATCTCTCCATAAACGGGAAGTGGGTGCTTGCCGAATACGATGCAAAAAATGACCTTTTGATTTATAAGGCCGATCCCGCCCACTTCCACACGGGCAAAAACGACCTTGAACTTACTGTTACCGATAACCTGAACAACATCGCTGTTTACAGATCTACGTTGCTTTATTAAAATTTTGGTTTGATTATTGCAAATACGTGTGAGAAAAAATTAATTTTGTTAAAATTTACGACCATGAAAAAATTTGTTTTAATATCAGGAATTGCTTTGTTTTCGATGTTTTCAGGCAATTTTGTCCGTTCACAAAATGCAACCATGCCTGTTGATGAAGACACCAAACTGATCACCTATAAAGATATTATCTGGCAGGATGGCGAGTCCACCAAACTATATACCACAGCTATTGCCTGGATAAATGCCAACTATAAAAATCCTAACGAAGTAACGACAGTCCGCGAACCGGAAAACGGGAAGCTGGTACTGAACCCGCGTTTTAAAATTTATAATGCGGATAAAAATGGCCTGCTGTCCGATGCCGGCATTATCAAATATTCGTTAAAACTGGAATTTAAGCCCAACCGGTACCGTTATGTTTTTACTGATTTTAACCTGCAGGCGGTTTCAAAATTTCCGCTGGAACGCTGGCTGGATAAAAATGACCCTCAATATACAAGCCTTTGCCCGGGCTATCTGTATCAGGTGGACACTACGGTCAATGGCATAATTAAAAGCCTGAAAAAAGGCATGGTTCCTAAAGTTGCAAAAACGGATGAATGGTAATCATAATTTTTTTATAATGAATAAGCGGGTTTTACATCCGCTTTTTTTATCTTTGTATTATAAAAATTTTTTATGGATGATATTTACAGTTTTATCTGCAACATTCCCAAGGCAGAACTTCATTTGCATATAGAAGGCACTTTTGAGCCGGAACAGATGTTTGAGTTTGCCTCACGTAATTATATTACGATCGAATACAAAAGCATTGAAGAGCTCCGGAGCGCTTACAAATTCAACAACCTCCAGGAGTTTCTGGATATTTATTATACCGGTGCTTACGTGCTGCGCAATGAAAAAGATTTTTACGAGATGACCATGGCCTACCTGAAAAAGGCTGCTGAACAAAACATCGTTCATACGGAAATATTCTTTGATCCGCAGACGCATCTGCACAATGGTGTTCCTTTTGAAGTTTTTTTCAATGGGATTTATAAGGCTGCGGTTGATGCCGAAAAAATGTATTCCATACATACGGGTATCATCATGTGTTTCCTGCGCCATTTAAGCGAAGAATCTGCTTTTAATACCCTGGAACTGGCACTGCCCTATAAAGACAAGATACTGGGCGTAGGGCTGGATTCATCGGAAGTGGGCAACCCTCCTGAAAAATTCAGCAGGGTATTTGAAAAAGCCCGTCAACTTGGGTTCTTAACGGTGGCCCATGCCGGGGAAGAAGGCCCCGCCGCCTACATTCACGAAGCGTTGGATATTTTGAAAATTGACCGGATCGACCACGGCAATAACTCCAAAGATAGTGAAGTGCTGATGGACGAGATCGCAAGAAAAAGAATAGCGCTGACCATGTGCCCGCTCTCCAATCTTAAACTGGCCGTTGTCAAAGACCTGAAAGATCATCCGCTCAGAAAATTCCTTGATAAAAACATTGCTGTTACGATCAACTCCGACGACCCGGCCTATTTTGGCGGATACCTCAACGAAAACCTTTTAGCCGTGCAACAGGCGCTGGATCTTACCCATGAAGATATCATCATGCTTGTAAAAAATTCTTTTGAGGCTTCGTTCATAAGTAATGAACAAAAAGAAAAATATTTGCAAATGGTGGACAATTTTGTGGCAGAAAACGTTAACAACTGATCTCCTGACAGAAAAAAAACATATTAAAAACCTCACGCCTGAGGAGATAAGCCTTTTTGTCGAAAAGGCCGGAGAACAGCCTTTCCGGGCAAAACAACTTATTGAATGGGTATGGAAAAAACGCTGTGTTTCATTCAGTGAAATGACAAATATCCCGGCATCTTTGCGTGAAAAACTGAATAAAGAGTTTATATGCAATTCCATCCGGTCTTTTGATGAATATGTTTCCTGTGACGGAACTCGCAAATACGCATTCCAACTTACAGATGACCATATCATCGAAAGCGTGCTCATACCTTCCGGCACAAGAGTAACGGCATGTGTCTCAACTCAGGCGGGCTGTGCGCTCGGCTGCGGATTTTGTGCAACAGGACAACTCGGCTTCAAAAGAAACCTTGAAACTGCCGAAATACACGACCAGATCATTATGCTGATAAATTTCACAAAAGAAAAATTTCAGACAGTGCTGGACAATATTGTCGCAATGGGCATGGGCGAGCCTCTGCTGAATTATGATAATATCATATCGGCCTTTGATAAAATTTCCGCGAAAGAATTTATTAATTTTTCACCGCAGCGCATCACCATTTCTACCGCAGGTATTATTGACGGCATAAAAAAACTGGCAGACGGGAATGTCCCTTACCATCTTGCTGTCTCTTTACATTCGGCCATCGAAAACAAAAGAAAATCGATGATGCCGGTGGCAAATAAATATCCGCTTAATCAACTGGCCGAAGCTTTAAAATATTATCACCGTAAAACAAATAACAGGATCACTATCGAATATATTTTGTTTGATAAGATCAACGATACGATTGAAGACGCAGAAGCCCTGGCCAGGTTTTGCCGTAATTTTCCGGTAAAAATTAATATCATTCCTTACAATTCCATATCCGGCAGTATCTATCAAAAAAGCAAACCGGCGGCCACAGCAAATTTTATTGATTTTCTGAAAAATAAAAATATAATCGTAAATTTACGAGCCAGCAAAGGCAGTGATATTATGGCTGCCTGCGGACAATTAGCCCTGAATCAAAATAAAAAATAAACCATGAAAGCAGCAATTACCTTACAGCAGGTTATGGATTCGATCAGAAACGTTCCTGACTTTCCCCAACCCGGAATATTATTCAAAGACATTACCACCGCATTAAAAAACCCGGATATTTATAATTATATCGTTGAAAACATCTTCAATTATTATAAAGATTCCGGCATTACAAAGGTCGTCGGCATAGAATCGCGCGGATTTATTATGGGCGGTGCTCTGGCGGCTAAACTAAATGCAGGCTTTGTCCCGATACGTAAACCAGGCAAACTGCCGGCTCCTACTTTTTCAAAATCATATACGCTTGAATACGGCGAAAACATTCTGCATATACATCAGGATGCTCTTGAAAAAGATGATGTGGTCTTATTGCATGACGATTTGCTTGCAACCGGGGGGTCGGCAAAAGCAGCATCTGAACTTATCCGGCTTTTTCCGATAAAAAGTTTAAAAATTAACTTTATCTGTGAACTCGGTTTTTTGAATGGCAAATCAAACATTGATGACGACATAGACGTATTTTCACTGATTTCTTTTTAGTGTAACCAAATAATAATTAATAAATTACTTGGTTTTTTACATAATTTCAACATATATTTGTGTAAAAAATAAAGATATGTTGAAAATTGAAAAAATTGATCTTGAAAAATTAGACAATGCCGCCGACACATTGAGGGCAATAGCTCATCCAATGAGAGTGGCTATCGTGCAAATGCTTTATGCCAACAAAAAGATGAACGTCACGGAAATCTATAAAAAGCTGAAAATCGAGCAGGCATCGGCATCTCACCATTTAAGCATTCTAAAAACCAGGGGTATTGTCGAATCGCGTAGAGCCGGAAAAAAGACCTATTATGCGGTTAGGGAAGAATCCGTCGCGAATATTATTGAATGTATTGAACTTTGCGGAGGATAGTACTGTCCGGTAAATTATTTTCTCCCAAAATCTGCCGGAATTTCACCCCAGAGTTTGGTAGGCCATTTTAAAACTCTGTTAGGGAAAGTATTGGCCCTTAACCAATTTTCGGCACGGCTGATCAGTTCAAAAAGTTCGGCATTGTTGTGTGTTGGTATAAGCTTGGTATTGGCAATTTTGTCTTTTACCCATTTTATTGCCGTCATGCTGTCGCTGTATACAGGGATGGTGTTGTTCTTTTGTTTTAAGAGGGCAAGTGCATGGACTATGGCAAGAAATTCACCTATATTATTGGTTGCATCGGGAAACGGCCCCTGAATAAATATCTGCTCCCCGGTGGAAGTATGTACTCCCCGGTATTCCATCATTTTGGTCTTTGTATTCCATGCCGCATCCACACTAATGGAATTAGGTTCGGGTTTCGTTGCAGGCAATGTTTTATTGTCTTGCCCGTCAGGTTTTTTTTTATTGAAAATATATTTTTTTGAATTACCCGCAAAAGCTTTCTTTGCTTCTTCCGGGCTTTCAAAGGCTTTATAGGCTGCACCTTCAAATTTCTCAACCTGTTCCCGGCACTCAGCCCAGGTTTTGTATATACCCGGTTTCCGGCCATTCCAGACCACATAAAATTTTTGTTTTTTCATAATTTTGCCTCTTCAGAACACGTTTCAAAAAAACAATGTAAATTTACTCTAAAATATAAAACAAAAATGATCCGATACAGATACCTGATAATGCTGTTATTACTGGCATTCACGTCGTGTACCCAAAACAAAGTCTTTGAAAAATTTGTAAAAATCGAAAATTATAACTGGAAACGCGACAAGATCATAAAATTTGAAGTGCCGATAGAAGACACCCTGAGTCTATATGATGTAACCCTTACCATCAGGCACACTTCCTATTATGCCTATGCCAATATCCGTGTAAACATGATGGTCGGTTACCCTTCGGGAGATACGCGCGTCAAGGATTATAATATTTTTGTCAGGAACCCGGATGGATCTTTTAAAGGCGATGGGGCCGGCGACCTGTGGGATATTACCCATCCCGCGCTTGAGGGGGTTAGCTTTCCGGTCAAAGGAACCTATGTTTTCGAAATTCAAAATGTGATGCCCCTGGTGGAAACACCTGACATCATGGATGTCGGACTGATCGTTCGAAAAGCAAAAAAAGCAGATTGATCCCACTGAACGATCATATAAAACAAATTCTGAAAACGCTTCCCGACAAGCCCGGGGTATATCAGTTTTTCAGCAATACCGGAATTATTATTTATGTAGGCAAAGCTAAAAACCTAAAAAAACGCGTTCACAGTTATTTTAAGGATGAAGCCCAACAAACCGGCAAGGTCAGCGTACTCGTAAAAAAAATCTGCGACATTAAATACATTGTCGTGGATAACGAATATGAAGCGCTGCTTCTGGAAAACAACCTCATAAAAAAATACCAGCCCCGTTACAATGTTTTGCTGAAAGATGATAAAACCTACCCCTGGATCTGCATAAAAAACGAACGTTTTCCGAGGGTCTTTCCCACCCGCAACCTGGTAAAGGACGGTTCTGAATATTTCGGCCCTTATGCCTCGGTGCGCATGATGAACACCCTGCTGGAACTGGTATTTCAGATCTTCCAGTTACGTACCTGCAACTACAACCTGACGGAAGAAAACATAAGCCGCCGAAAATACAAAACATGCCTGAAATATCATATCGGCAACTGCAAAGGCCCCTGCGAAGGCCTGCAGAGCGAGGACGATTACGATGATGTAGTCGCTAATATAAAAGAGATTATCAAAGGGAACATGAATTCGGTACAGCATCAACTAAAAAAAGCCATGAACACTTTTGCCGATGCCTATGAATTTGAAAAGGCCCAGATCGTAAAAGAAAAGATAGAGCTGCTGCAAAAGTACCAGAGCAAGTCAACGGTGGTAAATTCCGCCATCAGCAATGTCGATGTGTTCAGTATCATCGAAGATGAAGAAACTGCTTATGTCAATTTTCTGAAAGTGGTGGACGGCGCTATCGTTCAGGCACACACGGTGGAACTTCGCAAACGTCTCGATGAATCGCCCGTGCAATTGCTTGAATATGCTATCACCGACCTGCGCGAACGGCTGAAAAGCAATTCATTTGAGATCATCGTACCTGTTCCCCTGAGTATCAATTTTCCGGACACCAAAATTACAGTGCCTCAGAAAGGCGATAAAAAAAAGCTGCTCGACCTTTCGGCCAGCAACGCAAAATATTACAGACTTGATAAAGAAAAACAAAAAGAACTGGTCGATCCCGACAGACACGTGAACCGTATCATGGAGCAGGCGATGAACGACCTTCACCTGAACGAACTGCCGGATCATATCGAATGTTTTGATAATTCAAACATACAGGGGAGCTATCCGGTGGCGTCGATGGTAGTTTTTAAAAATGCCCGCCCGGAAAAAAGCGAATACCGCCATTACAACATCAAAACCGTTGAAGGCCCCGATGATTTTGCTTCTATGGAAGAAGTGGTCTATCGCCGCTATAAAAGGCTGCTGGACGAAAACAAAGCGCTGCCGAAACTCATTGTAATTGATGGCGGAAAGGGACAGTTAAGTTCTGCCGTCAGCAGTCTCGAAAAACTTGATCTCCGAGGAAAAATCACCATTATTGGCATCGCCAAAAAACTCGAAGAAATTTATTTCCCCGGAGATTCCTTCCCATTGTATTTAGATAAAAAATCAGAAACATTAAAACTGATACAACAACTGCGCGACGAGGCACATCGTTTTGGCATCACCCATCATAGGCAAAAACGGCAGAAAGCAACGGTAAAGTCGGTATTGACAGATATTGATGGTATCGGTTATGAAACAGCACAAAAATTATTGAGAAAGTTCAAATCGGTAGCAAACATAAAAAAAACATCTTTCGACGAGCTGAAGTCATTGGTGGGACAACAAAAAGCCGAAATCCTCACCGCGTACTTTCAAAAAAAGGCTTAATATTTGTAAGCAAACTTTACTTTACTTTGTATCGCCAATTAAAAAAATAAAGATATGAAAAATTTTAAATTGTTAGTAATAGCAGGCCTATCGTCCCTTGTGCTTCTTTCCGCCTGCAAAACAAATAAAAACAATACTATGGACACAAAATCAGGCTCAGATGCTGAAAATACAGTACCTGTCAACATTACCGAAAACAATAACCAGTTCGCTTTTGGCCTGTACAAAATGATCAGCGTCAAGCCGGAAAACATGTTCTATTCGCCTTACAGCATCTCTGCCGCCCTCGCCATGACCTATACCGGGGCACGGAACAATACCGAAAAACAAATGAGTTCCGTCATGCATTTTCCGGCCAGCAATGCGGCTTTTTACAAGCAATACAATACCGTACTAAACGATATCAACGCATTGAACGACGGCAGCACGATGAATATTTACACTGCTAATTCTATATGGGCACAAAAAAATTTCAAATTCAAAGAGGATTTTACCGGCGTATTAAAAAACAGCTATAACTCATCATTAAATACCGTTGATTTTATAAAAGAAACCGAAGCCAGCCGTATACTGATAAATAAATGGGTGGAAGATCAAACCAAAGAAAAGATCAAAGACCTGATACAGCCGGGGCTCATCGATTACCTTACAAGAATGGTGCTTGTAAATGCCATTTATTTTAAAGCAAACTGGGAAACAGCTTTTGATGAAAAGCAAACACAGAAGATGGATTTTTATATCAACGAAAGTTCATCGGTAACTTGTGATTTTATGTTTGCAGAAAAAGATTTTAAATTTTACGAACAGGGCGACGAACTCAAAGCTATTGAAATACCTTACTCAAAAGGCAACATGTCGATGCTGGTCATTATGTCAAAAGATAAAAACGGTTTCGGTATGGTAAATAAACAAATGAGTCTCGAACTGTATAATAAAATCAATGAAGGCTTGGTTACCAAAAAGGTAAAACTCTGGCTGCCGAAGTTTAAAACCACCTCGGAATTCGAATTGAGCGAAGTGCTTCAACAGATGGGCATGAAGGAAGCATTCAGTGATAATGCTGATTTTTCGGGCATGACCGGCAAAAAAGACCTTAAGATCAGCAAGGTCATTCATAAAGCATTTGTTGAAGTAAACGAAGCCGGCACCGAAGCTGCTGCGGCCACTGCCGTTGTGATGCGTGTAAAATCAATGCCTGTGAATCAGCCGGAATTCAGGGCCGACCACCCGTTCATGTTCATTATCAAAGAAAACAAAAACAACAGCATTTTGTTCGCCGGAAATATTTTTGACCCGACAAAATAACCTCATGTCAGATTTCAAACTTATTAAAACTTCGGGCTGGAAAGATTACGAACTTATTGATTCCGGCAACTATGAAAAGTTAGAACGTTTTGGGGAGTATATCCTTGCACGCCCCGAGCCGCAAGCCTGCTGGAATAAATCATTGCCTGAACACGATTGGGAAAATCGGGCTCATGCAAAATTTGTAAAAGCTACCGGAAAAGACAGCCAGGGCGAAAAAGGACAATGGCAGATCCTGAAAAAAATGGAAGGGCAATGGTGGGCAGGTTATGAGTATAAATCAATGAAATTAAGGTTCCGGCTGGGGTTGACCGCCTTCAAACATGTTGGCTTGTTTCCCGAACAGGCCGATAACTGGATTTATATATTTGATACGGTTTCAGAAATTAAAGACATTCATCCAAAAGTCCTGAACCTGTTTGCCTATACGGGCGGCGCTTCTCTGGCTGCCAAAGCCGCCGGTGCCGAGGTGGTGCATGTTGATTCTGTGAAGCAGGTTGTCAACTGGTCGCACGAAAACATGGAAGCCAGCGGGTTGGACGGCATACGCTGGATCGTGGACGATGCCATGAAGTTTGTAAAACGCGAGGTGCGGCGGGGAAATAAATACAACGGAATCATACTCGATCCTCCTGCATATGGCCGCGGCCCGGACGGCGAGAAATGGGTGCTTGAGGAGCAGATCAATGAGTTGATAAAAAACTGTGCTGAGTTGTTAAGCGCCGAAAAAAGTTTTTTGATTTTGAACCTTTATTCCATGGGCTTTTCAGCTCTTGTCGCTGAAAATCTCATCTGCGATTATGTGAAAAACATTACAAGTAAGGAATTAGGTGAATTATATTTTGCTGACCACAGCGGAAAAAAACTTCCGCTTGGGACTTTTTTCAGGATGAAAACTTTTTGAAAAAAGTTTTTTCATCCATAAAGCTTTGCTTTACCAAAACGCCACCCGATCTTAAAACCTAATTGAACTGATAACTCCACGCCTCCCTCGTGGAACACCTGGGGTGGATCAAAAATATCCGTACTGGCACCTCCATAACCTAAATATGTAATATCCGCACTGCGGGTAACAACACCACCTCTGTATGTTAAACCAATGGAAAAAAAGGCATCAAACAAAAACTTTTTTATCTGTGGTGTTTGCACTCCAAACAAAATATTGAGGTTGACAGCAGCACTTTTTTCGCTCTGCGAAGCATAAAAAGCTCTATGGTAGTCGTCCGAGCCATCAGCATTAAGCCAAATAAGCTTATCGCTATAGTAATAATAACGAAACCCAAGTTGCGGGCCCAAATACAAGTGTTTCTTTTTCGAAAGAAAAAACTTGGGAATAACCTCAAAGGTAAATCCTTTCCGAAAAAGATAAGAATGGTCAAACGAGGCAAGATTTCTATTTCTGATTTGAACAAGATCGGTTAAAGCACCCGCAAAGTGGCAGGGCTTGGGGTCGGGCGTTGCATACAGAATACCTGCACCAACTTCGATACAGAAACTACGTTTTACCGGTAATTCAATATTCAGGTTGATTTCGTTGGTAAGGTTCCTGACAAGATTTGTACTTATACCATAATGCAACGGACAAGTATCAACTGCCGCAAACATTGCAATTCTCCGTTGTTTTTTCCTTTCAAGGCCTGCAATATAATCTGCAGAATCAAGATTTCTTAAAAACGGATCTTTATTCTGCAGGTCAGATGCAAAGTATCTTTTTTTGGAAAAAATTTCAAAATCGTTGAACGTCATAATACTGAAATTTCCACTGCTGTCGGGTATTACATTGGATGACTTTTGCGGCTGAGAAGGGGAAAAGTCAAATGGAGAAGACATGGAAACGCCTTTAATGTCTGTTGGATAAACTATGACAGAGTCGAGCATCAGAAAGCCCGGATTAATTTTACGTATTACCGATTTATGCCGGGTGTTTTGCTGATCAACCCAGTGGACCACATTTTTGATTTTATATGGCACGTATTGATTAATAGTTCCATTCCCGGTTTCAAAGGCAACCTGGAATACGACAACAGTGTCTTCCTGCTTAAATCTCTGGGCTGATGATGCAGTAATGATAAACAAAACAGCGATCAGAAAAATAAAATAGTTTTTCATTAAGATCATTTTTACGTATAAAACTCAAGAAAATGTAATATTAGTATTTTATCATCTTGAGCAATGCGTGTTCAGATTTTTGAGAACTTTCAAATTCAAGTTTAAAAGTATACATTCCAACAGGAAGTGTCATTCCGGAAAATACCAGTGTATGCCTACCACTTATCTGCATCTCATTAAGCAGAACCGAAACGAGTTCGCCTAATGCGTTGAATACTTTGATATTTACATTGCCGGTTTCGGGCAAATTATAATAAATAGTTGTATTGTCACTTATTGGATTTGGATAAGCTGAAAATTCACATGAAGGATCTGACTCAGTCATTCCCTGAAAGAACAAATTGGGCATTAGCAAAAAAGCATCTGATTGTTCATTACCAAACTGATCACCGATAATACCTGTACCTGTTAAAGAAAAGTCAAGCAGGCCGGGCTGCAGTTCTTTCAAGGGCTTGAAAACAAGGGTGATGATTACATCATTTTCACTTATATCAAAATGCTTCGTGGTGGCATATACTACCCTGATGATTCCCTGGTCATCCGTCACGTGCAAGTCATTATTTGCAGCAATGATCTTTTCCAATGTCGAATTGATCTTTATTGGGCCATCTTTTTTGCCGGTATTGGACATGTAGGCGCTTACAAGTTTATATTGTTCATTGGGATAACTCAACTCCAGGCCTACTGCGGCAAGCTCATTCATTTTTGTGCTTATCCGTAAGGGAACCTCAAAATATTCAGAATCACTCATCGTGATGGATTCGTCTGACAGGAGGATGATATTCTCATCAGACAATACTTTTGCCATACTCCAGTTGCTTGATGCACCCAGATATTTTACACTGGAAGCATCGTAATCGCCGTAGGCAATCGTTTGCAGGGTTACATTTAAATCGGCCCCGGCCACTGCCACCAGAGTGTCAAATGCTACCCAGTTTCCTTTCGGGTAGTTTTTGGCAGGATCGTATGGCGACCCGACCTTTGCGGTTATTCTCGCCACGTCAATAGTGTTCAGCGACGCATTATTATCCACATTTGCACCCATGCGGTGTTTGTCTGAAAAATATCTCGACGGATCAATCACCGGATCGTGGCCAATAGAATATTTTAGTAATGCTAAGTCAACAGCATTGACATGATTAACGTATTGCATGGTGTCCGGATAAGGGATGTGGTCGTAAGCTAATATATAGTCTCCATCTGAAACGTTTGAGAATTGATATGCCCCAAGTGCATTACTGGTGTCTCTTGCCAGTTCTGTTCCTGACGGGTAACTCTTTAAAAGAACAATGACATTATCGATTTTGTATGTTGAAGGTTCATAGGTGGGGAGATTGGGGGCCGGATAGCCGGAATTGGCTTTACCAACATAACGTGTTGTTCCACTTATAGCATGTCCGCCTCCAATATATACAGTTATTGTATCAGTTACAACACAGCCATTGTATGATCCACCTGAATTATCAACAGCCGTTAAAGTATAAACAGTTGTTGAAGCCGGTGACACAACAACCGAAGAACCAACCGGAGGATAAGTTACAGGCGACCATAAATAGGTATAACTGGTATTACTGCTGCTTGCATCAAGAATTGAAGTTTCACCAATGCAAATAGTATCAGGTGTTACATTGACAGTTACTATTGGTGCAGGAGTTACAACGGCCATCACGGGTATGCCGGAACAAGAACCAGCAGGTGAATAATTGAAAAAAAGTTGAGGTCTTGAACCACTCCCGGCAGTGTAATCAATTGTGTTGCAAAATGAAACAGAAGGCGCATTATACTGAAGCTTGTAATTACTACCTGAGTAACAATTGTCATATCTGACAGTTGCGCTTTGGCCACCACAATAGTTGTTACTCCAACAAAACTCTATTATAATATTAGAAGTGCCGTTCCAAAAAAAAGGAGATGAAAAATCAAATGTATTTAATCCGGCACTTGGTTTTATCGAAGCTGCAGAAAAAACACTGGTTAATCCTGTAAAAAGCTGTAAACCGAATTGAGAGGATGTGGTTGATCCTATACTAAGATTAAATGAATGGAAAGTAGTTCCGGGCGAAACAACGTCTAAAGCTAATTTATTAATATTGCCTGCAGTCATTCCTATCGCGGATAATTCAGACGCTAATATCAAATACTGGCTTTTATTACAGCCAAAGCCATCAAAAAAAAATGGACTTTGAGAAATATCACTTACATGACTGCCCGCACCTAAAACAAATCCACTTTCCGGCTTAATTGCTGTTATGTTAAAAATAGTTGTTGTGTCTATTACCGGTGTTGTCCATGGGGAGCCTGTTCCTAACAAAGAGTCTGCATTTGCATTGTACCAATATAATGTAGAACCCGGGACCGCTGTTGCGGCAAGTGTTACACTTCCATTTCCACAACGAATAGCCGGTGTTGTTGATGTAATTATTTTTGCAACCATAATATGAACAGGTATGGATAAGCCTGACGTTGGACCATTTTTGCAAGTAACATTACACCTGTAGTAGGTTGTCGTATCCGGGACAGTGGTATAGCTAACATCTGTCGCCCCGTTGATATTGTAATATACTGTTCCATTTACAGAGCTTTGCCATTGGTAAGAGACACCTGTAACGGGTACTGTATTTTGCAGAAAAAGTATAATTGTGTCGCCCAAATAAATTTCGTTTGAAGTAGAAAGTGTTTTCCCCGGATTGGGCGCCACACAATTAAAAGAAGGAATACCATTAAATTCATCAGCGCCGACATCCGGAGCACTGCCTGTTCCGTAATAATCCGCTTCACCCCATCGGATATCTGAATCAACATCCTTAAAAACAGAGGGATCCGTTAAACTGTCACCGCCGCTTTCGCACCCGGTATTCACCGTAGACATCAGGTGCAGATTATATGGTGCTGAGGAAATATTCACAAAGGGCGGCATTTCAGTAAATGATGCGTCGTCGGTTGGACTTACTCTGATTTGAAAGGCATCAAGAGTAATATCCGTGTTTGTACCATCGGAATATATCACATTTGTAGCGCCTGGTATGCCTGCATAAAAAAGATTATTATCGCTTTTTGAAGAATAGGTGGTTAATGTGGCATTACTTCTTCTATAGGCAACTGTTTTACCGCCATAACCTGCTGTTGAATTATTGACAATAATATTGTTTTTTAATTCAACTACAGCATCAGTGTAGGCATAAATTCCGGATGTTCCAAATCCATCTGCTGAGCTTGAAGCATTAAGGCGTATGGTGTTGAAATATACTTTTGTTGACGGACATTCCGAGCCAATATGGATACCCCTGATAGAATTGTCAGAATTAGAAGAATCACCTCTAAGGTCGTAAATGTAATTATTATATATGTTTGCCTTGCTATATTGTATAAACAACCCAATATTTGTTCCCGTTTTATATTTTTTTACCTGGCCGTAAATTTTGTTATTATGAATATATGAATCGATTCCGTAAAGAGAATACAATCCAAATATAGAATAGCCATACGTTAAATTATTATATATTTCATTCCCGAAAATATACTTATGTGTAGTGATAGTTGGCCAATCAGATAAACAATCAAAATTACCGGGCTTTCCTGTGCATATATTTCCATATATTTGATTATTATAAATAGAGTCATTGTTTTTTATTGAGCCGTATTGATATATACCCAAAAAATTACCATTTCCCGAATTTTGATTATTTCTGACGATATTATCATTAATGTGGCAATTATATGCATCTGCATCTTGATAAATACAATAAAAACGTCCGGTTGTAGCCGTTGGATACATGCAGTTTTCAACAATGTTATTATTAATTTTAATTCTATTGTTGACGCCGGAACCTCCCATGGAATTACTAATAGCATATATATGAGAAGTTGTACCATTTCCGGTTATCGTAACTTGGTTATTAAATATTTCACAACGAGAGTTTACCCCTGTAGCGGTGCATATACCGTATATTGAATACTTACTCGAAGCATTAACAATATTATTACCAATTTTAAGATTGTTTGCATATGTGAAATAAAGTCCATAAGAGGAAAAAGAAGAGTTGGATGTGCATGAAGCAGTAATATTATTACCACCGGCAACCCCGATTTCAATGTTGTTAATATAATATTGCTGCGAAGTATTTCCATATAAGTAAATGCCATTGACAACATTATTAATGGAGTTGGAATAAATAAAAATATCGCTGATTATACCATTTACAGACGTTGGCGTGATTGCAGTTGAGGAAGACGCCGTTTGATATTTAATAAAAATTCCATTCGATTTAGAACCTGTGGTATTTGATGTTGATAACGATATATTGCAATTCCTTATAGTGATCTGTTTAGAGCCATCTGTTGCGCTGGATGAAAAAATACCAAACCCCCATTCCATTAATGTTGTTGACGTGTTGTTTGCAGGGTTTTCTGAAACATCAATCCCATCGATAGTAATATAATCCGTACCCTGAATTTCAATAATCCCATCAACGGTTCCGGTTCCGGTACCTGCCGTGATAAGAGGATTCGGCCCTGATCCGGCTTTTTGAAAAATCACAGGATTAAGCGCACTTGCTGTAGGGGTTGTAATAACAATATTTGCTGCTGTTTCAGTATAACCGGCTGCAATATTAAATATCACGCCACCCGCACCAACACCCAGGATATTCAAGTCATTTACTGCTGCAGCAATTGTTGTATAATCACCTGGGATATTCTTAGTACCTGTTAGCTGTGCATCAACATAATTAAACACAGCTAAGAATAAGATAAAGATGAATAATCTTTTCATGATAGTAATTCTGATTTTGTTATGTTCTTTATAGAACAGTACGGCAAATTTATTAAAATCTGAATTTGAAAAATATTTTTATGTGTAAACTTATTTTTTAATTTTTTACGAAGTAAGATTGCGAATTATAAGCGTTAATAATATTCAACATGCTATAATTTTATCTAATTCAAACTCATAATTGATTTTTAACAAAACAATATTTTTAGATATTTTACTGAATTAAAAATTTATCTGCAAAGAAATATTCTTTCCCAAATATTTCTTTATTCTCTCAAAATTTCATAAGTTTGACCAATAAAAGTTAATTTTTTAAAATAGTAATATGGCAGATTTTGTTTACGAGAAACCTTTTCAGATAGAGAAAGACGCAACCAGGTACCGGCTGCTTACAAAAGATTATGTAAGCGTCATTGAGGCAGGCGGAAGAAAAATACTCAACGTTGATCCGAAAGGCCTGGAACACCTTGCAAAAGAAGCAATCTATGATCTTTCCTTTTTTCTCCGGGCTTCACATCTTGAAAAGCTTGCCCTGATTCTTGATGATCCTGAAGCAACTGACAACGACCGTTTTGTGGCATACAACATGCTTAAAAACACGGTTATTTCTGCTAAAGGAGAACTCCCGTGGTGCCAGGACACCGGAACGGCCATCGTGATTGGGAAAAAAGGGGAACAGGTCTGGACCGGAGTTAACGATGCTGACTTTCTTTCAAAAGGTATCTATACAACATATAATGAAAAAAATCTACGCTATTCACAGGTCGTTCCTTTCTCGATGTTTGAAGAGAAAAATTCATGCACGAATCTACCCGCCCAAATCGAGATCTATGCCAGCGAAGGAGATTCTTACAAATTTCTTTTTATTACCAAGGGTGGTGGGTCTGCAAATAAAACCTTCCTCTACCAGCAAACCAAGTCGCTGTTGAATGAAGAATCGCTGATAAAATTTGTAAAGGAAAAGATCAAAGAACTGGGCACTTCTGCCTGTCCTCCCTATCATCTCGCGCTTGTCATTGGCGGAACCTCCGCAGAAGCGACGCTTAAAACTGTTAAGGAAGCCTCTGCCGGATACCTCGACCATCTTCCAACCACGGGAAATGCCAGCGGACGTGCCTTCCGCGATATCGAATGGGAGAAAAAGATAGAGAAAATATGCCAGGAATACGGTGTGGGCGCACAGTTTGGCGGCAAATATTTTGTTCATGATGTCCGGGTTATCCGGATGCCGCGCCATGCGGCTTCATGCCCGGTAGGAATGGGTGTAAGCTGCAGCGCCGACAGGAATATTAAGGCGTATATCAGTGAGGATGGTATTTTCCTCGAAGAACTTGAAAAAAATCCTGCCCGTTTCATGCCGTCCAAAGCGCCGGAGCTGGAGAAAGCTGTTGAGATCAACCTCGACAGGCCAATAAAAGAGGTGCTCGCTGAACTGACAAAATATCCCGCCAAGACAAGGCTGAGCCTGACGGGAACCCTCATCGTTGCACGAGATATTGCTCATGCACAGATCAAAAAAATACTTGATGAAGGCAAGCCAATGCCTGAATATTTTAAGAACCACCCCATTTACTATGCCGGGCCGGCAAAAACACCGGCCGGGAAGCCCTCGGGAAGTTTCGGGCCTACCACGGCAGGAAGAATGGATGCTTACGTGGATCTCTTTCAGAGCCTTGGCGGATCGTTGATCATGCTGGCCAAAGGAAACCGGAACAGGTCGGTAATTGATGCCTGTAAAAAATATGGCGGATTTTTCCTTGGATCTATCGGTGGGCCGGCAGCATTGCTTGCCGATGAAAACATCAAATCTGTCGAAGTGGTCGACTTTGAAGATCTTGGCATGGAGGCAATCAGAAAAATAAGAGTGGAAAACATGCCGGCATTCATTCTGACAGATGATAAGGGGAATGATTTCTTTGACGAATACAATAAATAGCGTTTGCCCCAAAATACGGAGTTTCTATTTGCCTTTTTTTTTAATGTCTTATGAATTAATCCTGAACACAATATATTGTTCAGATTTTTTATTGATTGATATACAATTTTCGCAATTATTATGTAAGTTTGCTATAATTATGCTATTAACCCAAAAAACATGAAAAATAAGATCATCATCCCCACAGATCTGACAAAAGCTGCAAGTCGGGCAATAAAACAGGCTGCGGCCATTGCCGTTAAAACAAACGCCAGCCTGACCTTGTTACATGTGCTTAACGATAAATCCCCGTCGGAAGATGAGATAAAAAAGATACTGTCTGCCGAAGCAGAAAATATTTATTCACATGGTGGAATACGCAGTGATATCATGATCCGTGAAGGAAATATCTTTGAAGTAATTCCGCATGTTGCCTGTGAGCGTGATTATGATTTAATGGTTTTAGGAACGCATGGTATCAAAGGAATCAAACAGATGTTGTTTGGTGCCGACATTCTTAAACTGGCCGAAAAGATTCGCATTCCGGCTCTCATCATCCAGGAAGAATCGCCGATAATCAAATCCTTAAAAAAAATCGTTTTGCCGGTTAGCAGCCATAAATCCTTTGATATTGCCGTTGATGCTGTTCTTCTATTAGCAGGAATATTTGATTGCGAGGTTCATTTATATTCCATACAGAAAGCCGGGTTCGACTGGCCCGATCAGTTAATTGCCAACATTGAAAATGCCACCCGGAAGTTTGAAATGAAAGGAGTTCAAATGATACGGGTCAGAGAAGACCAAAATGTTTACTCCATGGGATATGCAAAACAGACATTGAACTATGCACATTCCATCGGGGCCGAGCTTATCTGTACGATGTCTGTCGCTTCAAAAGAATATTATTATTTTGCAGATTCTGACAAAGAAAAATTAATTCTTAATGAAGAACGCATCCCGATACTTTGCGCAGGCGGGTGTTCAGAACCGGAAGCATAAGGTCAGAAAAAATATCATTCAACCAAGGCCGATTCTTTAGCGCTTTTTGAGCCCTGATGCGTGCTCAGCGATTTCTATGCTGAAAAAAGTTTTTTAAAATGATTTTTTTATGAGAGTTGTTATCCAAAGAATAAATGAAGCTTCGGTATTAATAAACAATACCGAAAGACGAAGTATTGGCAAAGGCTTATTGGTTTTACTGGGTATTGAAGATGCCGACACCGTTGATGATATCGAATGGCTTTGCGGAAAAATTGCACGCTTACGTATCTTTGGTGATGAGCAGGGAATAATGAATCTTTCCGTCTGCGATGTGGCGGGCGAAGTAATGGTCATAAGCCAATTCACGCTTCATGCCAGCACCAAAAAAGGCAACCGCCCCTCATACATCCGCGCAGCAAAACCGGAGATTGCCGTCCCACTGTACGAAAAATTTCTTCAACAGATGAAATCCGAACTGAACAAAAATATAGTTAGCGGGGAATTTGGCGCTTATATGCAGGTTTCATTAGTAAACGACGGCCCTGTGACGATAATGATTGATTCGAAGGAGAAAGAATAAAAAGGCTGATTTATTGGCCACTTTTCATTGATTTATTGCTGTAGCATCTATGAGAACCTTTGTGTAATTGCGCAATAGAAATTACACAGAGTGACACGGAGGGGACACGGAGTTACACAGAGAACTTATAAGACAGCCTTTTCTTCTACAGATTTTCATTTATCCACATCCACAAGCTTGTATGCCTTATTCCCCATTTTAAGTTCTGCAGCATAGTCGATCTGGTGTTTGCCGCTGGGATTGCCGGCTATAACGAAAGCATCATCACAGGCACAGGCTTTGTCAACCATGTCGTGGCTGGCTTTTTCGATGGCAACAATATCCATTGAAACAAGGATACCGATATCCTCAAGGAAGGGTTTCGGCGCAAAACTCGCGCAATCGCACGACCTTGAAATGTTGGCCAGCACATTTATGTAGATCATTTTTTTCTGTTCGCTCAATACCTTTGCGTACTCAACCAGGTGCTCCAGAAAAACAACTTCCTGGGCAGATCCTCTGGGAACAGAAAAAGACTGTACAGGACAGGTGCTGATGCATTTTCCGCATCCGATGCATTTGCTCTTGTCTATGGTCAGGGGATCAAGTGTAATGGCACCCGCAGGACATTCTTTTACACAAGCCCCGCATTTGGTGCATTTGTCGGGGTGAGTTGCCGGGACATCATTGGCGTGCATGGCTCTCTTGCCTTCTATAGAAGCCAAACCCATGCTGACATTTTTTATTGCCCCTCCAAAACCCGCGCTGCCATGGCCTTTAAAATGCGAACATATCACATAGGTATCGTAATTATAAAAATGCGATCCGGTAAATACTTTTTTATAATGTTTTGTGTTTACATCCAAAACGGTGTCTTTTTCTGAATCTAAAATATCAATAGGGGCATAGGTAAATCCATGTTCTTTGGCCAGTTTCATATGAGATTCCGTATATCGTCTTTTGCTGACGTATAACACATTGGTTTCAACCAGCGTGGCATTGAGTTTCTGAACCAGCGGCTTCATCAGTTCCGGCGACAGATAGTTTTTGTTACCTTCCTCGCCAAAATGCACCTTGAATCCTATCTTTCCCTGTGCCTGGGCTTCTACATACGAGAACACTTTTAAAAGGCCTTCCGGAGTGATGTTTTTTGTAAAATAAACTATGGAAGAGTCGGCCTGGCCAAATACACCGGTAATAAAGAAAATACCGAGTATATAAAGGGATATTTTTTTCACCATCAATTATGTTAAGATTTCCGTGCAAAATTAGCACATAATGAACATTCTTTACACTGTTCGAATAATATCACTGCTGAGTCTTATTTCTAAAATATCGCGGCGTGTTTTGTTACCTGAGTGTCCACTTCTTTATAGGTGATGCAGTCCCATACCGGGCATACATGTTTGCAGAGCATACAGCCGAGGCAGCGTTCTTCGTTGACGGAAGCTTTTCTTGTTGCTGCATCAAACTTCATCGCCTGATTGGCTCCATCCTGGCAAGAGATATAACATTGTCCGCAACCGATGCATTTGGTATCGTCCACGACAGAAACAGCCTGGTAGCGCGTGTTAAATTCTGAAGGATCGACAATTTTCTTAGCAGCCCTGCCGATGATCTCATCCAGCGACTGAATATTGCGTTCGAGCATATAATCGCCAAGCCCTTCGATCATGTCTTCCACGATACGGTAGCCGTATTTCATGATGCCGGTGGTAACCTGAAGGTTGGTAGCGCCCAACAGTAAAAAATGCAGGGCGTCGATCCATGTTTCTATACCGCCTATACCACTGATAGGCAAATTCAACTGTTTTGAATTATACAGTTCGGAAACAAAACGCAGGGCAATAGGTTTTGCTGAAGGCCCCGAGAACCCCGTCGGTGAAGAATTTCCATGAATATTGGGCAGGGGGGTAAGAGTATTGATATCTATTTCGGTAATAGCCCGAAGGGTATTAATGGCGGAGATGGCATCTGCGCCGCCTTCTTTGGCCGCCAGGGCCACGGGAACCATATCGGTAATATTAGGGGTCATTTTAGCTATTACAGGCAGCTTGCTGGCTTTTTTGACTACTTCCGTGAAGGCTGCCACGGCATGAAAATCCTGTCCCACCCTGTGGCCTGCATTTTTGTGCGCCATCTGCGGACACGAAAAATTCAGCTCCAGCAGATCGGCGCCGGCATCCTCCGACATTTTTGCCAGCTCGGCCCAGTCCTCATCACTAAAGCCCATGATACTTGATATCAACACCTTGTTTGGGTAATTCTTTTTTAGCCATTCAAGATCTTTGATGTTGTCTTTTATCGGCCTGTCTGTGATTTGTTCGGCATTCTGCAAGCCGACAAACCGCTTGTCGCCAACATTGTAGGCGTTCAGGCGCGGCGAAGGCATCACCACTTTAAAACTCTTTTCAAGTCCCAGGGTTTTGTAAACAATACCACCCCAGCCGGCATCGAAGGCTCTTGCACACATTTCGGCGTGATAGCCTACCGGGGAAGAGGAAAGACAAAACGGATTTTCAAAATTAACGCCACAAAAATTTATACTCAGATCAGCTTGTTTTTTCATTGGTTGTTCCTCCTGTTTTTTAAATAAGCATCAATACTTTCTGCAGCCTTTTTCCCTTCTCCTATAGCCTGAACCACGGTGGCTCCTCCATTGATCACATCACCACCGGCAAAAACACCGGGAATATTTGTTTCAAAACCATCATTCACAATGATAACTCCTTTTCCCTTTGTTTGTATTTCTTTAGCGAAAGTCATCACTTCACTTCCAGGTTTTGTGCCGATAGCCTGAATAACCATATCAACATTAATTGAGAATTCCGTTCCTTTTATCTGACGGACATTGCCGGGGACAAACTTCCCGGGTTCTATCCATTCGGTCTCTATTCCAAGCAACCCTGAAATATTTTTCCCATCGGCAGCTATACCGGTAATCTGCGTGCCGGCTTTAAAAATGATATTCATGATCTGTGCCAGCTTTATCTCTTCCTGATCTGCGGGCAATTCGTCCAGGTGTTCCAGTGAGATAAGATACACTTTGGCTGCACCGGCTGCTTTGGCTGAAACGGCGGAATCTACAGCTACGCTCCCTCCGCCAATGACCGCAATGTTTTTATTTTTTATATCAATACTATTCTTATCAAATTTAACCTTACGGAGAAATGCAATGTAATCCATCGCGTTCGTATATTCTTTAAGCAACTCCAGCTTAAATGCTTCAGAAAGCCCGGTGCTGATGTAAACGGCTTCATAACCTTCCGTGAGCAGTCCTGAAACCGCTTCTTCTGTTTCAACGGCAGATTGATACCTGATCTCAACGCCCTGGCTTAGCAGATTTTCAACATCGTATGCTATGGCTTCTTCCGGCAATCTGAATTCAGGAATATTCCATTTGGGAACGCCGCCGGCATGGTTTTCCTTTTCAAAAACCGTGACATCATAGTCCATTTTTGCCAGCACCGAAGCACAACCCATACCAGCAGGCCCGCAGCCTATAACAGCTATTTTACCATTCATTTTTTTGCTCAGAGCCAATGGTTCAAGGCCGGATTGTTTTCCATATTCCGTGGCAAAGCGCTGTAAGCCGTTAATATTGATAGGTTCTTCAAGTGCCTTGATGCTGCATGCTTTTTCGCATAGTTTTTCGACGGGACAAATGAAGGCACAAACACTTCCAAGGATGTTATTCCTGCGTATAGTACGGGCGGCGCCTTTGTAGTTATAAAATTTTATCTGCCTGATGAACTTACCGGGATCGGTGCCGGCAGGACATCCTGCACTGCACGGGGCATCGTGGCATAATAAACACCGGTTGGCTTCTTTTATCGCAGCCTCAAGAGTTAAGGGCTCCCGCATGCATTTGAACTGAACAATGTTAAGAGGGTCGATCAAGTTCTTCATAATAATAAATAGTTATATTTTGTTTGTTGTCTTTTTTTTAAATAAAATTTCAGGTTAATGACATCATAAAACTCAGGAAATGAGCTTAGATAATGTAAAATCTGCCGAATAATCTAAGATTTATATGTACAAAGATAAAAATATTCTTACCAGAAGTGCAAAATAAAAAATTGAGAACATACTTTCTATAGGTGAAGCCTTAAATCATGTATCTTCAAAGGAATCCGGGACATGAGAAGACATTGAAAAACAAAGAGGCCATCTCAATTTTGAGACAGCCTCTTCAGTTGGTATGCTAAATCAGATCGTTATCAATGAATCATCTTCAACACCATACATTTTGATTTTTCCGTACCGGTAAATTCCAGCTTAAAGGTATACATGCCTGCAGAAAGGCCGTTTGGTGAGAATACTGCCGAATGTTTCCCGCTGATCTGCGATTCATTTACCAGTTCGTTCACCAGTTCGCCGATAGCATTATATACTTTCAGTTTTACTGTTCCGTTTTCCGGAATAGTATATGTCAACGTAGCATCACCACTGAATGGGTTAGGATAGCCGGCAAAATCAAATCCGGCTTCGGTGTCGTTACCCTGGACAAAGATCCTTGGCATAGAGAGGTAGGCTTCACCATTTATTTCGCCATATTGGTTTGCGATCAAACCGGTACCACTCAGGTTAAAATCAAGCTCTCCCCGATCCGCATCACTCAGTGAATGGAAGCCCAATCTTATCAGTTCATCATTAGCAGCAACATCAAAATGGTTTGTGGTGGCATATACCACCCTGATTATTCCGTCTGCTTCTGTCACGAGCAGGTCATTATCATCAGCAATGATATCTTCCAGTGCCGGGTTGATTTTAATCAGACCGTTTTTATTGGCGGTTTTTGGCATGGATGCGCTAACAAGCTTGTATTTAGTGCCGGGATAACTCAACTCCAGGCCCAATGCGGAAAACTCATTCATTTTTGTACTTATCCGTAAAGGAACTTCAAAATACCCATCATTATTTATGGTTATCGACTCGTCAGAACGGTTGATGATATTTTTATCATGTAATGATTTTGTCAACCCCCAGGTTGTTAATGAGTCTTTGTATCTGCTGCTGGAAGCATCATAATCGCCATAACCCACAGTTTGCAGGGTAATATTTAGGTCGGCACCGGCAACCGTGATCAGGGTGTCCAGGGCTACCCAATTTCCTTTCGGGAAGTTTCTCACAGGATTATCCGGCCAACCGATTTTTGCCTTAATTCTTGCCACATCAACAACATCAATAGTTATATTATTATCTACGTTTGCCGCTTTTTTATGTTTTGCTGTAAAACTCTTAGACGGATCAACCAATGTGTCAACGGACAAAAGATATTTCATTAAGGCCACATCAATGGCATTTACATCATTACCTGATTGCATGGTATCAACAGTATATTTATCATAAGACAACCTATAGGTTCCATCCGGAACATTACTGAATTGATATACGCCCGAAGCATCACTTGTATCCCTTATCAGTTCTACTCCGGTGGGATATGACTTCAGTATAACGATCACCTTGTCAATATTGTATTTTGCAGGAGTATATGTGGGAAGTGCATATGCAGGGTAGCCTGCGTTGGCCTTGGCCAAATAGCGTGTCTTGCCGATGATGGCATGTCCGCTTCCGGCTGTTGTACTTGCATAAAAGTTGTATGCGCTATTTTTCATAAAATCGCCACTAGAGTAAGACCCACATTCAATCCAATAAGATGTCCCGGCTGTTAATGTTAGTGTGATCATCGGATCCTCTCCGCCATAACTATTATCATCCGAAGCTAAAACTGTTCCGCAGCAGGAACCGCTAAATATCCTCATATAGGTATTCCCGTCGCTGTTTCGCATATCAAAGGTATAAGATCCCGTAGTTGTACAGTTATAACTAAAGAAAACGTCATTATAGCCCCTTCCTGTGCAATCATCAGTACATCCCAGGGTTCCTGAAGTATTGTATCCGACGGAAATCTGGGAATACGTGATGCTGGTGGCACCGGCACATGTTTCATTTGCCGGTGCCGTACAATTGCGCACAAGGTTGAAATTATATGCAGAACCTTCATAACCTGTCGAATAATAACTCCCGCATTCAAAATAATAGGTTGTTCCTCCGATCAGGTTCAGTGTAATACTTGGATCCAGGTCTCCGTATGTGTCATCATCTTCAGCAACAAGGGTTCCCGTGCAGCATGAACCGGAATATATCCTCATATAATTGTCTCCGGCGCTAAGCCCCATATCGGCAGTGTATGAGCCGTTTACAGAAGGAGTGAAGGTATAAAACACATCAAAATATCCATGTCCTGAACAGTCATCATTGCATCCGAGTGTACCGCTGGAGGTATACGGTGTAGTTGGCACAGAGGTGGCGCCTGCACAAGTTTCATTTGCCGGAGAAACACAGCCTGCAGGGCAATTAATATAGAACGTATGAGTACCTGTCGTTGAATTCTCGTCGTCAAGCAAGATATAGTAGGTAACACCCTGTGTCCAGGACATTGAGCCATATGTTCCCGTTGTGTAGATATCATCAATACATGTCCAGCCGGTTGCACCACAGCTTGAAGCCTGCCACTGATAATCAACATAGCCGCTTGCCGCGGTAACCTCCAAACTATAAGTACCGGTTGTAGGAGCTACAAAGCTGTATATTTTTTCTATTCCGGGGCAATCATAACCACAAGAGGTTGTGTCATTGCTTGTATTCCAGACGCCGGCGCCCCCTCCGGTATAGGTTTGCGGATAGCCAGAGCCACAACCGCTGATGGCTGTAGCATTTGAACAGGGAGAATTTGCGCAGGTTCTCGAAATTGTAAAAGTTCCGGTTATGGAAGACAAAGAAGACCAGTGAGCTATGTAAATATAATAGTTTATTCCGCTGGCAGGAATGAAGGTATAGCTTTCTGTACTCGCAAAGAAGTGGTCATCCACACAGGCCACATTGGTGAAGTTGCCGCATGAACCGCTGACAATAGCCATTTGATGATCAAATGTTGCTGTTGAAGAAATGGTAGTTTCAATGCCATCTCCTGTAAATTTATACCATACGCCGTAAGAAGCCATGAGGCATCCGGTGCCGCTGGTTTCACTGGCACAATTAACCGTTGTTCCGGCCAGATTTGTTGTTCCGCAGGGTAACGTTATTGCATTTGCACACAAGTCATTTGGAGGAATGACCGGGCAATTAACATAGAATGTATGGGTGCCGGTTGTTGAGTTTTCGTCATCAAGCAATATATAGTAGGTAACACCTTGTGTCCAATACATATAGCCGTAAGTTCCCGGCGTGTATATATCATCAATACATGTCCATCCTGTTTCACCGCAGCTTGAAGCCTGCCATTGATAATCCACGTATCCGCTTGCCGCAGTAACCTGGAGACTGTAATATCCGGTTGTCGGAGCAACAAAACTGTATATTTTTTCTGAACCGGGGCTGTCAAAGCCGCAGGAATTATAATCAAATAACCCGGTATTCCATATACCGCTACCGCCTCCGGTAAATGTTTTTGAATAAGAAGAACCGCAGCCGCTGATGGCAGTTATATTTGAACAGGGAGAAGTAGCACATGTCCTTGAAATAGTAAAAGTCCCTGTGGTGGTTGAAGACGAAGAATAATGTGCTATATAAACATAATATATCGTACCGTATGTCGGAGTGAACGTATATGTTTCAGTACCTCCGCTGGTATATGTGTCGACACAAGCGATACTGGTAAAACTACCGCAGGAACCGGAAACAATATCCATTTCGTGGTCAAAGTTGCCTGTTGAAGAAATGGTTGTTTCAATACCATCGCCTGTAAATTTGTACCATACGCCATAAGGAGAAACGGTGCATCCAGTTCCCGGGGTTTCACTTACACAGCTAATCGTTGATCCGGCCAGATTTGTTGTTCCGCAAGGCAAGGGCGTCGCATTTGCACAGGCATCGTTAGCAGGAACACCTGCATATTTGTATTTTAAATACCCGGTATTTTCAAGATCAGCGCAATTGTAGTGTGAAACAACAATAAAATATGTTCCATTTGCAGGACATGTCCAGTCAGTTGATGCGGCAAGAGATGAAGTGCAATACGGCCCAAAATCATCGGCAGCAGCCACTTGGGTGCCAGTGGAATTGTAAATTCCGATCCATGTGTCCTCAACTCCGTCGTAAGTATCGCAAGTGCTGAAGTTATAAGTGGTCCCGGCGGACGCGGAAAAAGCAAAGAAAGGCTTCATGCCCGCACTACAGGTTTTGTTCTGCCATACCGTTGTCGGAACAATGTCATTCCCCTGCCAGTTGCCGCACATGGTCGTACCCGGAGTATAGGTTATATATAAATTCGGCCGGTTATAACCGAAGGTTCCGTAGCTTGTGGGTGGGGTATTATCCTGCCACCACCATTGATGCCTGCATTTTGAATAAGTGGTGTATCTGAAATAAGGAGATCCGTTGGCTCCGGTGCCGCCATAATTACACTCGGTGAGAACCTGCAGGTTTGCTGCTGTGCTGTAGGTATAAGGAAATACAGTGTCTAAAAGCATCACCTGCCAGCCTGTATTTGGCCAGTAATAATTACCTGTCTCCACCGTTGAGGAGCTGGCAATAGCAGACGCCCATGTTATCGCAGGATAACTCCATACGGTCGTTGATGAGGTCTTTAAGCGAAGAATGCTGGGTGATGCCGTGGCATCACCGGAATTCACATACCAACCGACATTTTTAATGGTAACGCTGCCGATATTTCCGATTTCGGAAGCCAGATAAATAGAGGCGCTTCTGGTGTATCCATATTTCATGAACCAGGGATAATCATAATTTGCCATGCCTGATCCAAAGGTCAGGTTCGGGTCAATAGTTATCGGGAAGCTCCTTCCTGAATTTTGCAGCCAATCAAGCGATACGGTAGCATAAACCTCGATACCACCCGGGACAAAATGGACACTGTATTTGCCTGTTGTCACATGTGCATCGCGCTCGGCGAGCTCTTCAGCCGTTAATTTATCGTCGGGCAGTGAGATAAGCCGGAAAGCACGCATCATGGTGGTGCCATTATCAATAATCACTATCGGGGCAAAGTTCAGCCCAATGGTGTCGTCCTGAGCTTTTATCATAAAACTTTCTGTCTCAAAATCCAAACTTACCCCTTCATTATTATTATAAACAATGTGCCTGGCCTGTAAGGGAATAAACTGCACAAATGCCGCTTTACCGCCAACATTCGAAGTTAGCAGCGAGCCTTGCAGTGAATTGATGATGATATTATTTTCTATTCCGGATTCATGGACGACAAACTCGTCGGTAATGCCGGGATAATTATTATATTTTATCGATTCATCATTGGGAATTCCATTTGAAGCGGTCGAATTGACCGTTGATATTACTTCATTATCCGTGTTTAAAATTTTTAATTGAGGGTTTTTCCATACATTGAACAGGTTGTTCTCATATTGCATAATAATGCCGGAACCATCTGAAACCACAGGATAATAAGTCTTTATTTCATGAGTAAGGTTAGCATAACCATAATTATTGTATGCCCCCGAATTGTTTTCCCTGATGGTGAAATCGATATCCTGCCATGCACCATTCTCGTCCATGTAGTGCTGAACATCTCCTATTATTGCCGCATAACTTCCGTCTCCGTTATCAAAATGTTTGGCAACCCTTGTCCTTTTATCCAGGACTTCCTGGCTGGGATTGAATTTTTCATATATACCCCCTTTTTGCCATTTTTTATCGGGAATGGAACGATTACCAATAGGCATCCTGCCGTATTTTTCCGTTATCTGTGGCTTTTGATCAGTGGCTCCGGCCTGAAGCCCTAAGATCATTTGCTTGTCATTAGCAATTAACTCTTTCTGCGATTTTGCAACAGACTGGGGGTTAGCGGAATTTTGTGCCTTGACCGTGGTTTCTGATTTTGTCGTTGTTTGTGATTTTACTGAAGAAAAAGTAAAAAAGACAAACCCGATCAACAAGACAAGCCGTGTTGCGTAAAACGCGAAACCTGAATTTTTTAAATTACGTACAGTTTTTTTCATAAAATTATTTTTCATGGATTTAGTTTATAACTCAGTTTATTCAACCGGAAAAATTATGCAATAATAATAAATTTTTATCTTAATAAGCACTTTTTTTATGCAGGACAACCCTTATCAGGATATTCTTACGCTGAATTTTTATCGAATTTGTAAAGCTTTTCATATGCTCAAAATGAGTCACCTCCCAAAAAATATGCTGACAATCCGGGCATCTGAAAAAACTTATTGAAATATTTGCTTATACGCCGGGATCACTTATCTGTATTATTTTTTCACAACACAACTATTACCCATGCAGTTGGGCTTTTCCTTGGGTTTGGGAAGTATCTTCACGGCAACAGCCAGGTCGTATATTTTGCATCCCACACAGATCGCAAAGGCTGTTTCGAGGTACAGCATCAGCAGGCACAACAGGCATAACGGGCAAACAGAATGAAAATATGACGGATCCGACTGCAGCAAAATTGACAGTAAAAATATTGTTGAAGAAAGCAACAAGCCGATACTCCATGCGAACTTTTTCTGAACCGCCCCGATAGGCAGCGGAGCCTGCTTTCTTACAAAGATCCACGCAAGCAATACCGTGGGCGCATACACGGGGTTAATAAAAAGCCCAATCAGAAAGTTGATCACAAAACCGCCCATTACATAAGGGATAATCCCATACCTGTTCAAGGCAAATCCATTGACAGTGGCTATTGTGCCCAACAGCAACATGATACCCGCGCTGGCCCGCATGCGCCTTTCATCCAAAACTTTGTAAGGTTTTCCTTCAATATATTCACCAAAACTTATAATAGCCATAACGCTGTTTATTTGAGTCATCAAACTTAGATAAAAATTTGAATACCATCTCTATTTTGTTGTTCGGTCTGTAATATACATTGACCCGAATTCCCTGCCGGCATGACATTGCCAGGCCATTCCCCGCGTTGGGCAACCACATCCTTCGTTTCTTTTCTGCAGATATGATTGTAGCACCTCATTGCTTCGATCCGCCGCGGCGGACTCAGCAACATTGTGCTATCTACAATTTCAATTGGCATAAACATTACTACCCAATGCGTCGCCGGTTGTGTGCTGTAAACCCTATTCTTTCATAAACTTTGCCACCCCTATCCCTTCGTTGCTATTCACTTTTAAAAAGTAAATTCCTTTTGACAAGGCGCTGATATTAACTTCTGTTTTTTCTTGCAGTAATGACTGTCTTTGTATTATTTGCCCTTGAATGTTCAGTATCTCTAATTCCGACTTCTGCGCGCTTTCTATCGTTATTTCATCAACAGCAGGGTTGGGATAAAATAGTACATTATTTTGTCCTTTTATTATTTCATTCACGTCATATACGACTCCCCCTTCCTGGTAAACAGCCAGGCCGTTGAAAGTGCAGATCCATTTGTTCTGCTCATGGTCAACAGCTATTGACAAGGCTCTGTTCCCTGGTAATCCAGAGTTTCCTGAATTAAAGACTGTCCAGTTAAGATCATCATATTTTGCTATGCCTCCGGTAACGGTCCCTATCCATTTATTCTGGTTATTGTCAAAAGCTATCGCTAAAATATCATCATCGGGTATCCCGGAATTGCCGGTATTAAAAACCGACCAATTTATACCGTCATATTTTGCAAGGCCTTTTTGCCCTATACAAGTTCCGGCCCAGGTATTCCCGTTGGTATCAATCTTTATGGCATAGACCGTATTATATGGAATCCCGGAATTTGTCGTATCATATATCGTCCAGATAACATCATCGAACTTTACCATACCGCTGTTATAGGTACCTATCCACTTATTCTGAAATTTATCAATAAAAATTTCCCTGATATTATTATCCGGTATCCCGGAAGTCGCTGTATTATAAATTGTCCAGTTCGTGCCATCAAATTTTGCAAGCCCGCCGTATGTGCCTACCCACTTGTTTTGGCTGCTATCGATGGCTAAACAATAAACAGTATTATTCGGCAACCCGGAATTAGAAGAATTGTAGACTGTCCAGTTTGATCCGTCGAATTTTACCAGGCCTCCGCCAAGTGTTCCGAGCCATTTATTCTGGTCATGATCAATCGCTATTGACAAGACCGTATTTACGGGTATCCCCGAGTTTGATGTATCATATATCGTCCAGTTGACATTGTCGAATTTTGCCAGACCGCCGTCATAAGTGCCTATCCATTTATCCTGGTTATTACCTAAAACGACTGTTTTAACATGATTTTTAGGTAAGTCCGAGTTAGATGTATCAAAAACGATCCATTCAGGGTTCTGTGCAAAAAGAGTCATTTGCACAAAAAAGATTACTAAGGTTATTAATTGCCGTATCATAATTTGTTTTTTTTGGGGGTTAATATTCGGTTTTTTATTTATTAAAAATAATACTTATACGAATTTATTAAACATTATGTTGCCGGCAAATGTAAAAGAAAGATCCGGCCTGCATGAATATTATTGTGAAACAAGTTTCCCACCGATGATCTTGAATTTTAAGGGATAACCGCCACAATCTTCGCCACTGCAAGTAATGTCGAGAATAAAGTCCTTACTTAAATTAAATTCAACCACGGAATAATAATCGTAAAAATCGGAATAATCAATATAATCCCACACTAAAACATCATCGGAATAATTACCTTTCATGTCGTAAATAAATAAAGAACTGTATTCATCACCGCCAACCAATAGTCCGATATAATTCGCATCTATTTTGAACTTTCCCATCAGCCACATTGGCGCTTTTGTAAATTGTTCCGCGCCGGAAGAAATGGGCAGGGTTACATCTTTGAATTTCTGCAGGATCACCGAAAAATTATCGAAATGTTCCTTTTTCCCGATCTTTTCCGCGATGGCGCTGTTGTCTGTAACAACAGTCTCTTGAGCTAATAAGGATACGCTTGCATAAATACAAAGAAATACTATGATTAATATTTTTGTTTTCATGGCCTGTTTATTATTTGTTTTGTTTTACGTGGTTTTAATTTTCAAAGTTAATGATTTGTTCAAAATGATAATACTAAGAAATATTTTTTCATCGGCTTCCAGCAAATTGTATGCCTTAAGAATGCTGGTGCAATTATGTTAATTACCAACCTGGCGTTCATATTAAAAAACTGCTTACTTTTGTTATGATACACATGACTTTTATTAATGACCACATTTAAAACCGTTATACCATGTTTGAAGAAGATGATGATTCAGATGATCAATTAAATTATAAAAACCTGCCTATTTACCTCAAGGGGAAGGAAATTCTGAAAGTGGTGGACAGCATCGGGGATCTCATTCCCGAAGACGACCAATACCTTCAGGAGATCAGGGGAATTATGACCGAAGATGCGGCACAGCTGGTAATAAAAATTGCAGGAGCAGAAGGGGCCGGCTTATATGACCTGAAAATGGAGGCCGCCGCCATCATCCGCAAGGCGGCACGTGATCTTATCGTACAGTATCATTCATTGGAAATGTTTGGCTTTAAGGAGGTAGAATATTTTAAAGTTGTCAGGAATCTGGTAGAAGAATATCGGTTACTATTTATTGACTGGGTGGCAGGATTCGACAAAAACGACTACATTATTGACCGGTGGGGCTTGTTCAACCCGCCGGGTATCGGGCCTTTTGACAAAGATCCTGACGATGACATCCCATTTGACCCGAACGATATGTTTTCTGATGATAATGATTAATAATGTTCAGCATTCAATGTATCCGTCGCGGATGCTGATATTCTGCCTGTAGCATTAAACAACCATCGTAAGAGCTTGTGTTAAATGGCTGTAGTCCCTGGCAAAAAAAATATCGATCATTTTTTGTTTTTGTCTTTTTTTATGTATTTTTACATGTCTCATATATGCTGGTAGAAAACGGTCACCTAATTTTTAAATTTAAAACCTAAAAAAATGGACCTTACAAAAAAATTAAAAAGAGCCGGTTACGACCTTATCGACGGCCCGGTAAGAAACCACAAAATGCTGCAATTATGGCTTAAAAAACCTGCAGACAGAATTGAAATGTTATGTGAAAATGTTTCACAAGTATTTAAAAGCAGTGTAAAACTTGTTGAACGGACAGACCCTGCCCTTACCGTTACCGCTTCCGATAAAGATGATTACGGCTTTTATGTTGGTATTTCAGTATTGGAAGATATTTTACAATCTCTCAACATAGGCGAATTTGACATATCTGCAAACATCAAAAAAGGTAAAAATGTGACCATTGCCTATGACAAATCCATCACAAAGATTTGCGACATGAATGAGGTCCGGAACTATTTATATACAGCCACCCTGTTCGGCACCAACCCGGCATTTTTAGACGACCTGTATCGTGACCGGATCCTGATCATCACAGGAATAATTTACGCGAAAAAACTTTCAGTTGAAATTGAAACAAAATTCGAACTGGATGCCGGCCTGGTTGCAAAGATCAATGAACTGGCCGAAGGAAAACTCGGCTTTACGATGGACAACAAACATGTTTTAAAAATGGTTTCTTCCGGGAATTCTGATTTTCCGGTAGCCGTAAAAGCAAACAGGATTCTTTTTGACAAAGGCAAATTTAAAGACCTGAATTTAGTTTCAGACGACCGAGATTTCTTTTAAACCTGATGTTCGGTACCATGATTGTCTCTAACGTTGAGCAAAAATATCGTGCTGAACCGGGATTTAATCTATGTGAATTAATCGTATATTGCACCCTCATAAAAGGAGGGCGATTGAAAAATTTATTATTCTTATTTTTTGCCTTGTCTTTATCATTGCTTGTTTCCTGCAATGGTGGCAAGAAAAATTCCGGTGATCAAAACAAAAATAACGACACGGTCATAGAGCAAATTGCCGATACGGTTAAAAATGACCTTTTTGAATTAAAACTAAAGGGGAAAGTAAAAACATTAACTGAAACTACTCACATGGTGATGGGCTATCAGGGAGAATTAAAAAAAACAATTGAATCTGTTTTTAAATTTGATCTTAATGGGAATATAATTGAGGAAAAATATAATTATGATAACGGCCGTATTACATCTAAAATTACATACAAGTATAATGTAAAAGGGGATACCGTTGAGAATGCCATTTACAGGCCTGAAGACAGCCTGGTCAATAAATATATTCACAAGTACAATAACGAAGGAAATAAGACTGAGTTTGCCTTTTATAATTCAGTCGGCGGTTTGGAATCGAAATTTATTTTCAGGTATGATAAAAAAGATAATAAGATTGAAGACGCCTTATACAATTCCAACGGCAGTTTGAGATATAAGACGACCTACAAGTATGATGAAAAAGGAAACAGAATTGAGTGGATTACATACAAAACAGACGTCAGTCCGGGAAATAAAACCACTTATCAGTATGATAACAAAGGAAATAAAATTGAGGAAATCGTATACAATTCGGACGGTAGTGTGAGAAATAAAACTACTTATAAGTATGATGACAAAGGAAATAAAATTGAAGATATCGTGTACAATTCAGACACCATCTGGTGGTGTACAATTGATTACAAGTATGACGATAAAAAGAACATGATTGAGACTGCGATTAGCAGATCGGACGGAAAATCGTATAATTTTACCTACAAGTATAATTTCAGGGGAAATAAAATTGAGGAAGTCTCAACCAATAAAGGCACTCAGGGATATAAAAATTCCTGGAAGTATGATGACAAGGGAAATAAGATAGAAGAATGCAGATACTATTCAGACGGGCACCTGATCGAAAAAAAAGCATATACTTATAAATATGATAACAAGGGAAATAAAATTGAGGAAGGAACATACGATTCAAACGGGGGTGTGATGAATAAGTATGATTATGACAAAACCGGCAACTGGATAAAGAAAACAACCATTAACAACGGAACTGTCAACACTGTTGTTGATCGTAAAATTGTATACAACTAACCAAAAGTTTTTATGAATAAAAATCCAATATTATGAAAAATGTACTGTTCTTATTATTTGCACTATCATTATCGTTGCTGATTTCCTGCAATGGCGGCAAAAAAACTCCCGGTGATCAAAACGAAAATAACGACACGGTCAAAAAGCTTGCTGTGGATACCATCGTAAAAGAAAATGACCTGGTAAAATCCAAATTAAAAGGAAAAATAAAAACCCGGAATGAAAATTATTTCAGGGTAGTAAATAAATCGGGAGTATATACAAAAGGAGAACTTTTGTTTAAATTAACCTTGAAATATAACACCAGGGGCTACAAGACAGAAGAAGGTTCATACAATGCTGATGGCAGCCTGAGGGGTAAATGGATTTTTAAATATGATAACAAAGACAACGTAACCCAAACAGAAAGTTACAATGGGGAAGGCCGCATCGACCGTAAATCCGATTACAAATATGATGACAAAGGAAACATGATCGGCGAAACCTCATATAATTCAGACGGCAGTCTGTTCCAAAAAGTTTCGTACAAATATGATAACCACGGAAATTTGATCCAATACATCTGTTATAATCCTGACGGTGGCGTACAGTATAAATCTGTCAGTATTTATAAATATGACGATAAGGGAAACAAAGTTGAGGAAAACAATTACACCTCTTACGGGGCAAAAAGCACATTAACCTATGACAGCAAAGGAAACAGAACCGGCTGGTTCACCTATGATACGGACGGTAGTCTGGTGTCAAGAACCGTTGAAGAATACGACAACAAAGGATACCTGCTGGGATATACCGCATACAATGCCGATGGCAGCATGCATTCAAAAGCTGTCTATAAGAACAATGAAAAGGGGGAAAGGATAGAAGAAAGCAGGTATAATTCAGACGGGACACTGTTCAGGAAATATGTTAACGAGTGTGAATATGATAAAACCGGCAACAGGATTAAGAGTTATACTTACGAGGATGGAACTCTCGTTTCAATCTATGAATTTGAAATTGAGTATTACAAATAACTGTTTTTACCGGGTTTAGGTTTTTTCAAGCCCTTTGGCCAACAACTTCTTTCTCCTGATCAAACAATAGCAGCCGGATAGTGTTTATTCAACGGTTTTCTAACGTATTGGACGTTGTATACCGCAATTTTGCAGTGCACGGGCCCGTCAACAAAAAAAACTTGTTTTCCCGGCCTTTTGTGTTTACATTTGTTTCTTTATTTTACAAATATCCAATATCTTTAACCATAAAAAAACCTTCAACATGAAATCAAAAATTCTACTCCTTTTTGCTTTGGGTTTATTTTTATCACTAAATCTGAACGCTCAGTGTTACAATGGAACAAAAAGCTACCCCATCTATAAAATGGGTGCCCAGCTTGTTGAAAAATTCGATAATGAAGGCCTTGAAATAGTGCGCATTGAATACGATCTTGTTTTCACCTCAAAAGAAACTTTCAGAAACTTATCCTCCGACTGGGAATACGCCATTATAGGATTTGCAGACGAAGGCGTCAAGGACCTGGATGTAAAAGTCTACGAATATGACGACCTGCTTGATAAGTGGACATTGATCGCGGAAGACAAATCTTCAGAATCCTATGCCTCTGTTTCAGTGAAACCAAGTGTTACCGCCCTGTATAAAGTTGAAGTGATCGTGTATCAGTTTTACGAAGGATACAGCGCTGCCAAATACGGATTAATGTTTGTGCACGAGTGACAATCATATACGTCTTATATATGATACTTATGGCTCGAATGCACGCTGACAGGGCAAACCATTAAACGGCACAAGGGAAAATTCAACCTGAAACATTCATAAAAGAATGGAAGATAAAATTTTTTCTTTCGTAAGAAACTTTAAGGAATACGGGTATTATAAAAGAAATATCACCGCTGTAGCAAAATTATTAAAAAAGAAGTTTCCGTCATTATCAGAAGATGAATGTTTAGCTATACTGAACCATTATTGTGCATTATATGAAAAGGTCGGAAACCTGGTCCACAGTGATAAGGAAAGCGTTCTATTATATTATCATGATCACAAAATAAAGGATTGGCTTTTAGAAAAAAAAATACTCCCTGATAAAAAATTTGAAGAAAAATTAAACGGGGAAAAACTTATTTTAACGATCAGTTATTTTATTGTTCACTGGACGTGGATCCGCTAGGAATGTATAGGAAACCGCGTCCGGTATAAATACCAATCGAATAACAGGTTAATGTTTTTCGGAGCACCCTGGGATGTTCTTTATTAAACAAATAACCTTATTTTCGTATAAACGTATAAAGGCTTTTACCTGGCGATCACATTAAAAATGAACTCATAATGAGAAAATCATTCATTTTATGCCCTCTTCTGTTGGTTTTTTTTGTCTTTTTATCCTTTTGTAGTTTCGGGCAAACAGCAAAAGAATATTTCAAACGCGGCAGTGAAAAGTTAAAGAAACAGGACTATACCGGGGCAATTGCCGATTTTACGAAGGCGACAGAGATCAGTCCGGAGTATATAAAAGCGTATTATCACAGGGGCATCGCGAGGGACAGTCTGAAAGATCAAAGCGGGGCACTTGCCGACTACGACAAGGTTCTTGAGATCAGTAAAAACTTCACAAAGGCCTATTATAACAGGGGAATAATAAAAATAACCCTGAAGGATTACTCAGGGGCCGTCTTTGATTTTACCAAGGTGCTGGAAATAAAATCCGGATACCCTGAAGCCTATTATTACCGCGGAAAAGCCAAACTATATCTGCTGGATTTCCGGGGCGCGGTTGCCGACTTTACCGAGGCCATCAACAGCCTCCCGGGGGAGATGGTTTATTATTTATACAGGGCTGAGGTTAGACACAAGGTGCAGGACTACAGCGGGGCAATTGACGACTTTACAAAAGTTATCGAGTATGAGCCCAATAATTCAAAGGCATTTTTTGGCAGGGGAATGGCAAAGATATATTCAGGGCACAGGGAGTCCGGGTGCCTGGACCTGAGCAAAGCCGGAGAACAGGGATATTCTGAAGCGTATGATCTGATAAAACTATACTGTAATTGATTTTATACTCACAAAAAAGCCGCATCAAATTTTTGGTACGGCTTTTTTACGAAATCGTTTAGTAGCTCCTATTTCTGCTCTAAGGTCTCCACTTTTTTCATCAGAAATTCTATTTGTTTGCCATAGGCATCATTCTGGATTTTTAATGATTCAATATCTTTTTGGAGTTCCTCGTTTTTAGTATTTAACTCCTGAACGGCTTTCACCAGGGGAACGACAAATTCTGAATAACGCAGCCCCCAGAGTTTATCCCCCTTGTCAACGCCGCTGAAATCATATCCGATCTTTTGAGCAGCAGCATCCACTTCCTGTGCAATAAAACCCGAAAAATTAATCTTTTCAATATCATATTTATCGATCCCGTTGGCTTTGTCTTTGATTCCCAGAAGTTCATTCTCCCGGTCCATATTATAATTATAAGTTACAGGGCGGAGTTGGTTGATAAACGAAAGCCCCGGTACGTTCTCCCGGACATTATCCTTAATCCTCATATCTGAGAGGTTTGACCAGCTTACCTGGCCTCCGATAGACGTCATGGCGGCATTTCCTATTCTGACCTGGTTGTTGTCGGAAGTCGGCAGGTTTCCGTTACCCGCAATAACGATGCAGTTGTTGCGTGAAGCATTGTCTACATCAGCAGAGTAGCCGATAAGGGTATTGTATGTCCCATCGGTCAGGGTAAATCCGCTCATCATGCCCAATGAGGTATTGCCGGTACCCGTTGTCAGCGCCACCAATGCCTGTGATCCCGAAGCAGTATTGTAGTTGCCGGTGCTGTTGTTGGCTAATGCATAGGACCCGCTCGCGGTGTTACTGGCCCCACCGTTGTTTGTCGAAAGTGCATTCATGCCGTTTGCCGTATTATGCACGCCCGTGGTGTTGGCGTGCAAGGCATGATACCCTGTTGCCGTGTTTTTCTCTCCGCTGGTGGAGCTCCAGAGTGTCTGATAACCCAGTGCAGTATTGTAATTTCCGGTACTTTCAGTTAGAGTACCATACATAGCCTCATAGCCTACAGCAACATTGAAATTAGTATCTAAACTAGTCGTGGTATTATACATGGCTTTAGCGCCAATCGCTGTGGCATTGTTTCCGGTACTATTGTTGTATAAAGCCCAGGATCCAAATACGGTATTGTTTCCTCCCGTGGTATTATATAGCATGGCAGAAGCACCCACCGCGGTATTTAAATGTCCTGAAATATTTTGCACCAATGCGCTTCTTCCATAAGCGGTATTTTGTTGACCAATGGTATTATTGGCCATTGCATATGCTCCGGTAGCGACATTACTTGCTCCGGTGGTATTTGCTGCCAAAACCTGGGCACCTATAGCCGTGTTGAAAGCCGCTGTGTTCATTCTGAGTGCCCACTTTCCAAAAGCGCAGTTGTAATTTCCAATGCTGTTTGTCATCAGAGCATCCGCACCAACCGCGGTGTTATTAGTCGTTCCGCTGTTATTTAATCCTGCCTGATAGCCGAGAAAGGTGGTCTGTGTGGTGAAGGCTAAATGGCCTACCTGCACATTGTTTACGCGGAACTGTAAAGGGACATTATTCGTTGTCCCGATAAAATTAGTACCTGCTACCATACCAGAATTCCCGGTAATGGTCCAGTGGGTCCCAAGGTCAGCGCCGGCAGGGCCTGTGGCACCAGTAGGCCCGGTGGTTCCCGGTGTTCCTGCTGCACCGGCAGCACCTGTTTCTCCGGTCGGGCCGGTGGCGCCATCAATTCCTGCAGCTCCTGTTGCACCTGTTGGCCCAGTCGGGCCGGTCGGGCCCGGAACTCCTGCTGGTGCTGCTTCCCAGGTTGCTATACCTGAAGCGTGGGAGGTAAGCACATAGTTTTCACTGCCGTTGGCCGTAGGAAATGTGTAGGCATTATTTACATTGAGGTTGCTGTATATTTTTACGGTGTTGGTGGCAAAATCTCCGTATATAAGAGGCGTTGATGTAGCGCTGTTGTCTATGTATAGTTTATCATTTCCCGTTTCAGATGCGCCGGCAAGGTACCCGACGAATACATTCCCTGAACCGGTGATATTGGAGGCTCCCGCTGCGTAACCGATAGCCGTATTACTGGACCCGGATGTATGATTCACAAACGTTCCTCCTCCGACAACAGTATTAAAGGTACCTGATGTATTATGAAGCATCGCTTCCATACCAATGGCCGTGTTTCCCGTTCCTGCAGTGCTTGCTGAAAGAGCAGCCTGCCCGACTGCCGTATTCATAGCTCCCGTGGTGTTGGCATACAAAGCCATATACCCATTGGCCGTATTGTTATTGCCAGTGGTATTGCTGTATAGAGCGCTACCACCTGTGGCCGTATTTCTTGCACCGGAATTATTAGCCTGCAATGTCTGCATGCCTACAGCCGTATTGTTTCCGCCTGAAGTTGTGTTCAACATTGATTGATAACCAATAGCCGTATTATTATTGCCGGAATTATTGAGTGCGATGGTCGAACCCCGAAGGGCTTCATATCCAAAGGCAACATTGAAATTAGTGAACGCTGTTCCTGAACTATACGCATATTGCATGGCATAGTAACCTACAGCCGTTGCATTGCTTCCGGCAACATTTGAATTCATCGACCCATATCCCAGGGCTGTGTTGCGGGCTCCGATAGTGTTCGACGATAAAGAGCTTACACCAACAGCCGTATTCCATCCTCCGCTGGTATTTAAATACATTGAATTAAGTCCAACAGCGGTATTTACTCCTCCACTGATGTTTGAATATAATGCCTGTTCCCCAAGTCCGGTGTTGGACGCCCCTGTTGTATTCGAGAAAAGCGTATTATAGCCAAGTGCCGTATTATCGCTACCTACCGCAACACTTGTCAACGCCCGCGCACCAATGGCCGTATTCCTGGAGCCTGAGGGATTGCCTTGTAATGCAGAGGCTCCTATGGCAGTATTATAATTACCACTGGCAGCCGCGAAGGCATTTACCCCCCATGAGGTATTCGAGGAAGCGCTGTTCAACAAGCCCGCCCTGATATTGTTTCTTTTAAAGATCAAATCATTGTCGTCGCTGGTCCCCATATAATTTGTAGCCGGCGCAGTGCCGGCATTTCCGTTCAGCGACCATCCATTGGACGGGGGCATTTTCACAAATCCGCCATTACTCAAAAAAATGGTATCATTACTGATGCTTAACACCTGGATTTCATTGGTTACCGAACCGTCAACTTCCGAAGTCAGGTAACCTGCGGCAGCATGATTTCCCCATCCATAGGCCGAGTTCCAGTTGGTCGAATTTCCCCCGTTGGCGCTGATAACACCAATGACCTGCAGTTTATCGGCAGGATTTGTTGTCCCTATACCGACATTTCCGTTTTGAGTGATGGCCATCACAGAATTCGTCAAATCCGCTGAAACATAATCAGAGGATGTTCTGCTTAAAAAGTGCATAGTTCCAACCCCCCATGACCCTTTTCTTTCCACAATGATTCCCATTTTTGCGATGGCGGCATCATCGGCTGCAAAAAGGATTCCAACGCCATTTCCTGTTCCGAGAGTCAGATTCGTGAGTTTGAGATTAAACTGTGAGCCCGTAGTGGAAGGGACTCTTACTTCAAGAGGGAAGGTAGTTCCTGCGCCCATGTTTCCTCCAATATTAATGTGGCCGTTCGATGCAACCCGGATTCTTTCCACATTGTTAGTTTTCACTATAAAATCATACGGATCGGTCGTTCCCAGAAAATTTGTATTGGGATTAGTTCCGGCATTGCCAAGTAAAGACCATGCATTCAAGCTGCCATCCGCACCTGTTGCCCCGGTAACGCCCTGTATTCCCTGGGCTCCCGTGGCACCGGCCGCACCTGCCGCACCTGTCGCACCTGTTGCACCGTTTGCGCCCGCAGGCCCCGGAATACCCTGAGGGCCTATGGCCTGCACCCAAACAGTACCGTTGAAATACCAAAATCCGACACCTCCGCCTGTCATGGCCGCATTGGTATTATAGACCAGTAAAGATATTGCAGGTCCCGGGATGGTAGTAACATCATTAATTGATGTTAACGAAACCCTGGGAATTAAAAGCCCCTTTGATGTGCTGCTCACATCGAGCATGGCTGAAGAATCGGCAGGAGCACCGTTATTATTGATGGATACACTCTGCTGCGAATAAGCAGCGAATGATGATAATAAAAATAACCCAAGGACACATTGTTGTAAATACTGTTGTATCTTTTTCATGATTATTTGTTTTGATGATTTACAAATATACGCAATAAAATTACTGTTTACTAATAAATATATAAAACATGAATTCTATTAATTAAGATATGTTATAAAAATCCCACTACAAACTTGGGGAACAATGGTTTGAATATATCGTACAAAATAAAAAAAAAGCAGGTATTTATCAGGGATAAAAAAAACCTCAGAGAATTTTTTCTGAGGCTTTTTATGCTATGATTACAAACTATTTCTTTTCTTTTAGGGATTTCTGATATTCTTCGATTTTTTTTCTCGTTTCATCTTCAACCCATTGCTTTGTTTTTTTGGGATCAACTTCTTTGGGTTTAATATACTTAGCCGAAGCTCTGTTATCTCCAAATGGCTGATTAAAATCACAGCCAAACCTGTGGTCCTGATAATTTAAGCGCTTGGCTACTATCCTGTAGCTAAATTCAATATTTGAGTTTCCGTCATTTTTTTCAACCACATCGAAGCCTGTATTCCCGGTGATCACATAAACCCCGTTGCTTTGTCCCATTTCCTGTATAAAAACGTTCATCGGATGTGTATCATCAATAAAAACTGTTTCAAGGAACATGGCATCCAGTTCAATATGAGCTTTACCATTCACAAGCTTGCCTCTTCCGAAATCTTCAAACCAAATTCCGGGGCTTTCCTGACAGTATAAAAGCTGATTACCTTTAGAGGTCGGAACTGAAGCGGATTTTGTACCACCCGCAACGGCAAAATCGCCACTAGCACTATATATTCCATAAGAACCGGATCCGTATCCGTTTCTGCAATACATTCCAGTACCTGTTGAAAAACTCACGGTACCAAACAATCCAAAGTCTCTGCTAGTAGGCATATCCGTAACATTAGCGGCCCATCCAAGGCCAAAAACAGGAGCCCCCCATAAGGAATAGTCGCCCAACACCCCTATTTCATTTTGTCCCGAATTTGTTGATGTACCAACAACACCTGCAGAACCTATCAACGTAGAGCCAACTTCTCCCCTTACGCCATAAGATACCACTGCGTCGGTATTTGTATTTTTTGCATAAATAACGCTCTGGTTGGTTCCGCCGGCATCAGCCAACACATGTAATTTGTTTGCAGGGGAAGTAGTCCCGATTCCCACATAAGTTCCGTCGTCATAAATCTGTGAGTTGCCAATGCTGTTTGGACCTGTAAATTTGGCCACATAATTTTGTGTTCCTGAAATATCTGATGACGAAAGTATTTTTGACCAGGCCTGACTGGCATTATTATTTGTTTTTCTAAAATACAGATCCTGATCGAAGAAACTTCCTGCAATTTGTAATGCATAATTATTGCTGGTGTTACTGTGGCGCGTATCAATAAGATGCCACCAGGAAGAAGCTCCAGCAGGGAAATTTACAGGTGAGGAGGTCTCAAAAAATCCGCTTTGTGCTCCCGCATTACCTTGTAATCCGGCATTATCTCTCGATTCGGTTCTTTGGTTACTATTGCCGAAACCAAAGGTGCCATTGCCTAAATCAAGCCTATAAGCAGGGTTTGTATTTCCCATTCCTATATTTCCACGATCAAAAGTAAAAACATCAATATATGATGCGCCATTGTTTATCATATCAAAGGTATAACGCACAACTCCGGAAGTTACTGTTTGTTTAAGCTTTAAAGCGTATTGGTCGCTGGCAGCAGTGTATCTCCAGGACTGATAAAGCGCCTGATCTGAGGTTGATGCTGCTCTGATGGAAAGCGGTGCGTTAGGAGAAGTTTCGTTTATTCCAATGCTGGTCCCATTGTCATAGATTATGCTGCATATTCCTGCAGAGCCATTGGATTTAATAAGCATATTGGCTGTTGCACAACCTACAGGACCGGTAGCTCCTGTAGTGCCCGTAACTCCCATGACGCCATTAGCACCTGTTGCACCTGTTGCACCTGTTCTCCCGGAAGCACCGGCAGCGCCGACAGCGCCATTAGCACCCGTAGCGCCCGTATTCCCATTGACCCCCTGAATACCCTGGATACCTTGAGCACCTGTTGCACCCGTAGCACCTGTTTTTCCAGAGGCGCCGACAGCACCAACGGCGCCATTAGCGCCACTAGCGCCTGTATTTCCATTAACACCCTGAATACCTTGTAGACCCTGAGCTCCCGTAGCACCCGTATTTCCATTAACGCCTTGGATACCTTGAATACCCTGAGCGCCGGTAGCACCGGTAGTACCGGTTTTTCCGGAGGCACCTGCGGCACCGACGGCACCATTAGCACCTGTTGCACCAGTATTTCCATTGGCTCCCTGTATGCCTTGGATGCCTTGAGCACCCGTTGCTCCAGTATTTCCATTGACACCCTGTATACCTTGTATACCCTGGGCACCCGTAGCGCCAGTTGCACCTGTTTTTCCGGAGGCACCTGCAGCACCGACGGCACCATTAGCACCTGTTGCACCAGTATTTCCATTGGCTCCCTGTATACCTTGGATGCCTTGAGCACCCGTTGCACCAGTATTTCCATTGACACCCTGTATACCTTGGATGCCTTGGGCGCCTGTAGCCCCTGTTGCGCCGGTTTTCCCGGAGGACCCATTAGCACCAACAGCACCATTAGCTCCAGTAGCACCCGTATTTCCATTGACACCTTGAATACCCTGAATGCCCTGAGCACCTGTTGCACCTGTATTTCCATTAACTCCTTGGATACCTTGAATACCCTGGGCACCTGAAGCGCCGGTATTTCCATTGACTCCCTGGATACCTTGGATACCTTGAGCGCCTGTAGCACCCGTTGCACCTGTTTTTCCTGAGGCGCCGACAGCGCCATTAGCTCCAGTAGCACCAGTATTTCCATTGACACCCTGTATACCTTGGATGCCTTGGGCACCTGTTGCACCTGTATTTCCATTGGCTCCCTGTATACCTTGAATACCCTGAGTGCCTGTTGCACCTGTTGCGCCTGTTTTCCCGGAGGCCCCATTAGCACCGACAGCGCCATTAGCTCCAGTAGCACCCGTATTTCCATTGACACCCTGTATACCTTGGATGCCTTGGGCACCTGTTGCACCAGTATTTCCATTGGCTCCCTGTATACCTTGAATACCCTGAGTGCCTGTTGCACCTGTTGCGCCTGTTTTCCCGGAGGCCCCATTAGCACCAACAGCGCCATTAGCTCCAGTAGTACCAGTATTTCCATTAACGCCCTGGATACCTTGAATACCCTGGGCACCTGTTGCACCAGTATTTCCATTGGCTCCCTGGATGCCTTGAATACCCTGGGCACCCGTAGCGCCTGTGTTTCCATTTACACCCTGAATACCTTGTATGCCTTGAGCACCCGTAGCACCTGTGTTTCCATTGACACCCTGGATACCTTGTAGACCCTGAGCACCCGTAGCGCCAGTAGCACCTGTTTTCCCGGAGGCCCCATTAGCACCAACAGCGCCATTGGCTCCAGTAGCACCCGTATTTCCATTAATACCCTGGGCACCTGTTGCACCTGTATTACCATTTACACCCTGTATACCTTGTAGGCCCTGAGCGCCTGTTGCACCTGTATTTCCATTGGCTCCCTGTATACCTTGTAGACCTTGAGCACCCGTTGCTCCAGTATTCCCATTTACACCCTGAAGGCCCTGAGGCCCGGTGGTACCTGTGGCGCCCTGGATGCCCTGGGGGCCAATTGCCTGCACCCAAACAGTACCGTTGAAATACCAAAAGCCCACGCCCCCGCCTGCCATTGCCGCATTAGTATTATATACCAGCAATGAAACTGCCGGGTTAGGAATGGTGATTAAATCATTAATCGACACAAGAGCCACCCGTGGGATTAAAAGCCCCTTGGAATTACAGCTGATATCTAAAATCGCCGAAGGATCGGCAAGCGCTCCGGCGGCATTGATTGATACACCCTGTTGTTGTGAATATCCGTTTAAGGATATCACCATACATGATAAAACGACGGTTTGTCTTAAAAGTTTAAGTGTCATTTTCATAGTTAAATATTTGGATAAGACAAAAATACTAAACCATTAAGCTTTACAAACACAAACTATGTGTTATTTATTAACAAAAATAAACACTCTGTAACAATAATTGTTATTTAGAAATTTCCGTCTTAACCGGCACTACACCGCCAAAACACCTGCTCCTGCTGATGCACAACAATCGTTACGCAGAGTCTTTTTCCAGGCAAATCAGTATCAGTATAAACTATTTCCCCCGACTGGAAATTGCTTGTAGGGCATAAGGTATTGTTAAAAATTACGATGCGGTGGCTTCGGCTGAGCCACCGTCGAGAGACTCAGCCACCGTTTTGGCCTTAGCCACCGTTCATCTTAATTTCCTACAGAGAATAAATCCCATAAAGGTTTATCATCATTCGTTGCAAACTAGTTATTATTCTTTTGATTTGCTGTTTCAGAGAAAAATTTTTACTATACATTTGCATCCTGATTTTTCGGCATGTTTTTCAAACGACCACAATGAAGAAAAAGTTTTTTATAATAATCGCTGTCATTCACTTGCTTTTAGTTGTTGGGAATATGGCAATCTACAGCGATATTTTTAACCAGAAAAATGATGACTCGCAAAGGTATGTGCGTGTGGCAAAGGAACTGGCCTCTTTTAATTTTTCAAACGCTGATGCGTATCTGAGCTGCTGTACCGCGCCCGGCTATCCTCTTTTTTTAGCAATTTTTAAAGTCATTACCCGGCTGAATAATTATATGGTGGCCATATCACAGGCGCTGCTTTACATCATTGCCTTATATTATTTGTTGTTACAACTGCATAAAAAAGGATATTTGAGTTATCCCCTTTGTGTGGCGGCTTTTTTCCTGGTGCTTGTTTGTCCTGATGTCTTTGAATCTAATGGTAGGACACTGTCCGAATCTTTTTGCGGCAGCATGATCTTACTTATTGTCGGCAGTGTGATCAATGGTTTTGACAAGACCTCTGTCAAGATCATATTCGTGATAGCTGTCAGTTTTTTAATGCTGGCGCGATTTGAATACCTGGTGATCCTCCCGTTTTTATTGTTATTTTTAATTTACAAAAAAAGATATCTGTTTACGGCTGTTACCGTTTTGGCGGTTGTAATCGTGGTATCTGCTAACGGCTATAGAAACTACAGAACTTATGGCATATTCAACCCCCTTAGCTTTGGTGCGGGAACAGTGATTTACGGAGGAAATAACATGAACGGGGACGGCTCATGGCATATCATAGAAAAGGATATTAATTACATACCAAAAGCACAACAGGAGAAATATCTTTCTATAAAAAGTAAGGAGTGGAAATGCCGATGTCCTGAAGAAGATTCTTTTTATAAAGAACAAGCCTTCGAAGCCTGGAAGGGCAATGTAATGTTTCAATTAAAGATCATTCCGTTAAAATTCATGAAACTGTGGAGTCTTCCCGGGATCTTTGATTACCACTCCGGCCTTACCAAATATAAGAAAGGCATGCAGATGGGCATATTATTCGATTCCAATATCTGGCCATGGTACGGAAAATATAAACATGGTTTTTATCTGGCTGTTTACTGGCTGTTTTTATTAATGATCATCGCAGGGTTTTTTCTGAAAATTAAAGAAAAAAAATTCGATCTTTACGACCTGAGTGTCATATTGCTGTTCCTGATTATTACTTTTTTGTATAGTGTGCCATTTTACGGATTAAGCAGGTTTCATGTTCCGGTCTTTGGGCTGATGGCAATATATTCCTCATTCACCGTCAAATATTTTTATAAGCAGTTTTGTAAAAGAGATCTGATAAAAATCTTATACAAGTAGCTCTGGCGCAGACCGGCCTAAACTATCATGTATAATTCATTTTATGCCGGCTGAGCGTGTGGCGGAAATTATTGATTTTTACAAATAAAAAAACATGGTTGGGATTTTTTTTTGCAGGAATTTTGTCCTGACAGCGCTGCAAGAGCCAATAGTTTTTGTTATAGAAGATAGTAAACAAATCCGTTAACTCCTTGCCATGGGTGTCTCTTTGTGAGTAGGAGCCGAATAAAAAAAATAAGAGATCAAAATGTCCGACTCCGCTGGTTCGTATTGTATCAGACGTAATAATTTTTTTCCAATATTTCACTCCTCCGGAATGATTTAAAACTCAGAAGTATTATGCTGATTTAAAATGTATTGAATCCGGGTTTATTTCTTTTTGCATATAAAAAACACACTGCTTGAAACTCGTTTGTATTTTTTCATCCTGAAAAGTTGCCGCATTTCGGGATAAGGATAAAAAGCCGGCAACAAGGTTTCTTTAACTTTGAAAAAACCTTCTATTGTTTTTTTCCAGTTGGCCACCCTGTAATGCCTCATATCATAAAAAACGGTGTTTGCTCTTTCAGAGCTGTGTGATCCCGGGATAAACATATTTATGAATTTTGTTTCGCCCTTTTTGATAAAGGGAAACAACTTCAGAATAACATTAAAAACCCTCATATGAGTCGTAAACAGGATATTCGTGAAAAAATTTACCCAGGCCATGGCGGCAGTGGGCATGCCGATGATAAGCACCCCGTCGTTTTTCAATATTCTTTTCATTTCAATAAGGGACTTTTGCTCATCGCTTACATGTTCCAATACATGGGAACAATAAACGACATCAAAGGATTCGTCAGCAAAGGGGATATTTTCAGATACTCCTTTCACGATATTCAGATCATTGCATTTTTCTTTACTGTAACGGCCCACGCCGTGTTCGCCGGGCTGAGGGTCTATCCCGTTACCCCGGCATTTTAATTCTTCCACAGCACGTCTCAGCGCGTATCCTGCGCCACAACCCACGTCGATGAATTCAGAGCCGGCCGGTATAAATGCTTTTACCGCATCCCATTCAGCATCCCTGATCTTTTTTTGATTTGCATCAGTTCTTTCTTTTGATAAAAAAGGAAAGTTGTATAAACGTAACAAGAACTTTTTGATCATGATAAGCGATGTTTTTCAGGAAAAAAAATCATGTGAATTTTAGCTTTTGTCTGAGGGTGCAAAGGGGAATAAAAAATGGAAACAATTAAATTCCAGGCATAAGGAAACCAGCGCCTTTTATGGCCGTAATACCTGGCTATCCCGAAATAGCAGTCACTTATTATTTTACTTTTAAGTTTTTTTGTGATCACCTTGCGGACATCTTTTTGTGCAAAAAACTTTCTTAACCCGTCCAGCCTTGGCCGGAAACAATTTTTTGAAATGTCTACGGAATTTTCTTCATAAACATGATACAAGACAGTGTATTCCGGTATCTGAAAAACAGGATGGTAAATTGCGATATTTGCCCATAAAACCTGGTCTTCGACAATGACGATATCTTCCCTGAATTTTAACCGCGACAATACCTCGCTGTGCACGCAAACCCTTGCAGGGACGATCGGATATTCCATCAGGTAATCGAAAGAAGATCCCTTCATCAGGTATATTTTCTGTTTAACGACCTCATCGTTTTTCGACATCAATGCCTGAGTAAAGAACAGCGCTTCGGGCTCAGATTCAGCAAGGATCTTTTCATATAAAACACTCAGGTGGGAGGGAAGATACTCATCATCACTATCCAGAAAACAGACATATTTTCCTTTTGCATTTTTTATTCCCTTGTTCCGGGCGGCGCTGCGTTCGGCATTTTCCTGCCGGATGTATCTGAACCTGTTATCTTTTGAAATCCATTTTGCGACAAACTCTTTGGTGTTATCCGTTGACCCGTCATCAACGATGATACATTCCCATTCGGTATATTCCTGCTCTTTCACAGATAGCAAGGCTTTGCCAAGTATGTGCGCACGGTTGTACGTGGGAATGATAACTGAAAAATACGGATGCATTGGTATTGTCAAATTTAAAATTATTTTATTTCGGTTTTATATAAATCATACGATTCAAATCCGGCAATTTTCACAGGAGCATATTTTTTAAGATTTTTCAGATCTTTCTCATTGCCCGGAGATGCGATAAACAAAATAACAGGCTTGTCGGTTTTCACCACAGTATCATTCATTAATGCCGCATAATTATTGTTTATTGCCTTTATATCTGTAAAAATTAAAACAAATTGATTCATCAAAGGATCGGGAGATGAAAAAACAGTGAATTTATCTTTTTCGGTATTCGCTTTAACAGCATCGGTGATTTGTATGTTTTCTTTGTACATGCCATTATAAGTATACCGGGTATCCTTTTTTACGTAAATATTATAAAAGTTGTTAAGCCAATAGAGGCCTGCATATGCGAACACTATTAATACTACGGATTTATAAATAATTTTCTGAAATTTTGTTTTGTACTGTCCAAACAATATAAAAGTCAGGAAAATGATTTCAATGAATAACATCGATTGCGAATAATACCTTGTTTCTTCCACAGATGTCCATGGAGGTGTTTGCCACGCCTGAGCTTTATGCGTAAGCGACATAAATGAAAGGAACATTACATTAATAATCAAAACGGTCAGGCCTAAAATCAAATAGTTTTTTATTATTTTATTGTCGAGTCCACTCCGAAAAGCCCCGTTTTCCTTATTCTGCGACTTTTTGCCCTTAATCCCTAAAGGGAAGTCGCAGAAAATCAGCCTCCCTTTAGGGTCGGGGCAATGCTGATTTTCAAAAATCATATTTTTTGGAGTGGACTCATTGCCGATGTTCTTTTTAAAAATAAATCTTATCGTTTCTATGATGACCAGAAGTGAAAAAGCAGCGGCAATCAAAATATAGATAGTTTCCATGTATGGGCGTGATACGAAGAGATTCGTCAGGAGCCCTTCGTAAAAAAAGAATGATTTAAAGGGGAACACATCCATGCTTAATAAGTTCTTAAAGA
>DAOQAF010000010.1:0-64963 GCA_035353775.1 Bacteroidales bacterium | reverse complement strand
GAACATGCCCCACACTGGCTGTAACAACTGCCGCATTTAACGGCATTGGCATGGGTGCTGCCACAACATTTGTACTGGTTTTCTCTAACTTGTTAATTGCTATGCTTAAAAATTTCATCCCCGACAAGGTACGTATAGCTGCATTCATTGTTATTATTGCCACTTTCGTAACTATTGTTGATTTGGTCATGAAAGCCTATACCCCTGATCTTTATAAAACCCTGGGGATATTTATTCCACTGATTGTGGTAAACTGTATTATTCTTGGCCGTGCCGAAGCTTTTGCACAGAAAAGCAAGGTTTTACCGGCAATTTTAGACGGGCTTGGTATGGGAATCGGGTTTACACTTGCTATTACAATAATGGGCTCCATAAGGGAATTATTAGGCAACGGTTCTATATTTGACATTAAACTGGTTAGTGAAAACGCCAAAACTATTTTATTGTTCATACTTCCTCCGGGCGCTTTTTTGACCTATGGCTATCTTATTGCCGCATTTAACAAAATAAAAGCAAAATCATAAAATATAACATACTATGGAATTCATTAAAATAATCATTCTGGCACTCATTGTAAACAATGTTGTACTGGCTCAGTTTTTGGGAATATGCCCATTCCTTGGAGTTTCCAACAAGGTTTCCACTTCAATAGGTATGGGGGCAGCCGTTGTATTTGTGATGGCACTCGCCAATTTTGTAACTTATTTCATTCAATTTTATATTTTGGTTCCGCTACATATCGAATTTATGCAGACCATCTGTTTTATTTTCATCATTGCTTTCCTTGTACAAATTGTCGAGATAATACTGAAAAAATCAGCTCCCAGCCTTTACCAGGCATTAGGGATTTACCTGCCGCTGATTACAACTAACTGTGCCGTGCTCGGTATTGCCATATTAGCTGTTCAAAAAGATTACAACCTTATCCAAAGCGTGGTTTATGCTGCTGCAATTGCTGTTGGTTTTACCCTTGCTATGATATTGATGGCAGGTTTACGCGAACAAATGGAAACAACAAGGTATCCGAAAGGCATGAAAGGCTTCCCGATCTCTCTGGTTACTGCCGGACTGCTTTCACTTGCCTTTATGGGTTTCTCAGGTTTAGTAAAATAATTGTCTAACATATAAACAAAAAACTATGTCAAAAAACATTTTAAAATTGCTCTTTGTAATAATTGCGCTGGTGCTTCCATTCTGGGCTTTTGCCGAAGGCGGCTCTGCAGGAGCTTCTATCGGAGGTATCCGTATTGAATTTATTCTATTTGCTTTGACACTGATCGGAGTGGCGGTATTCCACAAACAGACCTTCTGGGTTGCTATTACCGGACTGACGGTCATAATCCTTTATAAAATATTTTTTATTTCCGGCTATCCTTTTGCTGAACATTTTTTCGGAGATAATTCTTTGCTTGATCAACTGAAAGATAAAAGTATGCGTCAGGGCGAATGGGGTATTCTGCTGAACCTTTTAGGATTACTGCTTGGTTTTGCTTTACTTGCCAAGATATTTGAAGAATCGGGCGTTCCCGACATTCTCCCTAAATATTTGCCCAACGACTGGAAAGGCCCTTTTGTGCTACTTGTTTTTGTTTTTGTTCTTTCATCATTTCTCGATAATATTGCTGCGGCCATGATCGGCGGGACTATAGCCCTGGTAGTGTTTAAAAACAAAGTACATGTCGGTTATATTGCAGGTATAGTTGCCGCTAGCAATGCAGGAGGCTCCGGTAGTGTGGTAGGTGATACTACGACTACTATGATGTGGATTGACGGTGTTTCGGCCTTCAATGTACTCCATGCATTTGTTGCTGCGGGTGTAGCACTATTAATAATTGCCTGGTTTGCAGCACACCAACAGGATAAATTTCAGCGTATTACTGCTGAAGCGAAACCAGGGGTGAAAATCGACTGGGTTCGCCTGTTGATTGTACTAATGATTCTGGTTGGAGCTATCTTATCTAATATTTATTACGATATGCCGGCTCTTGGCGTATGGATTGCCATTATTATCGGGACATTCATGCGTAAAATGCCCTGGCACGAAGTCAGCGGATCAATCAAGGGTTCAATTTTCCTTCTGTGCCTTGTTACGGCTGCTTCATTAATGCCGGTGGAAACATTGCCATCTGCCTCATGGATGACCGCTTTCATACTCGGATTTGTTTCTGCCGTATTTGATAATATTCCGCTCACTAAACTCTGTCTGGAACAGGGACACTACGATTGGGGGATGCTGGCATATTCTGTTGGGTTCGGCGGTTCTATGATATGGTTCGGATCTTCTGCCGGCGTTGCAATTACCAACAAGTTTCCGGATGCACGCAATGTTTTGCTGTGGCTGAGAAAAGGCTGGCATGTAACTTTAGCCTATATCGTTGGTTTCTTTGTATTATTGTTTATTATGGGATGGGAACCTTCAGATAATAAAAGCCATAAAGAACCGGCTCTTACCTGCCCGGTTAAAGAATGTAAGGCAAGAGATGAGGCCAGGATGCTTGAATTACAAAAAACAGGTGTCATCGATAGTTTACTTGTAAAATAATAAAAAAAAAAAGAGACTGAATTAATTCAGTCTCTTTTTTTAAAAGATCATTAATGAACGAGCGAAAATTTAATCTGTTCAATTGTCAGCCATTTTATATTTTGGTCGTTTTATTAATTTTTAGTGGATACATACAGCGTAACAGACAAAATCAACCACCCGGTTATCAGAATAAGATAATCACAGCATCCCTTAACAATGATTTTGAATCTCCTGGCGATCAAAATAATAATCATAGTGTTGATCTTCACTCAAAATTTTCTAATAAAAATCCTTACGATAATTTTCCGGGAAAAGAAAGTCTTAAAGATATCCGCCTCAATAATTTTGAACTGATCAACTTTAACCAGACTGATAAAAATTCAATAAAAACAGTTTTTCGCTACCCTGGAATCCGTGAATCAAAAATGTGTCTGTTTATAGTTCCTCCTTCTGTTCAATACTTCACCGGAATCGCAACATTGTTCGTACTCCGGGTCTGAAAATATAACCAAAGCCCCTCTTAATAATCATTTTCTGAGCGTCCTTATGCTCGGCTGGTTCTGTATATAATGTCTGAGAGGGAACCCAGTGTCTGAATCGAAAAGTTCAGTTTCGAGGCTTGCGAAGCGACAAAAAGCGGAGTTTACTGGGGTAAATGAGCATTTTTGGAGCAAGCGTAACGAAGAACCGAACGAAGTGAGCTCACGAATACAATAAAAATAAAAAAAATATTATGAGTAAAATGGAGTTTTCGTTCAGACACTATATAATAGTTTATGCAGGACAATAATATTTTCAGTTAATTATTCATATAAAATTTAAATCTATGAAACCCAATAAACATTTTTTTCGTTCGGGTATTGTTGCCATTATCACCTTATTCCTGTTTCTGATCCCATCTGTTTCTATGGCTGCCGATGGCAGTCCCGATGGAATTTCTATAGGCAGCATTCCTTTGGAATTTTTTTTATTTGCTTTAGTACTTGTGGGTGTGGCTATATTCCATAAACAAACATTCTGGGTCGCGGTAATTGGTTTAACTGTGATCCTTTCATTCAAATTATTTTTCGACCCCGGATTCCACTTTTTCGAACATTTTTTTGGCACAAATTCTTTTGCCGATCAGCTTTTTGGAAAAGATGCATCCGGTGAATGGATGCGTCAGGGCGAGTGGGGAACCCTGGTGAACCTACTGGGCTTATTGCTAGGCTTTGCAGTGCTTGCAAAAGTTTTTGAAGAATCAGGTGTTCCGGACATTGTTCCGAAATATTTGCCTAAAGGTTGGATGGGGCCTTTTATACTTCTTGTTTTTGTTTGTTTTATCTCCTCATTTCTTGATAATATAGCGGCTGCATTGATTGGCGGGACCATTGCACTGGTGGTCTTTAAAAACAAAGTACATGTCGGTTTTATTGCCGCTATAGTAGCCGCGAGTAATGCCGGAGGCTCGGGGAGTGTTGTCGGCGACACCACCACTACCATGATGTGGATCGACGGGGTTAGCCCTTTAAATGTGGTCCATGCATTTATTGCCGCTATTGTTGCACTAATTATTACGGGGTGGTTTGCATCGCATCAGCAGCATAAATTTCAACCAATCGACCGTACCTCAGAAATAAAAGCAAAGGTCGACTGGAAAAAACTCCTTGTAGTATTATTAATTCTTGTCTGTGCCATCATTTCCAATTTTTTGTACGACATGCCTGCCTTAGGCGTATGGGTAGCATTGATTATCGGGATGACATTCACAAAATTGCCCTGGAAAGAAGTACCGGGAGCTGTTAAAGGAACAATATTCCTGCTCTGTCTTGTTACTTGTGCATCTATGATGCCCGTTGAAAAATTACCTGAGGCTTCCTGGACAACCGCATTTATACTTGGCTTTGTTTCGGCTGTTTTCGATAACATCCCTCTTACCAAACTCTGTCTGGAACAGGGCCATTACGATTGGGGCATGCTGGCATATTCCGTTGGTTTCGGCGGATCAATGATATGGTTCGGGTCTTCGGCGGGCGTGGCCATTACCAATAAATTTCCAGAAGCACGCAATGTAACATTATGGCTTCGAAAAGGCTGGCATGTAACCTTGGCATATATTGTCGGATTCTTTGTTTTATATTTGATTATAGGATGGGAACCTGCAGATAACAGAGTGCATAAGGAACCTGTTATTTCATGCCCTGCAAAGGAATGTGGAGCCCGTGATCAGGCTAAAGCCTTAGAAATATTTAAACAGACAAAGGAATCTGAAATAACCGATTCAACACAACTGAAATTATTTACTAATTAGAATCTGTATCTAAAGTCAGAGTATGAACTAGAATGTTCGAATTCGAGGCTTTCTAAGTTTTGAAAATCAAGTAGTTTGCTTTTGCAAATGACTGTTTTCAAAACAAGAATAACCCTGCCCGACTGCGTCAGGCAGGCGGGGATGAAGTCGGACATTATGGACAAACTCTAATTATTCTGTTAGAAAAGACTGGTGCAGTTCAGTCTTTTCTAACATCATATTTTTCTATTTTGTGAAAAATTTTAACAAAATATCAGCCACAATTTTGGCCGCATTACTTTATTGTTATGCGATTGGCTTTGTTAATTCTACCCTGGGTAATTCGCCTTTGACAAAATCATCCGGCGGCGAAAAAGGAACATATTTTTCTGTAGTATCTGTCAACCTGTTTTGTCACACAACACAAGCCGAGAATTCTTTAAACTCAGTAACCAAAATTCCGACCAAGATCCTGGAGGAAGCGTTTTACAAAATTTCTATCATAAAAGAAAAAACAGAACAGATTTTTGACAATACCATCACGCAGTACCGATATGCTACATTCAATCTTCTGGTTCGTTACCGGAAATTCAATTTGATTTTCCCGTTCCATTACTTTTGGTAATTCAGAACAGGTAAATACTTCGTTATACAAATTTTATTTTTCAGGTGTTGAAGTCTCTTCACCTGCAATTTTTTATTAACAAAATATACAATATTATGAATTTAATATCAATAATATCATTGGCTGGTATTATAGCCACAGGCATTGTGCTGATTGTACTAAGTAAAAGAAGCAAAATAAAAAAAGAACATAAAAAACTCCTATTGTTAACAGCTATTGCACAAAAAAATAATTCCGGGATCACTCAGCATGAGTTCTTTGGCGACCTGCTCATAGGACTGGACGAAAAGTCAAATTTTCTTTTCTTTATAAATAAATCCATTCCTGAAACAGAAGAAGCTATTAATCTATCAGAAATTCAAAAATGCCGGGTAATAAACACAAGCAGATCTGTTGATAGCATTACAGTGATTGACAAACTCGAATTGTGTTTTACACCGCTTGACAAAAATAAGCCACAAGTACATTTAGAATTTTACAATTCTGACAACCATCCAAACCTGGTGGGCGAACTACAGTTAGTAGAAAAATGGTCAGATATTATCAAAAACAGATTGAAAAAATAAATTCGTTCAGGTATTATGTAAACTACATATGAGTTAACATCAAATTGGCCGGCGAAATCCGGCCTTTTTTTGTAAATATTTTCCGCTTCAAATTTATCCTGTTTAAATTAATAGTGCGAAATTGTAAATTTGAGCATATCCCGGTATTACTGAACAATATTAATCGCTAAAATATGGTAATTTTGCAGGGATTTATTTTATCAATAAAGCTTTTTTGAAAAAAGAAAACACATATCAGGTTGAGGTAAAAGGCCTTGTTCAGGGTGTGGGATTCAGGCCCTTTGTGTATCGGCTGGCAGAAGCGTTTAATTTAAAAGGCCATGTGGAAAACAGAAACGACGGCGTCAGTATAAAGATCAATTGTTTTCCGGAGGTCCTTCCGGATTTTATTGATGCATTGCAAAAAAAAGCGCCCCAGGCTTCCTATATTGAATCAGTGACATATTCAATAACAGGCTTTGAGGTTTTTACTGAGTTCAGGATCATAAAAAGTCAGACAATTTCTGATAAAATCACTGATATAAGCCCCGATCTTGCTGTTTGCGAAGATTGTCTCAATGATATGAAGACGCAGAAAAACCGGATCAATTATCCTTTCATCAATTGCACGAATTGCGGCCCACGCTTTACCATCATCCAAAATATACCTTACGACAGGGCTAAAACCACCATGCACCCTTTTAAAATGTGCCCTGATTGCCTTAAAGAGTACACGGATGTTCGCGATCGCCGTTTTCATGCCCAACCGGTGGCTTGCTCTGCATGCGGCCCTGAATATACTTTACTGGAAGGTAACGTATCTTTAAAAGGCATTGAACCTATCATCACCAGACTTCAGAATCTGCTAAAAGAAGGTAAAATCATTGCCATAAAAGGCATAGGCGGTTTTTTTATTGCCTGCGATGCGCAAAACGAAAAAGCCGTTGCCCGGCTGAGAAAACTGAAAAACAGGGAAGCAAAACCTTTTGCGGTAATGTTTTCATGTGTTGACAAACTAAAAGAATTTACGGTGGTCAATGATGCGGAAGAAGCCTCCTTGCTCTCTTTCCGCAGGCCAATCGTATTATTAAAACAGCAAAAAAGCCTCGCACCCTCCGTAAATGTCGGGTTCAACAGCTTAGGCGTTATGTTGCCTTATATGCCGGTTCATCATCTTATTTTTGAAGGCCTTGATATGCCTGCTATCATTTTAACGAGTGGGAATATTTCAGATGAACCTATTATTACAGATAATGATATAGCAAAAGAAAAGTTATCAGGCATCACGGATGCCATCCTGACATATAACCGCGATATCTATAATAGAACTGATGATTCGGTGGTGACGGTTGTCAATAATAAGGAAAGGGTTTTTAGGCGGTCAAGAGGTTATGTGCCTAATCCTGTTGTATTGAAACAGAATACCGACGGCATACTTGCTGCGGGAGCCGAGCTGACCAACTGTTTTGCCATAGGAAGAGGAAATAAGGCGATTCTCAGCCAGCATATCGGCGACCTGAAAAACCTTGAAACCTACGAGTTTTATTGCGAAAGTATTGACCGGTTTAAAAGGCTCTTTTTATTCAAACCTGAGCTTGTTGTCTGTGATCTTCATCCCGACTACCTTTCATCGCGTTATGCCACCAATACAGGCCTTCCTTTGGTTAAAGTGCAGCATCATCATGCCCATATTGCATCCTGCATAGCAGAGCATCATATCGAAGGCAAGGTAATCGGTGTAAGCTTTGACGGGACGGGCTATGGCGATGACGGCCATATCTGGGGCGGTGAGTTCTTTGTCTGTGACCTGAATGAATATAAGCGGGTCACTCATTTCGATTATGTCCCGATGCCCGGAGGAGATAAAGTTACTGATGAACCCTGGCGTATGGCGGTTTCTTATTTATATAAAATTTATCAAAAGGACTTTTTCAACCTGGATATGCCTTTCCTGAAAACTATTGATACCCCTGCAGTTGAAATGCTTTGCAGGGCGATAGACCTGAAAATAAACTGCCCTTTGACTTCCAGCGCCGGAAGGTTGTTTGATGCAATAGCCGCCATGACCGGCCTGTGCGTGGTGAGCAGATTTCATGCGGAAGCGCCCATGCGCCTCGAATCGATCGTTGAAGAAAACATCAGGGAATCATATTTATTCGATATTACCGATACAATCATATTTGATGCGGCTTTCAAAGAAATAATTTCGGATATTAAAAACCAAGTGCCTGCTTCGCATATTTCTGCAAAATTTCACAATACAATTGTTGCTGTAATTACAGAAGTTGCCATCAAAATTAAAAGTGAGCAACATCTCAATAAGGTGGTGCTGTCCGGTGGGACGTTCCAGAATAAATACCTTCTTGAGCATGTCGAAAAACAATTGATAGAACATGGTTTTGAAGTTTATTCCCAGATGAAAGTCCCCACCAACGACGGTGGTATTGCACTCGGGCAACTGGCAATAGCAGCAGCCCGAAGACCGAAAGAATAGTATCCTTTGCTCCATAAATTGGTGTTTCGGAAATGCAGATTTATTTATTATCAGGCATTCACGGGTGTTTTGAACAAATTCCTGATACTTGTGTTACCCGAACAAAAGCACCTGCTCACAGATAAAGTTTACGAAAATCACGGAAGTATTAGTAAATCAATTTAACTTTGTGCTCTTAAAAAATTAATACATAATAACAGGAATAATATTTGTCGCTGATAGTTATTGCCTTGCTTTAGTATTTTTAAAACCGGTTCCTGTGATTAATAAAACAGCAAAATGAATATCGAAAAGTTAAAAAAAGAAGATTACATTCATGGAGGTACTCAAAAGGATTTCTATAGTGAAAGTGAACGGGAATTTTGCAATTGTCCTCTCTGCGGAGCTGATGATTATCAGGAATTGGATTCTGAACGAGGGCTGTCTGTGGTTAAATGTAAAAAATGCGGCCTGATATATGTTAATCCCCGTGCAAAAGATTCCCAGGAAAATTACTTTGGAGATTCTACAACATTTTATAATGAAGCCCGCTTGATCTTTACAGGAAAAAAAGTTCATCACAGAGACAAAAACTATGAATATGAACTGAAAAAGATCAGGAAATTCAAAAACGGCGGGGCATTACTGGATGTAGGTACCAATATGGGTTTCTTTCTGAGAAAAGCCAAAGAGGCCGGGTTTGAGACGGAAGGGGTGGAGCCAAGCCCTTCACTGTCAAAAATTGCAAGTGAAAGTTGGGGCTTGAAGATACATAATTCTTTTCTTGAACAGGCCGATCTGCCGCAAAACCACTATGATGTAATTACTTTGATCGATGTTCTGGAGCATGTGGCCAATCCGAAAGAATTACTCAAAATTAACTATAAGCTGCTTAAACCCGATGGAATTATAGCCATTAAAGTTCCCAACGGCGACTATAATTATTTCAAAATGAAGCTGGGCAAGCTGACCGGAAAGGGCAAGACCATGGATATCTGGGACTGCTACGAACACGTGGTTCATTATACCCCGCGAACATTTCGTAAAATGGCCGAAAGCTGCGGATACAAAGTGAAAAAATGCTTTATCCCTCTGCCTATCCATTCGCCAATATGGGCAAATCTCGTGGGACATTATTACCAATATCCGTCACCGTTTATCCTCGACTGGAAAAGAATTACATTAAGAAACATCTTTTACCACCTGGGCAAAATAGAATTGGCGCTTAGGGGAAAAACGAGATTCGGGCTTGACTTGATGTTTATAATCGAGAAAAGTTAACAGAATAACTGGAATAAATCTACAGCTTATGCCAGCACAGCATATAATTGCGGTTTTCAAACCAAACTTTTTCTTACCCGTTTTTTTCTCATAAAAAATTATTTTAAAGTATTTTTATTTGAGTTGTTTGTTTATATATTTGTTTGATGTTTTATTTGTTTAATAACGGTTACAACCGCTTACCATTGGATTTGTAAACAACTAATATACTAATCCACAAATATATAAGCACAAAAATGGATTGCAGGAACCGTCTGGGATATTGATGAAATATCAGGAATACAGCAGACAAAACCGTAAGCACAAGTTTATGAGGAATATCATTTTTCAATTATTGATAATTTTATTTTTAGCAACTCTGACTGGTTGTTTTATGCGGACAAAGGTTCGGAATCTTAGAGTTGACAGCAGAGTTCATATTGATACGATGGAAAGTGAAACAACCGACATATCATCGGACTCGCTGAAAGGAGAATATTTATATAAAGTTATTGTTAAGGGATATATTGAAAAATCAATAAATGATACTAACTCAAAAGCTATTGACTATTTTTATAATATTGTTGGCAAACTGACAATTGTATATTTTAATAGAAAGATTTTTGTTGATATCGTTCCGATTTTACAAACTACAAATAATTCTGAATCGATCCGTTCCCAAGTAAAATACAATTATTTCAAAGACAGGACAGTGTTTGAATTTTATCAGGAGCATAAATTTGTTATTCCAAAAGTTGTTGACTATGAAATTGTTTCGACCTGCGGACATAAAAAACAGAAAATATGGTTATTGAGAAAAGAATAGAACCAATGCATGGCTTTATGCCGGCAAGCAGCGACGGGGTTATTTATTGGCATTTTTTAATTCGCCAACTTGCAATAAATTCATTCGGACAATAAACCCATCGGCAAATAATCCTGCCAATTATATCAATAAAATTCCTGTAATTATCCCGGAAAAAACAGTTTTAGAACTTATTACTGAAAAAACAAAAGAGATAGTAGCGTCTTTACAACGATTTGAAAATTACAATAAGAATGAAGAAGTTGAATTATGGGAAATGATTGAAAGAATTTACAATATTTGACGCTAAGAATATGGCAAACGAAAGCGTATTAAGTCAAACAGAGAAAGACTCTTTATAGATAAAGAATTTTATTTGAGCGTTTGGTGGCTTATAGAAAATATTAGAAAATTTGGACAGCTTTATGTTTCCAAATTCTGCCCGAATACAAAGCCTTATCCATTCGATATCCTCACAGATATTTTAAATCTACATAAAGAGCCTCAAGCAATCCTATCTTTTTTTTATTGCTAAAATATTTCATATCTTTATAGCTTGTAAAATGGTTTCCGACAAGTTTTTATTGTGTTGGATTCTGTAAAATAAATATGCCTAAATCCTCAGCCATACTGGTCTTTTGCATCCTGCTTTTCTCAGGATTTGCCTGCTTTTCACAGGACTCAATAAAAACAGCAAAGGATACGATAACTTTTTCCGGCCAGGCGTGTGTATGGGGAAATTATAATATAAAAAATGCCCTGCCTTTGCAATTCGGGGGGCACTATATTCCCAATTTGGACTATGGCATTTTGTTCCCGAAAGACAAAAAACTTGATTTTGAAGTTTCACTCAACTTCAATGGCTCTCTGACTTTCCACCCCTTGGATTCGCTTCACACCATAGGCAGCGTTGCCCCCTACAGGGCCTGGATGCGTTTTTCTGCAAGGCAATGGGAGGTGAGGGCAGGCCTTCAGAAAATAAATTTTGGTTCTGCCACATTGTTGCGTCCGCTGATGTGGTTCGACCAGGTTGATCCACGCGATCCGTTGCAACTTACCAACGGTGCATGGGGATTGTTGTTCAGATACTATTTTTTGAATAATGCCAACTTATGGTTTTGGGGCTTATATGGCAATAAAATGCCGCGCCCCTGGGATATCGGAAAAACGAATCAGGAATTCCCTGAATTGGGCTGCCGCCTGCAAACGCCGGTTCCCAAAGGAGAAATCGCCCTGACCTACCATTTCCGTGTGGCCGACATGCGAAATCTGGGTATTACCGTTCCCGCTTTATTTGAGATACCTGAAAACAGGATCGGCCTAGATGCAAAATGGGATCTGGGAGCCGGTATATGGTTTGAAGGCGCATGGATAAACAAAAGCAAAATGACAGGTTTACTGACAAACCAGGAAATATTTAATATCGGGGTAGATAATACATTCGGCATTGGAAACGGCCTTACAATGGTATTTGAACAACTGCTTGTGGCAAATGATGAGCATGCTTTTGCTTTCAGCAACAATATTTTGTTTTCTGCCTTATCGCTTAGCTATCCCATAGGAATGTCTGATAATATCAACGGAATAATATATTTTGAATGGAAAAACAAAAAATCATATAATTTTATCAACTGGAATCATAAATTCAATTATTTTTCAACCTACCTGATGGCGTACTGGAATCCGGAGACATATAGTTTGCCGCAGCAGGGAAACAGCGGCAGTTCTTATTCAGGGCCGGGAATACAGGTCATGTTGGTATATAATCATTAAGTAATTTTTTATGTCAGACAATACAATCATTTCAATCAACAACCTTTCCAAAAGGTTCAAAATGGGCAACGGCGAGTTTACTGCTCTTCACAACATAAATCTGTCGTTTAAGGGAGGGGAGTTTACAGGACTGGTCGGGCCAAGTGGTTCAGGTAAAACAACATTGCTGAACATCATGGGTTCGCTGGATGCTCCGTCGGACGGAACTGCAGAAGTCCTGGGCAGGTCTATTGCCTCTCTCTCGCCAAAAGATGCTGCTATGCTCCGCAACCTCAATATTGGTTTTATTTTTCAGACATATAACCTGCTTCCGGTCTATACGGTTTTTGAGAATGTTGAATTTGCATTATTACTTCAGAAAAAATCCTTTTCTGAAAGAAAAAAAGCGGTGATGGAAGCCTTGGAATGGGTAGGCCTGACGGATAAAGAAAAATCAAAACCGGCCCAGCTTTCAGGGGGCGAATGTCAGAGAGTTGCCATTGCACGCGCCATGGTGAAACACCCTTTGCTGGTGCTTGCCGATGAGCCATCGGCCAACCTCGATGCCAAAAACTCTCATCATATTGTCCAAACCATGAAGCGGCTGAACAAAGAGCTGAAAACCACTTTTATCTTTGCCACCCACGACGAAAAGGTCATGGAATACCTTGACCGTATCATCACGCTCAGCGATGGACAGGTAGAAAAAGATGTCTATATTTCAAATGCTAAAAACTGATCAGGATGATAACCCTAAAATTAGCATTCCGTAATTTATTTGGCGCAGGGCTTAGAACCTGGCTGAATGTGTTTGTGCTGTCTTTTGCATTTGTTATTATCGTTTTTATGAACGGTATGCTTGATGGATGGAACCGGCAGGCATACAACGATACTAAAGAATGGGCTATCGGAAGCGGCCAGCTCTGGCATGTTTCCTACGATCCTTATGATCCTTATTGCCTTCAGGATGCACATGCACCTGTCACAGGCCAGATGGCAGAACTGGTGATTTCGCAAAAAATAACGCCTGTCCTGGTTTCACAGGCCTCTCTTTTCCCGGGGGAAGGGATGCAAAACATTTTGCTCAAAGGAATTGATCCTTCACAGCAGATCATCAGACTCCCCTCAGCCTCGCTTAAAACTTCCGATGATTTCATCACGGCCATTATCGGTAAGCGTATGGCAGCATCGGCCAGATTAAAAATAGGTGATCATGTTTTAATGCAATGGCGCGATAAGAACGGAACTTTCGATGCCAGGGAAATACTTATCGCGGATATCTTTTCCGCCAATGTCCCTTCGATTGATAACGGCCAGGTCTGGATCTCCCTGGCTGAGCTTCAGAAAATAACCGGCCTTCAGAATGAAGCTACTTTTTTCATAGCGGGTCCTCAATACACGGGCGGCGATACGGATAACTGGAAATTCAAGGATACCAAGTATCTTATGAAAGACATTGATGAAGTAATGCAGGCAAAAAAGTCAGGCACTTCGGTGGTGTATATACTTCTTCTGGCCATCGCATTGCTTGCGATTTTTGATACTCAGGTACTGTCTATCTTCCGCCGTCAGAAAGAAATAGGTACGTACATCGCCCTGGGAATGACGCGATGGAATGTCATTAAGATCTTTACTGCCGAAGGCACCGCCCTTAGCATTTTAGCCATTCTTTTAGGTTGTGTGTACGGGATACCGCTGCTGGCAATGCTTCAGAAAACAGGGATCCCGATGCCAAAATCTGTAGATTCTTATGGATTAGCCATATCAGACGCCATCGTTCCTTTTTATAGTATGGGATTGATACTGTCCACGGTGCTCCTTGTCATCATATCGGCAACCATTGTCAGCTATTTCCCGACAAGAAGAATTTCTAAAATGAATCCGACCGAAGCGTTGAAAGGGAAAATACAATGATAAAGTTTTTATTAAAGGGCATTATACACGACAGGAGCAGAAGCCTCCTACCCGTGATCGTGGTAAGTATCGGGGTGATGCTTACCGTGGTGCTGTATTGCTGGATATACGGCATTATCGGAGAATCCATCGTCATGTCTGCGAATTTTAACACCGGCCACCTCAAGGTTATGACCCGTGCCTACGCCAATAAGCCCGAACAGATGCCCAATGATCTGGCCATTCTTGAGGTCGGCAAACTGTTGCAGGAACTGAAAAAAGATTATCCTGACGTGGGCTGGGCGAAGCGCATCCGTTTCGGTGCGCTGATGGATTTTCCTGATGACAAAGGGGAGACCCGCGCACAGGGACCCATCGTGGGATGGGCCATCGACCTGCTATCGCCTGGGTCCAAAGAAGCGGAACGGTTTAATATTGAAAAATCCCTTGTTACAGGTAATATTCCATCAAAACCAGGCGAAGCGCTTATTACAGATGATTTCGCGGTAAAATTCAAGATCCGTCCGGGTGACAATTTCACCATCTTTGGAACTACCATGGATGGCAGCATGGCTTTCAGGAATTTCATGGTCGCGGGTACTGTCCGTTTTGGCGTTACGGCCATCGACAAAGGCGCCGTAATCACTGATATTTCCGATGCGCAGGCCGCCTTTGCCATGGATGATGCAGCGGGGGAGGTGCTGGGATTTTTTGAAGATGGGAAATATGATATGGAAAAAGCAGCTTCCATCGCAAAGCAGTTCAATTCAAAATATGCGGCATCAATAGATGAATACGCACCAACGATGCTGACACTGCGGGATCAGGAGGGCATGGCAGAAATGCTTGATTATGTGAATGCCGCCGGAGTTATCATGATCTTCGTATTTTTACTTGCCATGTCGCTGGTGCTCTGGAATGCCGGCCTGCTGGGCAGCCTGCGGCGCTATAACGAATTTGGCATCCGCCTGGCTTTGGGCGAAAGTAAAGGGCACATTTATAAAACGATGATTTATGAAGGGATACTGATCGGTATTATCGGCACTATTTCAGGTACGGCTGTCGGCCTTGCTTTTTCTTACTTTTTACAGAATGTAGGTATAGATACCGGCGGGATGATGAAAAACGCTTCTATGATGATACCCTCCACCGTAAGAGCAATGGTTACCCCGGCAGCTTATTATATCGGCCTGATCCCGGGCCTGTTCTCTGTAGTGCTGGGTAATGCACTTGCAGGTATTGGTATTTACAAGAGACAAACAGCCAGCTTATTCAAAGAGCTTGAAGTATAATTTAAAGCACCAAAAATGAAAAAAACAGCGATCGTTATAATAAGCTTGTTCATGTTAAGTTTCGGTAACTCAAACGACGGTTCCATCCTGGACAAGATCGACAGAAATTTGTCTTCCAAAAACCGTATCGTGGAAGCGGCGATGACGGTGAACGGCAAACGTACCAGCCGCACTATAACTTCAAAATCATGGTCGGAAGGCACTAAAAGGTCCTTTACTGAATATCTCTCACCGGCCAGTGAAAAAGGTACCAAAATGCTGAAGCTCGAAGGGCAGCTCTGGATCTATTCTCCTTCCACCGACCGTATTGTGCAGATCTCAGGCAACATGCTCCGCCAATCAGTAATGGGGTCAGACCTTTCTTACGAAGACATGATGGACGACCGCAAACTACAAGATGTTTACACGGAAAAAATTACCGGCCGCGAATGGATAGGCGACCGTAAAACATGGATAGTTCAGTTGACCGCCAAAGTAACAAATGTCGCCTATTATTCCCAGAAAATGTGGGTGGACACGGCCCGGTATGTGCCTTTAAAGCAGGAACTTTATGCTAAAAGCGGACAACTCCTGAAAAAGATCGAATATAAGGATGTCAAAAACAGCGATGGTCGCTGGTTTCCGCATATAATGATCTATAAAGATATGATGAAAGACGGCAAGGGTACGGAGTTTAAAATAATCAGCATCAAATTCGACCAGGCCATCCCTGATTACATTTTTTCTAAAGCCTCGTTAAAAAAATGAGACGATGCATGATCCAAAGCCAAAATTCCCGGTGATGATGGTTTTCAGTCTTTTTTATTTTTCTTGAAAAGCAAGATAAATCGTGTCCCCTCATTCACCACACTTTCCACAGTAAGCAAAACCTTATGTAATGCTAATATTTTGGACACTAACGAAAGCCCGATGCCAAACCCGCTCTTAAACTTAACATTGGAAGCCCTTCCGAAAGGGCTGTAAATGCGTTCCAGCTCATTTGGCGGTATCCCGATTCCTTTATCAGATATGATGATCTTTATGTGATCTTCTGCCATCAGAAATTCGATATTCACATCATCATCCGAAAATTTACAGGCATTATCGATCAGGTTCTTGAAAACTATTGTGAGCAATTCAGCATTGCCATTAATAAGCAATTCGTTTTCGTTTTCCGGATATTGGATTTTTGAAATTATTTTTCTTGTGGGATATTTTATTTTTATCTGTTGTATCGCATCGTAAACAATCTCATCAATTCTCACACTCTTCAGTTTGATTGTATTGTCATGGGTAACCTGGGCTAACTCCAGCAAACTGTTCAATTGTGTGTTGAGTTTTTTGAGGTCAGCCACCAGCCCGCTTATATGCTGATTATAGTGCTCAGTGGAATGTTCTTTGCTTAAAAAATAATCCGATTCAAGGATCATGACGGAAAGAGGTGTCCGTAATTCATGAGAGGCATTCGATACAAAATCTTTCTGGTTGTTAAAGGCAATTTCAAGGTTGGCCAGCATTTCATTAAAGGTTCTTGAAAGTTGCACTATTTCATCATTTCCCCGGCCCTCTTTAAGCCGGTCGCTGAGTTTGGATGAATTGATATTCTTAACACTTTTGATTATCCGCGATATTGGTTTGATGGCATTTTTAGAAAACAGGTATGAGAACATCGTTGATAACCAGATACTGAATAGTATACTCCAGAAAAGTATCTTCTTCAGGTCGGATAAATTTTTGATGCGGGTATTATCTGTAGCCATAACAAACACATTATAGTACTGGTTTTTAAAATGATGCTTATAAAAGACACCATCTTTTTCACCGACAGAAAAATAACTGATATCTTTTTTGGCGGAATATTGCCCGATGATTTTATCTGTAAGGTATTTTACGTTATTGCTGTAGATTACTTTAGAGGTCGGATTTATAATAACAATTTCTTCATTATCAAGTAAAATGGTTTCCCTTTGAATTTTTTTCAATAATATTGAATCTACCTCCACCACATCGATTAATAAAATAGTGGTGTTCTTTGCGCTGTTCAGGAGATCTTCCCTGTACCTTGCAAGCTGTGAAGTATAGGAAAAATAATAGACCAACCCGGCAAAAAACAACAGTATTACAGCAACGATGCCCGTGAATTCAAATGATAACCTGGTTTTAATATTCATTGTTTACAATTCTTTTTCACTGCAGTAAAATCCATACCCGAACTTGGTATGTATCAGTTTTATGTCATGGTCTTTATCAATTTTTTTTCTCAGGTAATTGACATAAACATCTATAATGTTCGTGCCGGGGTCAAAATCGATGCCCCATATTTTTTCAATTATGTGTTCCCGTGTAAGTAATTTTTCTTTGTTTTTCAGAAAAATTTCCAATAATGCAAACTCTTTTGTTGTCAGGTCAATTTTTATGTTTGCTCGTGTTACAGTCTTATTGTTAAGGTTCATTTCCAAATCCGAAATTCTTAAGATCTCCTCATTGTTTATCGGTTCTGATCGCCTGAGAAAAACATTAACCCTTGCCAGTAGCTCCCTGAAATCAAAAGGTTTTAAAATATAGTCGTCAGCCCCTGCGTTAAAGCCTGTTAATTTGTTTTCCGGGGTGCCCAGTGCTGTCAGCATAATTATCGGTACATTCTTGTTTGTTTGCCTGATTTCTTTGCACAGGTCATATCCGTTGATAAGCGGAAGATTAATATCAAGAATGATAAGGTTATACGTATTGTTTTGGGACATCTGTTTTCCGATATAGCCATCATAGGCGATATCCGCACTGAAGCCTGTTTCTTCCAGTTGTTTTTTTAATATTTCAGCGAGCCTTTGTTCATCTTCAACGATCAGTATATTTGCTTTATTCATAAGATCACCTATTTTACACAAAGTTAAAATAATAAGAAGATAAAACAATTCTTTAATAAGTTTTTAATGAGTTTCTAATATATTCCTAATGTTTTTCTAACCTCTTACTAATTTTCGCGGCGGTTATGATAGATAATTTTGTGGTGAAAATAAATACAAACAAATACTTATTTATCATGAAAATGCCAAAAATGTCCGGTGGTTTGATAGTCCTGTTATTTTGGATACTGGCCATTGTGTTATTAGTTCTTCTGAAGGTAATATTTTTTTAATCAAGGTCATTTAGTGGGAATCAACTGAAAAGAACAGATTATTGTTTAGTTTCATGTAAGTTCCTTTCCATTGTGAAGTATTAAGTTTTTGCGATTTACATTTTGGTTTTAACTGTTGCTGCATCTGCATATTCGTAATTTCAGATGAAACAATTTTTAAAATTTTATAAATCTAAGGTGAATTGATTCGTACTCAGTAAAAAGTGAAATGTTGGTATTCGATTTTTCCTTAGTGCCAATATTTTATGCAGCCGGTTCGCAATGTTAATTTAATCGCTTCTTTTCAGATTGCATGCTCCTTTTGACAAGATAAGAATTTTAATAAATCAAAAATGATAACAACGATGACCAGAAAAATATTAAGATTATCGTTCTTAGCGATGGCTATTATTATGCCTCTTTGGGCATTTGCAGAAGGTGGTGCTACAGGGCCTTCCATTAGCGGTATTCGTATTGAATTCATATTATTTGCGTTAACACTGGTGGGTGTTGCTTTGTTTCACAAGCAGACCTTCTGGGTTGCAATTATTGGCTTATCATCAATAATACTCTACAAGGTGATATTTATTTCAGGCTACCCGTTCGCTGAGCATTTTTTCGGTGAAAACTCATTTTTGGATCAGCTTATGGATAAAAGCATGCGTCAGGGTGAATGGGGAATAATACTTAATTTATTTGGCTTGCTGCTTGGATTTGCTATACTTGCAAAAATATTTGAAGAATCCGGTGTGCCGGATATTCTTCCGAAATATTTACCTGACGATTGGAAAGGCCCATTTGTCCTTCTGGTTTTTGTCTTCATTCTTTCATCATTTCTCGATAATATTGCTGCCGCAATGATAGGCGGAACTATTGCTCTTGTTGTTTTTAAAAACAAGGTGCATATCGGATACATAGCCGGTATTGTTGCAGCAAGTAATGCAGGCGGCGCCGGGAGTGTGCTTGGCGATACTACTACTACCATGATGTGGATCGATGGTGTTTCTGCACCTGGTGTTCTTCATGCTTATGTAGGTTCAGTGGTTGCCCTATTTATTATTGCATGGTTTGCTTCCAGGCAGCAGGATAAATTTCAGCGTATCACTGCCGATGTAAAACCGGGTGTAAAAATTGACTGGATTCGTCTGCTGATCGTCATTATGATTCTCATCGGTGCAATCGTATCTAATATTTTTTATGATATGCCTGCCTTGGGCGTTTGGATTGCAATCGTTATCGGCGTGTTTATACGGAAAATGCCATGGCAGGAAGTAAGAGGCTCTGCCAAAGGAACTGTTTTTCTTTTATGTCTTGTAACGGCTGCATCTTTAATGCCCGTGGAAACCTTGCCGGATGCTTCCTGGATGACGGCCTTTATTCTTGGGCTTGTTTCCGCCGTATTTGATAATATTCCTCTTACAAAACTTTGCTTAGATCAGGGGCATTACGATTGGGGCCTATTAGCCTATACTGTAGGCTTCGGTGGGTCTATGATATGGTTTGGTTCTTCTGCCGGTGTGGCAATAACCAATAAGTTTAAACATGCCCGTAATGTTGGTCTATGGATTCGAAAGGGCTGGCATGTGATGCTTGCCTATATCGCAGGGTTTTTTATATTGTATCTCCTTATGGGCTGGACGCCTGCAGAAAATAAAAAGCATACGGAACCAGCAATTAATTGTCCTGCGAAAGAATGTAAAGCCCGGGATATGGCAAAAATACTGGAAATTGAAAAAGCAGGAACTCTTGACAGTTTGATAGTAAAATAATAACCATTCATTCTTCCGGTTTTTCTGGTCTGCTTATTCGCAACTAATATTTTGCACGGAGTATAATTGTATTATTATTGCACGAAATGGCTGCCAATATTGTATATAAGAAATGACACCAACCACGCCAGCACCGTAGTATAAAATATCACAAAGACGGTCCATTTTCTCCGTTTTATTGTCTTGTGGATAGTTGCAATAGTGCCTATGCAGGGTGTATAAATAGACACGAAAAAGATGAAAGACAAGGCAACCACAGGATTAAAGATATTCTGCCCTTTTTTTGGCCCCGACAAATACGTTTGTGTCCTCAGGCTTTCAATGAGGTTCTGTTTGTCATTGCCCGGCTGATGCCCGGTCTGGTACAACTGGCTCATCAGCCCGACGATGGTCTCTTTTGCTACAACACCGGAAATCAGGCTGATTCCCATCTTCCAGTCAAAACCCAGCGGAGAAAGTACAGGTTCAATGAATTTTCCAGTCATTCCCAGATAGGTACGTTCAATGTTCTGATTATCGGAATGACGTGGAAAAAATCCAAGAAACCAGATGATCACCGAAGCAATAACGATAGGTGCGAATATTCTTTTTAAAAACATAATTGCATTCTGCCACATGAATTTGATAGTTTTTTTTAATCGCGGCATGCGGTATTGTGGCAGATAATTCCCGAAAAATTCACTGGTGGATTTTAAAAAGTATTTTTTTAAGATCAGCGAAATGACTATTGCTATGGCTACAGAAAAAAAATATATAAAAAAAAGAACTGTCCCAGGGTTGTCGGAGAAAAAAGCAGAAATAAATAGAACATAAACGGTAAACCGCGAACTGCATGGCATCAGCGGATTTATCAAAGTGGTTATGATACGGGAATTCTTGTTCTCTATACGCTGGGCAGCCATAATAGCCGGCACGTTACAACCAAAACCCATCACCAGCGACATGAATGATTTCCCGTTCAGCCCGATGGGCTGCATCAGCTTGTCCATGATCAGCGCTACTCTAGCCATATAACCCGATTCTTCCAGAAGCGACAGTAATGTAAACAGAATTATAATGTTGGGAAGGAAGATGACCACACCCCCTATACCTTTCAAAATACCGTTTATAATCAGGCTTCTGATCGCCCCATCCGGTAAAACTTTTATTATCAAATCTTCAAGAAGAAAAAACAGGTCGGCCAGCCAGATCATAGGATAATGGCCAAGCCCGAAGGTCGCCTGAAAAACAAGCCAGATAACACCAATAAAGATTATTATTCCGAAAAACCTGTGACATAATATCTTATCAACAAACCTGGCCCTGGATTCGCTTAACCGGTAACTCATCTGTTTTTTTTCTGCTGCAAAAGTAAACATTATTTATAATCATTCCAAATAAAAATAAAAAATAATTTTTTTATTGAATTAGGCACATAGATAATAACATAAAAAGGAGTAATATTGTGGAAAGTATGCAAAGATATGTGGTACATAAGTTAAAGGGCTTTACGATATTCGAGTTTCAGCAAAAATTTCCAAACGAGTTCGTTAGCTCCGGAGGAGCTAAATGTTGGTAAAATCTGCACATAACACTAACATCCCGCTCCTAAGGAGCGGAACTTTAAATGAATTATTTTTTTACCAACATTTCATTCCTACGGAATGAAAAAATACTGTAAAAACCCTGAAAACAAAGCTATTCTGCATTTCACCACAAGCCTATTAAAATCATATTGCTAAAGCGCCGTATTCAATTTTTTTATTTATGGACATGCCTGTGCTGAGCCTGCCGGACGCAAGGATTTGAAGAACGAAGAAATTTGAACTTTTTGAGGTGCGCTTATTCTGAGGCGGGTGCAGTTTATTATACTTTTTTACCCATTTCAAAGGCAATGTTTATGGCATCACTTTTATTGATATCACCGATATTCCAGGCTCCGGTACCATAAATAATACCTTTTTCTTTGGTACCGCTCAGACAGGAAGTAAATCCCCTGAATTCTTCGAGAGTTCTTTCCAGAGCCTGTCTGCTCTTTACAGCAGCTGTTACGATGAAATAAAACTCCTTGTTGCTGACCTCGGTATAGCGTGAGCACGTTCTGTCGATCAGTGTTTTCATCTGGGCACACATGGTGTAAAAATATACCGGCGTGGCCATCACGATGACATCGGCTGTAGTCATTTTTTCCAGAATCTCTGCCATATCATCGTTCTGCGGGCATCTTTTACCATTAAAACAACTGCCACATCCTGTGCAATAATTAATCTTATGGTCTTTCAGAATGATCTTTTCCGCCTGATGCCCTGCTTCCTGCGTGCCCATTAGAAATTGGTCACAGAGCAGTTCTGAATTTCCTCCTTTACGTGGACTGGAGGATAACAGCAATACTTTTTTCATGTATAAAATAAATTTACAAGGTATCGCAAAATTAATTTAACAAAACTAATTTCAGGCAAAATAGTAATATTATATTATTTTTGGATAAAAAATTTCTTGATCATGAAAAATAAAATAGGGCTCTTTTCCTTGACCGCAATCTGCTTTATATTAATCTTTACCTCTGGCTGCAAGAAGGAAGAAGACAATACCGATCCTATACCAGAAATTGAAGAACCCAGGGTTACCGACATTGATGGTAACGTCTACCATACGGTAACTATCGGCACACAGACCTGGATGCTTGAAAATCTCAAGGTAACCCATTACCGTAACGGAGATCCGATAACACATTTTACAAATACTGCTCAATGGCAGAATCTTACCACAGGAGCATATATTAACTATGATAACAATGGTTTAAATGGGGATTCCTATGGGCGTTTATATAACTGGTATGCCGTGTTTGAAGGCCCTTTGCTTGCGCCTGCCGGCTGGCATATTCCCAGTAAGGCTGAATGGCAAACGCTGATCGATTACCTTGGAGGAGCGGCGATTGCAGGCCCAAAACTGAAAGAAACCGGCACGGTACATTGGGTGGCGCCAAATGCGACTGCCACCAACGAAAGCGGTTTTACGGCACTCCCAGCAGGAAATTGCTGGACCAATTTCTCTTTTTTAGGCACCGCTTCCTATTTTTGGTCTTCTACTGAGTATACAGACACCTGGGCTTATTCTTTATTGATATATGATAATGATCTTGCTTTTATAAGTTTCGGGGAAAAAAGTAGTGGCCGATCTGTACGTTGTATAAAGGATTCAGAGTGAAAGCCGATAATGCCCCAAACTCAGTAGATAAGTATATTTCCTGTTTTTCCGGCGAAATACAGACAAAGCTGCAGCAACTGCGCCTGGCAATCAGAAAGGCTGCACCCGGCGCTGAAGAGGTGATCAGTTATCAGATGCCTGCATACAGGCAGGGAAAGATATTGGTCTATTTTGCCGCACATAAGAACCATATCGGTTTTTACCCGACTGCAAGCGGCATAGAAGCATTTAAAAATGAACTTTCGGCATACAAACTGACTAAGGGAACAGTTCAGTTTCCCTACAAAAGGCCCCTTCCGTTGAAACTGGTTGAAAAAATTACCAGGTTCCGGGTTATGGAAACTGCCTTGGGTAAAACCCATTGTGGAAAGTCACCGGCTTTGTAAGACAGATTCACTCGTGCTTAATAACCTGTTTACGGATGAATAAATCATAGCCTGTTTTACAATTTCATTTGTGTAACTATCTATATAAACCTTAAATCCAAAAGGATACGTTAATCTATAGATAGTCAAGGGTTTACTTAAAAACTTCAATTATAAAAAATGCCAGAAAATCAATTAGTCACCCCGTGACTTGCGAATTTGAAGATAAATGCAAAATGTAAAATCTTTTATCCTTTGAACATATATCAAAACATTAATTCACAAAAGGAGAATAAATGCCTTTTTTTATAAACTCCTAAAGGAGTAAAAATATGGTATTTTTAACCCGAACTCACGTTAATGTTGTCATTTCAATTGCGTATATAGTAAAAGCTGAAAAATAGTTTTGTTAAAATATTGCAATCTGAATTTTTTTTTCGTATATTTATAATTTTAAAATTTACAATTATGAAAAGACTTTTACTTTTTGCATGGTTTGTCATGCTATCAGCAATTTCTGCTTACTCCCAGCAAGGGGTTTCGATTAATGCGACCGGTGCGCCGGCGGACCCTTCTGCCATGTTGGATGTGAGCAGTTTATCCAAGGGGCTTTTGATCCCCCGGGTATCTTTAACATCAATTAATGATGTTACCACTATCCCAAGTCCTGCCATTTCATTGCTGGTCTATAATACGAATGCTGCGATGATCGGCGGTGCTGTGGGCTTTTGGTATTTTGACGGAACTGTCTGGGTTCAGGCATTAGGCCCTCAGGGTATCCAGGGACCGACCGGAGCACAAGGCTTGCAAGGTATCCAGGGGGCTACCGGTGTTCAAGGAATACCCGGCGCACCGGGTGTGCCGGGACCAGTCGGCCCGACCGGGGCTCAGGGATTGCAAGGAATACAGGGTCCAACGGGAGTACAGGGTGTTACAGGCGCTCAGGGTATTCCAGGTGCAACAGGTCCGCAAGGTATCCAGGGAGCGACAGGCCTTCAGGGCATACAGGGTGTTAATGGAAATACCGGCGCCACTGGATCTGTAGGTCCTCAGGGTGTTACAGGCGCTCAGGGTATTCCAGGTGCAACAGGTCCGCAAGGGATCCAGGGAGCAACAGGCCTTCAAGGCATACAGGGTGTTAATGGAAATACCGGCGCCACCGGTGCTACAGGGCCTTTGGTAGCAGGAACCAACACACAGACCCTCCGGCACAATGGCACTACATGGGTGGCAAACAGCATGATTACAAATAATGGAACGAATGTCGGTGTAAATGCTTCTCCATATTCCGGTGCGAAATTATATGCTTACCGACCGTATGGTGAATTCGGATCTGATTCTTCCGCGATTTTTGGATATCGTGCTGGCTATTATGGCCCTGCCAACGGAGGCAATTCATGGTCGGTCTATGGGGTTGATGCCGCTATAAAAGGTTACAATTACTTTGGCAATAATTATACTGCAGGGATAGCCGGTTATAGCTTTCTGGATTATGCAAATTCAATTGCACTTATTGGCAGCGATTACAGCGGATACACCTGGGGCGGCCTGGCATATAAAGATGATTCTTCCTATGTTTGGGCAGGCTATTTTAACGGTAATGTAAAGGTAGCAGGTAGTGAAAACATACTGGGTAACCTCGCTGTAACAGGCAACGCCAAAGTAGGAGGTACATTGACCATTAACGGTGGTGCGCCCGATTCCAACAAGGTGCTTATCTCAACGGATACAGTAGGCAATGCTGTCTGGCAAAGTATTGATTCCTTGTTACCCGCCGGCACCTCAACATTACCGGCCGGCACATCGATGCAGACTCTTCGGCACGATGGAACTTCATGGGTTGCAAACAATATGATCACAAATAATGGAACGAATGTCGGTGTAAATTATAATCCGTATCCCGGCGCTAAATTATTCGCTTATCGGCCTTATGGTAATTTTGGGCCTGACTCTTCGTCAATTTTTGCCTATCGTGCAGGTTATGGCACTGAAGCAGATGGTGGAACTTCCTGGGGAGTTTTTGGTGTTGATGCAGCAATAAAAGGTTACTCTGACTATGGCAATAATTATTCTGCTGGTGTTGCCGGCTATGGTTATCTTGATTATCCCAACTCTACCGCACTCATTGGCAGTAATTATAGTGGTACAATCTGGGGCGCATTGGCATATAAAGATTTGGCTTATTCAGTTTGGGCAGGCTATTTTACAGGTAATGTAAATGTAACAGGGACATTAAGCATTCAGGGTGGTACACCAGGATCAGGGAAAGTGCTGACATCAGATGCCGCCGGAAATGCATCATGGCAAACTTTGGCGTCGTTATTACCTGCAGGAACATCAGGACAAACCCTCAGGCACGATGGTACTACATGGGTAGCTAACAGCAATTTGTTTAATAATGGCTCCAATGTTGGAATAGGAACAAGCACACCGGCTGAAAAACTTGATGTGTGGGGTGGCTCATCCCATAGTTACATGATGTTCCACAATGATTATACAACAGGATCTTCACTCCGTGGTTTGAAAATCGGAATTCGAGCTGATGGCTATCCGTTTATCTGGAGTTATGAGAATCTGCCTATGTACTTTGGAACAAATATGTCGATAAGGATGACTATAGCAGCAGATGGAAATGTGGGGATAGGGTCACAGACACCCGGTACCCTTCTGGATGTTGAAGGCGGAGCGATCAGAACAAATAATCAATTGATATCAACTATTCCTACAGGCACTTCACCTTTGGCTGTAAACTCAACTACTCTAAATACCAACCTGAATGCCGATATGCTGGATGGTTTACATGCATCCAGTTTTCAGACGGCATTATCCGGTACAACAAATTATAATGCATACTGGGCATCTCCAACAACTTTAGGTTCCGAACAGTATGTAAGTGTGTCGCGCGGAGGGACGGGCCAGGGTAATGCTTTGACCACGGGCGGTGTCATATATGCTCAGGCGCCTACGGCTATGGCTTGTACCGGTGCCGGTACCGCAGGACAAGTCCTCAAATCCAACGGAGCCGCTGCTCCTGCCTGGAGTAATAATAATGGATTAATTGTCACAGCCGAAACCGGAGCGACGACATCTTTAACTTCAACCTGGTCGAATTATTCCGGTGCAGTTGTCACTATTACGGCTCCATATGCCGGAACAATAGAAGTTTTAGCGAATACGTGGGTCCGGCTTGATCATGCATTAGGAACAACAGATATGCTTTACCTTGCAATTGGCACGTCTCCTACAGACGGGGGGACGGCATATAATTATGTGGCATATGATATACCTTCGGCCATACCTTCTTATTCAGGTTCAGCCAATAATACCTTTACGGTCACCAGAAGATTTGCAGTAGCCGCAGGGACTTATACTTATTACTTAAACGGATATATGGCATCAGGATTAGGAGCGGGTGATTACTTTTGGTTTGCTTCCATGAGGGCAGTATTCTATTAAAATATAGTATTCAATCATCATAATACACCTGATAAAATGAAAAACCGGCGGAGCGATTTGCCGGTTTTTATTTTATGACAAACTAGGTCTAACCCACATTACAGTTTTGGCGACCCAAAACGGACAAATTTCTGTTAATAACCTTTGTTTTTAGAGGCGCCCGATCAAGGTTATTAGGGGTGCCCTTAATTTAAGGAAGAATTAATTCTTTCTACTTGATCCCCAATTCTTTCTTTACGAGGGGCAAAATATCTTCTGTGGCGGCTGCATACAAAAGGATACCTTGTCTTGAATCAATAATCAAGGTATAACCATTGGCTTTTGCAACTTTTTCAATTGCAATTTTGGCTTTGTCGATGATAGGCTGTAAGAGTTCGTTTTGTTTTTTCCTCAGTTCTTCTTGTGCTGATGTCTGAAATGATTTAATTCTTTCCTGCAGTTCCTGGAGTTCCTTGGTTTTGGTTTGTTTTATAAGATCGGACATTTTTGCCTGATTGGCATTGAAACTTTCATATTTGGAATTTAACTCCTGTTGCATTGTTGTTAAGATTGTGTCCAGCGATTGGCCAAACTCCTGATATTTTGCAACTGCGGTATCGGCACCAGGCATAATCTGCATCAATTCATCAGAGTTGATATATCCATATTTTTGTTTCTGCGCGAAAGCTCCGGTGCTTATTATGCCAACCATTAGCAGCACCAGCATTGTTTTGATGTAATTTTTCATCGTTTTATTTTTTTAATTTTTATTTTCAAAATTTGAACAAAAATAATGAATTAATCTTAAAAAAAAGTAATCAATAACAAAAAGATTATCTATAGGAGTGAAAAGTGCTTAGGACAAGTTTGAAAATTGGCGGCTTACTATTATGTAGCCCCTGCTGCAAACATGCCGATATAGTATTTCTGACGATTTTATAGATCAATATTTGAGATTTTCTATATCAATCTGTAAATATGTAATGCTGTTATATGTTTTTTGTGATACTTTTCTTCTAATAACGGCCATAAGAAAAAATTCTATTGACGATTTTTGTAATATAATTTTTTAGATAACTACCACATTCCTTTTGGTTTATCTTTATCTTGATTTTTGTGATCTTCATCATAATCATCTTTATTTTTATAAAACAGTGGAATATAATATTTACCTGGTTGTAAAAGAATTTCAACAAAATCTTCTCCTGGCTTTTGATTTTTTACCGCATATCCTATGACCGCCCCCGGGTGTATTGCTTTTTGAGCTAAGCCTGGCTGATCTGAACTTGTAACAAAATCTCCACTTTTTATTAGCTGATCTGATTTGGTCAGTTTTACTTTTACACGACCAGCTAATGCAACCGGTGGGCCTTGTTCGGGAGAGTTTAAGACAATGGATGGATTTTCAGAAAGAACCCCTGTAATATGGTCAGAATATGGTTCACTGCAAGGTACGTATTCATTTTCCGAACCTGGGACAAAAGATACTACATATCCGGGGATGACCGGTCCCTGATATTCAAAATGTTCTGCAAGGTCACCGATAGCTGTGGTGTTATTTGCATATACACGACCGGATGCCGCAATATCTCCGGCCTGGAGGCCGATAGTGTAAGAATAAAACACCGTAATATTCATATTTTGAAGAACTAAATAGTCGCCATTGCAGCATGATGCGTCATAGGTTCTTATATAAACGTTGTTAGAGCCGGATGCTGCATATTGGCTCAATACATCTACGCGATGCCAGTCAATAAAATGATATCCGTTGTTAACAGAAGCCCACCATCCGTAATAGGTGGCGGCACCGGCTGAAGAACTTATTCCAACCCAGATTCCATGATCTTCGTTGCCATCTGTATGCTGGCCTTGACATTCCCAAACAATTTTAGTAATAGTAATAGAAGAAGCGCCAGCCGGTATTGGAATCGTTCCTATAGAACCGGTGTATTGGTAAGAGCCGTCTGCATTTACTAAACCTGTATTCCATGTTAAATTATAACTACCGTATCGTGTGGTAGAAGTTTCAGTTGCTGAACCAGCTACAATATAACCAGTAGTTTTTGAGTTGCCGTTGAAATATCCTCCGTATTCGCTCGCAGAAGATTCCTTATAGCCAAGTGCGCCCCATATTGTTGGGTTTGAGGAAATGGTTGCGGCTCCTATTACGCCTCCGTAAGGATAAGATGATTGATCATTATAACAGTAGCCTGCAACACCAAAGTGATAGGATACACCATAATTTTGGCGACCTAATACTCCGGCTATCACCTGAGAAACTCCTAAGCCTGACCCGGCTGTTGAGGTGCTTTGATAACCATAAACACCGGCCTCCCCTGCATCGGTGGATGAGCTGTTACCATAGATTCCATAACCAGTTGAGCTGTATCCATAAACTCCAGCCGTTGTGGAATATCCGAGATAACCATAATTAGAAGAAGCAGAATTTTTTCCGTATACACCATAATTTGCTCCTGAAAAATATCCGCCATAAGATCCTGTCATATTAGCATAAACCCCGTACGTATGGCTTTGCACATCTGCAACTTGAAGGTTGGTTCCGATACCACCACTGGGATATAAATAATTACCGCCATCGGTCCAAACACTATTTAAGGTATTGCCCGCCCAACTCAGACCGGTGCCGGCTGTAAAAAGCGAGCTGCCGTTTCCAACGCTGAGATAACCATTGGCATCTACCTGGAGCGTCCCAGAGGTATAGTTTTCTAGGCGCACAGTTCCTGTCGTATGCAGTTGGGCGGTAGGGCTTGAAGTTCCGATTCCGATATTACCGCCGGTAGCATTTGACCAGATATTTTCATATAGTAGGCTTAATGCCGGATTTGTCGCCGTGCCGGTTGTTGCGGCAGTATAGGCAGTATTTGAACCTCCATAGAAATCCATAGCTGCAAGACTGACACTCATCACCCTCATTGTTTGGCCGGCATTAGCCATTCTTGCATCTATTTTCCAGTAACCATTACCTCCGCTGCCACTAACTGCTGTTGGTGGTATTTCAACCCACTGGGTAGTTCCTTCAGATGGGCTACCATAATCTGAGCCTAATGCGAAACCATGCCCGGCAACATCACTTCCTCCATTCCATCCGGCATCACATGAAAAACGCCAGTAGCTTCCTGTACCTCCGGGTTGATTATCGGCTTTTCTTAAAACTAAATAATATTTTCGGGTGGCCCCGGTCGGAACAGGGACACTGGAAAAAAGTGCAGCAAGTGAAGAATAAGTGGTACGCGTAACTCTTTGCCAACTCGTTGAATTAATCACTGGTTCACCACCAAATGTAGCAATGGGAACCACCGTTGCGGCTCCTGCTGCTACAACTCCACCATTCGTGGTAAGGGTTCCGTTGGCATCAGCAAATACAGGCCTGTTGCTTGTGCCTGATAATGTGCTTACCCTTGTATTCCCTACCACATGTAATTTCTCTCCAGGGCTTGTAGTTCCAATACCGACATTGCCTTCTACCAGCATGCCATTGGCAGGGGCGGAATTTGCTCCTGAATATGTGGCTCCTATGACTGCAGCGCCTTCCACATCAAGTTTGTTGACTGGGCTAGTTCCTATACCCACGTTGCCGTTGTTCAGGTTTGCCTGTAAAATCAGATAATTTGTAAAGGGTGAAGACCCTGTCTGGCTTATGATCTGAAAAGCCCTGACGGTGCTGCTCCCCCAAGAACCTCCCCATCCCTGGATCTGAATATCTTCCGTGTTATGGATGCCACTGGTAGTGTTAATGTCTTTTCCCATCGACCATGAGTTGTTTACAAAAGAGACCCTTTGCCCGGACGGAATACCAGCACTTCCCTCGATTTGAAGCTTATAACTTGTTGTTGTCGTTCCTATTCCCACATTAGTCCCGTTATCAAAAATCTGGCTGCAGGTCATGGCGGTAGCGCTGCTCATTTTGGGGACATAATTGGCTGTTCCGCAAGAGCTTGTTACCCCTCCGGCAGCAGCCACCGTTCCAAAAGTGTTGTTACCTAATAAAATGTCGCTTGTGTTGCCTGTAAAATTAGTAATAGCCAGATTTCCGCTGCCATCTGTTCTTACTATCGCTCCGTTGGTCCCGGAAGGATATCCGGAAAACCTTACCGTCCCGGTGGTATGAAGCTGGGCAGAAGGCGTTGTGGTCCCAATGCCGACATTGCCATTTGTTAATATTGTCATCGCATCAATGCGGGAAGCCCAGTCAGATTGAAGACTTGTGATGAGGCTAATACCTCCATCGGAGCTAAGATATAATGTTTCAGTACCAGGAATTGTGTTGGCCTTAACCAAATTCGCAGATTCTCCTGCCCCCAGTGCTGTTAACCCTCCGGAACCCAAGATCAGAGAGTTGCCATATACATCCTGATCAAATTGCATCCATGTGGATGCATAATTAGCTCCCTGACTAACCATGCTGCCATTATGTTTAACATTACCGTTTACATGAAGTTTATCGGAAGGCGTTGTTGTCCCGATACCCACATTGTTGTTAGTTGCATCAACATTTAAAATGGATGTGCCCCCTGCATTCTGTAACTGTATTGCTGTTGTAGAATTAGCTCCCGGCCTGATGGCAATATTTCCTGCACCGGTATATAAAGGAGAATAAAAAGATGTGTTTGCCCTTCCTGTTCCATTAATCCTGAAACTTGCAGGCTGATCGGCAGAAGATTGGTTGAGAATGTAATTGTTATTACTTGGTCCAGAACCCGGAGATCCTGTTTCATATACGTTGCAGCTTGCAAGGTACCATGTAAAAATAGCTGACGAGCCTCCCGTTACATATACATGCCCTCCAGAAGAAAAGGTGCCTGTATTCCCGCAATGAGAGACTCTGATATATTCTTCCCATTTACCTGTACCATCAGTTGGAGTGAGCCAATATGAATTATTATTTGATCCCTGCGGATTTTCAGCAATATTCAAAGAATATCCTATGGGTAGTTTTGCCCGGAAGCGTTGAACAAATGTCGCATTCCTTCTTGAATTGATCGTCTGGTAAAAGCCTCCATAGCCAGGAGATGTAGCATTTCCGTTATTTACGATTCTTATCCATTTACTGCTTGTGTTAGGTTGAGATCCGTCTCCGGTTTCCCAAAAGTGCTGAACACCGGTGCCGCCTGAATTATTATATACAGATACTGAGTTGGGTCCATAAACAAATTCTTCATCGTTATATAAAGGCAGGCCTGCCGCTATTGCTGTCCACAGGACATTCCACATGCCGTTTTCCGGGTTGTTTGAAGTAGGTCCAATTTTATATATGGCATTAAATCCCGAACTGCCGTTTACATCAAGCTTATATGCTGGAACTGTTGTTCCTATACCCACATTAGTTCCATTATCAAAAATTTGGCTGCATACTCCAGCGGAACCGTTGGATTTGATAACCATATTGTTTACGTTACAACCCACAGGCCCTGTCGCGCCGGTAGTTCCGGTCGCACCCGTAGCACCCGTGGCACCCGTATTCCCATTGACTCCCTGAGCGCCGGTAGCGCCGGTGGAACCTGTGTTTCCATTAACTCCCTGGGCACCTGTAGCGCCGGTGGAACCTGTGTTTCCATTAACGCCCTGAGCGCCGGTAGCGCCGGTAGAACCTGTGGCACCTGTCTTTCCGGAGGAACCAATAGCACCAGTGGCACCTGTTGCACCTGTAGAGCCGGAATTCCCATTAACTCCCTGGGAACCCGCAGCACCCGTGGCACCGGTATTCCCATTGGCTCCCTGAGTGCCGGTAGCGCCGGTGGAACCTGTGTTTCCATTAACGCCCTGAGCGCCGGTAGCGCCGGTAGAACCTGTGGCACCTGTCTTTCCGGAGGAACCAATAGCACCAGTGGCACCTGTTGCACCTGTAGAGCCGGAATTCCCATTAACTCCCTGGGAACCCGTAGCACCGGTATTCCCATTTGCTCCCTGAGCGCCGGTAGCGCCGGTGGAACCTGTGTTTCCATTAACGCCCTGAGCACCCGTAGCGCCGGTAGAACCTGTAGGCCCCAGAGGTGGGCTGACCCACGTTGGGGATGCCGGGCCGTTGCTTTTAAGAAATTGGCCTGCTGTTCCCGGATTGCCGTTAGCATATAGAGCACCGGTAAAATTAATATTTCCGGTTACATCAAGTTTTTGCCCGGGATTTACTGTTCCGATACCAACATTGCCATTGGCCTGTATCCGTATAGTCGTTACTGCATTAGTAAACCCGGGTCCATAGGCGATATCGTAATGTTCCGACTGATTCAATCCGGTAAACCAATAATTTGCCGCAGTAGAAACATTTTTAAAATTTACAGCAGCCTCGCCGGAAGTAGCATTGTTGTTTTCAATAAGAATACCTCCTGTTAATGCGGTAGCATCTCCTGCAGCGGTACCCAGAATATGCAGTTTTGCTGTCGGGGTGATAGCTCCGATACCGATATTCCCATCGCTGAGAATTGTCAGTCTTTCGGCACTATTGGTATAAAAAGCCATCTTAGCGGCTTCATACAGACCGAAAACAATATTAGAAGAACCATCGATGCTGATTTGAAAACCATCTGCTGCGTTATTGCCGGTGTTGGCGTTGGTAAGCTGCAATAGCCTGCTGGTGGCCGTGCTATGCACATGCAGCAGACTCTGCGGAGTAAAATACATATCGGATATGCCTACGTTTTGTGCGCTTGCATTAATTGATAATGCCAGCAACAGCAGGGCACTTAGGGATGTAAAAAATATTTTTCTCATGGGAAAGTATTTTTATTCAAAATAATTTATTTTTCTTTTTCTGCTATCTTCCGGCATTTTTACTTTAACATCAATGATTGCTTTTAAGGCATTCCTTAATTCTTCACGATCTTGAAATTTTTCTTAAAATCGTTAGCCCTTACTTCCACGAAATACATCCCGCATGCGAGTGTTTTCAGGTCGAAAGACGTAAAAATCCTGTTGTTTTTAATATCTGTAAAATCCTGTATGGAAAGTTTTTTTCCTAAAATATCATGAATAGTTATTTGTGCCTGTGGATAACCAAAATTGGTAATATCGAGGTTGATACTTTCTTTGAACGGGTTCGGGTAAATGACAACATTTATATCTGTGTTATCTGTAGCACAGTTGATAGAAACGGGGGAAAAGTATGCGTAATTCCCGTCGAAATCGTTTTGTTTCAGGCGGTAGTAGGTAGTTTCTTCCGCAAAGACCTCATCGGTGTAGGAATAATTTGTAAGCTGGTTTGAGTTCCCTGCACCGTCTATCTGGGCAATGACAGTCCAGTTGGCGGCATCAGTACTGCGTTCAATGTTAAAGTAATCGTTGTTGGTTTCGGTGGCGGTACTCCAAAGCAGCAACACCCCGTTTGTTACACAGACAGCTTTGAATGAGAGCAGTTCTATCGGAAGCGGGGCGGTCGGTCCGCCTCCTGCCAGGCCCCATTTGCTAAAACCTGAAGATACACTGGTGCGCTGTACAAGAGGATTGGCTGCAGTGCCCGATGCCACCACATGAGTACCGCTCACCGGCGTTAGTACGCTCCAGGTGTCTACAGAACCGCCGTTATTATATTGTTTGGCTTTGACGGCTGTCAGGTAACACAGATCCGGGTTTGCCATAAACGCGGAATTTAATAAGCCATCGCCCCTGAGTGAAATTGTATATTGGCCATTGGCCAGACCGTCATTGGCATCCGTCTGCCAATATCCCTTATCGCTTAATGAGTTGATGAAAAAGTTCGGACAACTGCCGGCGGCCCCTACCCAGGGTACGTTGCCGCCAAGCCATGAAGCCGGCCATATCATAGCCTCTTTATTAAAATACGACGTTAGCGATCCGCCGGTTGGCGCTGCAGTAAATTCAACAAGAAGATACCGGTTATATAGTGTTGCCCCTTCTGCCACACCAAACGGGAACAAACCCGATTTGTCCCCGCTGTTGACTGATGATTTGTACCAACGCTTCATGCTTCCGCCACTTCCGCCATTGCCGGTAATAAGATAACCGCCCTGGTATTGATTACTCCCGTTTACCGGTAAAAGCTCACCGGGGTTTGCAATGTCTTTGCCTAATGTCAGGGTATAGGTCGACAGACTTACATTATTGCCGGGGTCAATGGTCAGTTGGTTCTCTACATTTGCATTTATTCCCAGCGCTATCTGAGGTGAAGTGCTGAAGGTATTTTGCATGGTAAGATTATGAAAAGTTGTCGGTGAGGTGCCTCCGATGGTCTGGGCAGTAGTCCCTTCCATAAATATGGTACTGCCGGCAGCGTTAATGGTTGCATTATTTGTCCAGTTACCATTTACATACATTTTTCCCGATATGTCAATAGTGCCTGAATTTGTTAAATTACCCCCCGTCCCGTCAATGGTAACAACAGCAGCAGATGTAATACTTAAATAAGCGCCATTATTAACGAGGCCTTGCCCGAAGACAGTAAAAGCTACAAAACATGATTGGATGACCAATATGATAATTTTCATGATTTTGATATTTGCGTAAAAATGTAATAAAAATGAAAAATATTAAATTTTGTATAAATATACAATAAAAAATTAAAAAAATGTATTTTATTTTGTTAAAAATTACAAATAAATGAGAAAAATTTGTCAAATGTTTTCAATGCCACAATCTATGTTGTGAAGCTGATTGATGAAAAATATTGTTGGGTTTCAGAAAAATTCTTATCTTTACCAATCAACTTTAACCATTATGCTAAAAAATGTGAATATCGAAAACATACTGTTTCTCGATATTGAAACCGTACCCCGTTGGGAAGATTATTGTAAAATGCCTGAAAAATTTCAGAAGTTATGGGCGCATAAAACACAGTACCTTCAGGCAAGTAAAGAAGTTACACCCGAAGAAATTTACGAACGCGCCGGTATTTATGCCGAATTCGGAAAGATCATCTGTATTTCCGTTGCTTATGTAAGAGGGGGGGGGATAAAAGTAAAATCATTTTACGGAGATGATGAGAAAAAATTATTACTGGAATTTGCCCAATTGCTGAACCAGTATTACAATAAAGAACAGAATAATCTATGTGCGCACAACGGCAAAGAATTTGATTTTCCATACATTGCCCGCCGCATGTTGGTTAATGGGATTGAGATTCCGGAAATACTTGACATACAATCTAAAAAGCCCTGGGAGGTTAAACTGCTCGATACCATGGAGATGTGGAAATTCGGAGATTATAAAAATTATACTTCTCTCGAATTATTAAGCGCCTTATTTGATATTCCTACTCCTAAAGACGACATCAGCGGAAGTGATGTAGCTTCTGTTTACTGGAAAGAGAAAGATCTGGCACGTATCGTTACTTACTGTCAGAAAGATGTAATCACCATTGTTCAGCTTTTCCTTAAGTATCAGAATAAACCCACAATTTCTGATATATCCGTCATGGTTATCTGAACTTGTTGATAAATTTTTAATTCCTATTTTGTATTAAGCTCTAAACATTCAATTAATTTTGAAAACTAATTTTTTTTATGGCAGAAATTGTAAGAAAACGCACAAAAGCCCCTGTTACAGAGCAATCGTTGCTACAATACGGAAAAATTCCCCCACAGGCTGTTGAACTTGAAGAAGTAGTTTTAGGGGCCATGATGCTTGAGAAAGATGCCCTGGCAAATGTCATTGAAATATTAAAACCGGAAGTTTTTTATAAAGAGTCTCATCAGCATATTTTCACTGCGATCTCTCATTTATTTAATTCATCACAGCCTGTTGATATACTTACGGTAACCAACGAACTGAAAACAATGGCAAAGCTTGATATTGCCGGTGGCCCTTACTATATCGCACAGCTTACCTCCAAGGTAGCTTCTTCGGCAAACATTGAGTATCATTCGCGTATTTTATTGCAAAAATTCATACAACGTGAACTTATCAGGATATCCGGTGAAATATCTACGGAAGCATTTGAGGATACCACAGATGTGTTTGAATTGTTAGACAAGGCCGAGCGCAATCTTTTTGATGTCAGCGAAACCAACCTGCGGAGGAAGTACAGTGATATGCAGGATATTCTTAAAGAAGCCATCGACGAGATAGAAAAAGCAAGGGAGGCCAGCAAAAGCAATGATTACTCTACTATCGGAGTGGCCACCGGTTACACTGAACTCGACCGGCTTACTGCAGGATGGCAAAAATCCGACCTTATCATTCTTGCAGGCAGGCCTTCCATGGGTAAAACCGCATTTGTGCTGTCTATGGCAAGAAATGCTGCCATTGACCATGGCGCGCCTGTGGCAATTTTTTCGCTTGAAATGTCGGCGATACAACTGGTACTGCGATTGATATCCATGGAAACCGAACTCCCGTCAGACAGGCTGCGCCGGGGGAACCTGGAAGAATATGAATGGCAGCAACTCAACAGCCGGATAAAAAAACTTGAAGATGCACACATTTTTATTGATGATACGCCTGCACTGCCGGTATTTGAATTGCGCGCAAAGGCACGTCGCCTGGTCGCTCAGCATGGTATACAGCTTATTATTATTGACTATCTTCAACTGATGACGGGCAGTGTCGAAACCAAAGGAATGAGGGAGCAAGAGATCAGCGGTATTTCAAGGGCATTGAAAGGCCTTGCAAAAGAACTCAGTATTCCGGTCATTGCTTTGTCGCAGCTCAGCCGTGAAGTTGAGAAGCGTCCGGGGTCAAAAAAACCTATTCTTTCTGACTTGCGTGAATCGGGTGCCATAGAGCAGGATGCCGACCTTGTTTTATTTATTTATCGTCCCGAATATTACAAAATTGATGAATTTGAAGACAATACCCCTACCGCCGGACTGGCTGAAATTATTGTTGCTAAACACCGTAACGGCCAGACAGGAGAAGTAAAACTCAGGTTCCAGAAACATATAGGCAGATTCTCTGATTATGAAGTTTATAAAGATATTGAAGAGCCTGTGATGCAGCCCAACGAGGAGTTTTATGAACCCGTTCAGACGAAAATTGTTCAATCAAAGATGAATAAAAAATCCGCTAAAAAGTCCGACGAACCGCCAAAGGATGTGCCATTTTAAATTTCATTGATTTAAATTTTCGATAGTTCTTCCTAAAATTTTGTATAATAACTTCGTTGTAAATTCGTTAATAATATTCTGCAACTTTTTTGATAAATGAAAAAGATCATTTTACTTCTTTTATTTTGTTTACTCATTAAGCCTGCCAGCAGCGCCTATTTGCTGATCCCGATGGACAATTCGCAGCAAAATCACCTTAAGGCTTATGGAGTTGCCTACTGGATCTTACAGCATGAAGTTGAGGTGAGTTGGCTGCTTAATTACCGTGGAGGTAGTTTTATATGCAAGTACCTGAAAATATTTCAGGATGAATGCAGCATCCGCGGCGTTTCGAGTGAAGTAATCTCAGATGCCCAGGTAGCAGCAGTATTATCCGAAATAGCCGATCCTGAAGTAAATATGGATGAAGTAAAACTCGTAAAAGTTCCCAAAATTGCTGTCTATTCTCCTAAAAACAAACTTCCCTGGGACGATGCGGTTACGCTTGTTCTTTCTTATGCCGAAATTCCATACGAAATCGTTTATGATGAGGAAGTTTTGCAGGGAATTTTGCCTACATACGACTGGCTGCATATGCATCACGAAGATTTTACAGGCCAGTACGGAAAATTCTGGGCAAACTATAAAGATGCCCCCTGGTACAAGGAAGATAAAAGGATATCAGAAGAGACAGCCAATAAGCTTGGCTATGATAAAGTTTCGCAGCTTAAACTTGCTGTTGCGAAAAAAATCCGTGATTTTGTTGCCGGAGGCGGATATCTTTTTTCCATGTGTTCAGCGCCCGACAGTTATGACATTGCTCTTGCAGCCGAGGGTGTGGATATCTGCGATGTGATGTTTGACGGTGATCCGATGGATCCAAAAGCCCAGCAAAAACTGGATTATTCGCAATGTTTCGCCTTTACTGATTTTAAAATTGTGACTAATCCCTATGAATATGAAATATCAGATATTGATGTTTCTTATACCCGAAGAGTTTTGCCACAGAATGATTTTTTTAATTTGTTTGAATTTTCCGCAAAATGGGATCCCGTGCCGACCATGTTATGCCAGGATCACGAACAAATAATAAAAGCCTTTATGGGGCAAAGTACTGCTTTTAATAAAAAACGTGTAAAGCCCAGCGTGCTTGTCATGGGCGAAAACAAATCTATTGATGAGGTAAAGTACATTCATGGAGAATACGGTAAGGGAATGTGGACTTTCCTGGGAGGCCACGACCCGGAAGATTACCAGCATTTTGTGTATGATCCGCCTACAAAACTGGAACTATATCCAAATTCACCCGGATACCGGCTGATACTTAACAATGTTTTGTTTCCGGCTGCCAAAAAGAAAAAGCAGAAAACTTAAAAAGTAATATTCTGAAATGTGTTATCAACACCAACCATGGCCTGATTGATGCAACTGTCCAGATAAGAAACGGTTCTGATTGATTTGCCTGAAGGGATGATTTCAGTTTTTCCGCTGCCTATCCAATAGCAATAATTGATAAACTGGAGGGCTTCAATGATGTTTTCAGTGAAACTCATTTCATCCGAACTGCTTCCTGAAAGCGGAATACATGAAGCTTTGCCCTTGTATATAAAAAGGTCGTCGGTGATATTCTGATGCGTGGAGCTGCCCAAAATCCACTCTAAATGATGTGAGGATGACCATTGCATGACAGGGGCGGTCGAATTGATCTGCAGAAAGGATGTATCAGTAAAAGAATAATTGTTGTTGCTCGTGATGTAAATTTTTTTGTAGCCGCTCACAGGAATTGTTCCAATGGAGTAATTATTAAAGCTGATCTCAAATTTCGAATTTAGAGGAAGGTCTGGAGCGGGAATTTCAACCATCATCTCACCGGCACGGCTGATTCCGTCAAAACAAATGCAGCCGCCTGCCGGAAATAATATGTGAAACGTTTTTGGCCATGTTATGGTATCGAAAGGAACAAGGTTGAAGGTGATACAGGGATCGTTGTATCTGAAGTTTGTGGAATCATTGGGATGGTACAAACTGTCGTTGATGGCTATGACACTATATAAAAATGTTTTAAAAATATCATTAGAAACAGTTTCATACATATTGCTAATCTGTACATGCCTCATATCGCTCAGATCGTCCGGAACATCTTTATGGCATGATTGAAGCAACGTAATACCAATCGAAATTGTCAGCAATATGAAAAGGGCTCTTTTCATTTTTCTTTTTTTATAAAAGTCAAAAATGTGTATTGCAAACCATTGTTTGCATCGGTTTGTTTTTCGTTTTCTTCCTGAAGTTCCCATTCATCATGACATATTTCGGGGAAGAAGGTATCCGCCTCCATTATAATGTGGACTTTTGTGATATATAATTTTTGGGCAATTCCGAAAAACTGCCTGTAAATACTGGCGCCCCCCATGATGAAATTTTCTGAATTTTCATCCATTTTTTCAATGGCTTCCGGGATGGAATAAACGGTATCGCAACCGTCAAATGTTTCGCCAGGTACATCGGTAATTATGATGTTTTTCCTATTTGGCAAAGGCCGGAATGGCAATGAAAGGTAAGTGTTTTTGCCCATCACCACCGTGTGCCCTGAAGTGATTTTTTTGAAACGTTTAAGGTCGTCAGTGATATGCCAGAGTAACTGGTTGTTTTTACCTATTCCATAATCTTCGGCAATGGCGACAATGATGGATATTTGTTTTTTTTCTGTCATCTGATTTACTAATGAATTAAACGGATACGGCTGCTTTGATGTGGGGATGCGGGTCGTATCCCTGGAGTTCGAAATCCGAAAATCGAAATCCGAAAATATCTTTAACCTCCGGATTTATTTTCATTATCGGCAATTGCCTCGGCTCCCTTGATAGCTGCAGCCTGGCCTGGTCGAGGTGGTTGTTGTACAGGTGGGCATCCCCGAAAGTATGTACAAAATCGCCCGGTTTCAGTTGGCATACCTGAGCCACCATCATGGTAAGCAGCGCATACGATGCAATATTGAAAGGCACTCCGAGGAAAATATCTGCGCTGCGCTGATAAAGCTGGCATGAAAGTTTTCCTTCAGCAACATAGAACTGAAATAAAACATGGCAGGGGGGAAGCGCCATTTTCTCGATCTCGCCGATGTTCCAGGCGCTCACGATCAGCCTGCGTGAATCGGGGTTGGTTTTGATGCTTTGTATCAATTGTGTTATCTGATCGATAGTCCGGCCATTTGATGCTTGCCATGAACGCCATTGTTTTCCGTATACGGGACCCAGGTCACCATTTTCGTCGGCCCATTCGTCCCAAATGGAAACATTGTTATCTTTCAGGTATTTGATATTGGTGTCGCCTTGAAGAAACCAGAGTAATTCATGTATTATTGAACGCAGGTGAAGTTTTTTGGTAGTTAATAAAGGGAAGCCATCATTCAGGTCGAAGCGCATCTGATAACCAAAAACGCTGACGGTGCCTGTGCCGGTCCGGTCTGATTTGGGAGTGCCGTTTTGCAACACATGATCAAGAAGTCCGAGGTATTGTTTCATTTATTTTCTGTGATAAAAAAACAAAGTTATTTTTTTTCATGTAAATGTTTCAAAAAATCTGAACAAAAAAAAACCGGCAGGTTTTCATCGCCGGTTTTTTTTACAACAATTATCAAAACAAAACTATGGCAAAGAATTCAGGTATTGTATTTCTGCTGCGGTGAGAGTTAAGCCGTAATCAGTTACATTCCATATAATGGATTGGATATTACCTTCTTCTCCGATAGGATATTGTTTAGGCGCCATAATTGTGGAGATTTGATTCAGATCTGGATTATTTGTGATAGGCCCTATGTAATAAATAGCATTGTAGCTGCTTGGAGCTAAGGTGTGGTTAAGGCAATACGCTTTTATGTGCGCAAAAGCTGTATCCAGGGCCGGTACAGGAATAGTGATGGATTGCATGATATATCCTTTCTGATAAACGCCAATATGTTCATTTATATCTGCCGAATCCACAAAAATCAAACCGCCGGGTATCGTAACTGAAGATGGGGTAGGCAGTGCATTGAAAAATTTAATGTATAAACTAACAAAAGTCCCTGTTCCGTAGTCGACCCAGGCTTTATCATCAGGAACAATAGGGAATGGACCGGTATATTTCTGTTTATCTACCTGATAATCTTTACCCTGAATACCTCCGCGGATATCTCCGATAATAAATATATTCGCCGGTAGTGTAAAGGCAGTGCCTGTGGGATAGCCCGGAGTGGTGCCGAGTCCAGCCATAAAATGGTCTGATGTTGGGCCGTAGGGGCCTCCGCCTGTCGGGATGATTACCAGTTCGTGGCTTTCTTTTTTGCATGCGCTGAACACCATCAATGATGCAGCAAGGGCAAGGAACAGAAGTTTAATTTTTGTTTTCATATCTTAATTTTTTAAGGGTTACATATTTAAAATAAAATATTGCAGGATATGCTGGACATCAGAACTGATATTGTGCTGTACTTCGTTGTGGAAGGTTGTATAATAGATAACACCGCCAAATCCATTATTCTGGCAGCTGCCGAGATAATCACCATGGGCAAGATGCGCTGGGAGTGCATTTACGGAAACAGTTATCGTGTGTGCATTTGCCGGATTTCCGGGGGGGATATGGCAAATGGTTACCCAGCCTTGTTCAAGCATATGATTCATGGCTTTTGTTCCGGAAGGGACGTAATATCTTGCAGCGAGAGGGCCGTAAGTTGTATTATCAGTAATCAAAACTTCCCAAGGGGCATCAATGAGTTGAATTACTTCCCATCCACCCAGATCATATTCAATATTTATTGCTGAAATTCCCAGATAGTCAATCAGGTCTTGTGCGACTATAGTTGCATTATTGACCATGGTGCTCGGGCCGGCTTTTGAAGTGCACAGCGTGCTGTCGGCAATAAATCCGCCCGGCAGCCCGTTAGGGCAGGTAGCTTTTATTCCGTAAGGCTCGTGTCCATGACCCTGACTTTTAAAATTGCCATCGCCGGTAAGGTATTCCACGGCCCAGTCGGAGGCGTAAAGGCTGCCCCCATTTTGTACATAGGTAAGCAGATTTTGGTATTTGAGAGAGTCCATAAGTCCTTGTTTGCCGCAATTCAGGAAGATGGCGCCATAGGTTTCGAGCATGGCCAGGTTGTTCAGGTCGCTGACAAATATCTCCTGAACACTGTATCCCAGCGAGTCCTGAATGATAACCTGAATGTTGTCGTACAATCCGTGGATATAGGCAAGACTGTCGGCCTGCAGTAGCTTGAGTGTTCCTGCGGCCACGGTTGTGGTCTGATTTTCGGCAATGCTGACAGGGTATTGCGCCCTGAAAATGTTTCCTCCTCCGGTCTGGATGTTCAATACCTGTTCACCTACAGGGGCCTGCAGCGTGAAAGTGCCGTTTATTGAGGATTTAGTGATATAAATTTCACCGTTTGCATCAACGAAAACAGTTGCGTTAGGAATGGGTGTTGTGCCATTTTTAGCAAGAACTTTTCCGGTAACATACCCTTTTACTACAGTGTCAACCGGATCGGGGGTGTCTTTTTTGCATGATGATATAACAAAAGCAAAAATTGCAAAGAACATTGCAAAGATGAATAGATTTTTTTTCATGGTATTTTTTATTAGGCTTATTATTGAACTTCGGACCCGGTTTATATATGAATACGGTATTTTTTGTAAATAATTGGTAAATATACAAAAAAAAATCATGGAAGTCAATAAGAAATCCCTTTTACCTGAAAAAAGTTATAACAATTTTTTAGAATACGTATTTATTTAGTGCCTGCAAGAAAACTCGTGTTTGCAAAAAGAAAACGCCAAGTTCGAGGCTTGCAAAGCGACAAAAAGCGGAGTTTACTGATGTAAATGAGCATTTTTGGCGCAAGCGTAACGAAGAAATTGACGTTTTCTTGCAAACACTATTTATCTGTATTCTGTGGGAGTAATATCTCCGTTTAGCAGCATGATTCCATTCATGGCCAATGCGCGCATCTCATCTTCGCCGGGGTAAACATCAACAGAAGAAATTTTACCCACCTTTTCTTTTATGAGATTCACGAAGGCTTTATCATAAGCCATTCCGCCTGTGATAACAATAGAGTCAACCTCAGAATCAAGCACTACTGCCATTGCCCCGATCTCTTTCGCGATCTGGTAAGCCATGGCTTTTTGAATAAAAATGGCTTTTTCGTCGCCGGAATTGACTCTTTGCTCCACTTCATATGCGCTATTAGTGCCAAGGTAAGCAACATAGCCGCCTTTTCCGGTGATCATTTTTAATATTTCCTTCTCTGTATATTTTCCGCTGAAGCATAGTTTTACCAGTGCTCCGACGGGCAATGTGCCGCTGCGTTCGGGGGAGAAAGGGCCTTCGCCGTCGAGGGCCTGGTTTACGTCTATTACCCTGCCTTTGCGATGAGCGCCTACACTGATGCCACCACCAAGATGTACGACAATCAGGTTGAGATCTTCATATTTTTTGCCTATAGCCTGGGCATGCATACGACCGATAGCTTTTTGGTTCAGCGCATGAAATATTGATATCCGTTCGAATTCGGGATGGCCGCTAACCCTGGCCACATCGTCCAGTTCGTCAACAACTACGGGGTCGGCAATATAGGCTTTAGCTCCTGGTATCATCTTTGCCAGGTCATCAGCAATGAGGCCACCCAGGTTGCTGGCATGTTGTCCCAGCACACCTACCCTGAGGTCGGCTTTCATGGCTTCGTTCACTTCATAAACACCCGAGGGTATGGGCTTTACCAATCCGCCCCTGCCGATGATTATTTCAATGGATGATAAAGCGATGCCGGCCTTTTCCAGTTCTTTTACAATGATGGTTTTTCTGTATTCATACTGATCTGAAATTCTGTCAAATTTTTCAATTTCTTCTGCAGGATGTTTGATATTTATTGTAAAAACAAGGTCGTTGGATTTGAAAACAGCTATTTTGGTTGATGTAGAACCAGGGTTAATCGTCAGGATGTTTCTTTTTTCCATTTTTTTGTAATTAGATTTTTGATAAAGTTTTGATTTTTATTTTGCCAGGCAGGCCGCAAGTGCGATGGAATACAATTTTGTTTTTTCGCTGTCACCTCTCGAAGTCAGCACTGCAGGTACTTTAGCTCCGAAAACAACCGCGCCGAGTTCTCCCCCCGCTAATTTGGTATTTGTCTTGAAAAACACGTTGCCTGCTTCTATATTGGGGAAAAGAATGGCATCCGCATCGCCCTGAATGGGGCTGTTGAGTTTTTTTATTTCGCAACTTTCTTTATCAACGCAAACATCTAAAGCCAATGGCCCGTCGATGATAGCGCCTTTTATCTGTCCGCGGTCAGCCATTTTAGTTATGATGGCAGCTTCAACACAGGCAGGCATCCCGACAGACATTTGTTCTGTGGCTGCCAGGATAGCGACCTTAGGTTTTTCAATACCAAGGGCATGTGCAGTTTGTATGAGGTAGTTGGTCATCGTGATCTTCTGTTTCAGATCGGGCAGCGGGATGATGGCTACGTCCGCAACGATGATCAGTTTGGGGTATCTCGGATTTTCAATTACGGTAACATGGCTCAATATTGAATTGGGGGAGGCCATAAGCCCTTTTTCCTTGTTAAGTATAGCCCTCATATATTTGTCGGAGCTGACAAGGCCTTTCATCAATATGTTTCCCTCACCGGCATTGATCAGTTCAACAGCTTTTTCGGCTGCTTTTATTTCATCGGCTTCCTGAACAATAATGAATTTTTCCATACTAATGTTCATTTCGCCACAAACCTTTGCTATGGTATCTTTGTCGCCTACCAGGGTGGCATCGAGCAATCCCATGTCCACGGCATGGTTTATGGCGCCTATTGTATGGGAATCGTTCGCATAAGCTGCTACCAGTCTTTTTTTTGATTTACTTTTCAGCAGGTCGAACATTTGTTCAAGTTTTGTAACGGTCATAATCTTGGTCCTTTCTGATTTTTTGAATTGTTATTTAATTATTTTGTGTAAAAATCAATCATTTTTTCTATTGACATGGTGCATACGCGACAAAAATTATCCACGGAGATGGATTTCATGGTACAATCGTATGCAGGGCGATAAACTCCTTTGGTAACATATCCGCCACCTTCAAAAACACCTACCTTGCCTTTGTATTTCGGATCGTTGGGCGTAGGCATCGGAGTCTCTTTATCAATAAGGTTTTTCCACTTCGATTCAAAGTTAACGAGGGTAGTAAGATTCGGGTCGGGTGGTTCGACATCAAGGGGATAGAAATCATTATAGGATGTTTCGGAATCATAATATTCATCGCCCAGCCCGGCAAAAGAATGGCCGAATTCGTGGGTGAAAATATATTCAGAATACGGGCTGCTGTTCACACTGACGGCGTAATGATTGTATATGGCGCCACCGCCGTATTTACTTGTGTTGGCAATTATATATATCTGGTCGTAAGGTGCATTTGAAGCAACATCACGGAGATCTTTATTATCCGATGTCATGAGGTATCTTTCGGTGTCAAACGTGTAAAAACTTGATTCTACCAGTGTGTTTTTCCATACACTTTCACCGGGTATATCCGTGCCGGACTCTTTGGAGGGTGCTTTAATGGCCCATATGTTGAATTTGTTTTTGTTTTGTTTGTATGGCCTTGCATTAAAAAGGTATTCGGCAAATTTGTTGGCGTCTTTGATAAATTTGTCCATCTCTTTGTCTGTATAGCCTTCCGGAATAACAACAATATCAACTTTAACAGCAGGGTCGCCGGAATTCAGAATGTCAATTTTAGGATATTCTGCCCTGCGTTCTTTGATAATAAAATAGTTTTTCGGGTCGATGGAATATTCGAATTTTTTTTCGAAAATACCTTTTTTGTTCCGGGAATAAAATTCGCATTTCACGGGTTTTTTAGGGAAAGGCATCGTTACTGTCTCTGAAAATGTCTTGAAGGTGATTTTTGCTTCGTTCGTTGTTTGCCATTCCGAGAACAAAGTATTATAAGTGTAAGAGTAAATCAAATTGTTGCTTTCTGTATCGTAAACCAGAAATTTATATTTTCCATAATTAAAAATATCGAGTAGATTTACTTTTGAACCGCCCCAGTATGGCTCCTGTATCAGTTCATCGATGGAAAAGATGTCTGTAAGGTTGTTGCCCGTGTGAAAATAATCAATGCGGAGTGTTTTATTTTCGAAATAATCGTTGAAAGCAGCCTGCAAATTGAAACAACCCAGCATCAGCAAAAGAAAAAATATTTTTTTCATAAGAATTATGGTTTGAAATTATGCGTGAAAATAATATTTTTTAAAACACCAAGAGAAGTTTAGCATATTTAATATTTTAAATTAAAAGAATTTAATTATAGAAATTTGTTGATTTGATATTATTTATTTATTATATTTGTTGGCTATTTACTAATTAAAACTGAAAACTATGCAAATATTTTTTTTAATTTTCGCTGTTGTTGCCGTTGTTTTAGGATTTGTAGGCCTTATAACCATCATCAAAGGCTTTGTTGACAAAAATAACTCAAGGGTATGGTTAGGAACCATAATGGTATGCATTATGCTCATATTAGGAGTTTGCGGAGCTTTTGTCATTGCAAAGAAAGCTCTTGTTGCAAAAAGAGTTTATCAAAAAACACATGGCATGATAAATAATAGCAATTATGACTATAAATGCATGCATGATGCGTTTAAATCATGTTGTCCTGGTGACACTACAATATGTGGTGATTCAACAGAAATGCAGGTAATTGTTGAAAAGAAATGCATAAAAAAAGGTGACGGAAAGCCATGCCCGCATCACATGAATTGATTTTCAATAAATTTTTTGATAGCAGAGGGTGATAATTTTTTTAATGCATCACCATTATTTTTCTTGTTTCAGAATAATTTCCTGAGCTTATCTTAACGAAATATGGACCGGCAGGGAGTGTGCTGACATCAGTAATGAGCATGCGATCCGTCAGGCTGTTTTCGCTGAAAGACAAAATTTCTTTTCCGATCAGATCAAAAATTTTGACGATGACAGGATTGTCGTCATTGTTTTTCATTTGTATGAACAGCTTGTTAACTGCAGGGTTTGGAAATACTATTGCCTGAATTTGTTTGCTTTCTTCAATTATAGTGGTCGTACCATTCAGGTAAAATTTATGCGGGTCGGGCTGGCCTATCAGTGGATGGCTAACACTGCGGGGTGACTGGTCGGAAGCATGGATATAATAAACAATAGTGTCGCCGCCCTGTTGCTGGGGTATGTTGGCTGTCCAGTTGTTTCCGGAGGTATTCGTCATGTTGATTTTTGTCCATGTACCCCAGGAGCCGTGAAATACCCGGTACTTAACATATACCGAATCGGCGATGATGTTGCTGCCGCTCAGGGCATAAATTTCTGTATTAATGGCGTAAAAGCTCTGTATGGGCTTTTGGCCAAGCAGCGGATAATGCCTGATGTACAACATTCCCTTATCTGCAATTTCGTGAGTTCGGCAATGCAGGGCATCGGTCGACTGCCATGAGTTATAGGTGATACCATGGATTTCATAACCTGGCATAGCATACTGGTATATAGCCAGCGCATTATTGTCGTAAGTAAGGCTGGTGCTACCTTTAGTAGGAACAAATACTTTATTGTTCAGTATAAGTGAGTTGGTGTACGGCTGACCGTTGGGTTCATAAACCCGGTAAACCTTGTAGTTGTTGCCATATGATGAGGCTTGGCTTGCCCAGTAAGCTGCCATTGCTTCATAATCATTATAATGTGTGTTGCTTGTGGGGACAGAAGCAATTAAAATTTTATCCACATCCAAGAACTTTCCCCAACAGTCTATATGCTGTATATATGCTGCAAGAGGGTCAGCAGTAATATAATTTTTTGTAATTCCCATGTATTGTTTAAAAGCGGTATCAATCTGTGCGTGTGTCAGTGAAGAGTTTTCATCTTCAACCAAATTTGTCATAGCAGCAACTCCCATGCCGTCGCACATATAATTGCCACCAGTGTGTACAACGTTCATTCCATATAAAGGCATTGTAAGGTAATTTGCCATAACTCTGGGAATCGTATCATCTTCTGGCCTGTTTCGATTATAAGGAAAATCAACAATAGCAATTGTATTGTTATTTGTCATAATGAACCACGGCCCGTAATCTCTTGTCCAATATGTTTGCAGTGGGGCAATTTTAAAACTGCAGTGGGAGGTATCAACTCCATTGCTGACATAATTATTACGAACAGTTGTTCGATCTTGAGTTGATTCTACAATGGTAATTACATTGCAGTCCTGCGACATTTCTGCAATAAGGGAATAGGGAATTCCAAAATTACCCGGATAGGAAACCAGGACGGCCTGCATGGGCTCCCATTCTGCGATGGGACGCACAGTGCCTGTGGGCGGTGGAGTTGCTGTAAACGCTTTACCGGGAATCAATGGCGTATAAAGTTCCGAAGAATCAAGCATGTGGTATTTTGCCTGAAATTCATAAGGAGCGCTTGAGTTCGTGTGCTGGGCAAATGAATTTGCACATAAAGCAAAAATGATAAACAGGGGGATTATGAGTTTCTTCATATGTATTTTCATGATTTCTAAGCAAAATTAATGAAAAAATTCTCTATTGGAAATGTGAACTCCTCTTTTAACTAATAATTAATTTCAATTTTTGGATATATTATCTATTTATTCAGAAGCGGCCTGATAAAAAGGATATTTTCATTTATACTAAAAACGGGATAGATTTGTACATTTTGATTTTTACATAACTAATGAGATTCCTCACTTCACTTCGTTTCGTTCGGAATGACAAATTATTTGTTTTATGGTGTGGGGGGAAGAAAGGAATTTCGCCAAAGGCGAAATTCCTTTCTTCCCCCCAAACCCCGTTGTCCATTAATACTTGTCATTCCGAGCGAAGCGAGGAATCTCAATAAAAATGTCCGGTTTTATCCCGTTAGCGGTATACCTATGATTTATAACTGAACAGATAATTTTTTATCACATGGAGATGATGATGCGGGGTTTCTCAATTATTTTTACCTTTGGCACTTATTTTTTATGGATGCGGGATTACTTTTGTTAAGAACAAAATGACCCCTGTTTATTTATGATCAGTATTAAAATTCTTCGATAAAACATAACCAATGAAGATATTGCTAATTAGTCCGGGCACTCCTGACGAAATCGATAATAGAATTATCAGAAGTATTCCTTATCTGAATGCAAAGGCATTTATTGCCCCCCATGCTGTGGCTACTGTTGCTGCTCTTACGCCTAAAGAACATGATGTGTCGATCCATGATGAATATATCCGCGGGCCGGCAGAAAAATTTCTTCCGGGGAAAAATTATGACATCATTGGAATATCCATTACTTCAAATCAACTGATACGAAGTTTGAAAATCGCAGAAGCCTGCAAAAAGTTTTGTCCGGCTTCCGTTATTGTGGTGGGCGGAATAGGTGTGGAGATGCTGATTTATAAACAAAAGGGAAATATTGATGTGGTTTTCCATGGCGAAGCAGAAGATACATGGCCGCAATTTTTAGAAGATTATAAAAAAGGGAATTATCAAAAAATTTATAAGAGTGTTATCAAGCCCGATATGTCCAAAGCGCCTCCACCGCGTTGGGAGCTTATAAAAGATGACATTCATCTGTACAATTCAGTTTCTATTCAGACCACCCGCGGCTGCCCTTTTGACTGTAGTTTTTGTGATGTAATATATACATACGGCCGCAAACCAAGAAGCAAAACCATTGATCAGGTTCTGGAAGAAATAAAAAGGCTTAACGACCTGAAAGTGCAGATGGTATTCATCGCTGATGACAATTTTGCCGGGGATAAGAAATATGTGAAGGAACTATTACGTCAGATGATAGTGCTGAATAATTCTTTCAAAAACCCAATGGGCTTTTTTACGCAGATAGATATTACCATTGCCAATGATGATGAGCTGTTGGCCTTGCTTTCCGATGCAAATTTTTATACGCTCATGATCGGCATCGAGTCAGTAAATCCTGATTCGCTGAAAGACATGAATAAAAAGCAGAACCTGGGTGTCTCTGCCGTGGAGGCCATAAAGAAAATTCAGTCGTACGGTATGGTGGTGCTGGCTCACATGATCATCGGGAATGAATCGGATGACCTGACAGTATTTGAAAAGACAGCCGCTTTTGTTAAAGATGCCGACATCATTTTTCATATCTGTCACCCGCTGGCGGCGCCTCCGGGCACCAAGATGTGGTACGACTATAAGCGCCAGGGCCGCATCATACAGAATGAACCCGACGAAACCAGCGATAAAATGGATATCATATCCAACATTATTCCTAAGCAGATGAGCCGTCAGGAGCTGTTTTTAGGCCTTGCCGATTACTGGGACGATATTTATGATACCGAAAAATTCAAAGAGCGCGCCACGTCATTGATCCACAATATTAAACGCCGCCCGAATGTGAAGATGCCCGGCCTTTCTTCGATGTGGGCTATGCGGAAAATGATGGGAGGAGTTTTCAAATATTTTTTCTTTACAGCAGAAAAGATTCACAAAAAAACGTTTATGTATATCATGAAATCGGCAAAAAAGAACATCAGCTATATGATGCCGAAAATCATTTATATCTATACGTTTTACCTTATCGATTACAAAAGATCGCAATATGATGCTGCTGTCGCCCGCGAACATGCACGCTGGGAACGCGAAAATCCTGATAAGATACAAATTGATGATTCAGAGATACCCGTTTATGATACGATCCGCGAACATGCTTCTCCGCTTATTTCTGAGGCATACAACTACATATGGAAAAAGAACAACAAAAAAGAAATAATCTATAAAGCCGTTCATGCTGCATTGCTTGAGTTCAGCGATCGTTTCGGGAAAAATTTTGAAACTGTGGATGAATTTTATCTGGATCAGATGCGGAATGCCTGTGAACGTGTGCTCCCCGGTATTCTTGAAATAACGCTTCTTTCTTCCGAGGAATTACCCGAAAAGCAGCCGGGAGGCTTTACCCGTGAAATATTAGATGCTTTGGATAATGCGGTACGTTACAGGAATATTTATGGATGATTTTTAAAACACCATGAGCGATATGCTTTCAGCCATTTCTAAGTTTTTCAATGCCACAAAGCGTTTTGGTCTTGACTGGTTTATCCTGGCCCTTCTTGGCGTGATCATCCTTGCTTATTTTTGGCCGCACATAGGCGCTAAAGACTCCGTGGTCCCGCTTTCCCAAATTGCCACCTACGGTATATCGGTGATCTTCTTTTTTTATGGGCTGAAGCTAAGCCCGCAAAAAGTCAGATCCGGTTTGAGCAACTGGAGGCTACATTTGGTGGTACAGTTGGCGACCTTTGTTTTGTTTCCTCTGCTGGTGATTTTGGCGAAAAATATCATTGGAAGCAATGGCCACGAAATCATCTGGATGGGAGTGTTTTTCCTTGCCAGCCTGCCGGGAACCGTGTCTTCGGCGGTGGTGATGGTTTCAATTGCTAAAGGAAATATCCCTTCCGCCATTTTTAATGCGAGCATTTCTACGCTGATGGGCGTTTTTATCACGCCGCTTTGGATGGGAATCTATCTCAACACCGCATCCGCGGATATTGACCTTGGGCCTATCTTGTTAAAGCTTACAATTCAGGTTATATTTCCGGTAGTTTTGGGAATAATACTTAATCCGCTATGGGGTACTTTTGCCGAAAAAAACAGTAAAAGACTCCGGTATTTTGACCAGACAATTATTTTATTGATCGTTTATACTGCTTTTTGCGAATCTTTTGCAAAGAAAATGTTTGAAGGATATTCGGCTCTTTTACTTGTGGGGCTTGGTGCCGCTATGATCGTCTTGTTTTATGCCGTGTACGGAATCATTTACCTGGCAAGCAAAATATTAAAATTCAAACGCGAAGATAAGATCACTGCCTTGTTTTGCGGCTCGAAAAAATCGCTGATGCACGGTACGGTGATGTCGAAAGTGTTGTTTGCCGGCAGCCCGTATATTGGTATCGTGTTATTGCCTGTCATGATGTACCATGCATTGCAATTAGTGATGGTGAGTATCATTGCACAATGGTTTGCCAGAAATAAGAAATCTTGGTAATGTGCGGTATGCAGGGCAAATTCATGAATTTGCCCTGAAAAAACGTTATTCATGTAGTCGGTCAAATTCATGAATTTGACCGACTACATGAAAAAATAATTATCTTTGTTATTATAAAAAAAATCTAATGGAATTAAATGCACTAACTGCCGTTTCGCCCATAGATGGCCGTTACCAAAAAGTCACCGAAGCTCTTTCCGAATATTTTTCAGAGTATGCGCTCATCAAAAAACGGGTTTTTATCGAAACCGAGTATTTTATAGAATTGTGTACAATAGTTCCTTTTCTGAAAAAGATCAAGGAACCTTCTATTGAAGCGATAAGAGAGATTCACGAAAAATTTGGTCTTGCCGATGCACAAAAAATCAAAGAGATTGAAAAAACTACCAACCACGATGTGAAGGCCGTAGAGTATTTTCTACGTGAAAAATTTGAAGAATTAAAACTTGGTGAATATAAGGAATTCTTACATTTCGGACTTACCTCTCAGGACATTAACAATACGGCCATGCCGCTGCTGATCAAGCAAGCGCAAATGAATGTGATGCTGCCTTTGCTGAACAAACTTTGGGTCAGGCTGAATACAATGGCAAAAGAATGGAAAGATATCCCGATGCTCGCGCGCACGCACGGCCAGCCGGCCACGCCTACGAGGCTTGGTAAGGAGATCTGTGTTTTTGCGGAACGGCTGGAAAGCCAGTTGACGCATTTTAATTATATTGATTTCGAAGGAAAGTTCGGCGGAGCCACCGGGAACCTGAACGCGCATTATGTGGCTTATTCTGAAAAAGACTGGCGTGGTTTCGCTGATAAATTTCTGGAACGTCTTGGCCTGAAACGCCAGCAATGCACTACCCAGATTGAGCATTATGACAACCTGGCGGCATACTTTGACACGATGAAACGTATCTGCACATTGCTGATAGATTTGTGCCGCGATATCTGGCTATATGTTTCGATGGATTATTTCAAACAAAAGATTGTTAAAGGGGAGGTGGGCTCGTCGGCTATGCCGCATAAGGTAAACCCCATAGATTTTGAAAATGCCGAAGGCAACCTCGGGCTTGCCAATGCGTTGTTTGAGCATTTATCTGCGAAGTTGCCCATATCGCGTTTGCAGCGTGATCTCTCTGATTCAACGGTAACCCGCAATATCGGAGTCCCGTTGGCGCATATGCTTATTTCATTAAAATCTATCAGCAGGGGGATGGACAAATTGATCGTAAACGAAAAGAAAATCAATGCTGATCTTGACTCGAACTGGGCTGTGGTGGCCGAAGCCATACAAACCATTCTGCGCCGCGAAAACTACCCTGATCCTTACAATGCGTTGAAAGAACTTACAAGGAATAATCAAACCATTACAAAAGAAATACTTCACGAATTTATCAACACGCTGAACGTAAGCAAAAAAGTGAAAGAAGAGCTAAAATATATCAGTCCAAGGAACTTTTCGGGAAAATAAGGACGAAAAATAATTTTTTATCGACGAATAAATAAAAGGGTAATTAATTACGTATTTTTGCAAAATATAAATGCCGAGACCAATAACATGAAAAAAATATTATTTTCCGTTGTCTTATTTCTTACCGGTGTGTGTGCTGTCGCGCAGATTCCGCCGGGATATTATGATCCTGCCTACTACCTGTCGGGAGACTCGCTGAGGTTGGCCTTACATAATATCATCAAAAACCACACGACGATTTCGTATACTCAATTATGGAATGCTTTTCAGAGTACCGACAAGAAACCTAACGACAAAGTCTGGGATATATACTCTGATATTCCAGGGGGGACACCACCCTATGAGTTTACTTTTAATTCCGACCAATGCGGATCTTATTCTTCCGAAGGCGATTGCTACAACCGCGAACATTCTTTTCCACAGCAATGGTTTGATGATTCATCGCCGGTTTATACCGATCTTTTTCAGTTGTATCCCACCGATGGCTATGTCAATAACAAACGGGGCAACCTCCCTTATGGCGACGTAGGCTCTGCAAATTGGACATCACAAAATGGAAGTAAAACAGGAAACTGCTCCAATTCCGGGTATTCAGACAAGGTGTTTGAACCCATCGATGCTTTTAAAGGCGATCTGGCACGTTCCTATTTATACATTGCCGTGAGGTACTATGGCGAGGCGGGAAACTGGCCGGGCAGCGATATGACCATTGGCGCCGAACCCAAACCCTGGGCCATTACTATGCTGCTTAACTGGCATGCCAATGATACCGTGAGTCAGAAAGAAATCGACCGGAACAATGCCATTTATAACATTCAGCATAACAGGAACCCCTTTATCGACCATCCCGAATGGGTATGGAATATATGGGGGCCCAATGTAGGTATGCAAGAGTATCCTGATATTTTCGAGGTATCAGTATATCCTAACCCAGCCACAGAATATGTTAATGTTATCAGTGAGGGCGGACAACTTGTTGACCGGATAGAGATATATTCGCTGACATCAGCACTGGTCGAGAGTGTTCACAATCTTTCGGATAAGAATTCAATTGATGTAAGCGGCTTTCCTGAAGGTTTTTATACCTTGGTAGTCTATAGCGGGAATGTGGTATCCCGTAAAAAAGTGGCGGTTATTCATTAGTTTGAAATTCTCAATTTAAGTTTCTGGTGCCTAGCTCTGGAGAAGCTTTTATGAAAAAAATATATCTTATTTCTGCTTTATTTGTAAGCAGCTTGTCCGTTGCGGCTCAGAAAGAAATTAGGTTCACCTGCGATTCCATATCTTATTACAACACTCTTCCTGTTAACCTTAGCGGATCACTGCTTAAGACCGCACTACATACTATCATAAAGGGCCATTATTTACTCAGTTTCCCCTTGTGGCAATATTTCGATGATACCGATCTGCGTAACGGTGATACCATTTGGGATATTTATTCAGATAATTGCGCATTTATATTTTCAAGCGATCAATGTGGTAATTATACTAATGTTTGCGATTGTTACAACCACGAACATTCATTTCCTAAAAGCTGGTGGGGAGGGAGCGAGAATGATAGTATCTACACCGATATGTTTCATGTTTATCCAACGGATGGAAAAGTAAATGGGATGCGATCCAATTATCCATATGGTGAGACAACATCGGGCACTCATTGGGGAAATGGTAAATTAGGATATTGTAGCTATCCCGGGTATGCGGGGACCGTATTTGAACCTGATAATCAGTATAAAGGAGATCTTGCGCGGTCGTATTTTTATGTGGCAACAAGGTACGAAAATACTATTGGCGGCTGGACTCCGAATCCTGTGCTGAACGGGACTTCTTTTCCCTGTTATAATCAATGGTTCATTGAAATGCTTTGTGAATGGAATACGTTGGATCCGGTTAGCCGGAAAGAACTTGACCGCAACAACGCGATCTGTGCGCTGCAAAACAATCGCAATCCATTTATTGACCATCCCGAATGGGCAGCCGAAATATGGCCATGTCCCACTACCCGTGTAAAACATGAATACGACCTGATTAATATGACTGTTTTTCCCAATCCTGTTTCAGAGAACCTTACAATACAGCTTAATGAATTGAACAGGATCATTGATAAAATTGAAATGTATTCATTCACAGCTTCCCTGGTCTTGCGCATCGATAAGCCGTCGAAAGACCAATCAATTGATGTCAGTGATTTTTCTGAAGGGTTTTATACCTTAGTTATCTATAGCGGAAATAGGGAATCCCGTAGAAAAGTGGTGGTAATCCATTAATCAAAGGGCAGGAAATATATACTATTCCTTGGGCGGGGTGTATTCGTTTTTCTTTTTGCTCCCGCCGAATACCGAAAAATTCAGGTAACGTTTCGGGTTCAGTTTGATATCTTCAATGAGGAGGTTGAGTTCTTTTGAAGATTTTTCAAGATTATTGTAAAGCGAGTCGTTGTTGACCAGCATACCGAGGCTGCCCTGGCCGCTGTTAACTTTTTCCATGACCTCTGAAAACTGCTTAAGAGATTTATCGGCATTGTTAATAGCACTGGCAATATTCGATTGGGCTATAGTATCACTGATGTTTGAGAAGTTTGTTATGATGTTTTGTATCTTGTCGTTATTGTTTTTGATATTTTCAGTAATGGACGCCACATTCCCGATGATGGCACCCAGATTACGGTGTTGTTTCGTAATAACTGTATCAAGGTTGTAGGTAATGTGTTCCAGATTTTGGATTGTTAAGCGAATGCTCGCAAAGCTTTGCACGAGGTCTTGTCTGGTGGATTCGTTGAAAACTTGTTTAATAATAATAAGAACGGAATCGAATGAGGTCATTACATTTTCAAACTTCTGTTTTATGGGCTGAAATTGAACACCAATTACTTCGGTCAAAGAAGCCTGGACAAAGGTGTTCAGGGTGTCGCCTTCTTTTGCCTCGGTGGAAGCATTTCCGAGTTTCAGCTCAATAGCCCTTGAACCGAGGATATTTGAACTGATAAGATGTGCCACTGTATTTGAAGGTATCACCAGGTCGTTGTTTGTAACAGTTAAAATTACTATTATTTTTCCCGTGTTGTTAGGATGAAAATAGATATCATCAACCTGTCCTACGCGAAATCCGTTGACGAGTATCGGGTTTGCCTTGACAAGCCCGTTTATATTGTCGTAAACTGCATAAAAAGTTCGTTCTTTTTTAAAAAGGTCCCTGCCTTTTAAAAAATTTATCCCCCAATACAACAGCACGAGACCGGTAATAAAAACAATTGCAATTTTAATTTCTTTAGAAATTTTCAAGGCGCAAAATTTTGTGCAAATATACTTATTTTTTAATTCCCTGTATATTTTACTGCTTCGCTTGCGGAAATACGCTCTTCATTAAGAAAAACCACGACGAAGGCATCTTTAAAGCCTTTATTCTGGACGATATGCTGATAGTCAACGGCTTCTTTCAGGGTTTTAAAATTACCACAGGTGTATTTGTAGGTTTCGTTTTGAACATAATATCTTACGTTATCCAGTCCGCTGAATGCCGGGAGATCCAAAGGCTTTTTCTTGCTGCTCGAGGTAAACTGTACCCTGAAGAAAACTTCATTGATCCTATTATCTTGTCTGTTTTTTACTGTGTCCGCGTTTATTTCAGCAATGACGGTGTCTTTGGTAACTGCCTGTTGAAAAATTGTATCGGGAGCGATATTATTTTGCGGCAGGCTGATACCGCCTTCAAGCAGCGCTTTGTATTGTTTGAATGCTCTATAAATGGCTGAAGCAATTATGTTTTGCCCGCTTTCAGACATTAGGTACTGTTCTTCCGCAGGATTACTGATAAACCCTATTTCAATCAATGTGCCCGGCATGGTGGTTTTATACAGAACAAGAAAACCCGCTTGTTTTACACCGCGGTTACCCCTGCCGGCTTTTTCAGTAAATTGCTTCTGAACAAAACTTGAAAAATTCAGGCTTTGTTCGAGATAAGCATTCTGATACAAGGAAAAAATTATGTTGGCTTCGGGGGAATTGGGGTCAAAGCCATCGTACTGGGTACTGTAATCATTTTCATATAGTATGGCGGCATTTTCTTTTTTCGCCACCTCGAGGTTTGCCTGGCTTTTATGCAAGCCCATCACCCACGATTCTGTTCCCAAGGGTTCGGTGCTTTTACTGGCATTGCAATGTATTGAAATAAAAAGGTCGGCCTTGTTGTCGTTGGCAATTTTCGCTCTTTTGTAAAGTTCAACAAAAACATCGGTTTTGCGTGTGTATATAACTTCAATTTCAGGGAATGCTGTTTTTATGTAGCCGCCTATTTTCAGGGCTACCGACAGGGCAATATCTTTTTCTTTTGATTTTTTGCCGACCGCTCCCGGATCATCTCCACCATGACCGGCATCAATAACGACCTTCCTGATTTTAATGACTTTAGGCGCTACTGTACCAGACGTTCCTAAAAACATAAGGGCTAACAAAACAAAAATTAAATTAATTCGTTTCATCTGAATGATTTATTTTAATTAGTTTTGCCAATAATTTCAGGAGTTTTGTGTTGCAAAATTATGCGCTTTTTATTTAACGGAATCAGCACTTTATACAATTTGTTAACGAAATTATTAACCATATTTTCCATATCCCGTTTTTTTGCTGTTGCAGCATTCATTTTCTTTGATTTTGTTTCTTATGCACAGGATCCTGATATACCAATAACGCAGGATAGTGACACCATAGTGCAGGATAGTATCAAGAATGATTCCATTATGAACCTGCGCAAACAGATTTCGCCCGATGCTATCAAAACAAAGATTGATTATCAGGCGAAGGATTCCATAATCATGAACCTTGATACCCGTAAATCATTTTTATTCAACAATGTTGAAATAAATTATGAAGATATCAAACTTAAATCGGGTTATGTTGAAATAGATTTTAAGAAAAACCAGCTTTTTGCCGAGGGACTTAAAGATTCGGCCGGAAAGGAATTGGGCCGGCCCGAGTATTCACAGGGATCCTATGCTTTTACCGCAAAAAATATGAATTACAACTTTGATACAAAAAAAGGGCTGGTAAGAGATATTTTCACCAATGAGGGCGAGAGTTACCTGCATGGAAGTATCGTAAAACGTTTTCCTGATGGAAAAGCAAATTTTAAAAGAGGGGCTTTTACTACGTGCAGTCTCGAACATCCTCATTACCAGATACGTTTCAGTAAAGCACGGATGATACCCGACGACAAATTTGTTTCCGGGCCTGCATATATGGAGATTGAAGATGTCCCCACACCGCTGGTGTTGCCGTTCGGGTATTTTCCTAATAAAAGAGGGCAGATATCGGGTATTATTATCCCTACCTGGGGCGAATCAGCCAACAGGGGATTTTATTTCGAACGCGGAGGTTATTATTGGGGAATCAACGATTACATCGACATGACCTTTCAGGGTGATATATATACCCGCGGAAGCTGGGCTGCCTACCTATCGTCAAATTATAGAAAACGCTATCGCTTCGATGGGAACATCAGACTTTCTTATGCCGTAAATATCATCAGCCAGAAATTTATGCCTGACTATCAGAAGTATAAAGACTTCTCAGTAGAATGGTCGCATAAACAAGATCCCAAGGCACGGCCCAACAGCAGCTTTTCGGCGCAGGTAAAAATGGCAAGCAACAGCTTTTATAAATTCAACCCTTCGTCAACAAGTGATTATTTGTCAAACACGTTTGAGTCGAGCATCGCATATCAGACATCATTGTTCGGGGGGAAAAGCAATCTGTCGCTGAATCTGGGCAGCCGTCAGAATGTACAGACCAGAGAACTCCAGTTATGGCTGCCGCAGGTCAATTTTTCGGTAAATACATTTTATCCTTTCAGGAAAAAGAACAAAGCGGGGGCCTTGAAATGGTATGATAATATCAATGTGAACTATTCACTGAATGCGCAGAATTATATTAACACATACGACAGCCTGGTGCTTACTCCGAAGATATGGGATATGATGCAGAATGGCATACAACATAGTGTTCAGATACGCAATCCGCTGAAAATCCTTAAATTTATCAGTTGGAACAATTCCATCAATTTTACTGAACGATGGTACTTTCAATCGGTTAACCAGCAATGGTACAACCAGATTGATACTTCTTATATCAGAAATGATACCGTGAGGGGGTTTCAGGCGGCCCATGAGTTCAGTGTCGCATCTCAGCTTTCTACGAAAATTTATGGGATATTCCGTTTCAAAAAGGGCGCATTGCAGGCAATCAGGCATGTATTGACACCTTCGGTCACCTTTGGGTACCATCCGGATTTTGGTTCTAAACTTTGGGGCTATTATAAATATGCGCAGATTGATTCAAGCGGCAGGACCATGCATTATTCCATATTTCAGAACGGCATATACGGTTCTCCTCCCGATGGCTTGTCAGGCAAAGTCAGCTTCAACCTGAATAACAACCTCGAGATGAAGGTACGCTCGAAAAAAGATTCCATTACCGGCTCGAAAAAAATTGTTCTTATTGATTATCTGAATATCGGCTCCGGCTACGATTTTGCCAAAGATTCACTGCGTTGGGATTACCTTTCACTTAATGTACGCACGAGGCTATTCAACCGTGTTGATGTTAGTTTCAACGGAGCTTGGGATCCTTATGTCATTGACACCAACGGCACCCGCCTGAACCAGTTCGAATGGAAGGTCAATCACCGGCTGTTCCGCAGGCAAAACACCACATGGATGATAGGCATTTCCTATTCTCTCAGCGATAACGATTTTAAGAAAAAAGACAAAGGGACAAACGAAAAGACGAGTGTCTTCCTGAATAAGTGGAATGTCAGCGCGAACCTTAATTTCAGCTATTCCAGCCATTTTGATTACAGAACTATTAAATATATTCCCGACACTGTATTAACCCTGATGCTCAACGGTGAATTTTATATCACCCCCAAATGGAAGGTCGGATTCACTACGGGCTACGACTTCAAATCAAAAGATTTTTCATACACGTCATTAAGCATACACCGCGACCTGCATTGCTGGGAGATGTTCATGGAATGGGTGCCTTACGGTTTCAGAAAAAGTTATAATTTTACCATCCGTATCAAATCGTCCATGCTTAAAGACCTTAAACTATCAAGGAAGAGCGACTGGAGGGATAATTTTTAATAAAAGCCTGATGGATAACGAACACAATACTTCAATATCTAAAACAGACGCCTGCTTCGGCACATCGCCTGCTTCGGGTTATCAACTGATTGCCGGACTGAACAGCAATTTGTTACAGTTGCTTGTTTTTGATCCGGATAAAAACAAATTCATAGCTTTTTCACAGCAAGGTATTCAGGCCAAAGGTGGATTGCAGAACTATCTGGAACTTCTGAGGAATTTTTTCGACGAAAATGAACTTACAAAACATAAGTACAAAGATGTTGTGGTGCTATGGGAATCACAGCGATCAACGCTTGTGCCAAATGCATTGTTTGACCCGGCTGAACAAGAAACCTATTTTCATTTTAATCACGGAAGCGAAACTGATGAGAAAATATATGCGGATAAACTTAAAACCACAGAAGTGTTTAATGTTTATGCAATTCCTCCCGATCTTGAAAAAAACATAAGCGTAGCATCCTTCAGAATACGGCATCATGCATCCGTTTTTATTGAATCGATGATGGTTTTCAGCAAACATACCTTGTTGCCAAAGCAGGTTTTTGTCAATGTGCATTCCGGATTTTTTGATATGCTGGTCACTGAAAATGGTCGTCTGCTTTTTTATAATTCTTTTGCATACAAAACCGCTGAGGATTTTATTTATTTTGTGCTTTTTGTTTATGAACAATTAAAACTTAGTCCCGAAAATAATGGTGTCATTCTATCCGGTGAGATACTGAAAAACTCCGCTTTGTTTGACATGCTTTATAAATATGTCCGGAATATTGATTTTGCACTTCCCGGCGAACAATATGCCAACAGCTATATTATGAAAGATATACCCGCCCATACCATTCAAAATTTATTAAGCACTGTATTATGCGAATTATAAGCGGAAAATATGGCGGAAGACGGCTCCATCCACCGGTTAACCTGCCGGTGAGGCCAACGACCGATATGGCAAAAGAAAGCCTTTTTAATATTTTGAGTAATACCATTGATTTCGAAGGGATGTCGGTGCTGGATCTTTTTGCAGGGACGGGCAGTATTTCACTGGAGTTTGTATCACGCGGCTGTGCCGAAGTAACGGCTGTTGACAAGGATAGCAAATGTGTTTCATTTTTAATAAAGACCTGCGAAGAATTTAAAATAGACAACCTCAGGGCTTACCGCTCGGATGTTTTTTCTTATATTAAACATTCCATAAAAAAGTATCATATTATTTTTGCCGACCCTCCTTATGATTTGAAATCGGCAACAGAACTCCCGGATAAAATTTTTGAAAAAGAACTTCTCATGCCTGATGGGTTGCTGATTATAGAACATTCCCGCGATCATGATTTTTCAAAACACCCGAAATTCAGTCAGCACCGTAATTACGGGAAAGTGAATTTCAGTTTTTTTGAAGCATGATCAATGTTTGATAAATTTGCGGGCTGAAAAACAGTGCAATTGTGTCTTTCATAAAAATTACATTTTTCCTTCCTCCATCAGTCTTTTCCTGATACGCAGCAACGTGCGGAACATGGGTTCTTTCAGGTTCTGCTGGCGGCGCAAATGAATGGCTTCCTGCATCATGTCTGGAGAAGGCTTTGCTTCTGATGAAAACAAAATGTTGTGCGTCCTGCCGATCTTATTCTGCAAATAATCATGCAACTCTTCAGAGGTAAATGACCCGTTGGAATAAAACACCGGCCTCAGAAGGCTTTGGTTTTTATCGATAAGTTTTTCTTCAATGGCAATTTTATGAAGCTTTGTTTCGGGATAAATGCGCAGGCTGGTGGCGATGTACACCATGTCGTCAGGTGAGATATATTCTTTGATAAATTCAAATGTCTCGTCAATGGTTTCATGGGTTTCGCCAGGGCCTCCGAAAACGAAAAACCACATGGTAGGCAGGTTTGATCTTTTTATCTGGAGAGCCATTTTCTGAAGTTGTGCCAGTTTGAAATTCTTTCCCAGGTTTTTTAGCATCACCGGTGAGGCGCTGTCGGGCGTAGAATCTATCTGGGTAAAGCCTGCCTTTGTCATCAGCCCGAAAAGTTGGTCGCTGGTGTTGGCAGGGTTGATTCCCATAGTACGTATCCTGACTTTCAGATTACGTCTGATGATTTCCGAGCATATGGTTTCTGCGTGCCCTGCCGGATCGTTAAAAGTTGAGTCGACAAATTCAAAAACCACATCACCAAGCTTTTCCGAAACCTGTTGCATCTCATCAACAATATCTTTTGGGTCCCTGATCCTGAATTTTTTTCCTTCGATCAAAGGATAGGTGCAGTAAATACACTGATGAGCGCAGCCTCTTTTAGATTGTATCGAATAGGCGCCGCGCTCTTTGTAGGGATTGAAATCGATAAAATTTTCAATTCCGGAAAAATATTTTTTACCGGGATAGGAAGAATTATTTTTCACTTTTTTTTCAGAGTCGGTGGAACCCCTGTATATAATGCCTTTAATACCGGTGATATCCGTATTTTCATTAAGATGTTCAAGTAATATGAGGAATGTTTCTTCGCCTTCGCCGGCGATGCCATAATTCAATCCGAAAAAATCGAGAATCTCGTAGGGGTAAATGCTGTAACCGCTGCCGCCCAGTATGATGGGGACATCAGTGATTTTTTTCAGGGGCTTGATAATTTTTTCATCGATTGTTTGAAGAAAAAAATCCGGGGCTTCCACCGACATAGAATCTACGTTCCGTATGCTACAGCCGATATAGTCCGGTTTGAAAGAATTTACTATGTCAGGGAGTGATCTTCCCTCATCAAACATGGCGTCATACATCCTCACCTCATACTTGTTTTCGATGCTTTGGGCCACCATACTCAGGCCGATGGGAGGCACCGGGTATGGCTTTTTTTCTGAGTTTGTAGCGATGAGGAGGACTTTTTTCATGGAATTTAAAAACCGATTTATTTGGAATTAATAGGCAAAAATACTGAAAATATCAGAGCAACGATAATGCCGCCTCTACGAGGCTACCATAATGCCGCCTCTACGAGGCTACCATAAT
>DAOQAF010000009.1:0-66254 GCA_035353775.1 Bacteroidales bacterium | reverse complement strand
ATAGAGAGCCGTCCAGAACATTCATTTTCAGATTTTCCAGTGTCAGCTTTCGGTTGGCAAGCTTTACAACACCTGAAACTCCCGTCATATCCATTTTATCATAAAGCACCCTCCCGAAAGCAGCATTCAGATAGAAGTCAAGATTAGCGGGAACTTCAATAACCGACATCGGGCTGCTTTCTGCTTCTGCCGGAGAAGCCGTGGCCGGTTCATCAGACATAAATTCGTTGATGTCGAGCAGCGATGAAGTACTCTCGAACCGGCCTTTCAGCAATTCATCTTTAAAAATATAGGACAAAAGATTATCAAGACGTCCTTTGGCTTTAAGATCGGAACGGCCGATTTTCAAGTCGCACGAAGGAATATCAACAAATTGGGGCGAGAAAAGCAGTTTCAGGTTGTTGATGATAACAGCCTGTTTTATGTCCTTGCTTTTGTACGTCATTCCTGCTACGGATATCTCCCCTTTTGCCTGAAACTCTTCATATTTTTCTTTTTCAATGGATGACAGTTTTCCCTTCAGGCTGACATCGGCATTTAATTTCCCGCTCAGTTGATCGCCCTGTTCCAACGGATAAAAATCTTTGACTTCGCCAAGGTTGATTTTAGCTTTCACGGAACCATTGATGTTGGGGTCAGATACCGGCGTACTAACATGCATCACAATATCGACAAGGTTAGCGCCCATATTAAAATGCAGTTTTTTCACATCTATTACCGTATGATCCATCTTCCCATCCTTGTTGCTGGCTTTGACATTCAAATTAATATTGGTCACCGATTTGGGCAGCGAAGGGTATTTGAACATCGCATTTTCTACAAGCAGGTTGACAGCAAATGCCGGAATGCATTTATCGCTATAGGTGCCTTTGGCAAAACCATCAAGCGCCAGGCTGCCTTTGGTTTCGATCTTGTCAAAATCTTTCTTGTACACGGCAGGTATTAGCGACAATATGCTGCTGAATTCCGTTTTTTTCGTATTAAACTTAATATCCATATGGATATCTTCTTTCGGCATGGCTAACCATCCTTCAAAGCCAAGGATGAGGTCGTTGATGCATAATTCGTTTTCCTTAAATGTATATTTTGAATTTTTCAGATCAGCGTCGATGTCTGCCTTAAGGTCTAGGGCAGCTTTATTCAGATAAGAAACACCTCCTGATGAAAAGTTCAGCGTATCAATGCTCGTATTGGTACTAAGCGAAGTAAAATCAGCCGTCAGGTCGCCTTTGAGTGTGTGGTTCAGGTTTACCGCTTTTACATGCATGTTGGCATCTTCATCATCATAGGTTAGAAACCCGTTACTAATAGATAATTTGTCGATGGTTAGCTTGAATTTGGAAGGTTTTTCGGCCTCCTTTGTGGCAGTGTCTTCCGAAGGTTTCATAATATCCCAGTTGGCCTTTCCCCCTTTATGAACGATCAGATGAACCTCAGGATGTTCCAGCGATATTGTATTTATCTTATACTGCTCGCCTTTTATCAAACTGAACAAGCCGACCGACACCCGCAATTTCCCGACATCCGCCAGTGTATCTTCTTTAAATTCGTTAATTCCAACCACGGTCAGATTGTCAAGTCCTAATGTAAAATCAGGAAAATTACGAAATAGTGTGAGATGGTAATCCCTGAAATCCACTTTTGCGTTGACACTTTTGTTGATCTCTGTCTTGACTGCTTCAACGATCTGTTTTTTAAAAATTATCGGTAAAAATACGGCCAGTAAAATGATTAGGGCAATAAATATCCCCAGTACTTTGAAAACGACTTTAACAAATTTTTTGGATTGCATGAGTTCTGATTTTTTGTTCCTAAATTAATTATCAAAATTAATGATTTATTATTCAAAACGATATAACATACCGAAAAATAAAATCTTTTAATAATAATTTTTTTGCGTTTTAATGTGTAATTTTGCCTTGTAAAGGTTTATTTGATGGAAAAGCGCTGGGTACTTAAACAACTTGGAAATAATAAATTAATTGAACAACTGGCAAAAGATCTGAACGTCTCTTTTCCTATTGCTAATTTATTATACCAACGCGGTATCACTACTTTTGATGATGCCAGGGCATTTTTTCGTCCCGAATTGAGCCATCTTCATGATCCGTTCCTGATGAAGGATATGGATAAAGCTATAGACCGGATTGAGAAAGCTTTTGAAAACAATGAGAAAATCCTGATCTACGGTGATTATGATGTCGACGGGACATCCGCGGTGGCGCTGGTATATTCGTTTCTGAAAAATTATTATTCCGACATCGATTTTTATATTCCCGACCGCTATATCGAAGGTTATGGTATTTCAATCAAAGGTATTGACTTTGCTGCTGAAAACAACATACGGCTGGTCATTGCCCTGGATTGCGGAATAAAAGCCGTAGAGAAAATTGAATACGCCAACTCAAAAGGTATCGATTTTATCATTTGCGACCATCACAGGCCCGGAAATGAAATTCCCAAAACCGCGGCAGTGCTTGACCCCAAACGCCCGGATTGTCCATATCCTTATAAAGAGCTCTCCGGTTGCGGTATCGGGTACAAGCTGATACAGGCCTTTGCCAAAAACAGAAAAATTGATGAAAAAGAATTATACAAGTATTTAGACCTTGTAACGGTAAGCATTGCCTCGGATATCGTACCGATCACCGGTGAAAACCGCGTACTTGCTTTTTACGGGCTAAAACTTATCAACTCCAATCCGCGCCCGGGCATCGAAGCTGTTTTGCAAAGCAGTAATATGAAGCGGGTAAGGGAATCCGACAATGGTAATGAATCCCAGATCTTTTCGAGGCAACTTAATATCAACGACCTGGTGTTTTTGATCGGGCCGCGTATCAATGCCGCGGGGCGCATCGAAAGCGGCCGTAACTCGGTTGAATTACTCATTGCCGACAACCTGAAAGATGCCCTGGAAATAGGCATTCAGATCGACAGTTATAATACTGAACGGCGCACGTTGGATACACAAACGACCATTGAGGCGATCGACATGATCAAAAACAGTAATTACCTTCTCAACAGCAAATCCACCATCGTTTATCATCCCGAGTGGCATAAAGGAGTGATTGGCATTGTAGCGTCACGCCTGACAGAAGTCTATTACCGCCCCACCATAGTTTTTACGAACTCCAATGAATTGATATGCGGCTCCGCACGATCCGTCAAGGATTTCGATATTTACGATGCCATTGATGCCTGCAGCGACCTGCTTGAACACTTTGGCGGGCACAAGTATGCCGCAGGCCTTACGATTAAGCCTGAAAACCTTACAGCCTTCAGCAGACGTTTTGAGGAAATTGTAAGTGCCACCATCACCGAAGACATGCAGGTTCCGGAAGTGGAAATTGATGCAGAACTGGATCTGCGGCAAATAAACCCCAATTTTTATAAGATCATCAAGCAGTTCTCGCCTTTCGGCCCCGGCAACATGTCGCCTGTATTTAAAACAACCGGTGTTGTTGACTTTGGCAATGCTCGTCTTGTTGGTAAAAGCGAAAAACACCACCTGAAACTTTCCATAACTTATCCGGAAATTTCGCTGCCTCCTTTTTCAGCGATAGGTTTTCAACTTGCCGACTTCTATGATTATATCCAGAAAGGGAATATTTTCGATGTCTGCTATCATATCGAAGAAAATGAATGGAACGGAAACGTTTCTCTTCAACTGAATATCAAAGATATTAAGAAGCCGTTACCCGAGCAGAACTAAACTGTTTTCAGTAAAATCCGTCTATTTGTTTCCATCTTTTATGTGACCACAACCAGTAAGCAGGGTCGCGAAGTATGGTCTTTTCGAGCAGGCTGGTATACGTTTTCATAATATAGCCGTATTCGCACTCTTTGGGGGTATCCGTGATCTTTACAAGGTGTATTTTGTAATGTCCTCTGCTGAGGCGCACAAAGTCGGCGTAAACAACAGGAAAATTATAATCAACGGCATATTTCTCAGCGCCAAATAAAAAATCGGTTTCTTTATTTAAAAACAAGGCGTGAATACCTTTGTGCGAACCGCCAGGATACTGATCAGAAAGAAAAAGGCTTGCTGTAAGTTTATCCCTGTCTTTATTAAACTCTTCCTTGATATTTTTTGCATTGATAATTTTCATGCCAAAACGGGCGCGTCTTGCATTGGTAAGTTTGTTCATCACCTCATTTGACAAGGGTTTGCCAACGCCTATGGCCCAGTGGGGAAAAATAATATTCATGGAATAAATCAGGTACTCCCAGTTGCAATAATGCCCCGACATAAAGATCACGCTCCGGTTTTCACGGGCATATTGTTCCATGATTTCCGGATTGTCGCAAGTAATTCTGTTCAACAGATTCCCTTTACCGACCGTAAAACATTTGATAGACTCTAAAAATACATCCGCCAAAAACCGGTAAAACTGCCGGGCAATTTTTTTTGTGTCAAATGTTTCAGGAAGGCTTCCCTCAAGGTTTTTAAACACCACTTTTTTGCGGTATCCGATCACATAAAATAATAAAAAAGCCAAAAAATCTGACAGTAGATATAATATCCAAAATGGCAGCAATGAAATCAAAAGCAGAAGAAAAAACAAAAAGTAACTGAAAAGTTTTGACAATAGTTTTTTCATTTGGCCGCCCCTGAATTATTAAAAAGCAAAATTAATTTAAAATTGTTTACGCAGAAATTTGTAAAAGCAAATGCTTTTTATGTCATCCGGATTACCATCTTGCATCAGCCAGATGCCGAATCAATGACCGGTTTTTTTCGACAGCAGTTCCTACAACAATCATATCCGCACCGGCAGTGTATATATTTTTTGCTTTTTGGGCAGTATTAATCCCTCCACCAACAATAAGCGGAACAGAAATATTTTTCTTTACTTTTTCTATCATTGTCAGCCCGATATGCTCCCGGGCGCCGCTTCCGGCATCCATATAGATCATTTTCATACCAAGCATTTCTCCAGCCATCGCCGTACACACAGCAATATCATCTTTATCGTGAGGTATTGGCCATGAATGGCTCATATAGGCCACGGATGTCGGTTTGCCGCTTTCGATCAACAGGTAACCGGTGGAAATAGCTTCCAGTTCTGCATGGCGGATATAAGGTGCGGCGATCACATGTTTGCCTATTAACATCTCGGCATTACGTCCGGAAATAAGCGATAAAAAAAGTATGGCATCGGCTTTTGAATTTATTTGCATCGTATTCCCCGGAAAGATCACTACCGGGACAGAAGATGCTTTTTTCATCGTAGCGATACATTGATCCAAATGATCGTTTGTTATCAGGCTCCCTCCGATAAAAAAGTTGTCGATGCCGCATTCGTTTGATAATGCCGCTATTTTTTTCACATCTTCAATGTTGGACTTGTCGGGATCGATAAGTATGCTGAGTTGTTTTTTACCCTTTGCATTCTTATTAAGAATATTTTGGTAAACTTTCATAATCGTCAGGATTAATAAAAATAAAAGTACAAATTATTTTTTGGAAAGAACCCGATTAACAATATCTCACAGCAAGTTTTGTTAGGCATGCATTATAAAATCACATAAGAAAGGAAGTAATCCGAGATCTTTTCAAAATGTACAACCAGGTTTACAGATTGGCTTTCTCCTGTAAGTTCGGCTTGAATACTGCCATGTGGAGCATATTTGAAAGGAAACAATTTTATCTGTTCTTTAAAATCATAATAATCATTTCCGCTGATCTTAAAAAGCGCTTCCTTGGCAGTCCAGCAAATGGTCAGGTGAGCCAAAAAATTTTCCTTATCAATAAACACGAGTTCTTCATCCGATAAAAACTTTGAAGAGACCCTTTCGATACGCCTGCTTATTTCTTCGATATCAATGCCCACCGAGGTATCCGCATCTATAATCACTGCCGAATAATCCCCGGAATGGGTAATGGATATATGTTTGCTTTTTCTGTCATTCAGCAGATAGGGTTTGCCAAAATCTGAGTAATGCACCTTAGAGGAAGCTTCTGACAGCTTGCTGATAAGCACCCGGTAGCTCAGCCAATGTTTTTTACGTTTATCATGTTTGTAAGAATTTAAAACATGTTTTTCTGTTTCCGACAAATCAATTGCAGATACCAGTTCATCAACGGTTTCAGTAATTTGCCAGACACCTAAAACTGTGTTTTTCCCTGGGTTCTTTGTAAACAAAACAGGCATGTTTTAATTTTATAACAAAAGTAAATAAAAGCTGATTTAATTCCTCCCCATTTCTAAGAAACTGTTTTGATTTTATGTTAAATAAGATTTATGATGGATTTTTTAGCGAAACAAGGCAGATTTTGCAGACATAGTTTACCTATGTCGAAAAATCTAACGAAGTTGCAGCAAAAAAGACGCATATAGATATTAAAAGATAAAATCAAAACAATTTCTTAATATCAACTGATCATTCCCCATGAGCCCTTGCGTTTATTTTCTTTCAGTATATAGTCCCTAACAGGTTTGTTTTTAAATGACTCGAGTTCGGGATCTGATTCAAGCAAGGCAATGGCTACATTCCGGGCATATTTCAGGATTTTTTCGTCGGTAACCAGATCGGCGATATGCAGGTCGGTGATCCCGCTCTGCTGCAAACCTTCAATATTTCCGGGGCCTCTGAGTTTCAGATCCAGTTCTGCGATCCGGAACCCGTCATTGGTTTCGAGCATCGCCCTGATCCTCATTTGTGCATCATGGGATACCTTGTCGGAAGTCATCAGCAGACAAAACGACTGATCGGCGCCCCTGCCGACACGTCCGCGTAACTGATGCAGTTGCGACAAACCAAAACGTTCTGCATTTTCAATGACCATCACTGAGGCGTTCGGAACATCCACTCCTACTTCGATAACAGTTGTTGCCACCATGATCTGTGTTTCGCCCTTGACAAAACGGGACATTTCATATTCTTTTTCCTTTGGTTTCATTTGCCCATGTACCATGCTCACGGCATAATCCGGCAGGGGAAAATCGCGCACGATGGCATCAAATCCTTCCATCAGGTGTTTCAGATCGAGGGCTTCGGATTCATGAATCAATGGATAAACAATATAGACCTGCCGGCCTTGTCGAATTTGTTCTCTGATAAAAGCGAAGACTTTCAGGCGGTTTGAATCATAAAAATGCAGCGTTTTTACTTGCTTTCGTCCGGGGGGCAACTCATCAATCACCGAGACATCCAGATCGCCGTAAAGCGTCATTGCCAGCGTCCTGGGAATTGGAGTAGCCGTCATTACCAGGATATGAGGCGGCAGGTCACTTTTTTCCCATAGTTTGGCTCGCTGCGCAACGCCGAACCGATGTTGTTCATCAATGACAGCAAATCCAAGATTTTTAAATTTTACCACCTCTTCAATTAATGCATGTGTTCCGATCAAAATTTTTGTATCCCCATTGAGCAGACTTTCAAGAATTTTTTTTCTTTCAGCGCTTTTGGTCGAACCGGTAAGTAGTTTTACATCTATATCTAACTGGCTTAAAAAGCCTTTTAATGTATTATAATGCTGTCGTGAAAGTATTTCAGTAGGAGCCATAATACACGACTGAAAGCCATTGTCCAGCGCTATCAGCATGCACATCAGCGCAACTATTGTCTTACCGCTTCCGACATCACCCTGCAACAGGCGGTTCATCTGTTTTCCGGATCCCAGGTCCTTTCTGATCTCTTTAATGACTCTTTTTTGTGCGTCTGTAAGCTGATAAGGTAAAACATCACGATAAAAATCATTCAGATACTTGCCTACATTTTGAAATATTAATCCCTGAATCTTTTTGTTCCTGTACAATTTTGTTTTTACCAGTCTGAGTTGAATAAAAAACAACTCCTCAAATTTCAGCCGGCTTGTTGCTCTGTTAAGGATCGACTGATCCTGCGGAAAATGGATATTGAAAATTGCTTCTTCGCGCGATATTAATTTCAGATTATCAACAATATCTGCGGAAAGGGTTTCCGCGATCCTTCCTTTCGCATCGTCCAGGGCTTTCAATACAATTTTACTGATGCCTTTACTGTCTAATCCTTTTGATTTAAGTTTTTCTGTAGATGAATATACTGGATAGAATCTGCGTTTTTTTTCGCTGAAATACTCCGGGGTTATCTGTTCAATTTCCGGATGTGTAATATTAAGTTTACCGTTAAAATAAGTTGGTTTTCCAAAAACAACATATTCCTGTCCTGGTTGAACCAAATCCTTTATCCATTTCACACCGTTGAACCAAACCAGCTCTAATTCCCCGGTTTCATCAGCAAACCTTGCTACAAAACGAGCGCTTCGTCCTATCCCTGCTACACCCACATTTTGAATTTTACCTTTGATCTGCACGTAATACAGATTTTCCGAAATGTCATTTATTTTATGAAAAACGGTTTTATCTACGTAACGAAAAGGATATAATAAAAGCAGGTCCCCGATAGTAAAGATATTCAGTTCTTTTTTCAGAAGCTCTGAGCGCACACCGCCAACTCCTTTACAAAATTCGATAGGAGTATCCCAAAAATCGTGTAACATCGAAAGAATTTTCGCAAATATAAAAAAACCCCGGCGTTTTGCCGGGGTTTTTTTTGAATCTTAATATTCCCACAAGTCGTGTTCTTTTACGAACAGCTCCTCTTTAATCCTTTCGGCTTCAAGCAGCCCGTCCATGCCTTGAGTGTAATCATAGATCATTCTGTCGTAAACATTGCTTTCCTTGTAGATATAGCTTCCGAATAAACGTTTAAAGAAAATATCTTCATATGTTCTTCTTTCGGCATCGTTCCATTTGTTATATACTTCATTATTTGCAAATAATTTCCTGCATTCGGGGAAATATATCCAGAATAAAGGTTTAAATCCTTTGGGTTCGCCAAATTCGTCAAACACTTCCATATAAGGACAAATGCCAATAATGCGGACATCCATTACTGAGCGCTGTTTGTCGAAAAACCAATCTTCTTTTACTCTGAACAGATAAACATCCTGGGTGTTGAATGGGTTGGATATCACGCTGTCGTATTCCTCATAAGGAGGTTCTAGCCGGGTCATGGTCATCGTATCCTCCTTGTCAAGTCCTTTTTTTATCTCCGCAGGAGAAAGAGGGACAAGAAACTCTTCATTTTCGGTGGTGTAGGCAGTTATTGTGTTTTCTTTGACCGCATCATAAATGATCTTCATCAGACTTTTTCTTCCCTGTTGATCTGTGGTGGGATAATACATTGGCAGGTTAATCTTTTGCCTCAGGTCAATAACACGCCAGATACGTTTCGACCACATAACATCTGCCTCGCGCAAGGATGTATATGGAATAGGCTCGCGGTTGATGGTGTTTAATTTATTATAAACCCCGTCTAAAGGCGGCTTGCCTATGTTCTGTGAAAAAGCATTGTAATGCATTGGAAGCAAAAATCCAACTAATAATGCGATGCCAAATATTTTTTTCATAATAATTACCTCCTTAAAAAAGGTTTAATTAATTTTTAAAGCAATAGAACTCAAGTTACGGTTAGAGCCATCTGGCCCTCTGGCTTTTATATCTTCCAGATAAACTTTTTGTCCTTTTGAAGCACCATTGAGCATCGTAACCATCTGTGGTGTAAACTTGGCACTGCTTGAGCGGAGCTCAATAAGGTCCGGACCTTTTTTAATAGTTAATGTAAAACCGGTTATCTGAAAGTAGGCTTCGAATTCAAATCCGTCCATTCTTGGGATAATTCCGCCTGCAGCCAGCAGTGTTCCTTTGGGGATAAGCCCGCTGTTAACATTACCAACATAAGGTACAGGGTTGGGAACGCGTTTAACCCTGAATTTCATGGAGCCCATTGAACGTGAAGTGGCACCCATCTTAGCACTTACATTTACTGTTGCTTCGCCCTGGGTTGTTACTTTCACAATATAATTATGATCTTTACCATTTGTTCTCGTGATCGTACCGCCGCCACCAGAAATAGTTGCGCTTACCTGTTCGTTTGAAGCACCAGGTACAGAAATAGATACGGGGTTATCTAGACCAATATAAAAAACATTCATTTTAACCGGCGAAATGGTAGCCGAAGGGGTACCTACCACATATTCGCTATTGAAAGGATATGATTTTTCAACACCATCAGCGCCTTTAACTTTAATAACACCGCCAAATTGCTTGACTCCCGGTCCGCCAGCACCCAGTTTTAATTTACCAACACCGGCAACGCCCTCAACAGTTTGCTGTGCACCACTTACAACCAGCGTATTGGTATCAACTCCGGAACCGACAATAATTACAGGGGTCTGTTTTGTATCATAAGCTGCCACAAAAATATCAGCCTCGAAAGTTTCGCCTGTAAGAATATAGTTGCTTTTCGCAACGACCTTGGCACCGATTTTATCAAATTTAAAATCCTCCAATGATACGGACGCCAGCAATTGGTTGACCACATCAAATTCAGCATTTTTAACTTCAGCAATCAATTTGTTTAAAATAACAACGTCTGCCGCCATGATCGTATTATAAAAATTATGCATCTCCCATGTCTGCTCCCTGCCGTTGGAACTATGATAAGGTCCTTTAAAATCAAGGCCTATGTTCATAGAGGAACGGTACTTGGTATCAATCAGGTTCATCATATTTGTCTTATACTGTTCCAGCTTGCCTTTTAATTCAGAAGCTTTTGCTCCCTGGCCTGTTTCACTGCTTCCAATAAAATAACGAGTGGTTTCAGACCATTTATCAAGGCCTTTAAGCGACTTTAATTCAGCAGTTTTAACCTCTTCGATGGGCAATCTGGATTCTGCAGCCATAACTTCCAATTTCATTTGCTCTATATACGCAATCAATTCAGAAGACATTTTCTTGGCTTGTTGGGCTTTCTGAAAATAAGGAAGTACTTTCGCCTTGTTTATTTCCATTTGTTTGGCAAACTGAGTATAAGTTGATTCAACTTTCTTGCTAAAATTAGCATTCGTTGTAACCATACTTTCATTTACAATTAAATATGCATTCAGAATCTCCTTTGACACATTAAGAGCCAGCATGGCTGTTAATACAAGATACATCATCTGAATCATTCGCTGTCTCGGGGTTTCCGGACAATTTGTTGCACCCATAATATGCTCCTATTTATTTGTTAAACCTTAAAAAGTACTAATTACCCTTGTTTTATTGTCATAGCAGAAAGCATATTTCCGTAAACCTGGTTAAGAGCAGAAACGTTCTTTGCAAGTACGTTAACCTGTTCTTTATATTTAGCAGTGCCTTCAACAGATTCATTAAGATTTGATAAAAATACTGCAATACTTTCTTTCATCTTTTCTGATTGCTGAAGTTGCTCTGATGTTCCCTTCAATTGCAATTCATAAATGCTGTTGAGCTCCGACAAATTCTTCGACATTCTTTGTATCTGTGTACCGTATGATTTACCGTCAACAGCCGAAAAGTCAATAGCTTCAGCAGATTTGGTTAATGATTCGCAAGATTTGGTATATTTATCAGCAAGGCTGTGAGCGGATTCCGTAGCCTTTTTTATACTGGCAACATACATTTCTGTAGCATTTAAATCTTTTTGAATGCTTTCAGCAATACCGCTGTATGCCCCGGTAACGTTATTGGCAGATGCAGTAGCAGCCTTTATACTGTTATTAAATTCATTTGTCGAAGCAACATCGCTTTCTAATGCAGCAACAGTCTTGTTGTATGCTTCAGATAAATTTTTCACAGAACCTGCTGCGGTATTCAGATTAGCGACATAACCGTCAGTAGCAACAGCAGCATCGGCAACACCAGAAAGTTTATTAGCATTTTCGCTCAGGTTTCTCATACCTTCACCCAAACTATTAATTAATGCCGGCCCAATTTTGGCATCTTCAAGCATTTTGTCCAATTCCTGTGTCAGAGATTTTGGTTTTCCTGTTACTGTTTTAGAATCGAGATCCTCCATACCGGCCAGTTCGGGATAAACCAGCGACCAATCATATTCCACATGTAACGGCTCAAATGCAGAGAAAAAGAAAATAGCTGCTTCGCAACCCATCCCCGCAACAAGCATTATATCTGCTCCCGGATAGTGATTGATTTTGAACAACGCACCTAAAATTACAGCTGATGCACCCCAGCCATATAATTTGGCCATGAAATTTTTGTAACCCTTGCTTCTTACTAAATTATAAAGTCCCATAATTTAATTTTGATTTTTTTTATTGATTAATACTAGAATTTAATTTATTACTAATTACAAAGTTCTATCTGTACACATTAGAAGAACTTGAACCATCGTCAATATGTCGTCCAAGATAGGTCTGAACACACCTGAATCCGATATAGCACTTTGCGGTATCCTGAAATTCATATGTTCTGGTACCGGTCTGCATGTAATAACCGATATCTTTCCATGACCCACCGCGTATAACCTTACGTTTTAATACTTCCGGATCGGATTTTTTAGCTTCATAAGAATAATTCATATTAAGGTCGTGAGCAAAATTATAAGCTGATTCATCAAAGGCATCCATACACCATTCTGCTACATTTCCACCCATATCATATAATCCATAGTCGTTAGGTGCATAGTGTGCAACTATTAATGTTTGGATACCACCATCATCAATATAATTTCCTCTTAAAGGTTTGTAGTTTCCAAGGAAACAACCGTTGCTGTTACGGATATATGGACCGCCCCATGGATACGGGCTTTCATCAAGTCCGCCGCGGGATGCCCATTCCCATTCCGACTCGGTTGGCAGGCGGAATTCATTAACCCTCCAATCCCCACTGGCTTCCAGGTAATCATTAAGCATATTTGAACGCCAGATACAGAAAGCCCTTGCTTGTTTCCAGCTTACGCCCACCACAGGATAATTATCATAGGCCGGATGAACAAAATAGTTTAGCATTGGTTCATTATAAGAATATGTATAATCATGAACCCAGCACAAAGTATCAGGATAAACATTAATTATATCCTTTTTAATGAATACCGATCTGTCTTTTACACCCTGAGGACGATTGGCAAGACTCGACAGGTCGTGGTCTGCAGCATCCTGTGTAGCGGTAGCTTCAGATGAAAAATCCTTACGGGCAGCGGCTTTGTAATCAATCCAATAATAGATATAATTGAGTTGCCTGGTATCTATTTCTTTCCTTCTGAAATATCTTTCATGTTCGGGCATATACAAAGGCTGTAAAACTTCAACTTCTTCCTGTTCCAGATCGTCCCATTGCAAACGTGTATCCCAGTTCAGGTGATGCGGTTCCAGAGGCTCGCCATATTGATCTTCTTCTATCCACCAATCTTCCGGAGCAAGAGAGCCCAGAAGTTCTCTGGCAAGAGAATCTCTCACATAATATACAAACTGACGATACTCATTATTGGTGATTTCAGTTTCATCCATATAAAAAGCCTGAACAGTAACAGTTTTAGCTTGTGCAGTCAACGAGTATGGCACATCCTGATCACTGGGGCCCATCTGATAACTTCCGGGAGGAATAAATAACATGCCATAAGGCGTTGGCTGATAAAATCCATCCCTTCCTTGTACGCCAGTGAGTTCGCCACTACCACTGTTTTTACAACCAATGATGGTCAGTGTGGCAAAAATAGCTATGATTATCAGGAATTTTTTCATGTTTTTATTTTTTTCTTACTATTATTCTTTTTTTGTATTGTTTTTTTTTGCACTTAATAACATTAAAACGTAAAAGTACATCTTTTTGTTACATTGGCTTGTTTTTTTTTACAGATATCGTGTATTTAAATACTTTGTAATATTCTTTTTTATCTCTATTTTAAAGCAGTATCCGAGCATAATTTCATGAGTGCCACTGCTCCTTTTATTTCTGCCCAGAGCCGAAGTGGTTATATCATACGAATATCCTATTCTCAAATTTTGCAATGCCGGGCTCATGGATGGCTGGTTAAGGGGATAAGCGCCGATAATAATAGCAACAGCATCCTGTACGCGATAGGAAACACCGGCCCAGACCATATTTCTCCATTTGCACATGGCAGTAATATCATACTGTGCAGAAGCAAAATCTGTTTTTATTAAAACATAAGGACTGAGTTCCCAATCAGGATTGTTGGGCAGTGTCCAATGATAGCCGCCGGTCAGGTAATAATGCCTTTTTAATTTCGATTTGGATTCTCCTTCTAATTTAATCTTACTTTCGATTAGCTGGTTGGCAGACAAGCCCACATAGGCTTTCCCCGGGATGTTATAGAATGCGCCAAAAGCGATATCGGTCATAAATGTATTTTTTTTGCCGGTATTGCTCATGAGCAAGGGATCATTCTGATCCAGGGGATTAAATTTTGAAAAATCAATAGTTTTATTTAAAAAACCCGCCTGAAGGCCAATACCTAGAGTACCTACAGCAATATTGACGTGAAAGGAGTATGCCAATTTAACGCCGATGTTGTTTTCAAATCCGAGTTTATCGCTGTAAACCGAAAGGCCCAGCCCTCCGTGCAATGCACGAACCGGAGCATCCAGAGTAAGTAAAATCGTCTGGGGTGCACCTTTGTTGGTTTTCGTTTCGCCGTTTTGCGTGTATGTATCGGTAAAACCAGTCCATTGCTGACGATACAAGGTTGTAATGCAGATTTGTTTGCTGATGCCTGCATAACCAGGATTTACAGCCATATTCGTGAACATGTTCTGCGTATATTGCGCATCCTGTTGTGCTAAAACAACCGTTGAAAGCAATGAAATTAAAATAAAAAAGTAAAATTTTTTCATATGGTTTTTATTGATAAAATTCAAAATTGGGGTATAAAGTAACATATATTTTTTAATATTAACAAACAATTGTTAACAATTTTTAATCAGACCATAATCACTTTCTTCGCAAAACCCTTAAAAACAAATTGTTGCAATATATTATCAAAATTTTTTTTCACATTGTTTTTTTACGGAAAGCCGAACAAAAATGTTTCAGTTGCAAAGATAATTTTTTTTATGAATTCAAGAGTTGAATACAAAAAAAATACCCATGAAAAAGAAAAACTTTTCAATGACTGGAAAAAAATAAATTTTTAAAAATTATTACCTGATCAGGATTTTTTCCACGAAGACAGAAAATGTAACACTACATAATCTTCTGATAGGCCTGCCACCAGCGGTCCGGGACGGCTTCTTTCAGGGCAGTCTGATAGTCACTATAGGAGCAGGGAACGAGATAATGCCGTTCATACTTAGATTTCAGGCGTGTAGGGCAAGGAACCTCCATCCACCAGCGGTTTGTTTTTTTGCTTTTATAAAAAATTATTTCGTCTTGTAGTTCTTTAATGGCCACCCTGTATTTTATATAAAACTTTTTATCCTTGATCGGAAAATCCTGTTTCCTGTTATAAAACCCATCAATAAAATACCAGATAGCCTGTGCGGCAAGGCCTGCCGTTTGTCCGTTCCGGTCATATTCCGGGTTTATTTCATATAGCCCGACAGAAGTAAGTTTATCGCTCATGCCGGCATAGCGCATGATACGGCATAATTCCTCACCGTAAAAGCCATTGGGCGTCGCACAACCGTTACCGGGTGCGTCTGATTGGCGCACTGCAGATAAATCAACAGACAACATATCGGCATTACGCACCATGGGTTCTACTTCTTCAATGTCTGTCTGGACAAGGCCGAGACGGTAAACATCGAAAAATAATTTTTTCATGAGATCTACGGCTCCGGCATCGACAAAATAGGTCTGATATCCTATATTTGAATAATTGAACAGATAACTCGGCTGATGGGTAATTATTTTGCTAAGGTATGTTTTCGATGTCATGGGGCTTTCAATGTCCCCAAGGTCGAAGGCCATATCCACGCAGACAAGATTTATTATTCTGCCAATGGATTCATAAGCCAGGTAATTGGCATAAGTGAGGTCCTGGCTCCCTCCGACAATTATAGGGATGACGTTTTGTTTCAGAAGATTGGCCGTAATATCTCGTAAGGCAAAATACGTATCGTTGATGGAATTTCCCGGTTTTATGTTTCCAAGGTCAGCGATTTTAATGCCGTTATTATGCTTAAATAAAGGGTAAAAATATTTCCGTACCTGATCGGGAGCGTTCTTACAACCGGCATTACCAATGGCTACGCGGCTTTCGTTCACGCCCAAAAAAGCGATATCAATGCCGTCCAGCGAAGGAAAAGGATTATCCTTGCCATAGATCAAAATTGAATTTCCGATCTGGTTCGGATGCGATTGCTCATCATCAAAGACATTACTGATATTAACCGGTTCAAAATACAAAGAAATATCCATGCTTATTTTGTGCTTGTCTTCGTCTTCTTTATGGTAGCTTTTTTAGTGGCTGGTTTTTTTACGGAAGCTTTTTTTGCCACTGTTTTTTTTGCACTTTTCGTTTTCGTAGTTGTTTTTTTCGTGGTTTTTTTCGTGGTTTTTTTTGCCACTGCTTTTCTGGCGGGGGTCTTTTTTGCCACTTCCTTTTTGGGAGACTTTTCGGCAATCATCAGGCATTCTTCAGCCGTCAGATCTTCGGGGATCATATCCTTCGGTATCTTATAATTCATTTTTCCGATAGAAATGTAGGGCCCGAAACGGCCTTTCAACACACGTATATCAGGGTTAGCAGAAAACTCTTTGATCGTGCTGTTTTCTATTTTTTGAATTTTTTCCTCAATGATCTCCTTTGCCCTCTCAATGGTTAATGTCAGGGGATTGTCTGTTTTTTTCAGTGAATAAAACTTTCCCTTATGCCTGATATACGGACCAAAACGCCCGAGCCCGGCCACAACTTCTTCGCCCAGGTATTTTCCGACCAACTTGGGAAAAGAAAGCAGGGAAAGTGCTTCCTGAAGCGTAATTGTTTCAATACTTTGACCTTTTAACAAACCAACAAAACGCGGTTTTTCCTCATCCGTATTTTCACCAAGCTGAAGCATACCGCCAAATTTTCCCAATTTGGCATAAATATTTTTCTGCGTTTCGGGATGTACACCTAAAAGCTTGACACCACTGACTTTTTTTGAGGTTTTTTCCGTCTCACTTACCTGCACATGAAAGGGATGATAAAATTCCTTGATCATTTGATTCCAGGCTTTTTTCCCTTCAGCAATTTCATCAAACTCTTTTTCAACACTGGCCGTGAAATTATAGTCGAGAATATTCTCAAAATTCTGTATCAAAAAATTATTTACCAGAGTGCCGACATCGGTCGGAAAAAGCTTTGATTTCTCGAAACCTACCGTTTCGAGTTTTTGCGTTTCAAGAATTTTATCCTTTATCAGTGATAAATACTGATATTTTCTTTCTGTACCTTCTTTGGTGCTTGTTATCACATATTCCCTCTTCTGAATAGTAGAAATGGTCGGGGCATACGTCGAAGGACGGCCAATACCAAGCTCTTCAAGCTTTTTCACCAGGCTGGCTTCTGTATATCTCGGAGGTTGCTGTGTAAAGCGTTCAACAACATTTATCTCTTCGGGATTCATGATATCGCCTTTTGCGACAGGCGGTAGAAGGCCCTTTTGTTCTTCTTCTTCTTCGTCCGATGATTCAAAGTAAACCTTGAGGAATCCGTCAAACTTGATGACTTCTCCTGTAGCAACAAAATAATCCTGAATGGAAGGACTTTCGATGGTTACATTTGTTTTTTCGAGCTCCGCATCACTCATCTGTGAAGCGATGGTTCTTTTCCAGATCAGTTCGTATAATTTTTTCTGATCGTTGGTGCCTTCCACAACATGACTATTAATATAAGTAGGCCTGATGGCTTCATGCGCTTCCTGTGCTCCTTTGCTTTTGGTAGTATAATTACGGATCTTTACATATCCCGGCCCGTAGAAAGATTCTATCTCCTTTTTCGCCATGGCTAAAGCCATATTCGACAAGTTCACCGAGTCGGTACGCATGTAAGTGATCTTTCCTGATTCGTACAACTGCTGGGCAATCATCATGGTTTTGGACACCGAAAAACTGAGTTTGCGGCTGGCTTCCTGTTGTAAGGTAGATGTCGTAAATGGCGGTGCTGGCGATTTTCTTGCAGGTTTGGTTTCGATATCTTTCACTTTGAATTCCGCCCCGATACATTTTTTCAAAAAAGCCATTGCATCGCCCGGAGTATTGAATTTCCTGGAAAGTTCAGCTTTTATCTTATACGTTTTCTTATCTTTAATAAATGAAAAAATGGCAGAGCCTTTATAAAACGAAACCGGTGTGAAATTATTTATTTCATTTTCGCGATCCACGATAAGCCTTACAGCGACGGACTGCACACGCCCCGCCGACAAGGATGGCCTGATTTTCTTCCACAACAAAGGTGATAATTCATAACCGACCAGCCTGTCAAGTACCCTTCGTGCCTGCTGGGCATCCACAAGGTCAATGTTTATTTGCCTCGGATTTGATATGGCTTCCAAAATGGCTGTTTTCGTGATCTCATGAAAAGCGATCCTTTTTATTTTTCCTTTTGCGAGTTCGAGGGCTTCGGAAAGATGCCACGAAATAGCTTCTCCTTCGCGGTCTTCATCGGATGCAAGCCATACAACCTGCGATTCTTTGGCCATCTTTTTCAGTTCACTGACCATTTTGGCTTTATCCTCAGGTATCTCGTATTTAGGAATAAATCCATTATTAATATCCACGCCGAGGTCTTTTTTTGAAAGATCGCGAATGTGCCCGAAACATGACCGGACCGTGTAATCGCTGCCGAGAAACTTCTCGATAGTTTTTGCTTTTGCCGGTGATTCAACTATTACAAGATTTTTTATCATGAAAATATTTTTGGGGAAGTAAAATTTGTGCAAAATAAAACAAAAATAATTTTTCAATAGCAATTTATTTTTTTTAAAACAGTTGTTTCATTACTTTTGCCCCTTGTTAATGGCTTGAATGAAGAAAACATTTTATATAGAGACATATGGCTGCCAAATGAATTTCTCGGATAGTGAAATAGTGGCATCCATCTTAATAAAAGAAAATTTCGAACAAGCCGCAACTCCCGAACAAGCCGGACTGATACTGCTCAACACCTGCTCTATCAGGGATAATGCTGAACAGCGCATCTTCAACCGCCTGAGGCATTTAAAAAGCCTGAAGAAAAAAAACAAAGGGCTTCTGGTAGGAATATTAGGATGCATGGCCGAACGCATCAAAGAAAAACTATTTGAAGAAGATATTGTCGATATTGTTGCCGGTCCTGATTCTTACCGTGAACTTCCGCAATTAATTTATTCGGCGAACGAACGTGGGAAGGCATTCAACATTTTACTTTCCGCCGAAGAAACTTACGCGGACATCAATCCTGTAAGGATAGACAGTAACGGGGTATCGGCTTTCATCTCGATCATGCGGGGATGCCAGAACTTTTGCGCTTACTGCGTGGTGCCATACACCAGAGGCACAGAGCGCAGCCGTTCTGCAGAAACCATCATCAGTGAAGCAAATGCATTGTTTAATGAAGGCTACCGCGAAATTACGCTACTGGGGCAAAATGTAAATTCATACCATTATAATAATGTCAACTTTCCTGAATTATTAAGCGAGGTTGCCAGGATAAACCCGGCACTCAGGATTCGCTTCGCCACCTCACATCCCAAAGACCTGTCTGATGAACTGATTGATGTCATTGCTTCTCACGACAATATCTGCAAATCCATTCACCTGCCGCTGCAGTCGGGCAGCAACCGCATCCTGAAACTGATGAAACGGAACTACACCCGCGAATCCTATCTGGCAATCATCGATAAAATTTATAAAAAAATCCCGGGGTGCAGCATCTCTACCGATATCATCTGCGGGTTTTGCAGCGAAACGGAACAGGATCACACAGACACAATAGAACTAATGAGGCAGGCAGCGTACGACAGCGCGTTTATGTTCCGCTACTCCGAACGCCCCGGCACCTTTGCCGCCGGAAAATACAAAGACGATGTACCCGATGAAATAAAGACACAACGCCTTAATGAGGTCATTGCCCTGCAGAACAAACTATCGCTCGAGAAAAATAAAAAGGATGTTGGTAAAACCTTTGAAGTATTGATTGAAGGCCGTTCAAAAAAATCGGCCGCACAACTCTCCGGCAGAAATTCACAAAATAAAGTGGTGGTTTTTACAGACGACAAGCACAAAGCAGGAGATTATGTGATAGTGAAAATAATTGCTTGCACATCGGCGACGCTGAAGGGGGAGATAATTTAGGTTAATGCACTATTTTTAAATTATTAAAACAAAACGCTTTGCTAATTTGCACGCGTTTGGAAATGCGCACGCACGGGAAACTTTAAAAGGAGAAATGATACAGGAATAATTTAGTTTTTTACAGATTCTTATATTTGCTCCCGAGTGTTGACTTATTTTTCTGAAAAAAGTTTTTCTTTCAGGTTTGTGAAACCATCCCATTTGCCAAGCAAGTCTTTACGAAAATACATTTCCTTTCTGTTTTTTGAAATTGAAAATTCTGTTGAGACAAATGAATTATAATCACATACTACTGCTAAAATGCCATAATCTTTAAAATAATCCATAATTAATTTCTTTTCTTTTCTATGAAGTGAAATTGTATCTGTATAGGGATCTTTATTCATTTCTAAACCTGCCACTTTTGAGGGAATTTTTGGAAGAATGGGTATACAAGATTGATCAATTTTAAGCCAACATTTCAAATTACATCTTTGTTTGCTGATGTAAATATGCTCAAAGTGTCCGCCGAATTCGCCACATTCTCTGTATTCACCGGAGATAACTAATGTATCATGTTTTGTAAGTTGGTCCAGATCAATATTAACTGTATCGGGCGGTTGAAAGAACGGTCCGAAATGAGGTTCTTTCCATGTTTTAATTTCAGTTTCAGGAAGGTCCACTTGTGCGTTAACGGTGGTTGCTAATAAAATAAATATGGCAATTAAATATTTATCCATGGCTTAACCCTAATTGTTTGTTTAAGGTTTCCATGTCAAGCTTTGCATCTTCTAAGGAATCAGCCTTTTTAATTTCCATGATGTCTTTATTGTTTGAACCAATCAGAATCAGTCTGAAATCATCATTGGCAATATCAAGGGTTCTGTTACCCCTGCTGTATGTCCGCCACATCATATCTGATTTTTGATCTTTATTTTCATGTCCAGATCAACATTGATCCACCGTCCGGTTCTTATGATCCCGAACAAGTTGTTTGAAAATCTGACACGTTTTTTTTCAGGATCGATCAGGGCGCTTTCTGTAGAAAACCCAACAAATGCACCGACCAAAACCAGGGCCAGTCCGGATATATAAAAAAATGTCAAAACAAATCCTGCAACAAACAAGATTACTCCTGAAAAAGAGCCAACCGGCCCGAATGATTTGCCAAGTTTGTTGGTTATTATCATTTTTTGGATATCTTAACAGGCAAAAACCTCAAGACCATTTTTTTATACTCTTTATAATCCGGGTATTTTCCCGCACTTATTTCTTCGCTAAAACTGGAACTGCCCTGGAAAAGAACTATAAGCAGCAGGCAGCCTGCAATACTCCAGTTTAGCCAGTATCCCCCGGCTGCTACGCCGAAAAAATAGAAACAGATCCAAATGGACTGTTCAGCAAAATAATTGGGATGCCGGCTGTAAGCCCACAAACCTTTGTCCAAAAACCCCTTTTTATAATCACCTGTCAGCTCCTCTCCTGCTTTGATTATAGCCCTTTTCCTGCTTTGAAATTTCCACTGCTGAATGTCGGCGATAGTTTCAAATCCAATAAAGAACAACATCAGTCCGGCTGCCACGTAATCGAATATCCCCAGCGGCCCGGCATTATTTTGAAGCACAACGATGGTGGGCATAGTTATAAGCAGAATTAATATGTTCTGGTATCCTGAAATAAAAAACAGATTAAAAAGCGTCCATTTCCAGCGGGGAGAAAACTCGGGTTTTTGACGTAATACCTGCCAGCGGTAGTCTTCTTCACCAGTCCAGAAACGCCAGTGGTAGGCACCTTTAAGGGCAAAATTTGCTGTCAGCCTGACGCCCCAGAGTGTTACCAGGGAACTCATCAGAATCAGCCTCGGCGAATAATCGCCATAAGCGGCCACTACCCATGCGTAAACTATTGGTATGATGCTCCACAACTTGTCTACCTGGCTATTGTTGCCTGTTATTTCTCCCACGATAAATGTATATGCAATGACGATAGCGGCTATTATTATCAGCGTTTTTACAGCACGCCACTCAACAGGGCCGAGTGTAACACCAAAAAAATAACTAAACAAAGGAACAATAAGCAAGGTAACGATTAATAATATGGAGGTTGAGATGATTTTCATAATTTCTGTTTTTAGTTTTAAGTTTTTAAAAGGCGTTATATTAACTTGATGTGGCGAAACCCTGAATCTGCAAGTCACGGGGTAAAAATTGATTGTCAGGCATTTCCCATAATTATTATTTTTAAGTCACCCCGTGACCATCACTATAATATGCTGCAAATTAAAATTAAAAACCGCCCATTGCTAAGCGGTTTTTAATACAATAAAACAATTTTTATTTTTTCTTTTCAGGCTTTAATACCACGCGGACATAATGGTCTTTTAAGAAGTATTTGACAGCAAGGTCCTGGATGTCTTTTGCTGTTATTGCATTCACTTTATTCGTGTAATCCGTGATCAATGCGGCATCGTCATTGTTAAAATAAAAAGATTCAAGCCTGCCGAGCCAGAATTTATTAGTTTTCAAATCCACTTCTCTTTCACGGACAAGGGCTTCTTTGGTTTTGTTCAGATCAACTTCCTGCGGGCCTTTGTCACGAATATCCTGAATAATCTTAAAAACAGCCTTGGTGAGCTTATTGGTATTTTTAGGAGAACAGCCAAACATGACCATCATTGTATATTCAGCAGTTGGATATTGAGCAAAATCCATTTGAATCTGTGGAGAATATACCCCGCTCATTTCTTCGCGTATCACTTCGATCAGTTTTATACTGATTATTTCCTTAGCCATTCTCAGGCAGATGCGGTTTTTATCGTTCCATTCAAATTTTTCGTTAAGAATGATTCCCACCATACTTTTGGGATCCGCGCCTTTTTTGATTTCCAGATCGGTAATACCTTCGGGAAATTTCGGGTTTTTGTCAAGCCAGTTTTCGGGCTTTGCTTTTCCGGGAAGGCTTCCGAGATATTTTTCAAGAACCGGAGTGATGGAATCCGCATCTATATTTCCCACAATGAAAAATTTAAAGTCGTTGGCGTTGCTAAATCTCTCTTTGTAGATTTTATAAGCCATATCGAGATTGACCTGGTTTAACTGTTTTTCTTTAGGGATAACAATTGACCGGGGGCTGTTGCCTGTCGAAGTTATTATCAGTGTATCGATGAACGCATAAATAGGGCTTGACCCGATAAATTTCAACTGTGTTTTCATTTTCTGCATAAACGACTCAAATGCAGCCGTGTCCTTACGCGGTTCTTTACAATACAGATAAGAAAGCTGCAGAAGGGTTTCAAAATCTTTAGGGCTGCATTTGCCTTGCAGTCCTTCTTTCAGATCTTCAATATAAGGCGCTATTTCTATATCTTTACCTTTTAATTTCTTTTCAAGTTCGGTATTGTCAAAATTACCGATTCCGCTTTCGTTGATGATACTGCTTGCAAAAAATGCAGATATATAATCCTGATCCGGATACAACGATAATCCTCCTAAACTATATGCGCTGACCAATATCTCATCGTTTTTGAAATCAGTTTTTTTGATTATGGCTTTCACGCCATTGCCAAAAGTAAGTTCAGTAAAACCCAGGTCTTTATTTTCTTTTTTAGCAACGACTTTGCTGCCGGTGAGGTCTTCTTTTACAAGGGGTTCGGCTTTAAACTTATCAATATAGGCCGTTAATACAGCTTTTTTAGAACTGGCAATAATATCCGTCAGGTCCTTTTCTGAAGGCATCTTATTACCATCTTTTTCAGGAGCAGTAACCACAACGGCCATGTTTTCGTCTGTTATCCATTTTGCAGCAAGTGCATTGACATCTTCAAGCGCAATTTCAGGAAGCAGTTTCTTGGCAAGTTTAAATTCATTTTTTGCACCGGGAATCGCTGTCTTGCTCAGGAAATTTTCCACATATTCGCCGGCATAATTTTCAGACTCTGTTTTATCAAATTCTTTTGATGCTTTTTCATAGTCGTTAAGCATCTGTTCTTTGGTACGCTCAAACTCTGTCGGTGTAAAGCCAAACTGCCTGACCCGTTGATTTTCAAGCAACAGGGTTTCAAATGACTTTTCAATTTGATTTTCTTTAGGATATGCATATAGCTGGTAAGCATCTGTGGAACGTGCTAAAAAGTTGCTGTACTCAGATTGTGCCATGATAAAAGGAGCGTCAGGCTGAACCGTGATTTCTTTCAGGCGTGCGCTGAGCATTTCATTAAAAAGGTTTGCCGTCAGCATGGTTTTAAAATCTTCCAATGTATAGTTTACTTTAGATTTATGCTTATATACCATCAGAATCATGGAATTTGTTGCTTCTTTATCGGTAACAATACTGATAAGCGGTTCCTTATTATCAGGAATTTCGACATTCGGCCTTGGGCGCGGATTTACAGGATTTTGTATGCCACTGAAATGTTGTTTTACTTTTGCTTCCATTTCTTTCACATCAATATCTCCGACGACAACCACAGCCTGCAGATCGGGCCGGTACCAGGAGTTGTAAAAAGCTTTTAAGGTGTCGTAGGGAAATGTTTTTATCACATCAATATCACCGATAGGGAGCCTTTCAGCATAAAGGGAATTTTTAAACACCACGGGGAACCATTTTTTCATCATCCTGTCGTCTGCACCAAGGCCAAGGCGCCATTCCTCGGTAATGATGCCCCTTTCCTTGTCAATCTCTTTGTTTTCAAAGGAAACGTTGTGTGCCCAATCTTCAATGATTTGCATACCTGTGTCAAGCAGGTTTTTATTGTCAACAGGAATAGTGAGCATATAAACAGTCTGGTCAAAGGCTGTATAAGCATTGATTTCTTTACCAAAACTAACTCCGTATTTTTGCAGGTAATCGATCATTTTATTTCCGGAAAAAGTTTTTGTTCCGTTAAAACACATGTGCTCTGTAAAATGGGCAAGCCCCCGCTGGCTGTTATTTTCGAGTACAGATCCCGCATTGATCGCAAGGCGAAGCTCCACGCGGTTTTCGGGTTTTTTGTTTTTGCGGATGTAATAGGCCAGGCCGTTGTCGAGTTTCCCGATTACGACATTCGGATCAACAGGAATACTGTCATTAGGGTTGAACGTTGATTTTTGTCCGTAAGAATATGTCGAGAGGCACAAAACGGCAAAAACGCATAATAATAAAGCTTTTAATTTTCTCATTGTTTATAATTATTTTTTGTTACTTGATTCCTGGTAATTTATAAAATTCTATCCGGGTAAAAATTTTGTTGTGATTTGCGATTTTCTGTGATTTAGAGGGTATTGAAGGTTTTTTGTTACAAAATTAATTTTTCATTAAATGTCCGTGCATCGCATCCACCATACCCGGTAATTGAAAACTGTATGATTTAATGATATGAATCAATTTATGAAATATTGTGAAATTAATAGTCGATATCCAAATCCAGTTGTTCTTTCAATGTTTTTAAATGCGCATTTTTTTTAATCATTTCCTGGTATTTGGCTTCCGGGGTATACGGTTTTGCTGCAGCATCTTCTTTTATAGCGAGTTCCCCATAAATGTCGAAAGAATTGTTTTTCAAAGCCTTTCTATAAAAATGGAGAATTTCATGTTTCTTTGAAATAAATTCACTTAGGGTTATATTATTTTCAAAAACGAATTTCAACTTTCCATCTGCATCGGTCCCAGGCAAATCTTTTTTTAGCGCGGCATAAAAACTGGGGTGTTTGTCGAACATTTTTACCATCTCGGGCCACAACTCATGTATGTTCCCCAGGTTATAGGGTTCATCACCGTAGTCAATACCAGCTTCGTGAACCTCGTGGACCTCCTCTTTGCTTTCTTCTCTGAGCGAAACAATAGATTTGGGTGAGACTACAGTTTTCTTAACCGGCTGTTCGGTCAAAACCGGCCTGGCCGTATCAGGGTTTTGTGTAGTTTCAGCAGTTTTCTGAGGAGCAATTTCTACGGTGTCAGTTTTTTTTTTTATTTCCGTGACAACGTTTTCCTGAGTATTTCCTACATTTTGCGAGAGGCTGCACATCTGAATAAAAGCCAGTTCCAGATGAAGGCGTTTGTGGTTGCTGTTTTTATATTCAAAATCAAAACGGTTGGCTATATCCAGGTTTCTGATAAGAAACTGTTCGGGGCATTGCCGGGCTAACTGCAAATATTTATTTTTAATATTTTCGCTGGCTTCGAGGAGTTTCAGCGTGACGGCATCTTTGCACACCAGCAGGTCGCGGAGGTGGGCGGCAAAACCTGCCAGGAAAATCTGTCCTTCAAAACCATTTTCCAGCACCTGGTCAATAAGGTTCAATGCTTCAAAAACCTGATTCTCGAGAATGAGACCGGTCATCTTAAAATAATATTCATAATCGAGAATATTAAGATTTTCAAGCACTGCCCGAAAGGTAATATTGTTGCCGGAAGAGATCGCTATCTGGTCGAACATAGAAAGGGCATCACGCAGTGCGCCATCGGCTTTCTGGGCGATCAGGTGCAGGGCATCTTCTTCGGCTTCGATGTTTTCTTTTTTGGCCACATAAGCCAGGTGTTGCGCCATATCGGCTACGGTGATCCTTTTGAAATCAAAGATCTGGCAACGCGACAATATGGTGGGTAATATTTTGTGTTTTTCGGTGGTGGCTAAAATGAACTTTGCATACGCAGGCGGTTCTTCCAGTGTTTTCAGAAAAGCATTGAAAGCAGCCGCTGAAAGCATGTGAACCTCATCGATGATATACACCTTGTATTTGCCGGCCTGTGGCGGTATACGAACCTGATCAACAAGGGTGCGGATGTCTTCCACCGAGTTATTGGAAGCAGCATCGAGCTCATGAATATTGAAAGAGGTCAGCTCATTAAATGATTTACAGGAACTACACTCATCGCAAGCTTCAAAATTCTCTTTAAGGTTGAGGCAATTGATGGTTTTTGCCAATATGCGGGCGCAGGTAGTTTTACCGACTCCGCGCGGCCCACAGAATAAAAATGCCTGTGCAAGCTGCTGGGATTTAATGGCATTTTTAAGTGTGGAAGTAATAGAATGCTGCCCTACAACCATATCGAATGTAGACGGGCGGTATTTGCGGGCTGAAACAATAAAATTCTCCATGAAAAAATATTTACCCGTGTTTTAGGGTCAACAAAAATATAAATTTTTTTTCAAATAATCTTAATCTTTTAATACTAAGCGACTGAATAAAAAATGTAAAAAACAATTTTAATTAAATTTGCAAATCATAATTACCTAAAACCTAAGTTAAAGGTTTTTGTATTAATGATTCCTATTACTATTTAATAAATTAAAAAATCAAAATGACTCAAAAACAAGTTTCCGATCAAAATATTAAGGTCAGGTGTATAAACAATGGTATTACACAGGAAATTCCACGGGGAACATCGCTGCTCTTTATCGCTGAAATCCTCGATATTAAACTGAAGTATCCGATTCTTGGCGCATTGGTAAATAATTGCATCGAAGAACTTTCTTATGAAGTATTTCAGCCGAAGACAATTAAGTTTATTGACATAACCCATCCTGACGGCATGAGGATGTACCTCAGAAGCCTCTCTTTTATCCTGTACAAAGCTGTTTTTGACCTATTCCCGGACGCACGGCTAAGGATCAGCCATAATATTTCCAAGGGTTACTACTGCCAAATAGATAACCCTGAAAACCAACTTAATGAAACGGACATTTTAAGAATTAAGGAAAAAATGCTGGAAATTGTAAAAGCTGATTTTCCTTTTAAACGCATTGTGGATGAGACGGAAGAGGTCATAAAAAAATTTGATGAATGCAAATTTTACGATAAAAGCAATCTTTTAAAACACCGTGGTGAAAACTACGCTACCTATTATAAAATTGACGGATGTATTGACTCTTTTTACGGATATTTAGTGCCATCCACCGGGTACATAAAAGTATTTGACCTGAATAAATACTTCGATGGGATATTGCTGCAAATGCCAAAAAAAGAAAACCCTAATGAATTGGGTGAACTGATCTTGCAGAATAAGATGTTTGAAATACTGAAGGAGTTCTCGCATTGGAACCGGATTCTGGAAGTTATGACCATCGGAGATCTTAATAATTTCATTTCGTCGAACAAATCAGAATTATTAATAAAAGTGTCCGAAGCGCTTCATGAAAAAAAGATCAGCCAGATCGCTGACATGATCAATACCCGCAAAAGTGAATTAAAAATTATTCTGATCAGCGGACCTTCCTCGAGCGGAAAAACCACTTTTGGCAAAAGACTGGCCATACAACTTTTGGTCAATGGCATCAAACCGCTGAATTTATCGCTGGACAATTATTTTGTCAACCGAGATCAGACACCTATGGATGAGCATGGCCAGCATGATTTTGAAGATTTCAAAGCGATAGACCTTGAATTATTCAATAAAAACCTGACTGACCTTCTACAAGGCAGGAAGATCAGCTTGCCAAAATTCTCCTTTGATACCGGCACCCGTCATTTTAACGGAGATACTATGCAGATGAAACCGGAAAACGTCCTGATTATTGAGGGAATCCATGGTTTGAATCCCAGATTAACAGCAGCCATTGATCCGAAAGCAAAATTCAGGATTTACGTGTCGGCCCTGACCACTTTAAATATTGATGATCATAACCGGATAAGCACCACAGATAACCGGCTGATACGGCGAATAGTCCGTGATTTCCGTTACAGGAATTATTCCGCACAGGAGACGATTTCGAGATGGCAGAGTGTGGTAAAGGGCGAAGAAAAACATATATTTCCCTATCAGGAAGAGGCGGACGTTATGTTTAATTCGGCATTAATATATGAACTTGCGGTCATTAAACAGTATGCCGAACACATACTGCTGGAGGTGCAACCCAACCAGGTTGAATATTCGGAAGCCAAAAGGTTGTTAAAATTTTTCAGTTACTTTAAATCTATGGAATCCAGAGGAATACCCCCCACCTCGATAGTACGTGAATTTGTAGGGGGCAGTAGTTTCATGTATTGATAAGCACAAACCATAAAGGCCGGAACAGATTCAGGTGCTAAGGCTCCAAACGACAGGTGCTACTCAGATTTTTGTTTATAAGGAAATAATTTGTCTATTGCTTTGATGGCAAAGAAGAAAATTATCATAAATAAAAAAATGCCGAGCATCCCCAGACCTGTAACTTCTAATGCTGCTTCAAAATTATTCATATTCGCCTCCTTGTTTAACAAAATAATGGAATCAATGACAGAATAAGCCCTCCGGCAACAACAGAACCGATTTGCCCGCCAACGTTAGCACTCACGGCGTGCATGAGTAAATAATTGGTAGGGTCTTCTTTTTGCCCCATACCATGTATTACACGGGCCGACATCGGGAAAGCGGAAATACCGCAGGCGCCAACCATAGGATTGATTTTTTTCTTTGCAGGCAGAAATATATTCATACCCTTGGCAAACATAACTCCTCCAAACGTGTCGAAGATAAAAGCAACCAGTCCCAGGCCGATGATCATCAGGGTGTCCAGCCTTACAAACCGGTCGGCAGTCATAGTGCTGGCGATGCTGATCCCCAGCAGAATAGTAACAATACTTGATAATTCATTCTGTGCAGCCAAGGATAACTTATTCAGCACACCACACTCTCTTATCAGGTTGCCAAACATCAGAAATCCAATGAGTGCAAGCGACGAAGGTGCTATGATACCGGCAAATATGGTTACAATTATTGGAAAAAGTATGAGCGAAGTTTTTGATACGTTTTTAGCATGTGCTTCCATGTGAATACAACGTTCTTTTTTGGTTGTCAGCAAGCGGATTACCGGAGGCTGAATAATAGGCACCAGGGCCATATACGAATAGGCAGCCACAGAAATAGGACCTAACAAACCCGGAGCAAACCTCGAAGAGACAAAAATGGAAGTAGGGCCATCGGCAGCACCGATAATACCTATAGAAGCGGCTTCTTTTAAGTCGAATCCGAGCAATGTCGCACCCATCATAGTCAGGAAAATTCCAAACTGGGCGGCTGCACCGAATAATAACAACAAAGGGTTTTTAAACAAAGGCGAAAAATCAATCATCGCCCCGATAGCTATGAAAATAAGCAATGGGAAAACTTCATTGGCAATACCGGCTTCATAAAAAACCGATAAAGCTCCTTCCAGCGCTTTTCCGGTTACCGGATCAATTTGAGTAAGTGCTGAAGTTAAAGGGATGTTCACTAACACTGCGCCGAAACCCATGGGCAGTAATAAATTTGGTTCGTATTCCTTAGCGATGGCAAGATAAATGAGTGTTAACCCCACAGCGATCATTACCAGGTTTTGCCATGTAATACTATAAATAACTGGTAATAAACTTTCTAAATCCATAAGACTATTGTTTTAGTATTGTATAAATATTGTTTTTTAATCTAATATATCATCTTTCAAAGTTTCAACTTCTTCTTGTAGTTCTTTGATTTCTTTTTTTTCAGAGATAACCATAGAAAGAAGAATTGACAGAGTTAAGGTAGAGACAATCACCACTAAAGAAACCCATGAGTGCATGGAGAAAAATTTTCCTACTTCAGGTATAGCCGACACTAACATTTTGGCACCAATAAAGAAAAGTATAAAACTGACCCCGTGTTTTAAAAAACGAAACAGGCCAATAATTCCCTTGAGGGCGAAAAACAAAGAAATCAGTCCCATCACGGCAAAAACATTTGATGTTATGGCAATAAAATTTTCTTCTTCAGGTGTCAAAATATTGGTCGCGCCTTCCTTGATAACACCAATAATAGCTGGTATAGAATCAACAGCAAACAAAACATCTGTTGACCCGAGTACAAGAAGTACCAGCAATATGGATGTTATGTGCCATTTACCGTCTATTTTATGTATAAATTTATGAGGATCTTTGTCCGGATCCAGCGGAAAAAGCTTGGAAGCACCTTTGTAAAGAATATTTTTTGTAGGATCAACCTGGTCATCTTCTTTGGTAAAAGCCATTTTATAGGCGGTCCAAATAAGAATAGCCCCAAATATATATATGATCCAATGGAATTGTTCCACAAGTTCCATTCCCACTAAAATAAACAATATGCGCAATACGATGGAAATTAAAATCCCCAGTTTCAACAAACGGGGTTGATTTTTTGCACTTACCGCCATCATAGAAAAGATCATGATAAAAACAAAAAGGTTATCCACCGAAAGAGAATATTCCGTTAGATACCCTGAAATGAATTTCGTCATCATCACAGGCCCAGTTTTTACTGCACTATCGGGATTTTGCGGAAAGAAAAAATATAGAGAAACTCCGAAAAGCAAGGCAATGCTGATCCATAGTGCGGTCCATTTCAACGAAGTTTTTACCGTCAACTGGCCTTTCCGGTGATCGGTAACATATAAATCTATTAAAAAAACGACTATGAATAAAACAATAAAAACGATCCAATAAATTGTAACAGGATTCATAACAATATACCCAATTAATTTATTTCCACTAAAACATCACCTTCCATCACAGCATCACCCTTTTTAACATTGATATTGGTAACTTTCCCCTCTTTGTCAGAATTGATATTGTTTTCCATTTTCATTGCTTCAAGAGTAATTATTTTTTGCCCGATCGACACGGAATCGCCCACTTTAACAAATATGTTTAAAATGGTACCCGGCAGAGGGGATTTGACTACGCCACTTCCTTTAGGAGTAGAAGGCGATGAGGTTTTGGCCGTCTGAGGCGATGCATCGGTCGAAGGTACAGCTAATGTCCGCACCAGTTTTGGCGTTTTTGTCGTCTGTAACGACTTTTCAAATTCAACCTTGTATGAAGTGCCGTTAACTAAAACATCTGCAATATTATCATCAATATTGGATATTTCGACTTCGTACTGATTTTTATTTATTTGAAATTTATATTTGCTCATATCTCGGTTATTTTAGATTAATGACTTTTATTTAAATCTTTGGCGGGGAATATGCAACGGGGTCTGCCGCAATCCATAAATTTTTGAGCTCCAGGGTGAATAGGGCCGCATGACTTTCTGAATGGTCAATACGGTTTTTTCATAATCGTGAATATCCCTGACATGCATATCTATTGCCATAGCGATTACGGCCGCGACTTCATCAAAGTTGGTTTCCTGAACCACTTCTTCAACCAAAGGTTTTTCTGTTTTTTTCTTTTTAAAAACTGCCATAACTGAATGATTAAAGTGGTAAGTTGGAATGTTTTTTCGGAGGGTTGGAATCCTTTTTTGTTGCCAGCGACTGCAGAGCGCGAATCACCCGGAACCTGGTATTTCTCGGCTCGATCACATCGTCAATATATCCGTATTTTGCCGCCTGGTAGGGATTGGCAAATTTATCCTTGTAATCATTTTCCTTTTGGGCGATGAATTTTTCTTTTTCTGCTTCATCAGTTATTTCCTTCAGGTCTTTTTGATATAAAACTTCAATGGCGCCCTTGGGTCCCATAACAGCAATTTCTGCCGAAGGCCATGCGTAGTTGATATCCCCCCGCAGTTGTTTGGAACTCATCACATCATGGGCGCCGCCATAGGATTTACGCAGCGTTACAGTAACCTTTGGCACCGTAGCTTCTCCATAAGCATATAAGAGTTTTGCGCCATGAATGATAATCCCGCCGTATTCCTGGGTGGTACCCGGTAAAAATCCCGGTACATCAACCAGGGTAACCAAAGGAATATTAAAGGCATCGCAGAAGCGTACAAAACGTGCGGCTTTGCGCGAGGCATTGATGTCAAGCACTCCGGCAAGGTAGTTGGGCTGATTCGCTACAATACCTACCGACATACCGTTAAACCTTGCATAACCGATAACAATGTTTGGGGCAAAATGCCTCATGACCTCAAAGAACTCACCTTCATCAACGATGGCGTGAATAACATCTTTTACGTCATATGGTTTATTAGGATTATCGGGAACAATCTCGTTGAGAAAATCTTCCAGGCGGTCAATAGGATCATTGCAGGGCGCTAATGGTGGATCTTCGAGGTTGTTCTGCGGAAGATAGCTCAACAGTTTTCTTATCAGCATAAACCCTTCCTGCTCATCTTCTGCCACAAAATGATTGACACCGGATTTTGTTCCGTGAATCATGGCACCGCCGAGTTCTTCATCCGTGATTATTTCTCCGGTAACGGTTTTTACCACCTTGGGACCGGTAACAAACATATAACTGTTTTTCTTGGTCATCATGATAAAATCGGTCAATGCAGGAGAGTACACAGCTCCACCGGCACAAGGCCCGAAAATGGCTGAAATCTGAGGTATTACGCCCGACGCCATAATATTGCGCTGAAAAATTTCAGCATATCCGGCAAGGCTGGTAACGCCTTCCTGAATACGGGCGCCGCCACTGTCGTTGATGCCGATGACCGGGGCGCCTACTTTCATGGCCATATCCATTACTTTGCAAATTTTCTGTGCAAAAGTCTCTGAAAGTGAACCGCCGAAAACGGTAAAATCCTGAGCAAAAATATACACCAGGCGTCCGTCAATGGTTCCATATCCTGTAACAACCCCATCCGACATGTACGTTTCTTTTTCCAACCCAAAATTTGTACAACGATGGGTAACAAACATATCAAACTCCTCAAAACTGCCTTCATCCAGCAGCATGTCTATTCTTTCCCTCGCCGTGAGTTTTCCTTTTTTGTGCTGTGAATCAATGCGTTTTTGGCCTCCGCCGAGTTTTGCCAGTTCCCGCTTGTCGAGCAGTCCTTTTATTTTGTCTTGTAAAGCCATATTAAAATTTTTTTATTTTATTTTAATTCAGGAATTTATGATACTCTTTTTTATCAGTGCAAATATCCTTGCGGATTACTTTTTGTTTTTGTCTTCACATAATTCGGTCAGTACCCCCAATGTTGATTTAGGGTGTAAAAAGGCAATATGCAGACCTTCAGCACCTTTGCGGGGCGTTTTATCGATCAGTTGAACACCTTTTGATTCCATTTCACTCAACGAAGCTTCAATATCTTGGGTGGCAAAAGCCAGATGATGAATACCTTCACCTTTTTTCTCGATAAATCTGCCAATAGGTCCCTCCGGATCTGTTGATTCAAGCAATTCAATTTTCGTCTGGCCAACCATAAAAAAGGCTGTTTTTACTTTCTGCTCAGTGACCTCTTCCACTGCATAACATTTGAACCCCAGTACATCCTCATAGTATTTTATACTTTCTTCGAGGTTTTTAACCGCAATTCCGATGTGCTCAATATGTGAAATATTCATAGTTCAAATTTTTTGCAAATTTAAAATTGATTTTGAAATAATGTTAATTAAAGTTAATATTTATTTTTACGGCAAAATTAAAAGTTAGTAAAACAAACTTTCTTAATTACAATACAAACTCATATTCCGTATCCCAGTTCGCCCTGATGTTAATAATCTGAGGGAAATAAAATACTGATTCCGGCTGGCGTTTCTGAAAATAATCACCGCCATCCCATTTCCCGTTATTGTTTTCATCCTGAACGATGCGGATACGGTAATCGGCAGGGCTCAGGTTTTCGAACAAAATCTGCTGGTTAAGTTTAGCCGGCCTCTGTTCAACTATAGACTTATCTTCTTTTAAAAGCTGAACAAGATATGATTTACTGCCCTCATTTTGTTTCAGTGTAAATAACAATCGTCCGTAATTTTCAGGACTATCGGCTGAAAAATTGACTAAAAGACTATCATTGACAAGCCCGTAAATATCAGTAAACGCTCCGGGTAAAACCAAAAGCCTGTATTTTTTTTCAGTTTCCCAATTATAGCTTATATTGAAAATTCTTTTCACATTAGCATCAGGCAAAATAGCATCCGGCTTTATTCCCTTGAAAACACTATCGATTTTTTCTTCAAGTACAATTTTTGAAAAATCCGTTTTTACTATGGGATTCGACAATTTTAGGCGGACAGGCAAATAATAAGGTAAGAGAGTTGATCCGGATGCATTTGATGAAATGCCGAGTTTTTTCCACTCATCAGTATCGGTAAAACCTTTGCCGGATGGCCTTTTACCAGGTTTTTGCACATCGGATTTTTGCTTTAGCGCAATTTCGGCAGTATCTACAATGATTCCTTTATCAGTAATAATTAGTTTTAAAGTATCCTGATCGGGGTCGCTCAGCCAGCAGGTGAGGGTATCCCTGCCTGATGAATATTCATCAATTTTCCAGTTTTCGGGCAGTTGTTTATTTGTAACGGTGATATTCAAATCCCTGACAGGATTTTTAAAAATAAGTTTAAACTGCCGGTAAGTATCGGCCCTGGCTTTTAAAAGTTGCTGGTTTGTATCCTGCTGGGTATATAAATATAATATTGTACTGCGGATAACTTCTTTTTGTAAAAGTGAATCCTGATTTACAGAGGTGGAATCTTCATTTTTTGAAGCTGTATCCGGCAGTGTTGAAACATATTGCGGGGTGATCAAGCTGTCAGCAAAAGCAATAGATTCCGTCGGCTGGTTGAACATCATGTCTGCATTCATATCCAGAAGTGCAAATATTTTGTACTTTTCTTTCCGGATATTTTTCAATAAAAATTTACCTGCTGCATTGGTTTTGGTCATATAGAGTGGCCTGCTCTTTATCGGAACAGAATCATCATCGGAAGTATAGAGCATGACAAGAATACTTTTTTGAGCTTCCCGGGTCAGGGCATCATATACGTATCCCTGTATGCTTAAAGAATCCACAATATTACTTTTTGAAAAAACGAATTCATAGCCACTGAGCGGATTGCCTTCATTAAGATCTTTTACCGATTCACCAAAATAAATGGAATAGGTGACAGAATCGCTTAATTTTTCAGGCAGGTCTATCACAATGGATTTGCCGCTGATATTAAATTTTGCTTCTTTATCGGTGGGTGGCGAAACTACGATCTGGTTTACCTGATCCTCGAGGACGACATATTCATCAAAAGTAATGCGGATCTTTTTTCCGGTAAAATTGGCCGAGTAATTAAGCGGTTCGCATTTTTTTACTACCGGAGGAGTCATATCTTTAGGGCCTCCGGTGGGAGCGACAATGTTTGCACACGAAAAAGCCAGTGAGATAAAAGCTACAAGCAGTGAGTTTTTTATAAACTGATATGGCTTTTTCGACATGATAACATTATGATCATCAAAACCTGATCAACAGGAAATTGATAGTTTGATGCAGAATTTAGTACCTGTAATGATCAGCCTTATAAGGCCCTTCAACGGGAACACCGATATAATCGGCCTGCGTCTGCGATAGTTTCGTCAGCTTCACCCCTATCTTCTCCAGATGCAGCCTTGCAACTTCTTCATCCAGATATTTCGGCAGGCGGTAAACACCAATTTTGTAAACATCCTTGTTCTTCCAAAGGTCTAATTGGGCAAGTGTCTGGTTGGTAAACGAATTGCTCATCACAAAAGAAGGATGTCCGGTAGCACAGCCAAGGTTCACGAGGCGGCCTTCGGCCAGTAAGAATATGGCTTTCCCGTCAGGGAAAATATATTTGTCCACCTGGGGTTTTACCGTGATTTTCTTAATCCCGGGGAATTTTTCAAGTTTGTCAACCTGTATCTCGTTATCAAAATGCCCGATGTTACACACGATAGCCTGATCGTTCATTTTTGCCATGTGTTCTACGGTGATCACATCGAGGTTTCCGGTGGTAGTAACATAAATGTTGCCTTCGTTCAGCGCATCCTCTATGCGTGCCACTTCAAAACCTTCCATAGCGGCCTGCAGCGCACATATCGGATCAATTTCGGTGACAATAACCCTTGCACCGTATGATCTCATTGATTTGGCACAGCCCTTGCCCACATCGCCATACCCAAGCACCACCACCACTTTTCCGGCGATCATCACGTCGGTGGCGCGTTTGATGCCATCGGCCAGCGATTCGCGGCAACCATAAAGATTATCGAATTTTGATTTGGTGACAGAATCATTCACATTGATGGCGGGAACCAGCAGTTCTCCTTTTTCCATCATCTGGTATAAACGGTGTACACCCGTGGTGGTCTCTTCCGAAACACCTTTCCATTCCTTAACAATCTGATGCCATTTTTGTGGTTCTTCCACCAATACTTTTTTCAGCAGGTTCAGAATAACCTGTTCTTCATGGCTTCCGGCCTTTTTATCTAAAACTTTTGCGTCGTTTTCGGCTGCAAAACCTTTATGAATCAACAATGTGGCATCGCCGCCATCATCAACGATCATCTGAGGGCCTTTCCCTTCAGGAAAAGACAATGCCTGAAGTGTGCACCACCAATATTCTTCGAGGGACTCACCCTTCCATGCAAAAACCGGTACACCTGCTTCAGCGATAGCAGCAGCCGCGTGGTCCTGGGTGGAAAAAATGTTACAACTTGCCCAACGGACGTCGGCCCCAAGTTCAACAAGAGTTTCTATCAGCACGGCTGTTTGAATGGTCATGTGCAGAGAACCGGATATCCTGACACCTTTCAAGGGTTTTGCCTGTCCGTATTTTTCGCGTAATGCCATCAGTCCGGGCATTTCTTTTTCGGCTATTTCTATTTCTTTTCTTCCCCATTCAGCAAGCTTCAAATCAGCAACTTTGTATGGGATTTGTGTATTTGTCATTGTTTCCATTTTAATGTTTTAGGGGTGCAAAATTAATCATTTTGCGGGAACTTAAAAAATATTATGAATTTCAGATACTTTCGATATTGCCCACGAGTTTAAAACCAGTACCGTGAACATTGATAAGTTCAATGCCTTCATCTTCTTTGAGATATTTTCTGAGTTTTGTGATATAAACATCCATGCTGCGGGCATTGAAATAACTATCGTCGCGCCATATCTCCTTCAAAGCAACACTTCTGTCCAAAAGGTCGTTGGAGTTTTCACATAAGAGCTTAAGCAATTCCGATTCCTTTGAGGTTAGTTTGAGCTCTTTCTCGTTAATTGTCAGCACCTGCCGGTTGTGGTCAAAAACGTAATTGCCTATACGAAACGTGTTTCCAGTATTTCCGTGTTTCACATTTCCTGCTGCCCTTCGCAGTATAGCATTCATACGCATAAGCAGCACCTCCATATTGAAAGGTTTGGTAATATAATCATCCGCACCTATCTGAAAGCCTTTCAGAATATCTTCAGACAACGAACGTGCCGTCAGAAAGAGAATCGGGACTTTTTTATCTTTTTTGCGTACTTCTTTGGCCAGCGTAAAACCATCCTTGACGGGCATCATCACATCGAAAATGCAAAAATTGTAGGAACCCGCGAAAAACTCATTCAGAGCTTCGTCGCCATTGATGCAAAGTTTGGTGATATATCCCTTGGCTTCGAGATAAGTCCTCAGCATTTCGCCGAAATTCTTATCATCCTCAGCTAAAAGCACATGAATATTTTTCATTGTCATAATACTTTATTTTTCTATATTAAAACGGCAGATAAATTTTTATCCTGGTACCTTTTTTCAGTTCGCTTTCTACATCCACATTACCGCCATGTGTTTCGATTATTGTTTTCACATAATGCAGTCCCAGGCCAAAACCTTTTACATTATGCACATTCCCGGTAGGCACCCTGTATAATTTTTCAAAGATTTTTTTCTGGTTCGCTTTTGAAATACCGATACCGTTATCGGAAATAACGATACTGATGCCTTTCAGCATATTCTGTGTAGAGATCAAAATGCAGGGTTTATCAGGAGTATATTTGATCGCATTATCAAACAAATTATAAATAACATTGGTAATATGGGTTTTATCGGCAGTAATATAATGATTCCTTGCCTTGAAACTTTTTGAAATACTTCCGTTCTTTACGTCAACGTGTATTTGAATACTATGAATAACATCTTCAATAATAGTGTGGATGTCAATAAGTTCTTTGTGCAAATTCAGCTGGCCTTTGTCGATCACGGCGGTTTGTAATATCTTCTCAGCCATAGACCCCAGACGTTTGTTTTCCTCGCTTATAATATTAATGTAATTATCAAAACCTGTTTCAGTTTTCGGAACATCTTTATCGCTCAATGCCTCACAGGTCAGCGAAATGGTTGAAATGGGGGTTTTAAATTCGTGAGTCATGTTATTGATAAAATCATTCTTCATTTCCGAGAGTTTTTTCTGCCGGAAAATAGTTGTTATGGTATAGACAAACGAAAAAGCAATGATCAGGATCAGCACAAAGGAAATAAGGATCAGCGGCCAGTTTTGCATGTATAGGTACAGGTTCTTATTGGGAAAATAGATCATGATATATTCCGGAGTCATAAACAGGTCGCGTGGAAAAATGTTAAAAGCATATCCTTCCTCAAGCAACTTCTTATGATAATGACCGGTTTTTTCAATGATCATTACATTTCGCACCGGGCTGTACACCCCAAACTCATATTCTGTGTAAATGCCGCTATTTCTTAGTTCCCTGATGATCAAAGAGTCGAGCATGATAAAATTCAACCGGTTTTCAATAGCATCATAATGTTTAAAATTGAACAGGTCGTTAAAAACATCATTGACCAATGCGGTTTTATCAAGGTAATTATTAATGTTGGATTTCACATTCTCCAGATCTTTTGACAACAGGCTGTCGATGCCGAAAGAAAGCGCAGGCATATCGGACAGCACAGAAGCATCGGGATTGGGAGAATCAAGACGTTTTTGAATAGAAACGATGGTTGTATCATACGTTTTGATGATCTCTCCCGTATGTTCCTGCAGCACCGTAACATTAATTTTTTCGCTGGTAACATTAAAAATGTTTTTTGATAATGCGGCGGAATCTTTCTGGCCTGTATCGGACCTGCCCGCATCAATTTCTTTTTCATAGATCCGGTTGATGGAATCGATGGTATGCAGGAGCTGCTGGCCCTGCTTATTTCGGTACATCTTTGACCGGATCTTGTTTGCCACCTCCATTTTTTCAAGTTTGTATATCACGTTCGACATGGCATCTTTGACGCTTCGCGAAAAATTGGCTTCACGCAGGGCAATGGCGTTTTTCATCCAGTAGAACTGTATGCCAAACAACACGATAACAGTAATGGCCATCAAGATAATCACCAGATATATGGCTCTTTTATTCATTTTTCGGGATCTGAAAAATTATTCATTTAACAATTATTAACTATTATTAACCTATGTTAACAGCCGGAAAAGCTGTTCTGTATTAATTTTACATCGTTAAAAAATTGTGGTTTTTCATTCATTTTTTTTGGTACTATAAGAGATTTTGGTTTTTCGTAATTGGTTATTGATTTCTAAAAAAGAGCGGTTCACCCCGCTCTTTTTTATTTTTATTATTTAATTTCACACCAAAATTATAAAAATTATGGCAAACCTGGAAATAAATGTTGACAGGATACTCAATTTTGTTGACGAAAACATCCTTGAATCTCTTCAGCAAGAGATTGATATTCACTACCGCGAATTGACTGAAAAGAAAGGCAGAGGCAGCGATTTTCTTGGATGGCTGACCCTTGCAGAAGAAACCCTTCGTTCGGGCTTGTTAAAAGACATCACGGAAGAAGCCGAAAAACTCCGTGCAACTTCAGAAGTTGTGGTGGTTATCGGTATCGGAGGCTCTTATTTAGGGTCAAGAGCCATCATAGAATCCCTCAACAATCAGTTTCAGCAATATCAAACAGGTAATCCGGAAATTATATATGCCGGCCATCATATCAGTGAAGAATACCTGGTGAACCTGCTCCAATTTTTGAACAACAAAGATTACAGCATCATCGTCATTTCCAAATCCGGAACCACCACCGAACCGGCCCTAGCCTTTCGCTTTTTAAAGAAACATCTTGAAAACAAATACGGAAAAGAAAATGCCTCAAAGCGGATTATTGCTATCACCGACAAAAGTAGGGGCGCCCTGAAAAAACTGGCCGAAAAAGAAGGATACTCTACATTTATCATTCCCGATGATGTGGGCGGAAGATTTTCAGTGCTGACACCCGTAGGGTTGCTGCCTGTTGCCGTAGCAGGGTTTGAAATCACAAAACTTGTGGAAGGAGCTGCGGCCATGCAGCAGGAATTATTTAAGACTTCCTCTATCGCTAAAAACCCTGCCTGCCTTTATGTGGCAGCCCGCAATGCGTTATACAGGAGCGGAAAACCGGTTGAGATGCTGGTAAATTTTCAGCCCAACCTGTTTTATATCACGGAATGGTGGAAACAACTTTTCGGCGAAAGCGAAGGTAAAGACCATAAAGGGATTTTTCCGGCGGGAGCCAGTTTCAGCACCGACCTGCACTCCATGGGCCAATACATACAGGACGGGCTGCGTATACTGTTCGAGACGATGCTCCTGGTTGAAAAACCCGGCAAAATCCTTACAGTTCCTTTGGAACAGGATGATGCCGACGGGCTGAATTACCTGGCCGGAAAGCGCATCAGCGAAGTCAACAATATGGCTGCCGCCGGAACGGCCATCGCCCATCATGATGGCGGCGTGCCGGTAATCAGCATCCGCCTGACCGAGCTGAATGAATTTACCCTGGGTGAACTGATCTATTTCTTCGAGTTTGCATGCGGCATCAGCGGCTATATGCTTGAGGTGAATCCTTTTGACCAGCCCGGCGTGGAAGCATACAAAAACAACATGTTCGCACTTTTAGGCAAGACAGGTTATGAAGAACAGCAAAAAGAAATTTTGAAGAAAATAAAGTAATGTGCGAAGTTGCAAACTTCGCACAACCGGGGTGTTTCTGATACTATTTCACAGAAAAAATCTCCAGCATATCATTTTCAAGGCTCACCTTAGGTGTTTCAATGATCCTGCCTATTTCGGCATCATTACGAAAAAAAATAAAGGTAGGGACTTTTTCAATTTGAAAGCGGGTTTTTATATCCATGCCGGGAGCTTCTTTTTGCCTGTCGACACAGTAAATTTCGAGTTTGTCAAATTTCGTCCCGGACTGGTCGAGGATTTTAAAAAACCGGGGCACCTGCTCTTTGCTGTCGCCGCACCAGGTTCCCAAAACAATTACACAATTCAGTTCGCCCGTCAAGTTTTTTAATTGAGCCAGAACCGTATCGTTGGGCTTGTACATGGGGTATTCGATGTTATAGTCTTCGGCAAAAGCACAGCCGAGTAACCCGTCTCTGGTACATGTGCCGACCAATATTTCTGCCTGGCTTTTTTCATCGAAGACTCTTTGGTTTATTTCCTGTCCTAAAAGGCTTGCCAATCCTGCAAAAGAAACAAAAACCGCAAAAAATATTTTTTTCATAACCATTTTTTTTAAATAAAAAACCTCCGAAAGGTACGGAGGTTTTTCAAAAATTATACCGAAGTCATCAGATTATAGCTCTTCCATCAGTTCATCCGTAAGTTCAAGATTATGAAACACATTCTGAACATCATCGTCGTCTTCAAAAACTTCAACAAGGCGGAGCACTTTTTCGGATGATTCCTTATCAAGGGCTGTCGTAGTTTTGGGTATGCGTTGCAGTTCGGCGCTTTCCACATCGATCTTCATTTCTTCAAGTTTCTTCTGCATCGATCCGAAGCTTTCAAAAGAAGTGGTAATTACTATTGTATCCTCTTCGTAATCAATATCTTCAGCACCAGCGTCGATCACTTCCATTTCAAACTCGTCGGTATTGATATTTCCTTTGGGAAGGCGGAAAATACCCTTGCGGTCAAAAATAAAACTCAACGATCCATTGGTGCCAAGGTTTCCGCCATGTTTGTTGAAATACGAACGTATGTTAGAAACGGTACGCTGCACGTTATCGGTGGCACATTCTATAAAGACGGCGATTCCGTTGGCAGCATACCCTTCGTAGGTAACTTCTGAATAGGTGGAAGCGTCTTTGTCAGATGCTTTATTGATAGCCCTCTGAACATTTTCTTTAGGCATGTTGGCGCCTTTGGCGTTGGCTATGGCCAGACGGAGTTTCGGATTGCCGTCGGGATCGGGGCCGCCCTCTTTAACAGCAATATTAATTTCCTTGATGATCCTCGAAAATATTTTCGACCTTTTTGAGTCGAGGGCTCCTTTTTTACGTTTGATGGTCGACCACTTATTATGTCCTGACATATATTAAAATATTAATTGTTTTCTTTCTTTTGATGGTGCAAATTTATTAATTCTGAACGACATAAAAAAATATCCTTATAATTTCAAAACAGCGAGAAATGCCGACTGCGGTACTTCAATATTTCCAATCTGCCTCATGCGTTTTTTGCCTTTTTTCTGCTTTTCGAGCAGCTTGCGTTTACGGGTGATGTCGCCGCCATAACATTTTGCCGTAACATCTTTTCTTACCGGCCTGATGGTTTCGCGGGCAATGATCTTTGCGCCGATGGCGGCCTGAATGGCCACTTCGTATTGTTGCCTCGGGATCAGTTCCTGGAGTTTTTCACAAATTCTCCGTCCGAAATCATAGGCATAATCGCGGTGAATTAATGTTGACAAGGCATCCACCATTTCGCCGTTGAGCAAAATATCCAGCCGCACAAGATTTGCCGGTTTGTTTCCGACAATATGATAATCAAAAGAGGCATAACCGCGTGAAATACTTTTCAGCTTGTCGTAAAAGTCAAAAACAATGTCGCTCAGAGGCATTTCAAAAGTAAGCTCTACCCTGTCGCTCGTCAGGTAGACCTGGTTTTTTATTGTTCCGCGTTTCTCAATACACAAGGTCATTATCTGACCAACGTAATCCGATTTTGAAATTACCTGAGCAAGTATGTATGGTTCTTCGATGTGTTCAATACTCGTGATCGGGGGCAATCCTGAAGGGTTATGAACGTCCACTTCTTCGCCTTTCGTAGTAAATACCTTGTACGATACGTTAGGAACCGTGGCGATAACATCCATATCAAACTCTCGGTAAAGGCGTTCCTGGACAATTTCCATGTGCAACAAGCCCAGAAAGCCGCAACGGAAGCCAAAACCCAAAGCAGCGGATGACTCAGGCTCAAAATGCAGTGAAGCGTCGTTCAACTGCAATTTTTCAAGAGAACTGCGCAATTCTTCATAGTCGTCGGCATCCACCGGGTAAATACCGGCAAAAACCATAGGTTTTACATCCTGAAATCCAGAAATGGCTGATTGGCATGGGTTTTCAACGTGGGTGATCGTATCCCCGACTTTGACTTCCCTGGCGGTTTTTATTCCGGAAATGATGTATCCGACCTCGCCGGCACGCATCACTTCGCGAGGTTGAAAATCCAGTTTCAGGATACCAATTTCATCCGCGTGATATTCATGATCGGTGGCAAAAAACTTCACAAAATCGTTACGTCTCAGTTCCCCGTTAAATATTCTGAAGTAAGCAATTATCCCGCGGTATGAATTAAATACGGAATCAAAGATCAGCGCCTGTAAGGGTTTTTCTGCATCTCCTGTCGGACAGGGTATTCGTTTGACGATGGCTTCCAGGATTTCGGTGATACCCATGCCTGTCCGGGCGCTGGCTTCAATGATCTCTTCGCGACGGCACCCGATAAGATCTACAATCTGATCTTTTACATCTTCGGGCATGGCGCTGTCCATGTCCATTTTATTTAACACCGGAATTACCTCCAGCCCGTGATCCAGCGCCTGGTATAAATTTGAAATGGTCTGGGCCTGTATGCCCTGTGTGGCATCCACCACGAGCAAAGCGCCTTCGCAGGCAGCAATGGAGCGTGAAACTTCGTAAGAAAAATCCACATGGCCAGGAGTATCGATCAGGTTCATAAAATAATGCTGCCCTTCGAAATCATACTCCATCTGGATGGCATGGCTTTTTATGGTAATGCCTCTCTCCCGCTCCAGATCCATATTATCCAGCACCTGATTCTGAAAATCACGCTTTGATACAGTTCCGGTAATTTCAAGCATACGATCAGCCAAAGTGCTTTTACCATGGTCGATATGAGCAATAATACAAAAGTTCCTGATATTTTTCATCGGTGCAAAAGTACTAAATTTTTGTTTTTTGTGTTAGTTTTGTACTCCAAGAATTTTGATACAAACAGAAAAACAGGTTTTTGTTAAACATCAGAATTTAATATTTTTTAATTCATGAGTAATTTTTTTCGCTTTATTTTAAGGCTTTTCGGATGGAAACCGGTTTTCCTGATGCCTGAAAACATTGGCAACTGCATATTCCTTGTTGCTCCCCACACGAGTTTCTGGGATTTTCCCATAGGGCTGTTTTCAGCCATTTCTCGTAAGCTCAATGTAAAATTCATGATCAAGAAAGAATATTTCCACTTCCCGCTCCGGCATTTATTAAAGTGGTCCGGTGGAATTCCTGTTGACCGTGCACATGGAAGCAACGTAACAAAGCATGTGGTTGACATTTTTAAAAGTTCAAAAGACCTTTGCCTTATCATTACGCCCGAGGGCACGCGCAAATACACTTCCAACTGGAAAAAAGGCTATTATTTCATTGCTACAGCCGCCAAAATACCCATTGTACTTTGCTATGTTGATTACAAGGAGAAAGTCTGCTGTGTTTCCGATGTGGTCATTTATCCCAGCGGCAATTATGAAGAAGATTTTAAAATAATTGAAAATTTTTACAAAGGCAGGGTGGCAAGACATCCGGAAAAATTCAATCTTTCATAACACGGCTAAAAAAATCTGATTAATATACAATCGGCTCGTCAGATGAATTTTCTTTATTCTTCGTCAGCCCATTGATTTGGTATTGCTTATACGATCTTAGCGAGATGATGACGGCGATCAGCAACAAGATGATCCCGGTGGCGAAAGTAGCTGTAAAACCGATGAGCAGGTAGATGCCCAGGCCCATGATCGGGGCGAAAAAAGAACGAAAACCTGTAAAGGTAAGATGTATCGCCTGGTATTCCGACACCTCTCCTTCAGGACAAAAATAGGCTGAACCGATGCTCCATAATAAAGCCATGGTTGCCGCAAAAAACCCGTTGAAAATCATAGCCAGCAACAGCGTATAATAAATTTTAATGCCTTGTATCCAGATAAACCAGGGTGCATAGGTGGTTAAACCAATAAAAAAGATGTAAAACAACAAGGAAGAAAAAGCTATTGCCGCAAACCTGCGCGGGTCTATCCTTCCCATCATTTTTCCGAACATAGGCAGCAAAAAGATCGCAAGAATGTTATAAGAATTTTTATAAAATGCCACGCTCGAATAATTCAGATCAAGTTCTTTCTGAAAAAATATGGCTATTACCGAAACCGTTCCCATAAAGGCAAAGCCGTAAAACATAAATCCCGCCTGAAAATCACGGAAAGGCCTGTTGGTTCTCATTTTTTGCCTCATGTTCCTGATCGTTTGCTGTATTGATCTCATCAGGGGCATTTCCGGCCTTTCCACTATGACATCATTACTGCTAAGTTGCGCCAACAGCCATACAGAAAAAATCCCCAGCACCGAAACAACAGGAAACACATAACGGTAAATATCATGGTTAAGGTCGAGCAACCAGCCGAAAACAAAGGTAACCATCAACATTACAATTTTGTTGGCCATGGTTGACCAACTGTACAAAATACTAAAATTTTTATGAAAATAATTTGTCTTCAGGAACTGGTTTATCACAGGATAGATGATAGGATTAGCAAAATAATAAACAAGGAATATCCCAAGAAAGATATAGTGATAAATATAATTGTTTGCTAAATGTGCCACATCGCCGGGAAAAAAGAACAGGAGCAGCATCGGGAACCTTGTCAGGATGCCAAGTGCAATTAAAAATCTTTTTGCTTTTTTTATCCTCCTTGCCCATTCGTTGAGCAGTACAGAAAAGGTAAGAACAAAAACACTGAACTGAAACAGGACACTAACGCCGACGTCGCTGCCGCCGAGGCTTTTCAGAAAAACAAACTCATTGATAGCCAACACCCCAAGAATTACTCCTTCTATGACAGAATAGACAAAATGTATCCGGAAAGTGCGTTTTTCGAGGGCATCAAGCTGGAGATTCTGTAAACGGGACATCGGGGATTTTTTGTGCTGCAAAAGTACATGATAAAAAGGAAAAAGACTTTTTGTTTTTACCGGCCAGCGGATATTTCAAAAAAAACACTTTAACCTTAGGATTTAATAAATAAAATTAACTTTGAAAATTCTTTGATAAAAATGAACCATTAAATGAAAAATAATAAAAAAGCAGTTGTATATTTCATCTTGTTATTGATACTAATCACTGCTTTCCTCTATGGATTTTACGGCAAAATCATCATGAATCCCAATGCCTTTATATTCGGCAACAGCGGCGACGGGATGAAAAATTATTACACCTATGCCTACTATATTCAAAACAATAACAGCTACACCAACTTAGAAGGGATGAATTATCCTTACGGAGAGAATTTCACTTATACCGACTGCCATCCCATTCTCGCTTTTATGCTGAAATTGCTTTGTCAGGTTTTTCCGGGGCTTTCGCAATACAGCCTCGGTATCCTGAACCTGATAATGATGTTATCGCTGGGCCTGACCGCTGTTATTCTTTATGTTTTGTTCAGAGAGCTGAAAGTAGCGCCGCTGTTGTCAGTTCTCGGGGCAATGGGTATCATGGCGCTGAGCCCGCAGTTGTTCAGGCTGACAGGGCATTACGGACTGTCTTACAGTTTTTTTATTCCGCTGACCATTTATTTATTATTACTGTTTGAGAAAGGCAAAAAACGAGTTTTAATATCTTTCCTCATGGCTTTCAGCATCTTTATATTTTTCATGGTTCATGCTTACCTGGGGATGATAGCGGCAACGCTGGTGTTTACCTATATCTGTATAAGCATGCTGAATCAACTGTTCAAAGAGAAAAAGATCCGCCTTGCAAAACATCTTTGGTTGCTGGCTTCGGCCATGATACCTGTGGGACTCTATTATCTTTTTGTAAAAATTACCGATATCCATACCGGCAGAACGACCAACCCGTGGGGGATACTTGAAAATCATGCTGAAATGGGCAGTGTTTTCCTTCCGGTAAACTCCCCGCTGGATAAAATAAAGGGCTCTCTGTTCCCCGGTGTGCTCCAGCCATGGGAAGGCTGGTCCTATATCGGGCTGATAACCATCATCGTATTAGTCCTGTTTCTGGCGGCTTCTGTTATCCGTTCTGTAAAAACCAGAAGCATCACCTTGAATAAAACATGGGTAGAAAACCCGACACTACGATTATTATTTATTGCATCCATTATCATCCTTGCTTTTTCGATGTTTGTGCCCTTCAGATGGTTCAACTGGCAACACCTGATCAATTATTTCGACATCATAAAACAATTCAGGGCACTCGGGAGGTTTGCCTGGGTATTCTACTTTGTATCGACCATCATGCTTGTCTGCATCACCAACAGTGCATTTCAGGGGCTTTCAAAGAAAAAAATGCACATTCCTGCTTACATTCTCATGGTAATCATCCCGCTTTTGCTTTTTTGTGAAGGTTGGAACTATCATAAGATTATGTCAAAAGAGATCGTAAAATCGCCGAATTTTTTTGATTTGAAGCAGACTCCGGAAACTTTAAGAAAGGATATTGAATCCATCAACACCTTTCATTACCAGGCGATACTGCCCTTTCCTTTTTTCTACATAGGCTCTGATAATTACGGAAAAGTGGCCGACGATAAAATCTATCACCTGGCTTTCCTGTTCTCCTACCACCTTAAGTTACCGATGGTATGCAGCTATCTTACACGCACCTCCGTCCACGAAAGCAAAAAAATAATGCAACTCCTTGCCAGCAACTTTTACCATAAAGATATTCAGAAAGACCTGCCCAACGACAAACCATTCCTGCTTGTATGCCTTAACGGCTATCTGAACAGCACGGAAAGCGATTACTTAAAAAAAGCCACATTGCTTATCAGCCGCGAGGATTACAGTATTTACGAAATAAATACCGGAACATTCTTTGAAAATACAGCTGTTGAAGAATTCGAAAAATTTGATGAGGTAAAAAACAGTTTGTTCAAGAAAGACGGATTTCTCGTGTCGGACACCACCTTGTTTTTCAAGTACGATGATCTTGAAAATCCGGGGACAGACATTTCTTTTTCGGGAGGAAAGGGATGCCACTTTGGATTGCAAAAAGATTACCACACCTTACTTTCTGTTGAAAAGGGCAAGTTACCGCTAAATAAAAATTATACCGCACGTTTCTGGATGTATAACCACGGTGAAAATTTTGGTCAGGACTGCCTGAATGGCATGTTCTTTTTCCAGAAAAATAAGGGGGGACAGGTGGAATGGCTTCAGCCTTTGACAACCGCAATCACCAGCCACGAAATAAACGGCGACTGGTCGCTGGTGGAATTATCGTTTGAAAATACCGACAACGAGGCTTCTTATGATCTTGTATTCAAAGGCAGCGACATTGCAGAAAAGACGATCTATATAGACGATCTGCTTTTTTATGACAGTGACCTGGTGATCTACAAATTATTAAACTTAAGAAACAGGATATGCTTGTTCAGAAATAATCACAGGATAGATATGCCGGTAAGTATAGCGAGATAAAGCCCATCAAATACAAAAAAAGCAGCCTGTTACGAAGCTGCTTTTTTTTTATAAAAAAATAATTTTTTACCAGATAACCGGGCGCAAATTTTCCGGTTTATAATGTTTATCCGTTGGTTTTATATCGAATGCCAGATAAAATTCAGGAATGTTGTACACCTGCCCGTTGACCCTGGCTTCTTTGGGTGAATGCACATCTTCTTTCAGGCGGCGCATCAGTTCTTTATCTCGGGTGTTGCCCCTCCAAACCTGAGCATAAGAGAGGAAGAACCTCTGGATGGAGGTAAACCCGTCAATTTTGGCATTCAGGTCTTTGTCTTCCATGGCTTTTTGCAAAGCAGCGTAAGCCACGGTAATTCCACCCATATCGGCAATGTTTTCACCGAGGGTCAGTTTGCCGTCCACATGCAGCGAATCGAGCATCTTATATTCATTAAACTGATCCACAAGAACCTGTGTCTGCTTTTCGAAATTCGCCGCATCCTCTTTTGTCCACCAGTCGCGCAGGTTGCCGTCTTTGTCGTATTGCCGCCCCTGATCATCAAATCCATGAGTCATCTCGTGGCCGATAACCACACCGATGGCGCCGTAATTCACCGCATCATCGCCTTTCAAAAAGAAGAACGGTGGTTGCAAAATTGCTGCCGGAAATACGATCTCGTTCATATTGGGGCTGTAGTAGGCATTCACTGTTTGCGGCGTCATGCCCCATTCGGTGCGGTCAACCGGTTTCCCTATCTTATTCAGATCGCGGGCATATTCAAAACGCGAGGCAGCCATGATGTTCTGAAAATACGACTCCTTCGTGATGTCAAGCGTCGAATAATCTCTCCATTTATCGGGATAACCAACTTTTATGTTCATTTTGGTTAGTTTCGCCAAAGCTTCCTTTTTGGTGGCCTCGCCCATCCATGTCAATTTTTCTATCCTGCCTTTCAGCGCATCTTTAAGGTTATTGACTAATACGATCATGCGTTCTTTGGCTTCAGCGGGGAAATATTTTTCAACATACAACTGGCCGACAGCTTCGCCCAACGAAGCGCTGGTCATGTTTAAAACCCTTTTCCAGCGTGGTTTCATTTCTTTTACACCCGAAAGAACCACACTATAAAATTCAAATTGTTCTTTTTCAAAAGCTGAAGAAAGGAAAGGCGATGCTTCATGGATCAGGTGCCATTTAAAATATATTTTCCACTGCTCGACAGGAATTTCAGCAACCATTTTTGCCATTTCTGCAAAGAATTTGGGCTGACCAACATTAATTTCATTGGTAGCCTTGAGTCCAATAGCCGAAAAATATTGTTCCCAGTCAAATTTCGGAGCCATTTTCTTTAAACCAGCCAGGTCGGTTTTGTTATAATTTTTAACCGGGTCGCGCAACTCAAGGCGGGTAAAAGAAGCTGCAGCCAGCCGTGTTTCTATATTCATTACTATTTCCGCCTCTTTGCCGGCTTGTTCTTTAACATTTCCGGCCAGTTCAAAAGTTTTTCCGACATGCTTCACATATTCCGTGCGTATCTCAGCCGAACGTGCATCTTTCGAGGAATAATAGTCGCGGTCGGGCAATCCCAGTCCTCCCTGGTACAATTGTGCGATGACTTTCTCGCTGTCTTTGTCGTCCTGGCCCGAAAAAAAGTAAAACAACGGGCTGACACCGGAAGTGTGGAAATAGGCAAGCAGTTTAATGAGGCCGGCAATATCATTTATGGAATCAATTTTATCCAGTTCCTTCTGAATGGCTTTGATCCCTGTTTTTTCAATAGTTGCCGAGTCCATTCCCGAGGAATAAAAATCAGCGATCTTTTGTTTTATAGAACCTGTTTTCACATTATTATCTGCCATGGCATCGTCCATTATTGACCGTAACTGCTTGTTGTTTTCTTCTTTCAATTCTTCAAACGATCCGTAAATGCTGTATTCGGCAGGAATGGGATTATTTTTCATCCAGTTCCCGTTAGCATATCTGAAGAAATCGTCTCCCGGCCGCACGGTGGTATCCATGTTGGCAATATTAATTGCCGGTTCTTGTTTTTCCATATTTTTGTTTTTACAACTGATCATGCCTGAAAGTATCAGACAAGAGATCATAATGAAGTAGATTTTACCTGATTTGATTTTCATACTTTTTTATTTTTTTGCCAATTATAATTTTTTCGAATACAAAGATAGAATTAAACAAAAAAACCACATGATAAGTATTTGTTAATTGTAAAGATTTATGACACACTCAAATCAAAAAATCACTCATACAAACCTGTTTCAAAACAAACCATGGATCATGCCGATAGGCCCGGCCTAAGGAAGAAAAAAACGGCAACAGAAAAAATCTATTGCCGCTTCCCTTTTTTATTCAATTATTTCATATGGCATCCGTTACCACCTGCGTCAGGTCTTTAACCTGTTTTTCAAGAACGACGGTACACCGGGTGAAATTGGAAACCGGCCAGCCATTCCATAAAAGATAATTGCCATAATTATCTTTCGTATTATAAACAGCGGTAGTTTGGTCATCAAAAATCCATGTCATGGTGCTGTTATCCTCATCAAAATAGATACCGACATTCATAAATTTATGATAGATCACCATGTCGAGATAATCCTGGGTAATACCAAGCATATCGAGCAAGGTGGTCAATGAGTGCTGCCCGGGCAAGCCTTCGAGTTTCATTTCCAGTGTAAAGCGGTCGACCACGCCACCGTCAACAAAATATTCGCCACCGTTGAAATCAAGGCCGGCATAATTAAATACCTGGTCGATATCACTTGCTATTTGCACGTATTTACTATCTCCATAAACGACGAACATGGTTAAAGGCCCGGCCGTTGATATTACCGTATTATCGCTGCTGAGATGAAAAGCCGTGATCGGAAAATTCAACTGGCTGGCATGGTCTGTGCCGGCGGCATCGTAAACATGGCTTACCGTCCATACCCCTTCCATGCGGGTTTTGGTAGGCGTTTCATCAACGTTGCATGATGATATAAAAATTGCGAAAAACACAAAAGCTGAAATCAGAAGATTGGTAATAGCATATGATCTTAATTTCATTTGATTATTTTTTATATAGTTAATGTCTGATGATTATTTTTTTATTGATAATATTTTTCTCATTAAAAAATGCAGCAATATAAAACCCTGATGATAAATTATTCACATAAATACCTCTGGCAGTATACGGTTCTTCAAGTACAGGCTTCCCGTTCATATCAAATATTCTGACAGAATAATTATCATTTTCAGGCAAATTTATGAAAAATTTTTCACTAACCGGGTTGGGTTTTATAATAATGTTTTCGGAATTGACAGGATCATCATATGAAGTTATAAGGGATGTTTTTATCCAGACCGGATTTGTGATGCTGAAAAACCGGTCGCAGGTCTTCCTGTAAATTGTACTCAGCGGCCCGTAGTATTTGGTGGAACGCATGGAAGCCCTTATCATAAAATACTGATCGCCGGGAATGTATCCGAACAATGTATCAAGAATGTTCTGAAGATTAAACACCTGATGATTTGAAACAGGCAGGTCATAATGATAAATACTATCCTCGGTAATTCCGGTCAGTGTAACCTGGTTGATGCTTCCAAATTCAGGGGTAATGACTGTTTCAACGATCAGGCTCGCATTCACCATTTGCTGGCTTGTCAGTTCAACGTCCTGCCCGATAACTATTTCATAGGTGGAGTCGTTACCATCGGTACTGATACCCATATTTACGATAGGGCCATCAGACAGAATGGTGTTGCCGTTTTTAAGAGCATTCAGCACATTTTCCCCATTATGCCCCATTCCGTTCGGACAATAGGCGAGAGTCGTGATCTTGCCTGTAGCATTATCATTGATACTGCCATAAATCCCAAAGGACTGCTCTGTGTTGGAATAATTATACGAACCGTGCGCATCGCTTCCGGCGCCCATAAAAAACTTCCAGTTATTAACAGACGGATTGGCATTCTTGACTTTCAGGGATTTTTTCTGTAAAAAATCCGACACATCAAGACCTTGTATAAACCTATAATAATGATGTGATGAATTGTTTGAATCTATGGGTGCAAAAGGTGTTATTGAACCCGAAAACTCAACATTCCATGGATTATTTTCCTCATCAGTGGTTGATAATGAATTCCTGTCGTTCCATATCTCACCGCCCGCTAGTCCTTTTCTGAATAAATACGTCGTGTCGTTGCTGTACAGATCGCTTGTCAGCGAAAGATCATTACAGCTTACTGTACCCTGCGTAGGAAATGGCACCCCATTTTCCGCGAATAAAGGATCTCCAAGATTCCAGATGCCTCCTCCTACAAAAATACCAAGTTCATCACCTTCTGCAAAAGGATGTGCCGCATAAGAAAATCCATTATAGCCCGAAAGACTTGTAAGAGCTTGAACAACCGTGTTCGATGTTGAAGAAAGGTCACCCCCGCCATCAAGGAAAAAATTATAACAGAACGGATCCGCCGGGGAGGGATATAGTAAGGCATGCACCACCTTTCCTTTGGAGTTATTTATGCTCGCCTCCATGGCCCTGATAAAAATAAAGGAAGAGTCCGTGCTGTTAAGATTCTGAACTGCAGCTGCCAGCCTGTCCCAGTTATTTTGCATGCTTGAACCGTAATTATCATAATCACAGCTATGGTCGGAAACTGTAATCCAATCCAATCCAATTTTTGCGGCAGCTACTTTTGTTGCTTCCATCGGCAATCCAAATTCAACATCATTCTGGGTAAAAAGAGCATGATTATGCATATCTCCCCTGTACCATCCGCTGATCTTCGGGATATCGTCGTCAGACCTGAAAACCCGGAAATATTGCTGCTGATCAGTTTCCATATTCAGAGAGAAGTTAACCTTAATATCAAATATATCATCAAGTAAGGCAAGTTTTTCAGCAGGGATATTCAATGTAAAATACCAGTAATCCTCTGTTATGTCAACATAATGTGTCCCGAAAATACTCTGATCAGAAGTAAAACGTATAGTAGACTGATTATCTTTTACATATCCACTGGCGCCAAAACCCTGAACACCCCATGAGACATCTTCCACCGACCGGCAAATTAACAGCGAATCAAAAGCCTGATTAGAATAAGTATCAAAGGTAAGAACACTCCCGAAACTCTGATCGTCAGCATTTTTGAGCCATACTTTTATGTCAGTGATTTCATTGTTACATCCGAAACAACTTGATGAATGGACATAAAAGTGAAGAGGGACGCTGTTTATCTGATTGTCCGGGTTTATTTTTTTCAGGCGGTAAGGGACATCGGCCGCCAGATCAGATCCTGTCGTATTGGTTTGTTTTATCTGGCCAAAAAGTACAGAGCCAAAAACTTCTGCAAGGAATATTATGATAAGTACACACCGCTTCACGAAAAGTATTTTTACAAAAATATTAAAAACTATCGGTACTGAGAAATAATACCGATGAATAATTAATAAAGGACGTTAAAAATTTTATGAGCGGTCGGCCTCATTTAGCAGGCCACGGTGTTTCATAGTACGTAAAACCAGCACCAATACTATGGATGCAACCAATACATATGTGGAGATCCGGAAGGGATCAAATACCTGATTATCCACAAAATTTCTCAGATTATCCACATAAAAATATCCTACCGCCATAGCAAGGACACCGGAATATTCGCGGCGCATGACACTCTTTACAGAAAAAGGAACGTTGCTTTTCTGAAATTTGCCGAAGTCAGGAATAAACGCCGGCACACCATTCGACCAGTTGAGGTATTCTTCACCGTATTTTCTTTCAAGAAAACGTTCTTCAGCAAACATGATCCTTTCGTAGTACAACCAGAAAAATAATGAAATGATAATAATGTAATATCCGTTGAAAGTGAACATGAGCAGGCCTAACCACATAAGATAATTGCCAAGGTAAAGCGGATGACGCACTATTGAATAGATCCCTTTGGTGTTTAGCGATTCAGCAACCTGTTCCTTGGTATTCCGGCCTGAAGTTCCTTTTGGCGTGGTACCGATGGTATAAGCCCTGATGACAAATCCCAAAACAGCAACAACAATGGAAACTATCGTGATGACCAAATAAACCGGATCATAAAAGATTTTGGAATCTGTTAAAAATATCACAGGAATCGCTGTGATAAAAATAAATAAGGGTATTTGTCCCCTGTGCCGGAATAATTTATTGCCATTGCTTTCGAAAGAATGAATCAAAGCCATTTTAATCGTTTTAGTTGCTTAAAAAACGCGGAAATATTAATAATAAAGTATCTTCTGATTGTCCTTATCCCCTGCTTTGGTTAAAAACCCTCTATAAATATTGTTTAAGGCCATATTTTCGTGAGCCTTTTTTAAACCTGAGATCTCGTCAAGTGAATATAATATTGATGCCCTGGCTTTGATGAGTTCGGATGAAACGGGTATTGGTTGTCCACCCCCTCCAATACAGCCTCCGCGGCATATCATCACCTCTGCAAAATGATATGTGTTTTTATTTTCTTTTAATTTTTCAAAAAATCCGCTTGCGTTACCACTGCCATTTACAACAGCAAACCTGATCTCTTTGTCTTTTAAAAATTCCCACCCTGACCTGACCTCCGCAAATCTAATGGAAGTTTCTTTTATCCCGTTTTCACCTCGCAGAGACATGATTCTGAGCATTTCAGGAGCAAGTTCATTACCGGTTACCAGTTCCGTGAGCGTCCTGATGACGGCTTCCGTGGTTCCTCCTGATACTTCGGTAAGCAGTGACGCCCCGGAATGTTCCGACATCAATGGTTCATAATCAGAAGCATCAAGCCTTTGGATATCAATGCCCGACTGGCGGATCATGCGTACAAGTTCACGTGTGGTGATCGAAAAATCGACATCAGCTATTCCCTTCAAAGCCTGGGTGTTTTCATTTTTGGCGGCAGTGCAGGGTGTTACTGATACGGTAATGATATCTTCCGGATTCAATGCCTTTTTATCGGCATAATACGTTTTGATAAGGGCTCCGAAGATCAGCCTTGGCGATTTACAAGTAGACAGCAGGCGTTTTTTTTCAGGATATTTCGCCCCGATAAATTCGACACAGCCGGGTGAACAGGAAGTTATATATGGTAGGTTTTCCTTTTGAGGTTCTTCATTATTCTGTTTCATTCTAAGCAAAAACTCCGTGCAAAGTTCCACAATGTATATATCGTTGAAATATCCGGAGTCAACAACAGTATCAAAACCAAGTAATTTCAGGGCTGCAATGACTTTGGCATCCGAATGTTTGTTGTATTCAAAACCGAGTTCTTCGCCAATAGCAACGCGTACCGAAGGAGTGGTTGTGATCACCACATGTTTGCCGGGTTCAGCCACAGCATCCCATACTTCTTCATAAAGCGGCCTTTCGATAAGTGCTGCGGTCGGGCAACGACTGGTACACTGTCCGCAATCAATGCAAAAAACATCTTTTAAGGGTTTCCCGAAAAATGTGGATACCTTTTGCTTTTTGCCTTTTTTAACAACGGAAAAAGTCCCCACATCCTGCAGGTCACTGCAGGTACGCACACAACGCTGGCAACGGACACATTTGCTATCGTCCTTGATAATGCATAATGAGGAAGAATCAGGCAGTTTTTCTTCTTCTTTCACCAGGTCGTGATAGACATGGTCACCGATACGGTATTCGCTGGCCAGCCATTGCAACTCACAATTACCGTTGCGGTAACATTTTGTGCAGTCGGCGTTGTGTTCTGAAAGCAAAAGCTCCACGATGGTTTTCCTTGCTGTGCGTACTTTTGGGCTGTTGGTAGAAACGATCATGCCTTCGGTAACAGCCGTGGAGCAGGCAGTTACCAGCTCCTTACTTCCTGTGAGTTCCACAACGCAAACACGGCAGTTGCCGGCCATTCTCAGGTCGGGGTGGTAACACAGGGTCGGGATGTGCATATTGATCTTATGTGCGGCATCCAATATGGTTGAACCCTCCCCGACCGAGACGGGGACATTATTTATAGTTAAGTTGATCAGAGATTTTTCCATGAGATAAAAAATTAATACAGTATTTCTTCCTTAAAATTTTCTAAAATTGAAATGAACGGATTTGCGACCGACTGACCGAGTCCGCATTTCGAGGATGTTTTCATATTTAAAGCAAGTTTTTTTAGCACTTCGACATAGGCAACAGGTTTTTCGCCTCTTTTGACGGCTTCGATACCGAGGAGCAGTTGCTGAGTACCTATCCGGCAAGGGGTACAAAGCCCGCATGATTCTTCAGCGAAAAAACGCAGGTATTCATGCAGTACTTTATACATCGATCTTGAATTGTTGAAAAATATCATCGAACCCCCCGTGGTCAGGCCTTCGTAACCAATCACCGTCTCTGTAAAAAGCCGCTGGGGAATGCAATAACCCGAGGCCCCGCCTACCTGTACTGATTTGATGTTTTTATCGCCAAACTCATTTACGACCTCCTCAATGGTTGTTCCCAATTCCAGTTCGTGTATGCCCGGGTTGATGGTATCTCCTGAAATGGAAAATAATTTTGACCCGGAAGAAAAAGCCGTACCAAGTTTCAAAAATTCTTCGGCCCCTATCCTTAATATGACCTGGGCAGTGGCAAATGTCTCCACATTGTTAACAACGGTAGGACAACCATACAAGCCGCTGACAACGGGAAAAGGCGGTTTGTTTCGGGGTTCGGCGCGGTAACCCTCTATGGATTCGATCAGGGCGCTTTCTTCGCCGCTCACATACGATCCGCTGCCCATAAAAATGTCTATTGAAAAATCAAAGTTATTTTTCCGGACAAATTCATGAAAGGCATCAAGTTCGTTCTGAAGATGTTCTTTCATATATCCGTATTCGTGACGAAGATATATAATCCCTTTTTTTGCGCCGATGCAGTAGCCACATGCAGCCATGCCCGACAGTACTTTACGCGGAACACGCTCGAGAATTTCCCGGTCTTTAAAAGTTCCTGTTTCGCTTTCGTTGGCGTTGCAGATCACATATTTCGTTGCAGATTCTTCTCTTCGTGCAAATTTCCATTTCATGCCCGTCGGAAAGCCAACATTGCCGCGACCTTTCAGTCCTGAGTCCATCAGCTCCGAGATGATTTCTTCCGGATGACGCTGTAATGTTTTTTCCAGTACCTGGTACTTCGACGGTGAATAATGACCGAAAATAAGTTCGATGCGTTTCTGGCTCTGTGATTCCATAAAAATTTATTTTTCCTTATATTCCTTAATAATTTGTACAGCTTTCTGAGGGGTTAGCTCAGTAAACACCTCATTGTTTATCATCATGGCCGGAGATTTATGGCACCAGCCGAGACAATTAACCTGCAGCAAGGTGAATTTTTTATCAGTGGTGGTTTCCCCTACCTTGATCTTGAGAAATAAACTTAACGCACTCAATATTTCAGCCTGCGACTGCATCATACATGAAATATTCCGGCATAAGCGGATTACATATTTTCCCCGGGGAACCGTATCCAGGTAATTATAAAAAGATGCGGTACCATAAACTTCCGATGCCGACAAATGCATGGTTTGTGCTACATCGACCAGTGTATCCTCGCTCAGATAATTTTCCTGCTGAACAATTTCCTGTAGCAATGGCAACAGATTACTGCGTGCCGTGCCATGTTGTTTGATATAGTCCTGTATTAATGATTTTATTTCCTGCATAAATAAGGATATTATGATGTTTTTTCCAAATGATTTCCCAAAATTATAAATTGTATTGAATAAAAAGACAGGCAACGATATATTTTTGAACAAATTTTCTTTACCGGCTATTTTCCCAGTTTCTCAATAGTATAGCCAAGCCCTGAGCCGAGAAAAGCCGTAATGATGATGATTGGTATCAGGCTTAAAGGCTCTTTCCATGCAATGAGAACGGCACAGGGAAGCAATACAGAAAAAGCCAGCAGCATGCCTTTCAATACCGGATGAATTTTGATGTAAGTGACCGCAATAAGTAACCCGCACACCACCCACAGCGAAAATGCCGAAAGGTTGGCATCCCACGGTAGGTTTTGGATGATCATCGGAACAACGTCAATGATGCCCGCAATCACTCCGAAAATAAGCCCGAATATGATACGTTTTTTCATATTTGTAAAATTTATTTCAAATGTACAAATTAACTGCTAATGAAAAAAAGTAAAATATATAGCAAATTCGGGTTGGCCATTACGATGGATGACGTTCAATAATTTATCTTCATAACATTAGATAAAAATAAAAAACTCATTTACAGCTAATTATCTTTTATGGTTTTGTGAGTAAAAAAAAACATCAGACAATATGAGTTTAAATATTAAATTATAAATTTGTCTCCTTAAAATTAAACTTTATATTATGAAAAAGCTTTTATTCTTTGTTTTCATTTTCTGTTGCGGATTAGCAACATCGTATGCCCAGGATAGCCAGGGCGGGTTACCACCAAGTTTTGAAATGAAAAACATTTCTAACGACATTGATATGGTCCAGATACAACAGCCGGACCTGGCACTGCTTGCGGCAGATGATATGGACCATGCTTTAAAAAGCGAACCGTACCGCATCGGAGTAACGCTTCCGGTTGATCTTTCTATTACAAATTCCGGAACATGGACCGAATTACCGGATCAGGATGCCAGCATCTGGCGTTTGACGGTCAGATCTGAAGGTGCAAAATCAATAGGTTTTGGATATACTGCTTTTTATTTGCCCGAAGATGCAAAATTATTTTTGTACAATAAAGACAGGTCAAAGGTTCTTGGTGCCTATACTTCCTTAAATAACCGTGAAGATTATTTTTTCACAAACGAAAGAATAAAAGGAGACGAGATTACCCTCGAATTATTTGTTCCAAATAATAAAAAGCATGAGGTGTTATTGCATATTACCGAGTTGAATTATTTTTATCGTTTGGATGAAAACAGCATGGTAAAAAGCTCCGGATCCTGCGAAGTTGATGTAAACTGTATACCTGAAGGGAATAATTGGCAGGACGAGAAAAAAGGCGTTTGCAAGATTGATATCAAAAATGGTTCAAACTGGTTTAACTGCACAGGATCCCTGGTGAATAACACCAGTTTGAATTGCACGCCCTATGTGTTATTGGCAGATCATTGCCATTATTACTCCGGCAGTTATTCAACGACTGCCGATTATACCAGTTGGGTATTCCATTTTCATTATGAAGCTACGGTATGCGATGGAACAACGTTAGCCACCGAATACACCAAAACAGGCTGTACCTTGAAAGCTCATGACACTTATGGCTCTAACGGTACCGGTTCCGATTTTTGCCTTGTACAAATCAGTTCGGCAATAACAAACGATGTTTATTACAACGGATGGGATCGTAATAATACAGCAAGTGCCAGTGGAGTGGGCATTCATCATCCTTCAGCCGATATCATGAAAATTTCCACTTATACCACGGCATTGACTTCCTATAATGCAGGAGGTACAGGTACTCACTGGCAGGTAACCTGGGCAGCGACCACCAATGGTCATGGCGTAACAGAACAAGGTTCTTCGGGATCTCCCTTATTTAATAGTGCCGGAAATATTGTTGGAACCCTCACCGGAGGCCAGTCGTATTGTTCAACTCCCACACAACCAGACTGGTATGGGAAAGTGTATTATCATTGGGACCAAAATGGCACTACGGCAGCTAAACGATTAAAAGATTGGCTTGACCCGACCAATACCGGAGTTACATCACTGGCAGGAATGACTTCATGCGGCGGTTGTACAGCGCCCACAACCCAGGCCACGGCATTTACTTCTTCCTCCATCACAAATACTTCAATGACGGCAGGCTGGACACGCGGCAACGGAACCGGCGGCGTTTTGGTTGTTGCCAGAGCCGGAAGCGCCGTAAATGCAACTCCGGTAAGCGGAACAACTTATACAGCCAGCGCAACTTTTGGCAGCGGCACACAGATCGGGACAGGAAATTATGTTGTTTATAAAGGCACAGGCACCTCTGTAAATGTTACAGGGCTGACGGCAGGAACAACTTATCATTATGCTGTTTTCGAATATAACACCACCGGTATCTGTTTCAAGACACCCGGTTTAACAGGAAACGCAACGACAACCGGAACAACTCCGGCCACCTGCGATACCTTGTCAAACATACTTGCCGGAGACTCCCTGACAATTTATGGTTTTCAAAGCTATTGGGGAACATTTACCGGGCATAACTATTACTCGATTCCGGAGTATGCAGAGTACTATTCAGGAATAACAACCCCTACTTATATCACGGGCTTGGCTGTCTACGTGGGAGATGCTTATAGCGGAGCCACCGGCGGCAACCATAAGGTGTCGTTTAAGGTATATGCAGGCGGCGGTTCACTACCCGGTACTGTACTTACAACACAGGATGTTGCTATCAGCGCCTTAAACGATTATGCGCTAAATTATATAACATTCAGCACCCCGCTTTTAATTTCTACATCAACCATTTATGTGGGGTATCAAATTTACTATAATACACCCGCCGATACGTTCAATGTTGTTCAGACAAAAACAAGGGCAAGCCTCATAAATTCCGGATTTGCGAAATATAACGGCACATGGAGTTCTTATCCGGATCTGACCGGCGATGGACTATATTCGTCATTAGTTGTTTTGCCGATTTTATGCAACGTCATTACAGAGGTTTCAGAAAATGAAGCGGACAATTCAGTAAAAGTTTATCCGAATCCCGCAAACAATAAGCTATATGTTGATGTTACCATGAATGATCCTTCAACAAAAACAAATGCTTTTATTTACAACCTGCAGGGGCAGTTAATTTATAATCAGGCATTGACAAACAACACCACTCCTATCGACATTTCTGACTTTACCAATGGATTGTATATCCTGAAAGTAGAATCAGAAGAAGGGGTATGGATCAATAAATTTATTAAAGAATAGCAAACGGTTTTTTTATGGATGGTAAACAGCGGGCACAAAATTGCCCGCTGTTTTTTTATGAACATTGCCGAACCCGACCAAGGAAAATTATACCTTTGCTTTTAAAAGAAATTAAACAAATGGAAACAATAAAAAACATTGGAGTGTTGACATCAGGAGGCGATGCCCCCGGAATGAATGCAGCTATACGTGCCGTAGTACGCACCGGAGTTTACGAAAAGTTCGAAATAACAGGCATCTGCCGGGGATACGAAGGGCTTATCAACAATGAATTTATACCCTTATACAATCATTCCGTTTCCAACATCATACAGCGAGGCGGAACCATACTGAAAACTGCCCGCAGCGAACGTTTTATGACAGAGGAAGGAAGGGAAACCGCCTACCGGAACCTGAAAAATGCAAAAATTGACGCATTGGTGGCTATTGGAGGTGACGGTACTTTCAGGGGTGCTATGGCACTGGGCGACACTTACCATTTTCCCATTGTGGGCGTACCGGGGACTATCGACAACGATCTGTACGGAACCGACTTCACCATCGGTTATGACACCGCCATAAACACGGTGGTAGAAGCGGTTGATAAACTTCGCGATACGGCGGCTTCGCATAACCGCTTGTTCTTCGTGGAAGTTATGGGCCGTGATGCCGGATTTATTGCTTTACGCAGCGGGATAGCCTGCGGCGCTGAAGATATTCTGGTGCCGGAATCCAAAACTCATATTGAAGATCTGATCTACAAACTCGAAAATGATTATCGTTCAAATAAAACTTCGGGGATTATTATCGTTGCTGAAGGTGATGACCAGGGAGGCGCTTTCGATATTGCCAAAAAGGTAAAAGAAAAATTTGATTTTTACGACACCCGTGTTTCCATCATCGGCCACATGCAGCGCGGGGGTTCGCCATCCTGCATGGACCGGGTACTGGCCAGCACCCTGGGCTACGAAGCCGTGATGGCACTCAAAAAAGGAGTAACCGGTGTGATGATCGGGCAACAGAATAAAACCACCTCTTACATACCTTTCGAAAAAGCCACCAAACACCATCAGCATATCAACCGCGGCATGCTTGAAATGGCCAGGATATTATCGCTGTAAACATGGAACGTCTCACTCTTTTTGCTGATGTCATTCTCCCTCTGCCCCTGCCGGGTTTTTTCACCTATAGGGTGCCTTATGAACTGAATGATACGGTAAATAAGGGAACACGGGTTGTTGTTCAGTTCGGCAAAAAAAAAATATATACCGCACTGGTGTACCGCATACATCAAAATGTGCCTGTAAATTATCAGCCAAAATACACACTATCTGTTCTGGATGAATCTCCTATTGTCAATGAAACCCAATACAAATTCTGGGACTGGATCGTAAAATACTATATGTGCCGTCCGGGCGAGGTGATGAATGTCGCCCTGCCCTCTTCACTAAAACTTGAAAGTGAAAGTTCTGTAGTCCTGCATCCGGCGTTTGACAGGAATTTTGAACAACTGAATGAAAAAGAATACCTGATTGCTGAAGCCCTCGACATCAGGCAGAAACTGACATTGACAGAAATTTCAGCCATCATAGAACAACAAAAGATCATCCCTCTCCTGAAAAACATGATGGAGCAGAAGATCATCCTGCTCGAGGAAGAACTGCATGACAAGTTCAAACCCCGAACGGAAGTCTGTGTGCGGCTTACCGAAAAATACCAGGATGACAAACTACTCCACAAAGCTTTTGATGAACTGAACCGGAAGTCGTACAAACAATTGGAAGTGCTGATGGCGCTCATTCATCTCACACACGATGCTGTTCCTCCGCTTGCGCATGTGAGCCGACCGGTGTTACTTGAAAAATCAAAGGCAACAACTGCCCAGATACAGTCGCTGATAAAAAAGGGAATACTTGAACTATATACACGAACTGATACACGCCTTAAGGATTTCGACAGTACGGATCCGGTTGAATCCATTATACTTAATGATAAACAGACACGGGCGCTTGATGATATTAAAACACATTTTAACAGTAAGGATGTCGTTTTGCTGCACGGTATTACATCGAGCGGCAAAACTGAAATCTATATCAAACTGATCAGTGAAACCCTGTCACAAGGCAAACAGGTTTTGTTTCTTTTGCCCGAAATAGCTTTGACGACACAGATCATCAACCGCCTGAGAAAATATTTTGGAAAAGAAGTGGGCGTATATCACTCAAAATATAGCAATGACGAACGCGTGGAAGTATGGAACAGGGTTCTTGCCGGAAGTTCAGGCAGTACAATCCACAAACCCTATAATGTTATCTTAGGCGCACGTTCGGCTTTGTTTTTGCCATTCAGCAACCTCGGTTTGGTGATCATTGACGAAGAACACGATACGTCATACAAACAAGCCGATCCGCCGCCGCGATATAATGCACGGGATGCAGCCATTTATCTGGCTCACCTGCACCAGGCAAAAACAGTGCTCGGCTCAGCGACTCCCTCTGTTGAAACATACTATAATGCCCTCAGCGGAAAATACGGCATAGCGGAACTTAACAAACGTTATGGCGATATGCAATTGCCCGAAATTATCGTTGCCAATCTTAAAGAGCAAACCCGCCAGAAAAAAATGAAATCACATTTTTCAGAAACCTTATTCAACCTGATGAATGAAGCCCTGGAAAACAAGGAACAGGTTATACTCTTCCAGAACCGCCGTGGTTACTCAACGCGTATTGAATGCAACGACTGCAACTGGGTGCCCGAATGCAAGAATTGCGATGTAACGCTGATCTACCATAAGCAACTCAACCTGCTTAAATGCCATTATTGTGGTTACACTTTACCGGTTCCCGAGGCCTGTCCCGCCTGTAAAAGCCCCAACCTTCACACCAAAGGCCTTGGCACTGAAAGGATAGAGGAAGAAACGGATCTGATTTTCAGAGACAGGCGCATCGCACGTATGGACCTGGACTCTACACGTACCAAAAATGCGTACCTTCAGATACTCAATGATTTTGAAGACCGAAAAACCGATATTCTTATCGGTACTCAGATGATCACCAAGGGTTTGGATTTTGATAATGTAAATGTTGTCGGCATATTAAATGCTGATAACATGCTTAACTTTCCGGATTTCAGGGCACACGAACGCAGCTTTCAGTTGATGGCACAGGTAAGCGGACGCGCAGGCCGCCGCAACAAAAGAGGCAGGGTGGTTATACAAACATACAACCCGGAGCACCCGATCATTCAATTAGTATTAGACCATAACTATATTGAAATGTGCAACAAGCAGTTGCAGCAGCGCAGGCAATTCAATTATCCGCCATACAGCCGCCTTATCCAGATAACTCTAAGACACCAGGATTCAGCCAGACTTAATGAAGCAGCCACTTACCTTGCTCACGACCTGAGATTAAAATTTGGAAAAAAAGTTTTCGGCCCTGAGTACCCGGTGGTATCACGTATCCGTAATTTTTACCTTAAAAATATCCTTCTCAAACTTAACCGTGATAATTACGTGCAGTCACACAAAGAAGAAATACTTCAAATCACAAATGAGTTTTTAAAAAAATTCTCATCCGTACGGGTGGCTATTGATGTAGATCCAATATAATGACGTGGGTAAGCGATTTCTAGCCAAACTCTCACTTAGCAAAAGCTGCGCACATACCGCCGTAAAATAGCTATAACGCTGTAAATTTGATTTTTATAAACAACTTATATTTCATAGCATTTTTTTTATTATAAAAAAAACAAGTTAATGCAACCTTTTGTATATTTACAGTGTCTTAGTAATCGTCCATGGGTCTTAAAAAAGATATTGCCTGAGAGCAAGAATATATAAATTATTTATTCATAATTAAAATTCACTTAAAAAAATGAAAAAATGAAAAAAATCAGTATTGTTGTTTTATTCATCTTGGCTTATGGTACTAATAATACCTATTCACAAACATGTACCCTTCAATCATTGTTGTT
>DAOQAF010000008.1:0-66394 GCA_035353775.1 Bacteroidales bacterium | reverse complement strand
TGGCAAATAATATTTTGGCAAATAGTGCGGAGATTTAAATTTTAAGGTACTAAAGGATTTGGACATAACCAGGAGTTTAATATTACGGTACGCCTGTCCGCCGAACAGACCGGCTATACCTTGTTTTTCGCACTAATTATTATTTTACAAATATTACGCTGCTCTGCACCTAACTAATAATATTAAAAAAACGATAGGGTTGCGTATTAGAAGCTATTGAATGCGAGATCTGGGGTTTTATTGTCATCATTAATATTATTAGCACCTCAAAAAATGATTTAGCCAAAATTTTTAATTTGGAATTTGTGATAAAAAACTATATTTACAAATCAATTTATCATGGCTGATCCGACTAAAAATTTCATCGTTTACAAAGCCTCTGCAGGCTCGGGTAAAACGTACACCCTCGTGAAGGAATACCTGAAACTTGTATTGGCTGACCCGAACAAGTACCGTCATATTCTCGCGGTAACATTTACCAATAAGGCTGCTTACGAGATGAAAAGCAGGGTGATCACCTGTCTGAAACTCCTGTCAGATATGGGTGACGGGAATATTTCAGAAAAGGAAAAGCAGGAAATCAGAACAAAAAATGCTACGCTGATCCGCGAACTTTCTGTTGCTTCAGGACTAAATGAATCCGAACTGGCTGCCAGGTCAAACATGGTACTGCATAAAATTCTTCATAATTATTCTGATTTTGCTATTAGCACCATCGACAGCTTTGTCCAAAAAATTATACGGACCTTTGCCTATGATCTGAAATTAGCACAGAATTTTGAAATTGAACTTGATTCGGAACGGGTATTATCCGAAGCAGTGGATGTTTTATTTAGCTATGCAGGCTCTGATGAAGAAATTACCAGCATACTCATCGAGTTCATCAAACAAAAAATGGATGATGGCCAGAACTGGGATATTGAGAACGACCTGAAAACTTTTGCCGGGCAGCTGCTCAAAGAAGATACGCAGAAATACATTGCCTTATTCAGCAACATGGATCTTGAGGTTTTTCCCAAAGCAATAAACGGTGCTTTTGCCAGGAGAAATTTATCCGATAAAAATGCCAGAAAACTTGCCGCGGATATTCTGAAAATAATTGCTGATAATAATATCGATCCGAAAAGTTTTTACCAGGGAAACAGAGGGATTCCTGCGTTTTTTCAACAGTTAGCCCAAAATGGTTTACGGGCAGCTTCGCCAAATTCATATTGCGCTAAAGCGGTAGATGAAGATGTCTGGTACAGCAAAAGCACCCCGGAAACTGAAAAGCAGAAGATTGATGCCATAAAAGATACGATCGCCGGGGCATACACCGCAGTTTTGCCCATGCATGCCGATTATCTGAACCTCACGGTCATCATTAAAAGTCTTTATCCTTTGTCGCTGCTAAGTCAGATCGAAAAAGAAACCGAAGCGATCAAAGCCGATGAGAACCTGATTTTTATCAGCGATTTTTATCGCAAAATTAATGAACAGTTGCTCAACGAGCCCGTGCCATTTATTTACCAGAGGGCAGGAGAAAAGTACGAACATTATTTTATTGATGAGTTTCAGGATACATCGGTACTGCAATTCCAGAATATGCTGCCGCTCATCGAAAATGCCATGGCATCGGGTAATGCAAATCTGATTGTCGGCGATGGCAAACAGGCAATCTACCGCTGGCGCAGTGGTGAAGTCATGCAATTTGCTGCCTTGCCGGAGATCTATAAAAAACCGGAATTAGCACATTTTAATGATATCGAAAAAGCGATCACACGGAATATCATCAATTATGAGGATTACGCTGATGGCATTAAAAATGTAAACTATCGTACGAAATCAGAAATAATAAATTTCAACAATGGTTTGTTTGAATTTTTGGCTGCAGAATTATTAGACGATGATAAAAAGAAAATATATGACAATAATGTTCAGCAGGTAAAGCCCGGGAATATTGGTGGATATGTGCGCATAAGATTTTTTGAGGGCGGCGAAACGTATGCCGATGAGCAACTGAATAATATTCTTGAGATAATTACGGAATTGAAGGCGGCGAAAACTTCTTTGAAAGATATCGCGGTCATTTGCCGTGCCAACCAGCAGGCAGCCGATATTGCATCATTTTTGCTGCATAACGGAATCGACGTAGTCTCCAGTGAATCCCTGCTTTTAAGCTCTTCTCAGAAAGTTAATTTTATCATTTCACTATTCCGATATTTAAATAGTCCCGATGATGAACTGGCTGCCGCTTTTATCCTCTATTATTTGCAGGATAATTATCAGACGGAGTACAATCTGAACCGGCTGATCCTGATGTACCAATCCTTAAAAAAGGATCATCAGCAAAAATATCCTTTAAATGAAATTTTTAAACTTTTTAATATAGAGATCGACTGTGGCAAAATTTCTTTAATTCCGCTGTACGATCTGTCCGAGTATTTGATCAGATTATTTGACTTTACCGGGAAGCCGGATCCTTTTGTGATTTATTTTCTGGATGCCGTCAACGAATTTGTCAGTAACAATACTCCCGGCATACCTGATTTTATTGAATGGTGGGATGATAAGGGCGCGGGAAAATCTATCGTGGTTCCGGACAAACTGGATGCGGTAAAAATTATGACGATACATAAGGCTAAAGGGCTGGAATTTCCCGTTGTTATTTATCCTTTTGCTGATGAATCGGTAAAAACAAAAGGCGCAAGTATCTGGGTGGAAAACACATTTGGCTACTGTCCGGAAATACCCGCATTTCCTATCAATGTTACCAAAAAAAGTCTTGAAGGTACTTCTTTTGAAAACTATTATTTGCAGGAAAACAGCAATGCAAAACTCGACATGTTGAATATTTGCTATGTGGCGCTTACTCGGCCCGAAGACCGGCTTTACATACTCTCAAAAAAATATGACAACGACAGAGGGGCGGGCTTTGGTTTTCTGCTGAAAAAATATTTAAAGCATATTGAAAAGTGGGATGAAAATTCCGATGTGGTTGAATTTGGGGATTCACTGGTTCCCCCTCCTTTGGTTAAACAACCCGAAAAGAACAACACGGTGATACCCGAAAAGATTTTTTCATCCGGCTGGGCCGACAAGATGGTCATACGATATAATTCATCAATTTTGTGGGAGGATGAAGAAACTGCTAAAAGTATTTCGTGGGGCAATGTTATCCATAAAATATTGTCTGAGATACGCCAGGCAGAGGACACTGCCGGCGTAATAGCCAGAATGGTTTTAGAAGGAGTTATCAGCGATACGGATGCTGAAAAGATTAATAAATACCTTGATGAATTGATGACTAAACCGGAATTTAAGAAGTTTTTTGAGCCCGGCCTGAATGTCTTGACAGAGGCGGAAATCCTTACGCCTGCCCATGAAGTTTACCGGCCCGACAGGATCATTTTTGAAAAAGATAAAAACTTCATCATCGATTTTAAAACCGGCGCTGTGAAGGAAACACACAAAACCCAGATCACCAATTACGCTGATTTATTGGTGGAAATTAATGGTAAGCCCGTTGAAAAATACCTGATATACCTTCGTGAAGATGTTAGTATTGTAAAAGTGTAATTTCGATTTTAACAAAGGTAGTGTTGTTTTGAACCTGAAAACTCAAACTTTATAAAAGGGGACTACAACTAAATCATTTGAAAGGCTGAATGCCTTGAATCCGCTATAGTATAAGCCCGTTCACTGTCGTCAGCCTAACTGAAAATTTCACATCCCTTTCTGCTCAAAATAAAGTTTTAGCAGTTTTGCTACATATTTCCCAAACACATCAAACTCAATATTTATTACCGTTCCTTTTTTGAAGTTGTGAAAGTTGGTTACTTGGTATGTGAAGGGGATGATCGCAACAGAAAACTGTCCCGGCAGTGAATCCACAACGGTTAGGCTGACACCGTTGACCGATATAGAACCTTTTTCAACCGTGATATTTTGTTTGCTCGCGTCGTAATCAAACCAGAATTTCCAGCTCCCGTCCATTTCTTCAACTTTGTTGCAGACTGCGGTCTGGTCCACATGCCCCTGCACGATATGCCCGTCGAAACGGGCTTCCATCAGCATGCTGCGCTCAAGGTTCACTTCGTAGCCGGTGTCCCATGTGCCGAGGTTTGTTTTATCCAGTGTTTCCTGGATGGCTGTTACCACATATTGCGATTTTTCAGGATCAACTTTTACCACCGTAAGGCAAACGCCATCATGGCACATGCTCTGGTCTATTTTAAGCTCTTTGGCAATTGGAGTTTCAATAGTAATATGGATATTGGTGCGGTCGCGCTCAATATTTACAACCTTGCCGGTGGTTTCTACGATTCCTGTAAACATGATGATTTGTGATTTTAGATTTTTAGCAAAAGTAGCAAAAAAGAATAATTATTTTCCGTATCTTAGAAAATGTCTAATTTTGAAATAAAATTTTTCAAATGATATTCAGACCAATGCGTTTTTTTACAATTTTGATGTTATCTGTTCTGTTCTTCGCTGTGTGTGCAGTTTCTTGCAAAACGGCGTCACAAAAAGAAAACAAACCGGCGGCCGTTGCTACAAAATTCCTTAATCATTTGAGGATGTTCGAGTTTGACGAAGCCCGCAAATATGGAACGGAAGCCACAGGCAAGATGCTCGACATGTTTTCGATGATGCTCGAAATGAGCAAAAAAAATGGTAAAGAGCCTGATACTCCTCCCAAAGCAATCGATATTCAAGTGGTGAAAACCGCTATTGACGGGAAAAATGCTGTTGTAACCTATAAAAATGAAGAAGGCAAAGAGCAACAATTAGATCTTGTAAAAGTAAAAGGAAAATGGCTGGTAAATATGAAAAAAGAAACGCCGGCTTTGACTCCAACTAATAAAGGATAGTGTTACATTACCTAACAGCCTGACTCAGCCGCGGCGGACTAACAGCCTCCCAGCCTCCCAGCCTCCCTTCATTCTTTAATCCAGATTTACAATATTATTTTCGTGCTCGATAATAAGCATGGTCATATCCACAAGCTGGCCGATAGTTTCCACAGGGTGTTTCACCACATATTTACCAATGGTTTTCAGTTCGATATTCAGGGAATATTTCTTTTTGAAAATTTCTATCAGTTCGAGGAACATTAAGGAATCACCGCCGAGGTCCCTGAGAATATTTGTTTTTTCGTTCAGGGATGCCGCATCAACTTCGCATTCTTCAGTAAAAAAACTGTAAACGGTTTCTTGTATTTCGTTCCGGGTATTTTTGCTAATCTTTGCCATCAGTTTAAATTTTGCACAAATTTACTGATATTTTTTAATTACCAAAACGGCATTATGTCCTCCAAAAGCAAATGAATTGGATAAGGCACAGTTAACCTCCTGATTTCTTAATGTGTTAGGAACATAATCAAGATCAAGTTCGGGGTCGGGTTGGTCGAGGTTGATAGTAGGGGTGATGATGCTGTTCATTATTGTTTGTAAGGTAATGATCAGTTCTATAGCCCCGGCAGCGCCGATGGTGTGGCCTGTCATTGATTTGGAAGATGATACCGGGATATGATACGCGCGTTCTCCAAAAACTTTTTTAATGGCAAGGGTTTCATATTTGTCATTCAGCGTAGTAGAAGTTCCGTGTGCATTGATGTAATCTATCTGTGAAGAAGAAACATTAGCATTTTTCAGTGCCAGTTCTATGGCGTGGGCGATACCTTCGCCGTCTTTCATCGGCGCCATGATATTATAGGCTTCACTTGAAATGGCATAACCTGCGATCTCTCCATATATTTTAGCGTTGCGGGCTAATGCTGATCGTTCCGATTCCAGTAACAAAACCCCGGCGCCTTCGCCAATCACGAAACCATCGCGGTCTTTCGAAAAAGGTTTGCTCGCTTTTTCAGGATGGGTATTTTCTGTTGAAAGCGCGTACAGGCTGTTAAACCCGTCAATTTCTTCTTTATTGACGGTAGAGTCGGCTCCTCCAACGATCACAACATCAGCGCTCCCGTTTTTTATCATGTCATAACCCAGCCCGATGGCATACGCCGAGGAAGCACAGGCAGAAGAAACGGTGAAATTGGGCCCCTGAAGTTTATATTCAAGTGAGATCCATGCAGACATGGCGTTATTCATACTTTTCAGTATGCGGTTCTGGTCGGTGGTCCCTTTTTCGGCAGAGGTATTGGCAGTAGTAACCACTCCGAGAATTACCCCGCAACGGTCTTTGTCCATCTCGTCAAAATTGATCCCGCTCAGGGTTACTGCTTCTTTTGCACAGACAAAGCATGCCTTGGTGATGCGTGTCATTTGTTCGGCAGACCTTTTTTTGATGTAAGCGGGCCAGAGGGTGTCAAATTCCGGGGGTATCTCTGCTGCTATCTGAGTTTGGCAAGGGCTAGCGTCAAATAAAGTGATTTTTTTCACACCGCTCTTTCCTGCTTTGAGGTTTTCCCAGTTGGTTTGTAGATCCAATCCAAGCGAACTGATCATACTCATTCCTGTAACAACAACTCTTTCCATTTCTTAACTATTTTATTGTTTCTTTGGCAATGGCAAATGGCCCTTTATCTGTATTCATATATTCTTTGGCAGCGTATTCAAGTGTTTCACTGTCGCAGGCACCATCGTTTACTAACTGCTGCGCTTTTTCAACGTAAGCTTTTTTTAATCTTCCCAGGATCTTGAAATAATATTCATCTTTTTCGGGGACAATATTCATCGCATTTCCGACACTTCCATCGTGGTAATTATAAAATCCGGTTTTGGTTTTTATACCCAGCATATTTTTCGAACAAAGTTCTTCGAGCTCATCCAGCATTGCATGATAAGCGTCTCTGTTTCCGGCCGTATAATTTTTAATGGATTGCAGCATCACATCATTTCCCACCAAATCAAAAAATTTAAAGATACCTTCCGGAAAAAGGTATTCTGCAACCATGGCATCGATCTGTTCATAAGACATAACCCCTTCGTCAGCGATCAGAAAAGCCTCATTCTGTACTTCAAGAAAAAGCCTGTTCAGCCAAAATGCATTTTTCTCATCCTGAAGTAACTGCTTTTTATCTGTCTTTTCACAAAATCCCTTTATTTTTTCGATGGTTTCGGCTGAGGTTTGTCCTGTTTTAATGAATTCAACAATGTTTTTCAGTTTTACCGGATAGAAAAAATGTAAACCGATAAATCTGTCATTAAACGCGGGATCGGGGATAAGTTGCGAAGGCAGGAATGATGAAGAATTGCTTGCCAGGATGCATTTGCCTTTTAAAATAGGAATTATGTCCCAATACATTTGTCGCTTTTTAGCAATATCTTCCCAAATACATTCGATGACCAGGTCACAGCCGTTCAGGTTTTCCACCTTATGGTTTATGACAACCGAATTTTGTTTTGTTATCACTTGCTGATCATCGATCAATCCGCACTTATGCAGCCTTTTAATTTTTTTCTCAAAAGATTGCTGAAGTGCAACTGTTTCGGTCTCATCAATACATATCCATACGATCTCATAATCGTAGCCGATAAGAAAATTAAAAATATCAGTACCCATCCTACCGGCACCGATTATTCCTATCTTGTTTATTCCGATTGTAGAACTATCAGATATCATCTTGCGAGAACTAACAGGTTTAAAATCAATAGGTTTTTAGAACTAACAGGTTTAAAATCATAAGGCTTGTAGGTTTTTTATTTGTAAACCTGTTAGCTCTAAAACAGGTTTAAAATCAACAGGTTTTGAGGACTAACAGGTTTCAATTAATAAATTTGGAGGCTTTTATTATTTGTAACCCTGTTAGTTCTAATAAATTTTGTAAACCAGTTAGTTCTAATCTACAAATTAACTGCCTCTACTGATTTTATTTCCGGGATCGCCTTTATTACCGCAGCTTCCACTCCGTTTTTCAGGGTCATCAGGCTCATGGGGCAGCTCCGGCAGGCACCGTGTAGTTCAACATTTACCACGTTGTCGTCGGTAAGTTCGATAAAACTTATATCTCCACCGTCAGCTTCCAGGTAAGGCCTGATCTGGCCAATAACATTCTGAACTTTCTGAATTAATTCTTCTTTTGTTGCCATATTATTTATTGAGTTAAGGTTTATGATTTTGTTCTTAATTTTTTTTACAACTACAGCCTTCTGAATTTTTCATAATATCTGCAATTTCTTTGAATTCACTCCAGATCGAAAGTTGCCTGCTGAGTTCTTCGGCAAGATGCATGAATGCCTTGGCTTCAGGTGTGTTGTCTTTTACAGCAACCGGTTCGCCCTGGTCTGCTGAATCGCAGATATCCTGAACGATTGGTATCTGGCCAAGCAAGGGTGTCTTCATTTCTTCAGATAGTCTGTTTCCGCCATCCCTGCCAAAAAGGAAATATTTATTTTCTGGCAGTTCGGCAGGGGTGAAGTACGACATGTTTTCTATAAGTCCCAGCACCGGCACTTTTATCCCTTCCTGACGGAACATATTGATGGCTTTCCGGGCATCTGCCAGTGCTACTTCCTGTGGCGTGGTGACAATGGCAACTCCGGCAACATTCAATGTTTGAACTAAAGTCAAATGAATATCCCCTGTGCCGGGAGGTGTGTCAACAATCAGGTAATCGAGCGGCCCCCATTCAACATCGGTAAATAATTGTTTCAGGGCATTTGATGCCATAGGCCCGCGCCAGATCAGCGCTTTTTCAGGGTCGACAAAAAAACCGATGGAAATAAGTTTTATTCCGTATTTTTCCATGGGGAGTATCCTTGTCTTACCTTCCTCTTCGTACGCTTGCACCTGCTCTTCCATCAGATCAAACATCAATGGTACCGAAGGTCCGTAAATATCAGCATCAACCAACCCGACACTGGCTCCCGTCTTTGCCAGTGAAACAGCCAGATTGGCTGCAACGGTGGATTTTCCGACGCCTCCCTTGCCTGAGGCAACAAGCACAATGTTTTTTACCTGCGGCAAGATATTTTCTTTTTGTTTTTGCTGCTGCCCCGCCTTGACTTTTGCCCCCAGTTCAACAGTTACATTTAGTTCTGTGCTGACATTGTTTTTTATTGACTCAATACATTCGTTTTTGAGTTTTTCTTTCAATGGACAGGCCGGTGTTGTGAGTATCAACTTGAATTTTATCTCTTTTCCATCAATCTGAATGTCTTCGATCATTCCCAAACTCACCAGGTCTTTATGTAGATCAGGATCCATGACATTGCCTAATGCTTTGATTATTTGCTCTTTAGTGATTGTCATTAATTCTTATTTAGATTTTGTAAAGATAGTAATTATTGTGGTTCAAAAATTATTAAATGTTTTTTTTTATTCACATTTACCGCAAACTTAGAAAATGTCGCCTATGACTTTAAAAATTTTACCATAACCTTTTTGTCATAAGAAGTTGCTTGTACTTATAGGTATTTTTATGAAAAAATCAGATGAATGCTTATAAAAATATTGTGAAAATCGAAAATACGCCGACATCTATGTTTGGTAAAATAAAAAAAGAAACTATTTTTTTTGGTTGCGGAATAGAAAAAATGAATATATTTGCACCCGTTGGAGAGATGGCCGAGTGGTCGAAGGCGCACGCCTGGAAAGTGTGTAATCGTCAAAAGCGGTTCATGGGTTCGAATCCCATTCTCTCCGCAAGTTTTTTAGGGTACTCTGTTAATAACATATTATATTCAAGCACAAAAGACACCTTGAGTTCTAGATATCATTTCGGAGTTTGGACCATTTTTGGTTTGTTTATGGTGTTGGTTTATATAGGGTTAGGTTTTTTTGTGATGTTTTTTCCTCAATTCAATCAACGGTTTAATATTCCTCCTGAATATAGCGGCATTAAAATATTTTTCAGCATATTTCTTATCGGCTATGGAATTATCCGTTTCATGCGTCTGTTACCTAAACTAAAAAACCACCAAAAACATGAAGAAGAATAATAATTTTCGCTATGCAATTATCATAGTAATTGCAGTTTTGTTTGCCGGTTGCGGGTCTTCCGGTAAAATTGACGAAACACCTACCAGTGGAAATATTAAAATATCAGTGGATGAGTCCTATTCCCTGATCATGGACACACAGGTGTCGACTTTTGAAGCTATTTATGCTTATGCGGTAATTAATTCGGCTTATAAAAATGAGGCGGATTGTTTTGCCGATCTCCTGAATGATTCTGCCAGGCTTATTGTTGTTAACCGCAAACTCACAGCCTCGGAAGAACAGAAACTGAACAGTCTGCAACTCATCCCAAAGACCGTAAAAATTGCCTATGACGCCCTTGCCATAATAATTAATAAACAGAATCCGGATACCATCTTCACCTACGAACAAATAGAAGATATTTTCAAAGGAAAAGCAGGTAAATGGAGTGACCTGAAGTCTGATTCGAAAAATGGCGACATCACTGTTGTTTTTGATAATAACAAATCTGGGAACCCCAGATATTTCAAGGAAAAATTTAAATTAAGCAGTAAATTCCCGGAGTATTGCTATGCGGTTAATTCGAATGAAGAGGTAATTAATTATGTTCAGAAAAACCCCGGCGCTATTGGCATTATCAGCGTGAACTGGATCAGTGACACCCAGGATTCCGTATCCATTGATTTTCTGGACAAGATAAAAGTAGCAGGTATTTCAGACGAAGGTAATCTCGATGGCCCGTTTCTTAAACCCTATCAGGCTTACATTGCAGATGGTTCTTATCCGTTTGTCCGCGATGTGTATATGATCAGCAGGGAGTATTTCAACGGGCTTGGCACAGGTTTTGTTCAATTTGTTGCCGGTGAAAAGGGACAACGAATAATATTAAAATCAGGACTTGTTCCGGCAACCATGCCAATAAGATTGGTACAAATAAAGAAAGACTAAAGAAAATGGAGGTAAAACAAATGAAAACAAGAACAAAAAAATCAGTTACAATTGTTTTTTTAATCGCAATGTTTTTTTGCACGTCTGTGATGGCGCAGCCCTCGCATCCTGACTTATTAAAAGCCCGGGCTTTTACAAACAGTGAACAATTCGACTCGGCTAAGGAAGCTTTCGAAGCCTTGCTGAAGAGTCAGCCCAATAATGGTGATGTGTATTTTTATTATGGTGAAAACTACCTGATTGAGTATTATAATGATACTGTTTATACTTCAAAGACCGGTGCGATGAATGAAGCCGAAAAATTATTTAAAAAAGCCCTTGAAGTAGATCCGGGCAACACAGCAGGTTATGTGGGCATGGGCAAGATTTGTCTGATGAAAAATGATGAAGCCGGCGCCGAAAAATACTTTGCGGATGCACAGGCAAAATTTCCAAGTAAAACCAATAAAACATCAACAATACTGCCTGACAAACAAGCCCGGACCCTGGCAAAAATAGCTGAATCATACATTATTGTTCAACGAAAAAAAAATGTAACCAAAGCGCTCGAATTACTCCTGAAGGCAGTGGAACTTGACGGTAAAAACCCCGAAGTGTACCTTTTGTTAGGTGATGCCTATCTTGAAAATAACGATGGCTCCAATGCTATTTCACAGTACAAAATGGCACAGGAACTTAATCCGAAATCACCTTCGGCCAAACTACGCCTGGGAAACCTGTGGATACGGGCGCGAAACTATACAGAAGCTATTGATTATTACAAAGAAGCTATTGAGATCGATCCTAATTTTGCCCCGGCATACCTTGAACTGGGTGTCTTGTATTCCAAAGCAAACCAATTGGAACTTTCGATGCAGAATTTTAAAAAATACCTGGACATCTCAACCAATGTTTCTGCAAAAATTAAGTATGTCAATGTGCTTATTGAATCACAAAAATATAAGGAGGCCATAAATCAACTTAACGAGATTGCCAAGAGTGATACCACGCGAAATGATCTCAACCGCGCCTTTGCTTATTGTTATTATGAAACTGCTGATTATCCCAACGCCCTGGCATATATAAGTAAATTTTTCAGCAAAGCTGATCCTGAAAAAGTTCTGGTCAGCGATTATACTTATTTTGGTAAGATACTTTCAAAAAATAAACAGGATTCCCTCGCTATTGTTAAATTCGAGGATGCATTAAAAATGGACTCCAGCCAGTATGACATTTATTCTGAAATAGCTAACTCTTATACCAAACTCAAAAAATTTGACAAGGCGGCAGAAAATTATCAGAAAAAAATAGAGCGTGGTACAGCATCCCTTGCTGATTATTATAAATTAGGACTGGTATATTATAATATGAAAAACTGGGTGAATGCAGACGAGACTTATAAATATGTAACGGAGAAAAAAGCTGATTTTATGAACGGAAAGGCCTATTACTACAGGGGACTTGTGAATGCGAATATCGATTCCACTGGGGTAACCTGGCAGGCAAAACCCTATTTTGAATCCTATATCGAAATAGTTAAAAATGATTCGGTGAAGTACACCAACGACCTCATTACCTGTTATGATTACTTAGCATCGTATTATTTCCTTGGCCCCGAGAAAGTGATATGTAAGGCTAGATATTACTGGGAAAAAATAATTATGCTGAAACCCGATAATGAAAAAGCTCTTGATCTGCTCAAAGAAACTAAGGATGCCAAATGCCTCTGATGCTGAAAAATAAAAAAACTGAAGGCCTTATGCTGAATCGCGTAAGGCCTTTTTTTACCGTTTACTTTTTTTCAACAACCGAAAACTGTTTTATGGGTAAATCACCAAAATAAAAAGATAATTTTGCAGTTAAATAAAAAATTATTTTGCTGATTTTATTTAAAAAAAGAGAGTATATTTGTCGCTCCAAAAAAAATAATGGTTTAAAAAATTTAATTATAAACAAAAAATCTAAAAAAAATGAGTAAGAAAAATGTTCAAGGTGGTCAGTCACTGAAAGAGGCCTTACAATCAGCTTTTGCCTCTGGCGCAATTCTGGTAGCGTTAATTGTATCTATTCTGGTTTACAAGCTTGTGATGGGTAATCCTGCCAATTTTCAGGGAGGTAATCCTGAAGGTTCTCCCTTACCAGGCAACTTCTTAGCTATGATTTACAAAGGCGGATTTATTGTTCCTATATTAATGACGTGTGTACTGTGCGTTTTGATTTTTACCATTGAAAGATGGGTTATGTTGAGAAAAGCCAGGGGAACCAGCCGTATCAATCAGTTTGTAAAAAATATTCAGTCGCATCTCGCTTCCAATAACATTGATGATGCAATTGCAGCATGTAACAAACAAAAAGGTTCAGTAGCCAATGTTATGAGAGCAGGTCTGAGTAAGTTTAAAGAATTGAAATCAGATACAGTTCTTGAAAAAGACCAGAAAGTATTGGCACTGCAGAAAGATATGGAAGAATCCACAGCTTTGGAATTACCCATGCTGAACAAAAACCTTGTAATCTTATCAACCCTTGCTTCTATTTGCGTACTTATCGGTCTTATCGGTACTGTACTTGGTATGATCCGTGCATTCGCAGCATTGGCTTCTGCAGGTTCACCCGATGCTTTGGCACTGGCCACCGGTATTTCGGAAGCTCTTATCAATACCGCATTTGGTATTACAGGTTCATGCCTCGCCATCGTGTTTTATAACTTTTTCTCAAGTAAAATTGATAACCTGACTTTTAAAATTGATGAAGCCGGTTTTAGCCTGGTTCAGACATTTGCATCAACGACAAAATAATTGATAAGAATTTAAAAGCAAATTTTTTGTAATATGGCAAAAATTAAATTAAAGAGAGCTCAACCCCACGTCGATATGACGCCGATGGTTGATTTATTCTCATTGCTTTTGACATTCTTTATGCTTACGGCATCATTCAGGCCACAGGAGGCCAAGGTTATAGACTCGCCTAGTTCGGTCTCGGAAAAAGCAACACCGGATAAGGATGTTATCTCGGTGTTGGTTTCCAACGACGACAAGGTGTTTTTCAGTATGGACAATGGAAAGGATACATCAGCACATTTCAGGAATCAACTGATTACCAAAATAAATGATATATATAAGTTGTCCCTTAATGAAAAAGATATCAAAACCTTTGGCCAGGGTTCTTCATTTGGTATGCCAATGAATAAACTTAAAGACTTCCTGCGTGAAGAAGATGCCGGCCGAAAAGAAGCAATGCAAACTGGAATTCCAATGGATACGGTTGGAACTCAGTATCCCGAACTCGCAATATGGGTTGCTTATGCCCGTGAACTTAATCCACTGGCTGAAGTTGCGATCAACGGCGATGCTGAAGCAAATTATAAAACCGTGAAAAAAGTAATGGATGTTATGCAGAATGCCGGAGTGAACAGATTCAACCTTGTGACGAACCTGCAGAAGGAAGAAGCTAAACTTGAGGATATTAAATAAGTGATAATATTAAACATTATAATATAAAATATCATGGCTGAAATAATAGAAAATACTGGCTCCGGTAAAAAAGAAGGCGGAAGACGGGTACCAAAGAAAATGGGAGCTCACATCGACATGACTCCCATGGTTGACCTGATGTGTTTGTTGATCACTTTCTTCATGCTGACAACCGCTTTCAGTAAGCCTAAGGTAATGGAAATCACCATGCCTGAGAAAGATAACACCGAAGATCCAAAAGATGCACCCAAGGTTGATGCCCAAAGAACATACTCTATTTTATTAACTGCCGATGACAGGGTTTTTTGGTATCATCATGGCGAAGTTCCTGAAGGACAAACATTCCCGACGACTATTAATAAAACAGATTTTAGTAAAGACGGATTGCGGAAGATTTTATTAAAGAAAAACGAAAAAGTCTTTACAGAAATTTTCGAACTGAAGGAAAAAGTGAAAAAAGGAGAACTGGTGCTTGAAGAAGATTCTTTAAATTCACAGATCAAGCGAATAAAAAAATCTGATAAAAAAGCGCCAATCATTCTGATTAAAGCCGACGAGAAAACCAAATATAAGAGTATAGTGAATGTGGTTGATGAAATGGCTATCTGCAATATTGCCAACTATGCTATCGTGGATATCGCTCCTGAAGAAGTGGCATTGATTGAAAAAGCACCTAAATAATAAAACTAAAAATTAATATTATGGCAGAAAATTTTGATATTAATACTGCTAAAAACCTCGATGAGATAGTTTTCCAGAAAAGGAATAAAGAGTATGGCGCTTATTATCTGCGGAAAGCGTACAAGAAATTTATGACCCGTTCGGTGATTATTTCAGTAGCGGTTTTATTGTTGGCTGTTGGTATCCCATTCTTTATTTTTAAGCAGACATATTCAGCCAATCAGGAGCAGGAAGTTGCTGTTGATATGATGAATATGAATGCACCTAAAGATGAAAATGCACCGCCTCCACCGCCACCTCCCCCTGAAGCTACCGTTGAACAGAAAGCAAAATTTACAGCGCCTATCGTTGTTACCGATACTACAGAAACCACAGAAATCAACCAGGACGACCTGAACAAAACAACTTCAAACGTAGTAGTAGTTGAAGAAGAAGTCGTGGTGGAAGAAGATAACTCGGAAAAAGTTATTGAAGAAGTTGTTGAAACACCGATTTTTACCGTTGTAGAAGAAATGCCTTCATTTCCCGGCGGTGATGAATCGCGTATCAAATTCCTTACCGAAAACATCAAATATCCGCAAATGGCAAAGGAAAGCGGGATTCAGGGAACTGTTTATGTAACTTTCGTGGTTGACGAAAAAGGAAAGGTTGCCGATGTCAGGGTATTACGTGGTATCGGTGGCGGCTGCGACGAAGAAGCAGTCCGCGTTGTAAAACTTATGCCCCCATGGAATGCCGGTAAACAATCAGGTAAACCTGTGAGAGTACAGTTCAACATGCCTATCAGATTTACATTAAATTAATTCTATGTAATCTTATAAAAAAGCCGCCTCATTTGGGACGGCTTTTTTTTGTACCTTGCAATTTGTTTTGTAATTTTGGAAAAAAAACAGACAATGAAGTTCCGTTTGTACATAGTATTATCTTTATTTTTATTTTTTATTTCTTCCTGCAGAAAGGAAATTCCTATACAGGAAATATACATCAGCGATACCACTACATACAATCCTACGCCTTATTCTATTGTTGTGCCCTGGTATTTTCCTACCCTGATGAACATCCCTGATGACAATCCCCTGACTGTTGAAGGGATATACCTTGGAAGATGCCTTTTTTATGATCATAGAATGTCAGGTCATCAAGTTCCGGATTCGCAGATGAGTTGTTCCAGTTGTCATTTTCAGGCAAAAGCCTTTGAATGCGGCACCGATGGCCCTTTTGCCGACGGACATCCCCTTGGTATCGGAGGAAACTATACCCCTCACTACATGCTGCCCTTATTCAATCTTGTATGGCATAATAACGGATATTTATGGAGCGGAGTGATTCGTCCGGATAATCCTGTTACTTCAAAGCGAAGGCTTGAAGACCTTGTATGGATGGGCGTGTACGCCAAGCATGAAATGTACAGTGATTCGAACCGGGCCAAAGCTGCCATACAGGGTATTCCCGGATACAAGCCCCTTTTTAAAAGAGCTTTCGGAACGGAAAACATTACTTTTGAGCTGATGGCAAAAGCCATTGGGCAGTTTATCAGGAGTATCGTGTCGTGTGATTCAAAATTCGATAAGTATCTGCTGGGACAAGGCTCGCTCACACCATCAGAATTAAGCGGCTTTGTACTTTTTACTACCGAAAATGGTGCTGATTGTTTTCACTGTCATGGAGGTGACGGAAACCCACTATTTTCTACCTATTTGTTTTATAATAATGGCAAAGACACCGTGTTCTCTGATCCGATGGACCATTATGGCGTTACAGGCGATCCGATGGATATAGGAGCCTACAAAGCCCCTACCTTAAGGAATTGCGAACATACAGGCCCTTATATGCACGACGGAAGGTTTGCGACACTTGATGAAGTTATTGATTTTTACAGCGAAGGTGTGCTATGGTCACCAAGCATTAGTTCACTGATGCATAAAGTAAATGATGGTGGCGCACAACTAACGAACCAGGAAAAAGCAGATTTGAAAGCGTTTCTCTTAACTCTTACCGACCAGACATTGTTGACCAACCCGGATTATGGACCTCCGCCTGAGTTTCCCTGATAATTGGTATGTTTACCATTGTAAATAGAAAAATTATTTTTTTAAAATATTGATCATGAAAAGAATATTAATTGTCATAGCTGTAATTTTCGGAGCTCAGATTAGCTTATTTGCCCAGTGGCAATCAACTGGCTTAATTGATACCTTCGCAATTAAAACGCTGGTGGTATACAGAGATTCTCTTTATGCCGGGACTGACGGTGCGGGAATTTTTTCAACATCGGACGGGGGAAATACCTGGGTGGCGAAAAATTCAGGGTTAACAAACCAGAGAATTAATTCTATTGCTTTTGATACGGCCGGGACCTTATATGCTGGTTCGAAAAGTCTATTATTATTTACATCGGCTGATAGCGGAAATACCTGGGCTGCTCATAATGCAGGCGGCACCGGTAACAGCATTTCCTCCATTACAGTTTTTGGTAATAATATCTTTGCAGGCGAAGCCGGTGATGGTGTCTTTCTATCAACAAATTCAGGAAACAGCTGGGCCGAAAAAGGTTTGTGCTGTGCATCTGTCTTGTCTCTTTGTGCCGATACTAACGGATATATTTATGCGGGAACTAATGCTCAAACAGTTTATCGGTCGGTCAGCCCATTTTCTGTTTGGACCAAGATGAACACCGGAATTTCCACAAATCCCGTGCGTGCACTTATTTCGTCCGGAGCTTTACTTATTGCAGGAACTTATGGAGGTGGCATTTATATTTCCAATAATCATGGCAATTCATGGTCTGCTGCTAATGACGGCCTTGGAGACTTAAATGTGATATCCCTTGTTGACAACGGGCAGAAAATGTTTGCCGGAACTGAAAGCGGCGGCATATTTATTAGTGTTGATCAGGGCCTGAGCTGGATGCCGGTAAATGATGGCCTTACCGATTTAAATGTAACGGCCCTGGCCATTTGCGGCAATTATCTATATGCCGGATTATCAAATGGAGAAGTTTGGAAACGCCCGTTAGCAGAATTTACGGATATCAGCGAATTACCGAGTAAAGGAATTTTTGAAATATTCCCCAATCCTGTTGCCGACAAGCTGTATATAAAGATTTTTGATTACACAGATACTACAGTAGAAATTTATTCCCTGACGGGACAACGTAAATACGTTTTAGAACAAAAAAGCCCATTATCAGCGATAGAAATTGATGATTTTGCCCATGGTATTTATTTGATAAAAGTTCATAATTTAAAAGGAATCCAAACATTGAAATTTATAAAGAACTAACTTTGCATGATAAAATTAAAAAACTAAAAAAAATCAGCTATGAAAAATTACTTAGTCATATTAATTTGTTTCCTGCCCTTACTCTGGAGCTGCAATAATGCAAGCGAAAACGGAGAAGGCGATCTTGACCCCAAAGACCAGCAGATAAAAGAACTGCAGTCGCAACTGGCCGAAAAAGATGCCAATGTCAATGAGATGTTCAGTTTTATTAATGATGTGGAGGATAACCTGAATACCATTGAAGCCAGCCAGATGAAAATCTCCGAATCGAAAAAGGGTAACAATGAAGTGGAACAGGATGTGAAAGAAAGCATCATGGAACATATTACGAACATCAATACTCTTTTGGAGAAAAACAAGGAACTCATCAAAAAACTGGAAGGGGCGCTTCGAAATTCCAACATGAAAGTTGATGCCTTACAGAAGACCATAGACCTGCTCAACCAGCAGATGACACAGAAAGATGCAGAAATTGCCGACCTGAAAGTACAATTAGAAAAACTGAATTTTACCGTGGCAGAACTCAACACTAAAATTGAAGATCTTACCGGACAAAACGAAGAAAAAGCTCAACTCATCGATCAGCAGGACGTAGAGCTTAACACGGCCTATTATGTCGTGGGCGTGCGAAAAGAACTGAAAGCCAAAGGTGTTATTACCGGAGATAAAATCTCTCAGAAAATCAACCCCGAAAATTTCACAAAAATCGATATCCGAAAAACTACGGAGATCCCCATGAATGTTAAGAAAGCCAAGTTGTTGTCTACACATCCCGAAGGCAGCTATACCATGCTGAAGAACGGTAAGACCATCGACAAACTGGTGATAAACAATCCGAAAACTTTCTGGAGTATTTCTAAGTTTTTAGTAATTGAATTGGATTAAACCCAACTAAACCATTATCCTGCCTGGCTGAGCCACTCAGAAAGGATCGCACACTTTTGTTGCTTAATTGAGGATTATAATAATCCCAGTTCCAGTTTTGCTGCGTCCGTCATCATATCCTGGTTCCACTCGGGTTCAAAAACAACATCAACATACACCCCTGAAATACCATGAATCGACTGAATATGGTCGCGTACATCGATGGGTAATGTCTCGGCTACGGGGCAACTGGGCGAAGTAAGAGTCATTTTTATATTAACGAAGAGCTCATCCGAGATATTAATTTCGTAGATAAAGCCAAGGTCATAAACATTAACGGGGATTTCAGGATCGAAAACGGTTTTGAGTTTTTCGATAATAATAGTTTCCAGTGCTGCTTTGTCCATGGTATTATTTGTTTGTTTCATATTTTGTTTTGTATACCAGCGCGTACATTTTCATTTGTTTGATCATAGAGTTCAGGCCATTGGAGCGGGTAGGAGAAAGGTGTTCGCGCAATCCGATCTTATTGATAAAATCCATATCGGCGTTGATGATTTCGTCGCAGCTTCGTCCAGATAATGCGCGTATCAGAATATTTACGATCCCCTTGGTGATGATGGCATCGCTGTCGGCAGTGAAAAATACCCCACCATCCTTATAGTCGGCATACATCCACACCTGCGACTGGCAGCCCGAAATAAGATAATTGTCTGTCTTGTATTTTTCGTCGATAAGGGGCAGCGATTTTCCTAATTCGATGATGTAATTGTATTTATCCATCCAATCAGTAAAAAGCAAGAAATCACCAATAATCTCTGATTCTGTTTCTTTGTATGTCTTCATGACTTAGCCTATATCTCTTAAATAATATTAAGGTGTAGATTCAATTATCAATTATCAATTCTCAATATTCAATTATCAAGTATATTAAACCAAACATTATTAGCTTTTATTCTTTTGAGCAGTATTAATACTTTTTCCAATTATGGCAATTAGCTCCTCGGATTCTGCATAAACTACCATGAGATTACCAACAGGTTTTATCATTTCCTTCTTTAGTATAATTTTAAGAATAACCCTGCATTCCTTTAATTCTTTCAGAACAATACCAAGCTTGTGGATGAAGTCAGCCCGTGATTCTGCTGCCTGTGCTTCTCCATAATTTAGAGTAGGAGAATGACATGATCTTATTAATTGGCCTGCTATATAGTTTCCTGCTCTTGAATTAGGCAATGATTCAACAATATCAATCATTTTGCAAGTATATTCAACAAAACGATCTTCGAGGTCATATTTTTCACTCATATTAAAAATATTTCATTGAAAATTAAACATTGTATATTGAAAATTGAACATTTTTCATCACATTTTTATGCAAACATGATTTTTATTCTTTTCATTGCTTCTATCATCCCATCAATTTCTTCCTTAGTATTATAAATGGCAAATGATGCCCTTATCGTTCCGGGTATTTCATAAAAGTCCATCAGCGGCTGTGTGCAATGATGGCCGGTTCGGACGGCGATACCAAGCTTATCGAGGATTATTCCTGCATCATAAGGATGTATATTGTCTAAGAGAAATGAAATAACTGAAGTTTTCTTTTGTGCAGTACCGATAATTCGTACACCTCCGAGCTGCATCAGTTGGTCAGTAGCATATTCAAGCAGGTCCTGCTCATATTTTCCGATAGTTTCATAACCGATGTCTTCAATGAAGCTGATAGCTTCTTTCAACCCGATCACATCACCCACATTGGGTGTCCCTGCTTCAAATTTAAACGGAAGTTCGTTGTAGGTCGTTTTTTCGAAGGTGACGGTTTTTATCATTTCACCGCCGCCCTGATAGGGTGGGAGTTCGTTAAGGATATTTTCCTTCCCGTAAAGTACGCCAACACCCATGGGCGCATACATTTTATGTCCCGAGAAACAATAGAAATCGCAATCCAGCGCCTGCACATCAACGTTGAGATGGGAAATCGCCTGTGCCCCGTCAATCAGAACCGGGATATTATGTTTGTGTGCACTATCGATTAGTTGTTTTATATCATTAATGGTACCCAATGTGTTCGAAACATGAGTAACAGCAAGTAGTTTGCAGCTTTTATCCAGAAGTTTTTCAAACTCACTGAAAATAATTTCACCATTTTTATTGATCGGAATCACTTTCAGTCTCGTCTGTTTTTCTTCGCAGGCCATCTGCCACGGAACAATATTGGAATGATGTTCCATGGTGGAGATCAAAATGGAATCACCTGCCTGCAGAAATTTTTTCGAAAAGGAAGACGCTACCAGATTTATTGATTCGGTAGTTCCGCGGGTAAAGATAATTTCGTGGGCATGCCTGGCATTGATGAACCGTCTGACGGTTTCACGGCTTTCTTCAAAAGCTGCGGTAGCCTGCTGGCTCAGAAAATGTACGCCCCGGTGGATGTTGCTGTTCAGTTTTGTATAATAATTGTTCAGCGAATCAATGACGCGCTGCGGCTTTTGTGTTGTTGCCGCATTATCAAAATAAATCAGTGGCTTTCCGTATACTTGCTGATCAAGTATCGGAAACTGTTGCCTGATATTCATGAAGGCCGGTGCATCCATAACTCAAATCTTACTCAAATCAATTTCGAAATTGATAGCCTCGTTCTCTTTGCAATGCAACACACACTGGTCGCAAATAGAGAGTTCGCCTTTGAGGCGTTTGACGATCATTGCATCGATACGTTCGCGCAGAACCCCGATGTTTATCTTAGTGGCGATCTCGCCGGCAAAAGCATACATCAGCAGCATTTTCGCATTGCGGTCGCAGATGCCTCTTGATTTTAAATAGAACAGGGCTTCCGGGTCCAGTTGCCCTACAGTTGCACCATGGCTGCATTTTACATCGTCCGCATAAATTTCCAGGAATGGTTTTGTTGTAACACGGGCAGTATCAGTAAGCAGGATGTTCTTATTACTCTGATATGCTTCGGTATGCTGTGCATCGCGGCAAACATGAATATGCCCGTTAAATACAGCGCTGGCATTGTCGTCGATGATCCCCTTGAACTGCTCGTAACTGGTTGTTTCAGGAACCATATGATCCACATAGATTTGGTTATCTACATGCTGTTCCCTGTCGACCAGGTAAAGCCCGTACACTTTAGCATCGGAGCCGGATCCGCTTAGCGATACGTATGATTCATTACGGATCAGGCCGCCGTTAAACGTCAGGGTGTTGCTGATAAGGTTACTGTTTTTTTCAAGTTTGAAATAATTGTTAGTAATTACTGTGGAACGGCTGTCCTTGTTTTGCATTTTATAAAAATCCAGTGAGGCATTTTCACCAATGAAATTTTCGGTACAGGAATTAATAAAACTTGTCTCATGTTTTATTGAATCGTCGCAGTACACGAATGTCAGTTTTGAGTTTTTACCGAGAATAATCAGGTTACGCGGCTGAAGAAAAATACTTTCATCAATATCCACAATATTCACCATTTGTATAGGCTTTTCGATGACCACATTATCTGGAACGTAAATAAAAATGCCATCCTGTGCAAAAGCTGTATTCAATGCTGTTAACCCGTTCTTTTCGGTTTCTGCTATTTTTCCGTAATACTTTTTAATAAGTTCCGGATATGCCTTGAATGCTGCCGAGAGGCTGCCTGCGATGACGCCGTTTTCAAACCTGGTTACAGGGCTTTGTTTATATAGATACCAGCCATTAAGCTGGGTAAACAGGTCGGTTTCAAAATTATGGATTTCACAACGGAAAATCGTATCGATATCCGGTTTTTTTTCAAAAGGACTGAAATAAAAATTATAGGCCGGTACCAGGGAATTGATAAGGCTGGTATTTTTCCATTCTTCAATTTCCCGGGTAGGAAATCCAGTGGCAGAAAAAGACTTCAATGCTTTAGTTCTTAACTCCGAAATACAGGGGATGTCGTTTGAGCATATGTCTTCACGGAATTGTTCAAACAGGCTTATAAGCTGCTCTTTACCAGGAACGAGGTTGGCTGATTTCATCTGTTTTTATTTTTCGAGTTCCTGTTTGATCCATTCGTAACCTTTTGATTCGAGTTCCAGCGCCAGTTCTTTTGTGCCCGATTTTACGATGCGCCCTTCGAACAACACATGTACGAAATCCGGAACGATATAGTCCAGCAGACGCTGGTAGTGAGTGATGACGACAAAGGCATTGTCTTTCCGACGTAGCTTGTTCACCCCGTTGGCGACGACTTTCAAGGCATCGATATCCAGTCCCGAATCGGTTTCATCGAGAATAGCCAGCGTGGGTTCCAGCATGGCCATCTGGAAAATCTCGTTTCGTTTTTTTTCGCCACCTGAAAAACCTTCGTTTACAGAACGATTCGTCAGGTTGGACTGTATTTCGACCATCTTCTTTTTTTCCTCCATGAGCTTGAGGAACTCAGGGGCAGAAAGCGATGGCAAGCCCTTGTATTTACGGTGTTCATCAACAGCGGTCTTCATGAAATTCGTCATGCTTACGCCCGGAATTTCAACCGGGTACTGAAAGCCCAAAAAGATGCCTTCGCGCGAACGGGTTTCTACGGGAATCCCCAGGAGGTCTTTTCCTTTGAATAAGATTTCACCTTCGGTAACCGTAAAAACATCCCTGCCGGCAATCACCGACGCCAGTGTGCTTTTGCCTGTCCCGTTGGGTCCCATGATGGCATGGACTTCGCCGGCATTAACGACTAGGTCAAGGCCTTTGATGATCTTTTTATTATTGATAGATACTTTTAAGTTCTTTATTTCCAGTAATGGGTCCATAAATTATTTTTTTTACAAAGGTATAAATTTTTTTGTTGTTATTTAAACTTAATAAAAACAAAAAATTAATTTATTGATTAAGAACGAAATACAAAACAAAAAGATTATTTTTTGAGCTTCGAAAGCATTTTTAGTTTGGCTTCCAGTAAAGCCAGTTCCTGCTTGGTATTATTGATCTTGTTTTCGAATTCTTCTTTCAGCAGGTTAGCTTTTTTGGAGTTTGCCAGGAAACCGATATTGTTTTCCCAGAGTTTTATGTCGTTTTTCAGCATATTGATTCTGCCTTCCAGTTGCATCCGCTCGTGCGATAATGCTCTTCCTGCTTCCGGTGAATTTTGTAAGTTTTCTATACGGTTTTTGTAATTCATTGTATTCATTTCAACCGCTGAAATCTTAAGTTTTTCCATCAGATGATTGATAGCCTGCCGGTATGAGTTCTGGAGTTTTTCTTTTATATCCATGGGGACATGGCCTATATCCATCCATTCGCGCTGGAAATTTTTCAGGGCTTCGAGGTTTTCATTTTTATTTTCGGTAAACTCAAAAGAACTTATTTTTGCTATCAGTTCTTCTTTCTTTTTCAGGTTTTCTTTTTCTATATCCTGAATGTTAGCGAAATAATTTGATTTTTTGGAAAAGAATTCATCGCAGGCTGAGCGAAAACGTCTCCAGATTTTATCGGAATAGCGTTTGGGTACCGGTCCGATCTGCTTCCATTCCTGTTGAAGTTTCAGAATTTCGGCGGTGGATTGTCTCCAGTTGGTGTTGTTGGCAAGGGCTTCGGCCTGATTGCAGAGATCAAGCTTCAGGTTATAGTTGGTTACCTGCTGTTCTTTCAGTTCGCTGAAAAATTCCTTTTTGTTATTGAAAAAAATGTTCACAGCGTTGCGGAACCTTTCCCATAATTCGTCGTTGGACTTTACCGGAGCGCGGCCGATACTTTCCCATAATTCCTGCATTTCGAGTATCTCTTCGGTTTTTGATTTCCATTCGGCGCTGTTGGTAATTTCTTCGGTATTGATGGCTTCAGCTTTTTCGCAGAGGGCTGTTTTGGCGAGCTGGTTGGCTTCCTGCTCGGTATTGAGTTTTGTATAGTAATCTTTGCGCTGGTTGTTGATCTGGTCTGAGACATTTTTAAACCGCTCCCATATCTCATCCTTTTTGTCGAGCATTACCGGGCCAATTTCTTTCCATTCATCATGGTACTTCTGAAGAAGTTTGAATGATTTTGTGATAGACTTTTCAAGAAGCAGTTCTTCGGCTTTTTCGCAGAGTTGTATTTTTTGTTCCAGATTCTTTTTCAGGTCAAGGTCTTTGAGTTCCTTGCCGATCTTTACTTTTTCAAAAAACTTTTCAACGAGAAAATGATAATTATTCCAAAGGCTTTCTATTTCATTTCTGGGAACCTGGCCTATGTTTTTCCATTTATCCTGAAGGTTTTTAAAGTCATCATAGGTTTTTTTGAGTGATTCTTCAGATCCGATGAGTTGTTTAATCTCTTCGAGTATTTGTTTTTTTAGCTCGAGGTTTGAAAGTTTGATTTTTTCCTGCTCAGCATCGTAAAGCACTTTCTTTTCCTTATACATATCGAATGCAGCCTTGTAGCGTTCTTCAAGGGAGTCTACAAGGGGAACGTATTCTTCTTTAGTGCCGCCGTCGGCAAGGTATTTTTCGAGGTGTTCCTGCTTTTCCTTTTTAATGAGGCTGATGTATGCTACTTTGATACCGGATACTCTTGTTTTGATCTTGCTGATCTCGTGATCTCTTACAATTTCTTCAAGTAATTCGACCAGTTTTTCTTTCGGTAAAGTACTGTATGCTGCAATTCCTTCGGCTTCGTTTTCTTCTTCAACTTCTTCTGCCGTGAAATCTTTTTCGCTTAGCAGTTCCGAATCTTCATCACTTTTTTTCGGAGAATGCTTTCTGCCGGCAGGTTTTTTTTGTTTTAGTTCAGCTATGTTCTGAGGCGTTTCCGGATCTTTTGATTCTTGTTCTTCGAGGGCTGTTATTTCGCCGGTTTCAGCAATAGGTTCTTCTTTTTTGTTGGCAACCGGTGTTTCGTCGGTTTCAGAAAGCCTTACTTCGCTGTTTTCAATAACTGTTATTTCGCTGTTGTCAGTTTCAGGAGCATTCACTGGTTTTGCTTCATCAGTTATTTCAGCACTGGTAACATTAACAGGGTTTTCATCGGAGGCTGAATTTTTTGTTTCAGGGTTTCCGATATTTTCGGAGGGATTTTGTTCAGTTAATTCATTCATGATGTTTCACATTAATTTATAAAAAATACCGAAACCTTGCGGAATCAGTAAAGAAGTTTACAATAAGGAATGCAAAAGTAATATAATTTGTTTAGCCAAGACATAAACAATATTTATAATAATTATTATCTATTTAATTAATCGAGCCCCCTTTTGTTGAATATGAAATATCCGATATTGAACATCACTGAGAAGGGGTTTTCCTTTTTATGGTAATAGGTCAGGCTTAGACTGATAGGGCATACGGGGCTGTTGTATACCAGGGCGGCATAGCCGAGGAATGTCCTGGTGTCAAAAATTTTTCCGTAATGTGCGTCATAATTCTCATCCCTTTTAATTTCCTGATAAGGCTGAAAAATATAACCTTCGAGCCTGAAATTTATCTTTTTGTAAATATTAAAAATATTTTTTATTCCGGCTGCCGCAAAATTATTTGCACGAAGACTGGGTATAAAATAGGCCTTGCTTTCGGGCGTCGGCTGAAATGCGGGTGCTGAGAGCAGGCTTATCGTATAATTATGGAATAATGGTTTGTTGGTCACCAATAATTCTCCAAAAAGTCCGACACTATAGATTTTAGATGTTACAAAATACTTATCATAAATAATTTTTACCTGAAACCAATGTCGTGATTTTGCGAATACCTCGCCATCCAGTGAGGTGGAGCCCGGAGAATTGTGCTCTTTTCCATAAACATACCTTGCATCTGCAAGGAAATAATTTCCGGAAGTGGGGTATTGTCTGTGATTCAGGGAACTTCGGTTGTATAACGTATGCAGAGTGATAAAATCAAAATTGGACCGGTCGGCAGTATCGGTTCGTGAAAAACTGTTTGTCTGATAATAGTCATTACGTATCTGGGCGATTGCCGGCCCGACAATGAATTTTCCCTTATTACCGGCAGCAAATGCGAATTCAGTGATAAAGTTGGTTTCATTGGTAATAAGGTAAGAAGGCATGACATCTTCGAAGAAACGGACGGTCGTTTTAAAATAATCCCACCTGTTCCATGAAATTGAGGTTTCCAGTGAAAAAGGCACGCGTGTAGGAAAGTCGAACCTGTTCTTGATAAAAGCAGAACTGTAAAATCTTCCGATATAAAAATTAACGGATAGTTTTGATGCTGTCAGCCCCAGGTATTTATATTGCAGCCCGATGTATGCCCCTGTAATGTTACTTGACGAGACCAGGCCTCCAAGCTGGGCGACAAAATTTTTATCCCGTTTAACGTCCAGGTTAAGCGTAAAATATCCTGTTTTTTTATTGTAATATGTTTTAGGATAAATAGATTCTATTTTGTCATCGGCTATCAGCCTGAAATATTCTTCCTTTAGCTGATCTGCTGTGAGAACGGAATCTTTATGCATAATGGATTTCCGGATGTAAATGGATTGCAATGGATTTACTCCTTCTATTTTGATTGAATCGAAAAGCATTTCCGGCTTTTTATCCAGAAATTTCTTCCTTTCCGCATCTCTTTCTTCTTTGCATACAGAATCATTTACGAACAACCGTATGTCGGGAATTTTGTCAAGGGCAGCATAATAACCCGCATCTATCAGATATTTTGCCTTGTCAAAATTGAGTAAATTCATTTTCGGCAATTTCGGGGATATCATCACACTATTGTCGCAGATCACGCTGTAGTTGGTATTTGTGGTCAGCATATTTTCAATTTGTTCTACCACATTGTTTTCGTCTATCGAGCTGGCACTCCAGTTTGAAGCCACGTTGCTCCCGATGATGATGTCCGGATTGAAGTCCGCAAGTGCTACATCAGAAGGGAAATTATTATACATCCCGCCGTCGAACAATAGTTTATTGTCGATTTTGATAGGCTTAAAGTAAAAAGGATAGGTCATGGATGCCCTTACGGCCTCGGGCAAATAGCCCCTGCTAAAGGATATCGGTTTTTTTTCAGCAACATCGGAAGCTACACAACGGAAGGGCATATAAAGACTGTCGAAATTTTCGTTCGCTGCTACACCGGCTGAAGCCAGAAAGTACATCATACCAAAATCCACCTGGTAAGGAGATATGATGTTGGTAGGTAATTTATAACTCAGAATGGTATCGTAGTTGAATTTGAAATTGATCCAGGAAGCATCCGGAGAGTCTTCCTTATAATAAAACAGATATTTATCTTCAATAGTCCCTTTTGCCCAATTTTTAAATTCTTCCGTAGTAAAGATTTTCTCAATTTCATCCGGTGTGTACCCTGACGCATACATGGCCCCTACGATAGCCCCTATAGAGGTGCCTGCAATATAATCAATGGGGATGCAGTTTTCTTCCAAAGCCCTCAGGACGCCTATATGTGCACAGCCTTTGGCTCCGCCACCGCTCAACACTACTGCTACTTTTTGTGCGTAAGCTGAGGCACAAAAAATAGCAGTACACAGAATTAAAGTCAATATTCTCCGAAAATAGGGCATGATTTCTTTAAAAATATAAAGGTATAAAAAAAAGAGAATTATAACAATATTTTTTAAATTTTATCTAATGCAAATTCCAGATCTTCGATGATGTCTTCCACATCCTCGATACCAACCGAAAAACGGACAAGGCCATCGGTAATGCCTGCCAATTCGCGGTTTTCTTTAGACATTTTGGAATGAGTCATCGAGGCAGGGTGTTGAATCAGTGTTTCCACACCGCCCAGCGATACGGCAAGCAATGCGAGGTGGACATGGTTCATCAGTATCCTTCCGGCTTCAATCCCGCCTTTTAGTTCAAAACTGATCATACAGCCCGGACCGTCCATTTGTTTTTTGCCAAGTTCATATTGAGGATGCGACATTAATCCTGGAAATTTCACCCAGGCCACTTTCGGATGTTTTTCTAAAAATTCCGCGATACGCATGGCGCTTTGCTGTGCCCTGTCGATACGAATACCCAATGTCTTTAGTCCGCGATGAACAAGGAATGCCTGGTGGGGATCGATGTTGAAACCCATGTTTACCATTACCGGACGAAGCTTGTCGTAATAAGCCTTGTCTTTGGTAACGATCATTCCCGCGACGATATCGGCATGTCCGTTGATGAACTTGGTCATTGAGTGCAGTACGATGTCTGCTCCCAGGTCGAGCGGCCTTTGCAGGTAAGGGCTACAGAACGTGTTGTCGACCACCAGGGGCAGGCCGTGTTTGTGAGCTATTTCAGCAGCAGCTTTGATATCGGTAATGTCCATAGTCGGATTGGCGGGAGTTTCGATATACACCATCTTCGTATTTGGCCTGATGGCTTTTTCGATATTTTCAACTTTAGAAGCATCGATATAGGTGCTTTCCACGCCGAACTTCGGGAAGATCGTCTCAATAATACCTCTGGCCGGGCCGTATATAGCATTGTGGCTTACAATATGTCCGCCAGTTGATAGTAAAGCCATATATACCGTGCTGATAGCAGCCATGCCCGATGGACTAGCGATGCCGTCGTAACCGTTTTCAAGGGCAGCAACAGCCTGTTCCAGCGCTTTGATGGTCGGGTTGCCGATACGGGTATAAATATATCCCTCGGCTTCGCCCGAAAAACATTTTGCGCCGTGTTCGGCATTTTCAAAAGCGAAAGTGGAAGTCTGGTAAATGGGAATGACCGCACTGCCATACTGATCTTTGATTTCTCCTGCGTGAATGAGTTTGGAGTTGAACCGCATTTTATCCTTTTTCATAGTACTAATAGTTTTTTTGCAAAAGTAGAAATAAGAGGAAACATAAAAAGTATTTTGAATAAAAAATTAATGATTGACGAGCTTATAAATGTAATCTTTGTTAATACGTCCATGTTTTTTACTTTTTATTGAAAATTTTCGCATAATTTTGAATGAATAATTAAAAATTATGTAGGTCAGAACCATCATTCTTCTCTGAACGAATCTGGTAACAACCATAAACGAACCATACCTGTAAAATGACAACAGAACAGTACCTGACTTTTCAGAAATTCACAGACAAGGCTTCAGCTTTGGAACTCGCAGACCTGTTGAAACAAAACTATATAGACTGCAAATTTGAAGATACTTCGGGCAGGGTAGACCTGACATTTTCCAACAGTGAAGCGATAAAAGAATATCGTGTAAAACTCAGGAAAGAAAATTTTGAGGCTGCTAACAATTTGCTTTTGCAGCTCACAGCCCAACAACTCGAAAATGTAAGCAAAGAATATTACCTTTATGAGTTTTCCGACGAAGAGCTGACAGAAATTATTCACAAACCCGACGAATGGTGCAAGCTGGATTATCTGTTAGCCCAGAAGCTCTTAAAAGACAGAGGAAGAGAAATAACGCCCGAACTGGCTGAAACGTATAAAAAACAAAGGATACAGGAACTTTCGGAGCCGGAAAGAAGTCAGAAAGGCTGGATAATTGCCGGTTATATTTTTTCTTTTCTCGGAGGGCTGCTTGGCGTTTTTATAGGATGGCACCTGCGCTATCACAAAAAGACACTTCCCAACGGCGACAGGGTTTTTGCTTATTCGATCCCCGACAGAAAAAACGGATACAACATTTTCATTATCGGAATTATCAGTTTTGTTTGTTGGCTGATTGTGAGGATACTGAGCGGCCCGTATTTATGGTAGCTACATTGCCGGTATTAATTTTTACTTGAAAATGGTTACCTTCGAAAAAATTTTTTGAAAATGGGTACCTGGAAATGGCCCGAAAATAAGCTCTAAAACCTAAATAAAAACAATAAATATGAAAGACATTAATACAATTTTTCCGGATAAGAATGATATTCCCGGACAGTTTGTTTTATCTGCCCCTGTGGAGCAGTCGAAATATATGATCAACGGCGAGATCATGGAATGGAAAGGGGAATATCAAAAAGTTTATTCGCCCGTATTTTTTGGAAATGATTCCACGCCTAATTACATCGGGCATTATCCTTTAATGGATAAGGAAGAGTCGTTGAAAGCCCTCGATGCTGCTGTAAAAGCCTATAATCATGGCAATGGGGAATGGCCTGCCATGCCTGTTGAAAAAAGGATCGGATGTGTTAAGAAATTTGTGTTACTGATGCAGGAACAAAGGGAGACGATTATTAAACTGCTGATGTGGGAGATCGGGAAAAATCTTAAAGATTCCGAGAAAGAATTTGACAGAACGGTGGTGTATATCAATGACACCATCGAATCCTTGAAAAACCTGGATAGGGACTCTTCCCGGTTTACAATTTCGCAGAACATCATCGGACAGATACGCCGTGCTCCGCTTGGTGTGGTGTTATGTATGGGCCCGTTCAATTACCCTTTGAATGAAACCTTCACCACCCTGATCCCTGCCCTTATTATGGGAAACACCATTATTTTCAAACCACCAAAGCTTGGCGTGCTGCTGCATTACCCCCTGCTGAAAGCCTTTAAGGAAGCATTTCCTGCCGGTGTGGTAAATACCGTTTATGGCGATGGGCAGGTGGTGATCGGCCCGCTGATGGAATCAGGGAAGATAGACGTGCTGGCTTTCATCGGTTCGAGCCGGGTGGCAGATATCTTAAAAAAGCAGCATCCGAAACCGCACCGGTTAAAATGTGTTCTGGGGCTTGATGCAAAAAATCCGGGCATCGTGTTGCATGATGCCGATATTGATGAAACCGTCAGGGAGTGTATCACAGGGGCTTTGTCCTTTAACGGACAACGGTGTACCGCTTTGAAAATAATCTTTGTTCATGAGCAAATCATCGAACCGTTCCTTGAAAAATTTTCGGAGGGGATTGAAAAATTAAAGATCGGGATGCCCTGGGAAGAAGGTGTTGAAATTACGCCTCTGCCGGAGCCGAATAAGTCGGAATATTTCACTGAACTAATTAATGACGCGGTTTCGCATGGAGCGAAAGTGATCAATTCAAGCGGTGGATTGTTCAATAAGTCCTGTTTCTTTCCAACCATATTATTTAATGTGAATGATAAAATGAGGATTTACAGGGAAGAACAGTTTGGCCCTGTGGTTCCCGTTGTAAGCTATAAAGACATTGAAGAACCATTGGATTATGTGATCAACTCAAATTATGGCCAGCAGGCAAGTATTTTTGGAAAAGATGCTGATGAGATAGCTAAACTGATTGATACATTTGTGAACCAGGTTTCGAGGATCAATTTAAATTCTCAATGTCAGCGCGGCCCCGACAGCTTCCCCTTCACAGGGAGAAAGGATTCTGCCGAAGGAACATTATCCGTCTCCGACGCGTTACGGGTTTTTTCGATCAGGGCCTTGTTTGCCGCAAAAGAGAATGACATAAACAAGGGTATCATCAGGGAAATTATCAAGGACAACAAATCTGCTTTTTTGACGACTGATTTCATATTATAATAAAATTATTTTTTATTATTAGTGTGTTTGATTACAAAATAACGGATTGCTGCCACGGTAATGATCAGGTGAAAATATCAGAATAATTTTAGCCCCATTGATTGCCATGCAAAGCGTTGGAAAGGGGTGAGAGGATAAAAAATAAATTAATCAGATGAATCTTGTGGGTACAAATAAAAAGCACAAAGTTGTTCTCGTGCGTTTGGCAAATCCTAATTTCAATTTAATCGCACCGCCCATTGGCATTGGTTATCTTATGAAGGTACTTGAAAGTATGGACGGTATTGAGCAAATTTTTCTCGATTGTAAGCTCCATAATATTGATAATAATTCCCTGCTAAACAGGCTGATTGACCTTCAACCGCTTTTGGTGGGATTTCAGATTTTTTCTGTCGACTATGGCCGGTTCAAGAAGCTTTTACCTGCTATAAAACAACGGTTGCCTAATTGTATTTTTGTCGCGGGAGGCCCCCATATTAGCGGACTTCCTGTACACACGCTCGAAACCAATCCCGATCTTGATTATGCAATAGCCGGAGAAGCCGAGGAAGCATTGCCGCTTTTGGTTGAAAGCATCCTCTCAGGTATGAAAGAACCAGCTATTGATCAGATTCCCAATCTTATTTATCGCAGGAATAATAAGATAATCCGAAATCCGCAAAAATGGATCGACGTCAATGCTTATGGAGCGCCCGCCTGGCATTTACTGGAACCAGATCTATATCCTCCTGTTCAGCATGGCACCTTTCATAAGAACAATCGCGTTGTCCCGATTCTGACTTCGCGGGGTTGCCCATATCCCTGTACATTCTGTGCAGGGCATCTGGTTACGGGGAAAAAGATTCGTTTACGTGAAATCAAAAGCGTTGTCGATGAAATTGAATGGTTGATAAACACCTATAATTTTGGAGAGTTTATTATTGAAGACGAAAATTTTACCTACTATAAATCTCACGTCATTGAATTTGCCGATGAGATTCAGCGAAGAAACATCAAATGTTGTTTTTCCTTTCCAAATGGAATTCGATTAGACAGAATAGATGAGGAGATCGTTTCCCGTATGTCAGAGATGGGTACTTACATGGTATGTCTCGGTATAGAATCCGGCTCCAGGGAAACGCTGACAAGGATGGGAAAGAACTGGGACTTTGACCTTGTCCGTGAGCGTGCCAGCCTCCTGAAACGCTATGGTATTATTGTTAATGCCTCTTTTATCCTTGGCTATAGAGATGAGGCCATAGAGGATATTAAACAGACCATTGATTTTTCGCTCAGTTTGCCGGTTGATGCTGCCTATTTTGGGAATTACCTGCCACTTCCCGGCTCGACAGATTTTGAAACGCTTATTCAGCAAGGTGAATTGGTTCTGGATCAAATCTCCTGGGAGAGCTATAATTCTTATACAGGTGTTTTTCCTTATCATCCCCGTGATATTTCCGAACGAGAACTCAGCAAAGCAATCAAGGTTGCAACCATTCGCTTCTACTTGCGTCCACGTATCATGTGGGGAATCCTCAGGCGTATGACACATCTTGTTTTTCTGAAAAGTTTCTTGTTTCGCTTGTATGGTATTTTGTTTCGGAGATAGGAATGGTGCTAATCCTATTCAATAATAAGAATGAAAATGCAATCTGATAATAGCGGGCTAAAAACAAGCAGAAAAACGTCATAGATTTAGAAGTATTTTGTGTATTTTTACTACAGGCATTTTAACAAAAAATATGAAAACACTGATAGCGTTATTTTTATTAATTTCTTTGGCAGGCAGCAGCAGTGCACAGTCAATTAATGGTTGGGAATTTTTGTTCTGGAATACGGATAAAGATAGTGTGGAGAAAGTTATTGCTGAAAATAAAAGAAAATTATCAGCCCCAAACGGATTAGATGCAAATTTCAAATATCAGGAAATGAATACCTGGCTTATATATGATACTCAAAATAAATTGGTTAAGGTTCACCAATGTGAGACATTCAGTGTTATTCAGAATGAAGAAGCAGAGGCCTTTTACAAGGCCGTCAAATCTAAGTTAACAAAGCAGTATGGTAAGCCAGATCAGTATAAGAAAGACAAAAAGGATAGCCTGATTACAATGTCCTGGGATTTGTTGTACACTAAAATTACTTTTCAATATGACTACAAGTACAAGGTAATTGATGAATTTGGAGCGGGCTCTTACCGGATTGACGTGGTGTTTGAACCAGTCAGAAAGCTGTTTTGATTTTTTTCAAAATAATGAAGAGATACATGCCTTTCTTTCCGGACGACCGGAGTTAATGACCATAGAGTAGTTGTTGTAGTTATCATTTCGCTAATCCTGCGTATTCTTCTGCCTTTTGTCTATTCCCGAGATTCAGATAGGTTATAGATAATTTGTTTAGAATATCCTTGTCGTCGGGTTGTACTTTTTCGGCTTCAAGCAGGTATCTTAACGATTGCTGAAAATCGCGCTGCAAACCGTATGCAGTACCAAGATTTCTGAGAGTCTCCAGATCTTTAGGACTTAGCTCATATGCTTTATCCAGGTATTTAAAAGATCTTTCAAAATCATGGTATATTCGGCCGTATATCTCGCCAAGCTTGTTGTATGCTTTGCTGTACCCGGGGTCTTTGCTGATAATGCCGTTCAATAGCTGTATGGCCGTATCGGGCTTGTTGGTATTGGCATACAGATCAGCAAGCAGGTACACATATTCGGTATTGTCCGGTACATATTTTATCAGTGTTTTAAAGTTTTCTTCCGATTGCTGAAAATCTCCGGCCCTGAAACATTCCAGTGCGCCGTTATTCAGGTAATTAATGGCATCAGTATTTGTTTTTTCCAGTTTCAAAACCTCTTCGAGAGAGCTCCGGCTGTTCTTATAATCTTTTTGCAGAAGCTGCCCGTATCCCAGATACACCCATCCGGAAGTAAAACCCGGATAAATTTCAACACCTTTACTCAGGTAGCTGATGGCTTTTTCGTAGGTTTTTTTCCTGACAGGATCGGGCGTTTTTTCGTTGACGCTTTTAAGGAGCACCTCGCCGGCACCCACGTTTACTTTTGCACTGTTTACAGAGGTCTCAACATCAGTAGTGAACAACGTGTAAGAATCTTGCCACGCAAAATTGCGGCTGAAAGTTTTTGCCGAATATAGTGATACCATTGCGATAAGTATGATCCGTGCGGCAAGCAGGGTGTTTTGTTTGTTCAGGTATTTGTGGATGAGGTATGAAATAACAATGGTGAACCCCAGCAGGGGCGCAAACATGAAACGTTCGTTCATGAACGTGCCTATGTTAAATACGAGGTTGGACGAGATGGAAAAGGTGAACAGGAAAAACAAGATCGCATAAGCAAAAATATCTTTCTTCCAGATACGGGTAAGGCTGAACACAATCATTGCAAGATACACTACGATGGAAAGTATGACGAGGGGATCAGAAAATCCGGTCAGTGCCACCTGATAAGGATAATAATCGTGCGTGAGCGGGTGGGGGAACAGCACGAGCAGCAGGTATTTTCCCCATGTCAGGAAGATTGTGGCAAATTTTTCCGATGTTGTTGCAAACAGAAAAGGATCATTCATCAGTTCTTTGGTGGTTGCGCTGCTGTTGATAAAACCCAGTGCATTATACCTAAGGGCAAAATAGACTGCTAATGACAGTATCATGGGCAGCATCACAAAGACATAATTTTTCAGCGGTTTCTTAAACTTAAAAAACAACGTCAGAGGAACTACGGCCAGCATGGTGATGGCATTTTCTTTCGAGAGCATAGCAAGAGTAAAAACAATAAATACCAGGATCAGGTATGAAATTTTTTCTTTTATAAAATACTGCACGGAAAAAAACAGTACAGCGAGCGATCCCAGCAGCGAGAGCAGTTCATCGCGGCCTTTGATGTTTGCAACAACTTCGGTGTGCAGCGGATGACAGGCAAATAATAAGGTAGCCAGAAACGGCAGCGATAAATACCATGGACCGGTGTCGTATTTTTCGAATACCATTTTCAGTATCTTCAACAGCAGCAGGCATAGCAGGCTATACAGGAGTACATTGAAAAAATGCCCGACGAAAGGGCTTAACCCGAAGATCTGGTATTCGGCCGCAAACATAGCTTGCGATAAAGGGCGGTACCTGCCGCCGGGCAGGTATTCATTGGCTTTATCACCGAATACTCCGTAAAAAGCATTTTTCGTAAAGATTTCGCCCATCCCGGAAAAACCCTTTTTGGTCACTTTGTTGTCGGTGATGATTAGTCCGTCATCCAGTGCAAAATCAAAGAAAAATGTGTTTGAGTATATCAGTATACTGATGAGAAGTATCCCCAAGTATTGCAGGCGTGATGCTGAAAAGAAATTTTTTCGCGTTGGCTTGACAGCCTCCGTAGCTTTTTTTATGTTACTTTTATTTTGTTCGTGTTTTTTTGCTTTTGGCATGGCAGGCAGATTTATTCAAAATCGGTATAAAGCAAATATTTTTTACGGATCTTTTTAAATTTTTCCAGTTCAGGCTGCCAGCTTTTGCGGATGTCTTCTTCTGTCGCACCGCTGATGATCTGCTGTTTCAGGCTTGCCGTGCCAGCCAGGGAGTTAAAGAAACTATTAAAAAATTCAGTTTTGCCGTTCAGTTGTCTGTACAATTCCAATAAGGGAAACAGATAAAGTTTTCCATATCCTTTGATATAATTGGCCGAATAGTTCTTGAAATCGTAGCCGTGGCAGAGCTTACCTTCGTAGGGCGGGTTTTTCGACATGCCTGGGATGCTTCTGGGCGTGAAAGAAAATCCCGTGCTGTCGAGCAGCGGGCTGCCTATGATTTCAAAGGGGCGTTCGGTGCCCCGCCCGACACTGATGCACGTGCCCTCGAACAAGCAGAGCGTGGGATACAGATAAATGGATTCCATACCTGGCAGGTTGGGCGAAGGCTTATCCGGAAGTTGGTAAAAGTCGGCGTGCTTGTAGTTGACAACCGTAACATATTTCAGAGGGCATTGGATGTCGTTATTGAGCCACTTCTCTCCGTTGATCATGCAGGCATATTCGGCGATGGTCATACCGTGAACGATGGGAACCGGGTGCATGCCCACAAAGGAAGTGAATTCTTTTTCGAGCACGGGGCCGTCAACATAATACCCGTTCGGGTTTGGGCGGTCGAGCACGATAAAAAGTTTATTGTTTTCCGCACAGGCTTCCATCACATAATGCATGGTTGAGATATACGTATAAAAACGGGCGCCCACATCCTGTATGTCAAATAGTACCACATCAACATCTTTCAGGTCTTCGGCCGTTGGCTTTTTATTTTTGCCGTATAAAGAAATCACCGGCAGTTTGGTCTTTTTGTCCGTGGTGTTGCCAATGACCTCACCCGCTTCGGCATCTCCACGGAAACCATGTTCGGGACAAAGCACTTTTTTGACATCGAACCCTGCATTTACCAATGAATCTACAAGATGTGTCTTTTGTATCATCGATGTCTGGTTGGCAACTATTGCGATCTTTTTGCCTTTGATCCATGGGTAATAAACTTCTGTCTGCTCGGCGCCAACCCGGATGTCTTTGGGATAAATATCAGTTCCGGTAACTTCACTGATGATGTTTTGGCTGGTGCAGGCAAATGTGCAGAAATTCAAAAGAAATAAAGCCGGTAAACAGCGTGACAACTTCATATGTTCGAATAAAATAAATACTTTTGCAAAATAATAAAATTTTTAGCTTGAATTACGAATTATTTATCGCAAAACGCATCATTGCCAAAAACAAGGCAAATTTTTCACGGCCTATCGTGCGGATAGCCGTGTTGAGTATCGCTCTTGGCGTGGCGGTTATGATAGTGGCTGTGGCGATTGTTACCGGGTTTCAGAAAGAGATCAGGAATAAGGTCATTGGCTTTGGCGGGCATATCATTATTTCAAACTATGATGAGAATGTTTCGATGGAATCTTCGCCCATCAGCATGAACCAGCCGTTTTATCATACGCTTCCGCAGGACGATGGCATCGAACATATACAGGTCTATGCTACCAAAGCTGGTATCATTAAAACGGACGAAGAAATCCAGGGAGTAGTGCTGAAAGGCATTGGCAGCGATTACGACTGGTCTTTTTTTAACGATAATATTGTTAAAGGGAAAACCTTCACGGTCAGCGATACCGCGAAGACCAACGACATCCTGATTTCTGAATATATGGCCAATCAGTTGACACTGGATACCGGGCAGTCGCTGCTGATGTATTTTATCAATCAGGAGCAGACACAGCCCAGTGTGCGTAAGTTCCGCATTTCGGGAATTTATAATACCGGGCTAGAGGAATTTGATAAAATCTATGTTCTGGGCGATATTCGGCATATTCAACGGCTCAACAACTGGGATTCCATACAGGTAGGAGGGTTCGAGATACTGATAAAAGATTTCAATGACCTTGATAAGATCACGGAAAATGTTTACAGCCGCATCAGCTACGATTTGAACTGTACAAATATCAAACAGCAATACCCGCAGATATTTGACTGGCTCGGCTTTCAGGATGTGAATGTAACCATCATTATTGTGATGATGGTGATCGTGGCAGCCATCAATATGATTTCGGCATTGCTTATTTTAATTATTGAAAAAACTACATTGATCGGAATTCTCAAAGCATTAGGCATGAGAAACTGGAGCATCCGCAAGATATTTCTGTATAATGCATCCTCATTGATTATCCGCGGGCTTATCTGGGGAAACATTATTGCGCTGGTACTTTGCTTCGTTCAGAAGTTTTTCGGCGTCATGAAACTCGATCCCGCCTCGTATTATGTGCGCGAAGTTCCTGTCAACCTTGATATTCTGAATATCCTTCTGATCAATTTCGGGACGATAGCGGTTTGCGTGCTGGTGCTGATTATTCCTACTTATGTGGTAACCCGCATAACGCCGGTGAGGGCGATAAGGTTTAGTTAGGTTTCAAATACTCCGGCAATATTGCTTTGGAAGAACTTTTGCTGAAGGCATCCCAAAGGGAGATTTTATAAAGTTGTAAGTAAATACCGATTGCAGCAACTGCATGATGCGGACTATAAAAAAAATACAATGGCATTATAATTTTTTCGTAAATTTGCATATATTAAAACCTAATTATTATGGACTCGCTAATTGTAACAACCAAAAATAAAACGGAATTGCATTTTATTCATGAATTACTCAAAAAAATGCGTATTCAAACGAAAGTATTGAGTGCCGAGGATATAGAAGATTTTGGCCTGATTAAATTAATGAAAGAAGCCGATAGAACAAAAAAAGTTTCACGCGAAAAAATCATGGCTAAATTAGGCAGGAAATGAAAACCGAATTTTTAAAGCAATTTGAAAAAGATTTGGATAAGTTGGTTTTACAAAGCATCAAAAGCGATGTTGCAGATGTAATAGAAAATACTGAAAATGCTGCTAAAATAACCGATATTAAAGGATTAAAAAAACTGTCAGGCTATAAATTTGCATACAGAATCAGAATTGGTGATTATCGGATAGGCGTTTTTATTGAAAAAAATATTGTTGAATTTGCCAGAATAGCTCATCGCAAAGATATATATAAAGTATTTCCCTAAATTTACCTCTTATTATTTATTACAATGTTAAAAGGAAATTTCAAAATCACAACTTCGTTAAACTACGGTTTTATTATTTTAAAAACAGATATTCTATTATCTATTTTGCATTTTACAATATATACCCCAGGGGCAAAAGATGATAAATCTATTGAAAATTGATTGGCCTTTGCTGAAAAAATCATCATTTGCTCACCTAATATATTTAATAAAATAATTTCATCAATTGTTTCATCTGAGGATATGATGAAAAAATTATTATCAATATTTTTTAGTAAAAGTTGATTTTCATTATTGTGTTCCCCGACATTTAAAAAAGCATAAAAACAATTGCCATAATCAGGATTAATATATTTTAAAGAATCGTTTTCGTAATAGCAAACCAAGCTTAGTAAAACCCCGCCTGAAGACATATCACCGGGATGTGGCAGCCCCAATTTATCACCAATCCCTTCAATCCATGTATAAAAATCTGTATTAATTATTTTTCTGTAATAGCCATCAATTTGTATTGAATCTATAGAAACTACATGTATTGTAACAGGCGGATTAGCTCCATAAAGAGGGTTTATAATTGTAACAGAATCACCTGTGTTTAAACTAAAGTCATACAGCAAGCCTTCATTGTTGTTGTATAGCATATAAACCCTTTTCGTGCTATCTTCTTCCCGAAAAAAATAACTTTCTTTATACCAATGAATAGAATCCATTGTGATTTCCGGTATGTAATATTTTTTTCCGCTAATGATGGTATCTGTAGTAAACCTAAAAAGATGTGTATAATGTGGATTCGGGCCGAAATATTCATCATAATAATTCCATAATTTGTTTGTATCAAGCAATTTATGATAAGTCTGGGCATTGGCACTTTGATAAAAAAACATCAAAACCAAAAGGTAAAATAGTTTTTTCCTCATGACAAGCATTTTTAGAATATAAGGTTAAAGGTAAAGATTTTTTTCGCAAAAAGTATTCATGGACAACAAAATATTAAAAAATAGCAGTAAGTTTGCTTTTAAAATTCATAATGTTTGTATAACCAATTCTGATCCGCCGCGGCGGACTTACTTCTGCAATCTGAATTAATATGCCTCTGAAAAAAAATCCACCCGAAAAATTATACTATTCCATTGGTGAAGTTGCTAAAATGTTTGATGTGAATACATCGCTGATACGTTTCTGGGAAAAGGAATTCGATATCATTCAGCCGTTTCGCAACAAAAAGGGCAACCGTTTTTTTACCAAAGCAGATATCGAAAACTTTTATATCATTTTTCACCTGGTGAAAGAACGTGGTTTTACCTTGCAGGGCGCCAAGGACAAGATGAAAGATAACAAAGTGGATACCATCAACAATGTGGAGGTGGTGTCATCATTAAATAAGATCAGGGATTTTCTTTTAGAACTGAAAGAGGAATTGGAGTAATACCCATTAAAAAACAGGGCAAAAAAAATGTAGGACAAATTCATGAATTTGCCCTACATTTTTTATTATAAAAACCTTTCGGTTTTATTTTTTCTTTGCTGTCTTTTTTGCAGCAGGTTTTTCATTCTTTCCAAATTTAATGGAAGCCTGTGCTGCTGATAATCTTGCGATAGGAACGCGGAAAGGAGAGCAGCTGACGTAGGTTAATCCATTTTTGAAACAGAATTCAACAGATTTTGGATCGCCGCCCTGTTCGCCGCATATACCTACTTTCAGGTCGGGGCGTGTGGCACGGCCTTTCTTTACAGCCATTTCAATCAACTGTCCGGTGCCTTCCTGGTCGATGGTCTGGAACGGGTCGGCAGCTAAAATTTTCTGATCGGTGTAGTCGTGGATGAATCCATTAATATCATCGCGGCTGAATCCAAAGGTCATCTGGGTCAAGTCGTTGGTGCCGAAGGAGAAGAACTGGGCTGTTTTTGCCATTCTGTCTGCGAGCAGGCATGCACGTGGTATTTCTATCATCGTGCCATACAGGTATTTTATTTCTTTTACCTTGTATTTTTTGCAAACTTCATCGTACATCCTGTCGGCAATTTTTTTGGTAACATCAAGTTCGCCCACTTCGCAGGTAACAGGAACCATGATCTCGGGGTGCGGGTGATAACCTTCGTTGATCAGTTCCTGGGCGGATTCAAAAATGGCGCGGAACTGCATTTCGGATACTTCGGGGTAAGTAACGCTGAGCCTTACGCCGCGGTGCCCCATCATCGGGTTGCTTTCGTGCAGGGCTTCGCCGCGTTTGGCAATGTCGGCTACACTGATCTTCAGTTCTTTTGCCAGTTCAGCCTGTTTGTCGGGTGCCTGAGGAACAAATTCATGCAAAGGCGGGTCGAGGAGGCGGAAGGTAACAGGTAGCTTGTCCATAGCCAGCAATGTAGCTTTTATGTCTTTTTTGACAAAAGGATACAGCTGGTTGAGGGCTTTTACGCGTTCTTCCTTAGTATTGCTCAGGATCATTTTGCGGAGTGCGAGTAGGGGTTTTTCGGAACCGGCGCCATAGAACATGTGTTCGGTGCGGAACAATCCGATACCTTCAGCGCCAAAATCGCGTGCGATTTTTGCATCCGCGGGGTTGTCGGCATTGGTGCGTACGCCCATTTTACGGAACGAGTCCACCATTTTCATAAAATGTTTGAAAAGAGGATTTTCCGAGGCATCCATCAGTTTCAGGGATTTCTGGTACACATGGCCTTTGGTACCGTTGAGGGTAACCACATCGCCTTCTTTCAGCAATACATTGGTGCCTTCTACTTTTGCAGTTTTTGATGTTACATCCACATGAAGTTTACCGGCGCCTACAATGCAGCATTTTCCCCAGCCGCGTGCAACAAGAGCAGCGTGTGAGGTCATCCCGCCGCGTGCAGTAAGAATACCAACGGCAGCGCGCATGCCTTCCACGTCTTCAGGATTGGTTTCTTCACGGATAAGAATTACTTTTTTACCTTTTCTTTCCCATGCTACGGCATCTTCCGCAGTGAAGACCAGTTGTCCGACAGCGGCACCGGGACCAGCAGGTAATCCTTTCACGAGAGGATCTACTTTCTTTTCTTCGGCGGGGTCGCAAATGGGATGCAGCAGTTCATCGAGCTGTGCAGGATCTACTCTCAATACAGCGGTTTTTTCGTCAATAAGTTTTTCTTTCAGCATGTCCATAGCCATTTTCAGGGCAGCGGTACCGGTACGTTTGCCAACACGGCACTGGAGCATATATAATTTGGTTTCCTGGATGGTGAACTCAATGTCGAGCATATCCCTGAAGTTTTTTTCCAGTATGTTGCGGATTTTGTCCAGTTCCTTATAGGTCTTCGGCATTTGTTCCTGCATGCTGTGCAGGTGCTTGTTCTGTTCGTTTTTGGTGTCGTCGTTCAGGGGGTTGGGTGTACGGATACCGGCAACCACGTCTTCGCCCTGGGCATTGATGAGCCATTCGCCATAGAACAGGTTTTCGCCGGTAGCCGGGTTACGTGTGAAAGCCACACCTGTTGCGGAAGTATCGCCCATATTACCGAATACCATGGCCTGTACGTTTACTGCGGTGCCCCAGTCATCGGGAATGCCTTCGATACGGCGGTACGAAATAGCTTTTTTCCCGTTCCAGCTTTTGAAAACGGCACGGATACCACCAAACAATTGTTCTTCGGCATTGTCGGGAAATTCTTTTCCAAGTTCTTTTTTTACTTTTTTCTTGAATTCACCGGCCAGAATTTTCAGGTCATCAGCGGTGAGTTCGGTATCTTGTTTTACTTTTTTGGTTTTTTTATAATCATTGAGCATGTCGTCAAGTTTCTTACGGATATCCTTGTCGAGGCCTTCGGCTTTATCCATAACAACATCGGCATACATCATGATCAGACGTCTGTATGAGTCCCACACAAAGCGGGGGTTGTTGGTTTTTTTGATGAGTCCCGGAATAGTGGCTGTACACAGTCCGATGTTCAGAACGGTGTCCATCATTCCCGGCATAGAAGCGCGTGCTCCTGAACGGCATGATAACAATAATGGGTTGTTTTTATCGCCATATTTCATTCCCATTTCTGCTTCAACTTTTTTCATTCCGGCCCATACTTCGGCTGTCAATGATTTGGGCAATTGACATTTATTTGCATAATAGTCGGTGCAACATTCTGTGGTAATTGAAAATCCGGCGGGTACCGGTAATCCCAGGTTAACCATTTCGGCAAGATTAGCTCCTTTGCCGCCGAGCAGGTTTTTCATATCAGCTTTGCCTTCAGCTTTTTTTCCGCCGAAATAATAAACGTACTTTTTACTTTTTGTAGCCATTGTATTGTTGTTTTTGTTAAAAATATTTAGAAATTAATTTGTTTTTTATGATTGGGTGCAAAGGTAATTAAATAATTTTTTCGAGTACAGAATAATCCATAAAAAAAGCCGGACAGTGATCCGGCTTTTTTTGGGAGAGCAGAAATTTTTTATCTGCCGTTGATATAGTTGTTGAGTTCTTCAATAGAACTTTCAAAGGTAAAAGCGTCGTTGAGTTTGTAGTAGTTGCCCTGATCGAAAACACGGTTGTAGGCGAATTTGGCAAAGTCGAGTTTGGTGGCTTCGAATGAGAATATACTCATAAAATCGCGTACCTGTGAACAAAGCATACAGTTTGAATTAAGAATTTGCTTCGCAATGGTTAATCTGCTGTCGTCAAAACTTTTTGAAGCGATAGATGATTTGGCTGACTGGAAGTCGGGTTCCGACATCGGCCAGGGGCATCCCATCGGGCCATTGTATCCGGACATGATGTAATGAGCGGGTTTGGTATCAATTGGTGTCCCGCTGGAAGAAGAGGTGGTGGTAGTAGTGGTGGTGGTCGTGGTGGTGGAAGAAGAAATTCCGCCTGTAGTGCCTGTAGCTCCGGCGTTTACAGAAACATTCATGTTAATAGCTTGTCCGGTAATTGGATCTACGGCATTAATGCTCACCGAGCCGCCCTCTGCCTGGGTATTGTCCGAAATAATGGTAGTGGTGGTTTGTGTGGTTTGTGTTACCGGTGTGGCGGGCCTTTCGACGATCACAAGAGGTGCGGAATATTGGCTTGTCTCAGCGATAGGAGTTTCGTCATAGCTGGCAAGTCTTAAAACATAATTGCCTTTTTTATCTTTTTTTACTTCATAACTTGTACTTGTAAATTTTCCGTCAACGTCCTGAGTATAGATCGCTTTGTCGATAGCCGGCAAACTGGTATTTTCAAAAATCACCTTCATTTTATAGTTAGGTTCAGTCAAGCCTGTAACCTTCACATTAGTTTGGGAGGTTTCATTTTGTTTGATACCGTTAACGATTACCCAGAATTTTTCTCCTTCCTGGCTGAAAACAGATACACTGGACTGTGCAAAAATATTGCAAACAAACATCGCAAAAATAAAACTGAGTAGCAGAAACTTTTTCATAAGCTTAAATTTTATTGGTTAATATTAAAAATTATTTTTTAGTTGTTGGAGAGTGTTTACAAGCACTGTGCCAAAATTAAAAAAAAGAAAATATCCGATAAAAAACCCGGAAAAACTACTTTAAAATAAAATCACGCAAAAGCTCGCGGAAAATAAATAAGGATTTAATGTTCTTGACATTATTGGCACGAAGAATAGCGCCCTCCCAGGAATATATGATGAGCGTTGTGAGCTTTTCAATATCCTGCGATCGGTCAATTTCTCCTGCTTTCCTGGCCTGTTGAAGACAATTGACGTGATTTGCCTTTATATCATTAAAATATTTTTCGGTCTTTTCGGTAATGTATGGTGATTTTTCAGCAAGCTCGTGTTCCATATTTGCCGCAAAGTTTCCATACACAATACCCCCATAATTGGTATAAGTGTCGATGTAATCGGAATATAATTTAATTAATCTTTGTTTTGGTGAAACGGCTGGATCGCTAAGGGTTTTTTCTATCTTTCTGGTCGTAATATCCGTGTAATAATCTATTACGTCCATGGCGAAATCTTCTTTATTCTTAAAATAGTAGTAGAAAGATCCTTTTGGAATTTTAAGATTATTTACAATTTCATCAATGCTTGTGCCCTGATAGCCTTTTTTTCTCATCAGTTTGTACCCTTCCCTGATAAGTAACCTCCGTTTAATTTTACTTTTTCTCATCTCAAATGTCTTACTATTAATATAATATTAACTTCATATTATTCAATCAACAAAATTAACAATTTTTATTGACTTTGAAGTTTTTTTTATTTATTTATATAAAAATTAACAAAAAAACATAAACTATCGGATTCTGATTTCATTATTAATTTTTTTTGTACGTTTGTAAAAAAATTAATTATGAGTAAATATATAGGAATCAGGCACGAAGATAAATACCTGATGGAACGCCGTGCACCTTTGACACCAAAACATATCGAAAGGTTAATTCAACATCACAAGCTCGATTTTATAGTTCAGACATCCGACAAAAGGGTATTTTCTGATGACGAATACATAAAAGCCGGTGCAAAGATTGCCAGGGACATGAAAAAATGTGATATCATTCTTGGGATAAAAGAAATGCCCGAAGATCTTTTTGAGAATGAAAAAACCTATGTATTCTTTTCACATGTGATAAAGGGCCAACCCTACAATATGCCGATGCTTCGCAAAATGATTGACATGAGATGTAACCTTATCGATTATGAAAAAATTGTGGATGAACAGGGAAAACGACTGATTTTTTTTGGAAGGTACGCAGGCCTTGCGGGCATGATAAACTCGATGTGGTCTTTAGGCGCAAGGCTTAAAGAATTTGGCATTGATAACAAGCTTACCAAGGTGAAGCAATCCTATAAATACAATTCACTAAAAGAAGCAAAAGACATTATCTCCCAAATAGGGCAGAAGATATCGGAAGACGGCCTTACCGAAGGCTTGAAACCATTTGTTGTCGGTTTTACCGGATATGGCAATGTTTCGAACGGCGCTCAGGAAATTCTAGGGTTGTTACCGGTAAAGGAAATATCTCCCGAAAAACTACTGACATTAAAACTCAGGCACCATTTACCTAATAACATCATTTACAAGGTTGTTTTCAAGGAAGAGGATATTTATGAGCACAAGGAAGGAAAAGAGTTTGATCTGCATGATTTCTATGCAAACCCGCAGGATTATAAAAGTAAATTCGAACAGTATATTCCGCATTTGACCGTGCTGATGAATTGCATGTACTGGAATCCTCTTGGGCCTAGGATCGTAACAAAAGAATATCTTAAAAAACTTTATTCCAAAGGGCAGCCAAAGCTTACGGTTATCGGGGATATTACCTGCGACCCTAACGGCTCGATAGAATGTACACATGACGGGACCCATATTGAAGATCCTGTTTTTGTATATGACCCGCTGACCGACACTTATAAAATGGGACATGAAGGCAACGGCATTCTTGTTATGGCTGTATCTATACTTCCGAGCGAACTTCCGCGCGATTCATCGGCTTCATTTGGCGATATGCTGATAAACTTCATAAAGCCGATAGCTAATGCTGATTTCGATCTGCCGTTTGAAGACCTCGATCTGCCCAGGGCAATAAAGAAAGGTATGGTCCTTCATAAGGGAGAGTTTACGCCCGAATATAAATATCTTGAGGAGTATGTAAAAGGCTACTGATCTGATTTCAGAAAATTGTTGACGACAGCGGCAGCTTTTTGGGACGCTCCGCTGTTGCCAAGTTTTTCTCTTAAAAGAAAGTATTCGTTTTTTAATTGTCTGACGTGTTCTGTTTTATAAAGCAGGCTTTGTAATTCTTTGTTGAGATTGGCCTTGTTGAGTTCAGTCTGTATTAACTCAGTCACAATTTTTTTATCCGCAATAAGGTTTACCAGGGAGATGTATTTGACTTTGATGACTATCCTTGCAATCATGTATGAAAACCAGGAACCTTTGTAGCAAACAACTTCCGGCACGTCAAATAAGGCCGTTTCAAGGGTGGCTGTCCCTGATGTTACCAAGGCTGCCGCAGCGTTCATCAGCAGATCATACGTCCTGTTATATACAATTTTCACATCTTTTTCCCGGATAAGTTCAGCATAATATTCCGGGCTTATGGATGGGGCGCCGGCAATGACAAACTGGGCGTCCTTGAAATTTTCACAGACCGAGATCATTATTTTCATCATGCGCGATATTTCCTGCTTTCGGCTACCGGGAAGCAATGCAACGACAGGCTTTTCGCTCAGGTTGTTTTCAGCCCTGAAATTTAAACAGGAATTGTTTTTTTTATAGTTTTCAATAGCATCTAATAAGGGGTGTCCGACATATTCTGCGTGATAATCAAAACGTTCATAGAATTCCTTTTCAAACGGCAGTATCACCATCATCTTGTCAACGTTCTTTTTGATCTGATGAACGCGGGATTGTTTCCATGCCCATATCTGTGGAGATACATAGTAGATCACTTTGTGTCCTTTCTGATGGGCATAATCAGCTATTTTCAGGTTAAATCCCGGGTAATCGACCAAAATAAGGGTATCTGGATTGAATTTGTCAATATCAGATTTACAAAAACGCATATTACGGAGAATAGTGCTCAGGTTTGACAATACCTCTGCAAATCCCATAAAAGAAATTTCGCTGATATGCTTTACTATTTCTGCACCCTGGGCTTTCATCAGGTCTCCGCCCCAGCATCGGAATTTTGCTTCAGGGTCGTTTTTTTTGATCTCAACCATCAGGTTGGATGCGTGCAGATCGCCCGAAGCTTCACCGGCAATGATATAATATTTCATTTTATTTGGTTCGTTGATTAATTGATCGTCTGAAAAATTCAGAACAGATTATTGCCGTTGCTGCCGAGGCATTCAGCGATTCTGCATGGGTGGCGGAATCATTAGTTGAAGGTATAAATAAACGTTTTTTTACAAGTTTTTCAATTTCAGGCGTAATACCGTTCGCTTCGTTGCCGATTATTAAAAAACCTTTGTTTTCAAGTTGACCATTGTATATATTGTCTCCGCTCAGGAATGCTCCATATATCTGGGTACTACCTGAGCATTGTTTTAAAATTTCCTGCACGTTTTCGTAGTAAATATTGACCCGTGCCACAGAACCCATGGTGGCCTGTATACATTTCGGGTTGTAGGCATCCACGGATGTTTCGGAACAAAGTATGTGTTTAAATCCAAACCAGTCGGCTATCCGGATTATGGTGCCCAGGTTGCCGGGATCGCGTATGTCGTCGAGAGTGATAACCAGTGCTTGTTCGGCAAGGTGCAGGTCGAAAACCGGCTCAGGTATCTTGACTGTGGTGAGAACCTGATTTGGCGTGGTGAGCAAACTTATGGATGATAGTTCTTTTGCGGTAACACAAAAAACGTCATTGATGTTTTTGGTCAGGCTTACATTTTCATCTAACCATTGTTGTGTAGCAAATAGCTTTTCAATTTTTAATGCGCTGCAAGCCATATCCTCAACGATCTTAGGCCCCTCAGCAATAAAACTGCCGTGGATTTCACGAAATTTTTTTGAAGATAATGACTTGATGTATTTAATGGTGTTTTTTGTCAGCATGGCAGGTACAAAAATAAAAAATCCCGGCAATAAAGCCGGGATTTTTATAATAATAACCAATCAGAAAAAAAATTCGTTATTCGGCTACGACTTCAAATTTGATATCTACCTTGATGTCTTTATAGATATTTATTTTCGCTGAATAAGTGCCTAATTCTTTGACACTTTCTCCGTCAACAATGATCTTTTTACGGTCGATATCGTAGTTGAACTGGGCTTTTATAGCATCCGCGATCTGGATAGCATTGACAGAACCGAAAATCTTACCTGTAGTTGCAGCTTTTGCGCCAATCTTAACCGTGAGGTTTTCGAGGGCTTTGGCAAGAGTTTCAGATTGTTTGCGTATCTTTTCTTCTTTAAAAGTTCTCTGTTTCATCAATTCAGTATGTTCTTTTTCAGAAGAAGGCGTGAACATGATCGCAATCCCTTGGGGAATAAGATAATTCCGGGCATATCCGTTTTTTACCTTTACTATTTCGTTGGTATAACCTAAGTTGGTTACATCTTGTTTTAAAATCACTTTCATATTTATTCCTCCTTATTTTAATAAATCGGCAACGTAAGGTAATAAAGCCAGATGCCGTGCTCTTTTAATAGCTTTAGCCAATTTCCGCTGATATTTTAAAGAAGTTCCGGTGAGGCGGCGTGGTAAAATTTTACCTTGTTCGTTTATGAATTTCAATAAGAAATCTGCGTCTTTATAATCGATAAATTTTATGCCGTGTTTTTTGAAACGGCAATATTTTTTCTTTTTAACGTCTACGTTAATAGGGGTTAAATATCTTATTTCGCTGTCTGCTTGTGCCATGGTTTTAATGTTTTTGGGTTTACGTTACGATTACACTTTTTCTTTGTTGAGCTTTTCTGCACGTTTTCTTTCTCTGTACGCTACAGCATGTTTGTCGAGCGATATGGTGAGAAAACGAATGAGCCTTTCGTCGCGTTTGAAGGCAATTTCCAGATCAGCAATAACGTTGGGTTCTGAGGTGAACTCAATCAGTTGGTAAAACCCTGAAGATTTTTTTTGAATGGGGTAGGCAAGTTTGCGAAGGCCCCAACTTTCCGATACCACGATTTCCGCTTTTTTTTCTAAAAGGAAATCATGATATTTCTTTACCGCTTCCTTTACCTGATCTTCAGATAAAACGGGAGTTAAAATGAAAACGGTTTCATAATGTTTTGTCATTTCCTTGATTGTTTAATAATTAATAAATTATAATATTCCCAAATTTGGGAGTGCAAAAGTATCAATAATAATTATAACAGCAAAATGAAAACACTATTAATTTTTTAATTTCAAAATATAGTCATGCATTTTGTGTATTTTTGCCAATCATTTTACTATAATAATGTTATATGGCTAATTTTTTAAAATTTTTATTAGGCTCAAAATCAGAACGTGATATTAAAAGTATGAAGCCAGAGCTGGATAAAACTCTTGAGGTTTATGAAAGTATTTCCAAACTGTCGAACGATGGGCTTCGGGCGAAAACTACTGAATTTCGAGAACGCATAAAAGAATATATTGTGGAAGAAGAGCAGGAGATGGCTGCTCTTAAGGATAAGGCTGAAAATGACGAAACGGTTTCTATTGATGATAAGGAGGAGATTTATCACGAGATCGACCGCCTCGAAAAAAAGATCTACGAAAAAACACAGGAAATACTTAATGAGCTACTTCCCGAAGCTTTTTCTGTGATAAAAGAGACAGCTAAAAGATTTAAAGAATCGGAAAAAGTTGAGGTTACCGCTACCCCGATGGATGGCGATCTTGCAGCGAAATTCGACAGTATTAACATCGAGGGCGATAAGGCTTATTTTAATACTTCGTGGATGGCCGGCGGAAATATGATACGATGGGATATGGTGCATTATGATGTTCAGCTTATTGGAGGTATGGTACTGCACCAGGGCAAAATTGCCGAAATGGCCACCGGTGAAGGAAAAACTCTTGTAGCCACCTTGCCGATTTACCTGAATGCTTTACCCGGCAAGGGCGTGCATATTGTAACCGTTAACGATTACCTTGCACGACGCGACTCTGAATGGATGGGCATGTTATTTCTTTTCCACGGACTCACCGTAGATTGCATCGACAGGCATGAGCCGAACTCTGATGATCGCAGAAAAGCCTACCTTGCTGATATAACCTACGGAACAAATAATGAATTCGGTTTTGATTACCTGAGGGATAACATGACCCGCTCACCCGAAGAACTTGTTCAGCGCCAGCACAATTATGCCATCGTGGATGAGGTCGACTCCGTTTTGATCGATGATGCCCGGACGCCGCTTATTATTTCAGGGCCTACACCCAAAGGTGAAAACCAGTTATTCGAAGATTTCCGCCCGAATGTTCAGAAAGTATATAATGCCCAGCGCAACCTAGTTACCACGATACTGGCAGATGCAAAAAGACTTTTATCGCAGGAGCCGCTGAGTCCCGAAAACGAGAAACAGGGCGGGGTGTTGTTGCTTCGTGCTCATCATGGTTTGTCGAAAAATAAAGCGCTGATAAAATTCCTCAGCGAGCCGGGGATGCGTGCCCTGATGCAGAAAACTGAAAATTTTTATATGGCGGAGCAAAGCAAGCACATGCATATCATTGATGATGAGCTTTATTTTGTTATCGACGAAAAAAATAATTCCGTGGACCTTACGGATAAAGGTATTGACCTTATCACTTCAGGAACCGATGATCCGCGTTTCTTTATTCTGCCCGACATTGGAAATGAAATTGCAGAACTCGAAAAACATAATCTGTCAGAAAATGACCGCCTTGCCCGTAAGAATGAATTACTTCAGGAATATGAACTCAAATCAGAGCGCGTACATACGGTAACACAGCTTTTAAAAGCATATTCACTTTTTGAGATTGATGTGGATTACGTAATCATTGATAATAAAGTAAAAATTGTTGATGAGCAGACCGGGCGTATCATGGAAGGCAGGAGGTGGTCGGATGGCTTGCATCAGGCCGTGGAAGCAAAGGAAAATGTAAAAATTGAAGCTGCCACACAGACCTATGCAACGATTACCTTGCAGAACTATTTCCGTATGTATAAAAAGCTGGCAGGTATGACCGGTACTGCCGAAACGGAAGCAGGGGAGTTGTGGAATATTTACAAACTCGATGTTGTTGTTGTTCCTACCAACAAGCCGGTTGTCCGTAAAGATTTTCAGGATCTTGTTTATAAAACAAAAAGAGAAAAATATAATGCTGTTATTGCCGAGATAGAGGATCTTGTTAGTAAGGGCCGTCCTGTTCTGGTGGGTACTACCTCAGTAGAAATATCCGAGTTGCTGAGTAAGATGCTTAAGCTCCGTAAGATCAGGCATAATGTGCTAAACGCAAAACTTCACCAGAAAGAAGCTGATATTGTCGCAGAGGCTGGTTTTGCAGGTACGGTGACCATCGCTACCAACATGGCGGGCCGTGGTACGGACATCAAGCTCGGACCGGGAGTGAAGGATGCCGGAGGGCTGGCCATCATAGGTACCGAACGTCACGAATCGCGGCGTGTTGACAGGCAGTTGCGCGGGCGTTCCGGGCGTCAGGGAGACCCGGGCACGTCACAGTTTTTCGTCTCGCTCGAAGATGACCTGATGCGTTTGTTCGGGTCGGAACGTATTGCACGCGTCATGGACACTATGGGGTTGAAAGAAGGGGAGGTCATTCAGCACAGTATGATTACCAAATCAATTGAACGTGCCCAGATAAAGGTGGAAGAAAACAACTTTGGCATACGTAAAAGACTCCTCGAATATGACGATGTGATGAATAAACAGCGTGAGGTAATTTATTCGAAAAGACGTCACGGCTTATACGGCGACCGCCTTGCTATGGATATCGCCGACATGTTTTATGATGTTTGTCAGAATATTGTTGCCGAACATCAGGCTGAGCGCGATTTTGAGGCTTTCAAGCTCGACCTTCTCCGTAACTTTGGGATAGAAACGCCTTTTAATGAAAAAGAATTTTTCGGTTCTAATTCGGAAAAGTTAACAGATGAGCTTTACGAACTGGGCTATTCTAATTATCGCCACAAATCTGAAATAATAGCAAGTCAGTCGTATCCTATCATAAAAGATGTTTATGAGAACAACCCGAAGCGTTACGAAAACATTGCCATTCCTATTACAGACGGGACGAAGACGCTTCAGGTAGTGGCCAACCTTCGCAAGTCTTATGAAAATAAAGGCAAAGATGTAACCCTGGCTATTGAAAAGGGGATATCACTGGCAATCATTGATGATGCATGGAAAGAGCATTTGCGTGAAATGGACGATCTCAAACAATCAGTGCAAAATGCAACTTACGAACAAAAGGATCCATTACTGATTTATAAAAAGGAGTCGCATCAATTGTTCGATGTTATGTGGCAGAAAATCAGTAAGGATATAGTGTCATTTTTGGTAAAAGGCAACTTGCCCTTCAGGAGTGCTGATAATATTCAGGAAGCCAGACAGAGTAAGACAGATATGAGCAACCTGAAAGCAGGCCGCGATGAAGGCATGGAACAGGCAAGAAACCAGCGTACCAGCGAAGTACAAAGGACCGAACCTGTAAAAGCAGAGAAAAAAGTGGGGAGAAACGATCCTTGTCCTTGCGGAAGCGGGAAAAAATATAAAAGCTGTCATGGGCTTGGACAGTAGGACCAGCCTTTAACCGTTGGTTGCTGCAGATTAATTAAGTTTTTCCGGTTTTAAAAAGATCACAAATTATAAGAAAAGACAAGATGAATAAATTTATTGTAGTTACTGGCGCTGCAGGATTTATCGGCAGTTGCATGGTGGCCAAACTCAATAATAAAGGGATCAAAGACATTATTATTGTCGATGATTTTCATAAGGGTTACAAGTTGGATAACATTAAAGGAAAAGCCTATTCAAAGCACATTCAGCGAGATGTTTTTTTCCCGTGGCTGCGCGAAAATTATAAAGAAGTTGAGTTTGTTTTTCATCTTGGCGCCCGCACCGATACGGCGGAATTTGATAAGACTATCTTCGACACCCTCAACCTGAATTACAGCAAAACCATGTGGCAGCTTTGTACGGAGTTTGAGATCCCGCTTCTGTACGCTTCGTCGGCGGCTACTTATGGCATGGGAGAATTCGGCTATATAGATGATGACGATCTCATACCTTTTCTGAAACCGCTCAATCCATACGGTGAATCGAAAAATGAATTCGACAAATGGGTGATCACTCAGAAAAATACTCCGCCATTTTGGGCAGGGTTGAAATTTTTCAATGTTTACGGGCCTAATGAGTACCATAAAAGCCGTATGGCCTCCGTTGTTTTTCATGCCTTTAACCAAATCAACGAAACAGGGTGCATGCAGCTTTTTCGCTCGCATAACCCGAACTTTGCAGATGGCAAGCAAATGCGCGATTTTATCTATGTAAAAGACGTAGTTAAGGTATGCCTGTTTTTTTACCTCACGCAAAAGAAATCCGGGATATATAATTTGGGAACCGGCCAGGCCCGTACATTCTGGGACCTTGCTACCAATACTTTTATGGCGATGCGGCTGACTCCCAAAGTTGACTTTATTGATACGCCTCTTGATATCCGTGATAAATATCAGTATTTTACCGAAGCCAAAATGAATAAACTAATTTCTGCCGGTTATGATCTCGGTTTTGCTTCACTGGAAGAAGGTATTGAAGACTACGTCAGGTCTTACCTGATGAACAAACAATACTATTAACCTGAGTTCAGGATAATTCGGGAATTGCCTTTTAGTCAAAATGTAATCATCAATCTATTAATAGTTGCCTTAGGCAATTAATATCAATAGAAAAACAAAAAATGTGAAATATTTTGTCTGTAGGACATATACAATTATTAAAATGTCAATCTCCTAAAGGAGAATCCATGTTTTTTAAATTTCTTTTCTATTGATATTAAACTCCTAACGGAGTATTACAGGATATTCTTAATTCGAGCTCAGGTTATTAGTAAAGACTTCTTATTATTTTACATCTTAATCTCTAAAAAAGTTCAGGGGTTTTTAGAGCAATTTGAATTTTTACATGTGGCCATAATATTTTTTTGTTGATTACATATTTTGTATATTTTTACAGTTTAAAAAAATTATTTATGTGACATTATTTGTTAATAACAGCCTGTTATTTATTTTCGAAATTTTTAATAACAAACCAACATATTCAATTATTCACAAAAAAAATCTAGAACATGAAAAAACAACTCTTAATGCTTGTTTTCGTTGCCATTGCAGCGATAAGTTTTGCACAAACGAAAAACATTGTGGTCGAATTTGGCGCTACGTCTACGGCGTATTTGGATCTTCCTTCGGCCATTGCAGCAGCGCCCAACGGGGCTACCGTGTACATCCCGGGCGGCTTGCATACACTTAGCAGTAATATTACAATTTCCAAACAACTGCATTTCAGGGGCGATGGCTTTAACCCGCTGACGTTGGCCAGCGGCATGGCCCCCACAATTTCAGGCAGCCAGTTGATCTTTACCCGCTATGCCCACTACTCATCTTTTGAAGGGATAAATTTCGATAATCAGCTGACTCTCCAGCATACTACAGCAGATACCAGCGGCTATTTTTATTTAATTTTTAACCGATGCAGACTGAATGCTACTACTGTATCATCTGGTGGAAATGCATCGGTTGGTAATATCACAATTTATATGAATGAGTGTGTAATAAACCACATTGAATGTTATTCACAAACTGCGGAATCAGTAGCAATAAATAATTCAATTATTGTCGGAAATCGTTTCTATTCAATTAACCAGGGGTATATAAAAAATTCTGTTATTTTAACTGGTATGGGATTACAAGGGGCTAGCGTATATGCTGATGCTACTAATAACTTTACTATCAGTAACAGTATTTTTTATGGGGGAGCATCAACAACCGGAACCAACAATACCATAACTAATTGTCTGTTCAAAACAGGTGCAACTGTAGGGTTAACCCTCAATACTTCTAACATTCAATTCCAGGATTGGAACCTGATTTTTGTAAATGTTCCTGATGCTTCATATGGTATTGGTGATAATTTTCACCTGCAGCCGGGTTGCCTCGGCATAGCTGCGGGTACCGATGGAATGGACCTGGGAATTTACGGAGGCAGCACCCCATGGAAAGAAAACAGCATCCCGGCTTCTCCTAATGTATATACAAAAAGCGTGGATACCCGCAACAACCCGAACGGGCAGATTGATGTTATGTATAAAGTTAAAGCTCAGAGTAATTGATGTTCATGCTAAATTCAGTTATTATGAAAAAATGGATTATGATTCTGGGACTGGCCTTGCTGACATACAGTTTGCCAGCCCAACAGGTTACCCAGTATGAGTACTGGACCGACGGTAGCTTTGCTACCCGAACGTCGGTTAATTTGGCTTCACCGGCCACGGATGTTACGGTCACTTTTCAATACAATACAGCTGCACTGAGCAACGGACTGCATTCGATGAATACTCGCTTCAGAGATTCCAACGGGAAATGGAGCTGTGTGCAAACAGATTATTTCTTTAAGACCGCTGCATTGGGTAACGGAAGCAACACCATAATTGCTTCAGAATACTGGTTTGATTCCGATTTTGTCGGAAGGACGGCCGAAACCATTAGCTCGCCTGTCGACGATGCTATTATCAGCAAAAGCGTTGATGTATCCGCGCTAAGTAGCGGGCTTCATGTCCTGAACTTCCGTTTTCAGGATGCCATGGGGCAATGGAGCTGCGTTCAGACCGACTACTTTTTGAAGACTCCAAGCCTGGGATTAGACAGCAATATTATGGTATCCTTTGAATACTGGATAGATACGGCATTTGCTGCACGAATTTCCGGCGTTACAAGCCCGTTGTCCAACCTTACATTAATTGACAGTGTGGCTGTTGCCTATTTGACGGAAGGTTATCACATACTCAACTACCGCTTCTCTGATGCTTTAGGGCAGTGGAGTTGTGTGCAGTCAGATACCTTTAAGCGCTGTCCGGTTTATTATGCGGCGCCTGTAATATCAGGAAATACCTCTATTTGTGCCGGACAGACCTTATCACTATCGGCTGTCAGCAATGATGTGTCAACAACCGGTTATTACTGGACCGGCCCGAACAACTATTCATTTAGTGGTAGTGCCATAACAATCACAAATGCCACTGCTGGAAGAAGTGGGACCTATTACTGCACCGCCATCCGTGGTGCAAGTTTGTGTGATTCGAGCATCATTGGGCATATTGAAGTTGTAGTCAATCCATTGCCTGTTGGTGTTATCACAGGATTATCCTCCGTTTGCACCGGCGACAGCACTTATCTTGTCGCTTCGGGCGGAAGTTCTTACTTATGGAATAACGGAGACATCAATGATTCTCTGCTGATCGCACCCACGGTTGCAACAACCTATTATGTTACCGTTACCTCTGATTCCGGCTGCGTAGTTACAAAATCAAAGTCTGTAAGTATTAAGGCCAAACCCAATGTGATTATTTCACCGGCTTCTGCAACTATTTGTCAGGGTAGTTCCCAGATACTTACGGCATCAGGTGCAAGCACTTATGTATGGAACAATGGGACCAGTATCAGTAGTGACACATTGAGCCCTTCGGTCACCACCACATATACGGTCACAGGTACGGCCGTCAATGGGTGTACAAAATCAGCAACGGCTACTATAAACGTAAATCCCTTTCCTGCAAGTGCCGGGTTAATTTCCGGTGCGGGCAATGTATGCCCGGGGCAGAATGATGTAACTTATACCGTTCCGGCTATTGCCGATGCGACTTCGTATTTCTGGTCATTGCCGGCCGGTGTAACAGGAACAAGTGTTTCCAATAGCATCACCGTGGATTTTGGAATCGCTGTTGCATCAGGAACTATTTCAGTTAATGGAACAAATTCCTGTGGTAGTGGTCTGGCATCCAGTTTTCCGTTCATCGTAAATGCTTTGCCAGAAGCAGCCGGGGCCATTTCAGGCCCGACCAGCGTTTGCCAGGGCCAGAATGCTGTAACTTATACAGTACCGGCTATTGCAGATGCGACTTCATATGTCTGGACCTTGCCGGCTGGTGTAACAGGAACAAGTGTTTCCAATAGCATCACCTTGGATTTTGGAATCTCTGCAGCATCAGGAACAATTTTAGTTTATGGATTAAATACGTGCGGTGATGGAAGCGCTTCATCCTTGTCAATTACTGTGGGTCCTTTGCCTGTTGGTGCAGGAGTTATTTCCGGTGAAACTTCGGTTTGTCAGGATGGGGGTGCGGTAATATTTACGGTGCCATCAATTGATTATGCTACTTCATATTTGTGGACTTTGCCTACTGGCGCGACAGGGACAAGCACAACCAACAGTATTGCTGTTGACTTTAGTACCGCTGTTTCTGGTGATATCACAGTGATGGGAAATAATTCCTGTGGATCCGGTTCGGGTTCTGTCATGGCAATAACGGTTACACCCAATCCTGCAACACCAAATATTTCGGTGGTTGCTATTACGCTCCATTCAGATGCGGTTTCGGGAAACCAGTGGTACGACATGGCAGGTGCCATAGGAGGGGCGACATCGCAGGATTTTACTCCTGTTGGCAACGGTGATTATTATGTTGTGGTGGAAATAAACGGATGCAGCTCAAATCCTTCAGATACCATTAGCATTACCACGGTGGGTGTAAATGACAATGTGGAATCATTTGAATTTGTGAGTGTATTCCCCAATCCTTTCCACACCCAGCTAATACTGCAAAACATTAATTTTAAAGAAGTGTTTAAATTTGAATTAGTAAATATGATGGGCGATTTGGTTTTTTCAGGAGTTTTAACTGAGAGAACCCTAATAATGACGGAAGCGCTTTCAAGCGGTGTTTATTTTCTCAAATTTGAATCTAATAACCGGATGTATGTAAAAAAATTAGTGAAAAACTAATTGTGTTTATAAGCTCTGGCTTTCTTTAAAAGAGACTTATTTTGAGAGAGTCCCGGCATTATTTTCCGGGGCTTTTTTTTTCAGTCTGGAGGCTTTTTTTTTATTGCACCCATGGCTAAAGGCGATAAATTCCAGTTTTTACCGAAGCCAAGATGAATAAATTAATTGCTGCCGGTTACAATCTCAGCTTTGCTTCACTGGAAGAAGGTATTGAAGACTATGTCAGATCTTACCTGATGAACAAACAATATTATTGATAGCAGGATTCTGGTTAATTAGATTAAATCTAAAATACGAGGTAGACAACCTCCTGAGTTTCATTATAGGCTTTGCCAAATAAGGAATCACAAAGATTTGTGAAAAAGTAAGCTTTTTTGTTTGCTAATTATTCATTTTCAACATTATTTTAATTTGTAAGTTTGCACAAAATTTATTAAATTTATTAACCTTTATAAATAAAAAATATTATGGATTGTTGTTGTTCAAAAAATCAAAACATCGATTTGTCGGTTTATGGAATAACTGATGTTCCTGTTGTTTACCACAACCTGTCATACGATGATCTGTTTGTTCACGAAACAGACGATAAGTTAGAGGGTTATGAAAAGGGCTTTCTTACCAATATGGGAGCTGTTAACGTTGATACCGGAATTTTCACCGGTCGTTCACCAAAGGACAAATATATTGTTCGTGAATCAGAAAATGAAAAAAATATCTGGTGGGCAAGCCCTGAACGTAAGGGTTCAGACAACAAACCTATTTCGGAAGAAACCTGGGAGCATATGAAGGGTATCGCAAAAAAACAGCTCAGCGGTAAAAAACTTTTCGTCAGCGATGCTTTTTGCGGTGCAAACCCCAGTACACGTATTAAGATCAGGGTTATTACGGAAGTGGCCTGGGCTTCACATTTTGTAAAAAATATGTTTATCAGGCCAACGGAAGAAGAATTAAAAGACTTTACTCCGGATTTTGTTGTATTTCATGCCTGTAAAGCAACCAATCCTCAATATAAAGAGCAGGGCCTCAACAGCGAAGTGTTTGTGTCTTTTAACCTGAAAGAACGTATGGCCGTGATAGGCGGAACCTGGTATGGCGGAGAAATTAAAAAGGGCTTTTTCTCGGTAATGAATTATTTCCTTCCTTTGAAAGGAATGGCTTCGATGCATTGCTCGGCCAATATGGGGAAAGACGGCAGTACTGCCATTTTCTTCGGTTTGTCCGGAACAGGAAAGACCACGCTTTCTGCTGACCCGAAACGTTTTCTGATCGGAGACGATGAGCACGGCTGGGATGATGAAGGTATTTTCAATTTTGAGGGTGGCTGCTATGCGAAATGTATCAACCTGAGCAAAGAAAACGAACCCGATATCTTTAATGCAATTAAAAGAGATGCCCTTCTGGAAAATGTGGTTTATGATGAAAAAACCGGTGCCATTGATTTTGCCAGTAATGCAAAAACCGAAAATACCCGTGTTTCTTACCCGATTTATTTTATTAATAATATCGTAAAACCTGTTTCAAAAGGCCCGCATCCCAAAAACATTATTTTTCTTACCGCCGATGCCTTTGGAGTGCTTCCTCCTGTGGCCAAACTCAATTACGACCAGACTATGTACCATTTTTTGAGTGGTTATACAGCTAAGGTAGCCGGTACTGAGCGCGGCATCAAAGAACCCACACCCACCTTTTCTTCTTGTTTTGGCGCTGCTTTTCTTCTGCTGCATCCTACAAAGTATGCTCAGGAACTTGCAAGGAAAATGAAAGAACATGGCTCATCAGCATATCTGGTAAATACCGGTTGGATAGAAGGCCCTTATGGTGTTGGCCGCAGGATAGATATTCCTTCAACACGTGCCATCATCGATGGAATTCTGGATGGTTCGCTTGAAAATGTGGAATACGAAGAATTACCGATTTTTGGTTTGATGATTCCGAAATCAGTAAATGGTGTAAACCCCAAGATACTCAATCCGAGAAATATCTGGGCTAATCCTGCTGACTGGGATGCTGCTGCCAAAAGCCTTGGCGAAAAGTTCGCAAAAAACTTTATAAGTTTTACTGACAACGACGAGGGAAAACGTTTGGTAGGGGCAGGGCCGAAAATATAATTTTTATTGTTGGCTTGCTTGCTCTTTGCAATGAAATGGGCGTAGTGAATAAGATAAAAAAAACAGACGGGTTAACCCGTCTGTTTTTTTTCCCTAACTCCTCATTGCTGCAAGGAACTCATAATTTCTATTTTGAACTGTTCATTTTGCTATACTCTTCAGGCGATATTAATTTTCCGTCGGCATTTTTATAATAGCCATTATATTTACCTCCTTCAACAAATTTCCCTGGTTGGCAATAGTCAGCAGGATCATAGTTATAAACATTCCAGTCGGCAGGCCACGTCCATATTTTTTGAGTTCCTGTATTTGCGGCTTTTGCTTTCTGCGGGTCGTTTTCAGCTTTCAGGAAGCCCGGACCAGGGGCCTGAACAAACCGGCCCTGTCCGTAATTTGTTTTTGGTTTCGCTATAAGCTGATAATCAATTTCACCGCTGTGAGTGCCGCCGTTTTTTTCAATGATATCAAAGCCTGTAGCCGTTTTATTGACCACGGCAACATCATTTGCATCTACAATGTTTACCTGACAAAATACTTTTAGTGGGTTTTCATCATTAACAACAATGATATCAGCAAGTATCGGGTCCAGGTTCACGTGGGCTTTGCCGTTTACCAGTTTTACCGTTCCATAATCCTGGTACCAGTATTCGGGCGATTCCGGACAGGTTAACGTGACTCTTCCATGATTTTCAGTAGGGACAATTTCACTTACAGCCCCGGCGCCCAATATTTTTTGAGTTGCACCGTTATAGGCACCAACATACGCATATCCGCCCGAACTATTTGCAAAATAACCGCCCCTGTTCACGGAGGTAGTTCCGTTAGCATAACCATATACGCCGTATGAATCCTGATAACCATTTCCATTTCCATAAGCCATCACGCCATAGGTATAACTTGGATTTCCTGTTCCGGAATAATATCCGGTGAAATTTCCTCCACTACCGTATGAGGCAGTTGTTACAAAACCGTTAACTGCAAAAGAAGTATTTGAACTGTATACATCAAGTTTCTGTGCCGGAGTAGTTGTTCCGATACCCACTTTGTTTACGACAGTTCCGTTCTCCACATCGCTTACAAATAGCGTAGTCCCAATAGTCAGATTGGAATTTCGGCTTGCTTGAGGGCCAAGGCTGTATACTGTTAATGCGTTGCTAAAATAGTTTTGACTTATGGTGGTTCTGAATTCACCATAACCAGTATTTATACAAGAGTACGAGCCAGCTTCGTATCCCCCCGTACCGGCCGCCCAGAAAGAAACCCTTCCGCCAGCGTTTACATTATCATTTAGACTACTTGTTAACCGCAAGTCTGCCTGGGCTCCGGCTTGGTATATATGAAGTTTGGCTGCGGCATTTGGCGTATTGGTGTTGATCCCAACACTTACACCATTATCGAAAATCTGGCTGCAGGTAATTGCTGTAGCGCTTGACATTTTGGAAACATAATTGGCTCCGGATGCACAAGTTCCAGTAATACCAGCGGCAGGTGGGTTAGCCCAATAAGCCAAAGTTCCGTCTGACGTGAGTACCTGTCCGGCAGTGCCATAATTACCGTAAGGAGCAATCCTTATACCCCCTGTACCGTACAGCGTCAATGCGTCGTCAGCGTATGTTTCTCCAATATATGCAAATGAACCATCACCAAAATAAAGAATGTTATCGTGTCCGGCACTCCACATGTCCTGTCCGATTTTAACATCACTATTACCAGAGGCGTTATATATTTGAAGTTTATGAGCAGGGCTTGCTGTTCCGATACCAACACGTTGTGTTGAACCGAGAAAAGTTGTATAAACATTTGCTCCGCCATCTTTAACCTCAATATTACCTGCTCCTGCAGTAGGATATCCGGGCTGAAGGATCAGGCCTCCTGCAGGCTGGATATACAAATCGTTTGTTCCCCTGATGAGTTGAGCAGTACCAGCCCATATTTCCAGATATCGCGAATTAATATATGAAGGATCGTTATATCTAATTGTGCCGATAATATCTAGTTTTTGATTCGGGTTGGTTGTTCCGATACCCACGTTTGTTCCGTTGTCATAGGTGACACCGATACCAAGAGTAGTCGCATTTATCCATCGTGCAAGATAATTTGTTGTTCCGCTTCCTGATACAGTTCCCCCCGAAGGTGTTTGCCATGAAGCAAGACCTGCTGCATCTGAGGTAAGTACTTTTCCGGCAGCAGGCGCACCTCCTGTAATTTTTACTTGTCCGGCTACTTCCAACTTAGCGCCAGGGCTTGTTGTTCCGATACCGACATTGCCACTTACGATAAGTCCACCAGAAGGAGCTGCATTAACTCCGGCATAACTTCCGATAGCAACACCGCGTCCATTTGCATTAGACACATCAAGTGAATTTTGTGGGGTAATTGTTCCGATACCCACTTTGTTTACCACGGTTCCATTCTCCACATCGCTCACAAAAAGCGTGGTTCCGACAGTCAGGTTGGAATATCGGTTTGCCTGAGGGCCAAGGCTGTATATTGATAGTGCGTTGCCAAAATAATTCTGACTTATGGATGTTCTGAATTCACCATACCCTGTATTTATGCAAGAGTAAGAGCCAGCTTCGTATCCACCTATGCCAGCCGCCCAGAAAGAAACCCTTCCACCAGCGTTTGCGTTATCCTGTTGATCACTCATTAACCTTAGGTCTGCCTGAGCCCCGGGTTGGTAAATATGAAGCTTAGCTGCGGCATTTGGCGTATTGGTGTTGATTCCAACACTTACACCATTATCGAAAATCTGACTGCAGGTGGCGGCTGTGCCATTGGATTTAAGAACGATATTGGCGGTTGCACATCCCACTGGGCCGGTAGCTCCTGTAACTCCCGTAGCTCCAATTGCGCCATTAGAACCGTTAGTACCCGCTGTGCCTGTAGCACCGGTTGCACCAACAGCGCCCTGAATACCCTGCGGCCCTGTAGCGCCCTGAACACCTTGAAGCCCTTGTGGTCCGGTTGCACCAACAGCGCCCTGAATACCTTGTGGCCCGGTAGCGCCCTGTACACCTTGAAGTCCTTGTGGTCCGGTTGGACCAACTGGACCCTGGACACCCTGTGGGCCTAAGGCTTGTACCCAGATAGTTCCGTTAAAATACCAAAAACCGACAGCCCCACCGATCATGGCAGCATTGGTGTTAAAAACCAACAAAGAAATCGCGGGATTTGCTATTGTGGTAATATCATTAATTGAAATTAAAGCAACACGGGGGATCAAAAGTCCTCTAGACGCACTGCTTATGTCAAGCATTGCTGAAGGATCAGCAGGAATGCCTGAAAAATTAACGGAAACACCTTGCTGTGCATAACTAAATGATGCGAACAAGAGACTGAATGCAACTAATAAAATTTTTTTCATTTTACTTCCATTTAATTAATAAATATTTTTACAAATATAAATTAAAATTAATGTAAAAACAAAAAAACTAATCGACAGTTGAACATTGATTTTTTTCAGTATCAGATTATACCGATAGCACATTCAATCCGCCGCGGCGAATAGTCCAATATCGGTTTCACCTTATTGTGTAATTTTCATGGCCTGTCCCGTCATTTCGGCGGGATAGCATCGGCATTTGCCATGACTGCACGTCAGGCAGGCATTGTAATTTATTTTTCAGGTAGACTAAAAAAGAAACACAAATGGTATTAGCTTAAAAATGATAAACAGCTTGTAGGTCCCAGCGGCCAAATCTAAACCATATTACACCTTTAGATCGACAGATGGCACAATCAGACTGTTGTTTTATGATAATAGAGTATAGACTTACCGCAAAGATTATTTGATAAACTTTAAATTATAAAACTACTGCTGCAAACATACTTCATATCACTGTATCATTTGGAAAAGATCTACTTAATTCCTAATTCCTTTTTGACCAAAGGTAAAATATCCTCAGTCGCTGCCGCGTATAAAAGGATGCCCTGCCTTGAATCGATAATCATTGTATAACCATTGGCTTTTGCCACTTTTTCTATGGCACTTTTGGCCTTGTCAATAATTGGCTGTAAAAATTCATTTTGTTTTTTCTGTAGATCTTCCTGTGCTGATGTCTGAAAAGATTTTATCCTGTCCTGTAGTTCCTGGAGTTCTTTGGTTTTGGTTTGTTTTACAAGATCGGACATCTTTGATTGTTCTGCGCTGAAAGCTTCATACTTTGTGTTTAACTCCTGTTGCATTGTCATTAAAATAGTGTCCAGCGATTGGGCATACTCCTGATATTTTGCAACTGCCGTATCGGCGCCGGGCATGATTTTTAGCAGATCATCTGAGTTGATATATCCGTATTTTTGTTTCTGTGCGAAAGCTCCTGTGCTTATTACGCCGACGATTAGAAGCAACATCAGTGGTTTAATGAAATTTTTCATATTTTTATTAATTATTTTTTAGCAAAGTTATTAATAAAACTACAATAACATGAAGGAAGATATTGGGAATATTTTGATTGATTTTAGTTAAATTTTAGCCCCCACCGTCTTTGATGGTGGGGGCTAAAGGATTTGGGAGTTTAGAAAAATCTCCCATTGGATACTTGACTTGTTTAACAATTAAATTTTTTTCTATTTCTGTCCCTGATTATTCAGCATCTTTTTTATTTCATCAAGTTCTGCCTGAAGTGTTTCGTTTTTAGAATTTAATTGATCCACCAGAGCTTTTAGTTCCTTAAATAGATTGATCAACATATAAGTCATGGCAGAATTATCAACGTCAAAGTATTTGTTCCATCTTTTTGAAAAGTGCCGACCATATAAGGTGCTATTTTTAGCAGGTACTGAGAAATTACCCCGACATATTCCTTATCAGAACTTATTCCGCTTTTTTCGTTGTAAGTGTATTTACCTAACTTTCCCTCGGATTTTATACACTACACTCGAGAAGCCGCAGTATTCT
>DAOQAF010000007.1:0-73229 GCA_035353775.1 Bacteroidales bacterium | reverse complement strand
CACCAACATCAGGAAGTACAGCATATACAGCGCTGACACTTAACTGGGCCGCACATCCCGGAGTGGATTTTTACGACATGCAGGCAGATACTTCGGCATCATTCAATTCCCCCGTGCTGTTTACTGTTTCAAAAGCGTATGTCAACACCTCTGATTTAAACACGGATACGGAACATTATTTAGAGAACCTGTTTTTCGGCAAAACATACTACTGGCGTGTCAGGGCGAGAAATGCTGTTGACACGTCTTTATGGACGATGCGTAATTTTATAACTATAAATTTTGTGAATTTATCCTCCCCAACATCGGGAAGCACACAATGGACCGCCCTGACGCTTAACTGGGCAGCACATCCCGGTGTGGATTTTTACGACATGCAGGCAGATACTTCGGCATCATTCAATTCCCCCGTGCTGTTTACTGTTTCAAAAGCGTATGTCAACACCTCTGATTTAAACACGGATACGGAACATTATTTAGAGAACCTGTTTTTCGGCAAAACATACTACTGGCGTGTCAGGGCGAGAAATGCTGTTGACACGTCTTTATGGACGATGCGTACTTTTATTACTAAGGAGTATGTAACATTAATTTCGCCTGTTAACAATACCGTCAACATAAATGTAGCGGGCATTACTCTTGATTGGGCTGCTCATGAAGGTATAGATGCCTATCAACTTCAAATGGACACAACAAACACGTTCACTTCATCTTTATTGGTTACTATAAATAAAACTTACATTAATTCATACAGCGGAAATTCAGATACCGAAACCCAGACCGGATCTTTGCTGACAAATCAGGTGTATTATTGGAGAGTAAGAGCTATTAATGCTATGGATACTTCGCTTTGGATCACTTATATATTCAGTACGGGCTCCTTTATTACCGGAATAAATGCTGAATTGGTCAAAGATGAGAACATATCAATATCCCCAAACCCTGTCAATAGTAACCTTACACTTGTCACCAAACAAACCTTTACCAATTCAACTATTATAATTTATAGTTCGGCAGGTCAGAAAATAATTGAAAAGAAAGAAATTTCTGGAAACATTTTCGATCTTAATGTCAGCGAATACAAACCGGGATTATATTTTATTGAAATAATCGAAAAAGGCAAAAAAGTTATAAAAAGGTTTGTTAAGAATTAATATTGCCGGCAGACTGTAGCATGTACAATGATTAAAAAACAGCAAATGTTCTAAAAAATCATTTGACACACATCTTCTCAATCAACTCCTTATGCTGCGGAAAACATCCCATCAGTGCAACCTTTTCAGCCAATTCAAAATCATTGAAATCAAAGCCCGGCGCCACATTGCAGCCCACCAAAGAATAAGAATCAGGCGGAATGACTTTCGCGGCAAACCAACATCCGTGCGGAATTACAAGTTGCAAAAATTCATTCTTTAGAATGTTGCGGCCCAAAATTTTTTCTGACAACCGCCCCTCTTCATCAATAATATAAACGATTATGGGCGAGCCGGCATAAAAATGCCATATCTCGTCAGACTTCAGGCGGTGAAAGGCAGAGATCTGATCACTTTTCAAAAGAAAATATATAGAAGTTGCAAAACAGCGTTCCGAACCATACCTGACGGATAGGGAATCAGCACTGATCGCCTCAGAAGAACGATATACTTCCCTGAAATATCCGCCTTCGGTATGCGGCTGCAAGTGCAGGTTTTCAATCCAGAAATCAGCAGTATCATGCATCAGACACAAGTTTATTATTCCGTTGATGTTTACTTTTTCTTGTCTTTTTTCTTCTTAAAACTAAACCTGTCGGGCAGGTATTTTTCATTGAAATAGTACAACAGCCGTACCGTGATCACGTTGTTATACTGTTTGCGTGTCCAGGTTTCGAAGGTGGTCGGGTTTACATAGGTACGTTTTCTGTCGGGTACAATAGAATAAGAATAGCGGATATTAAACTTGAGATGTTTCCAGATACGGAAACGCAGATCGGCGATCACCGCAAAATCATTTTTTGTTTTGTATGTGATGGTATCAGGCCTGTCCCAGTTCTTTGGCATATTCCATTCTTTTTCCTTGAAAGACACCATGCGGCCCCACGAAATACCCAACCCGAAGGTCCATGTATTCCGGTCTTCATAATGCACCATGAGGGGGGCTGTCAGGTAATTCCACTTCAAAGAATAATAGGGCAGCTGGAGCGAATCAACAGCTGAAGGCGGTAATTTCTGGTATGCCCCTTTTTCGTCGTACAAAATTTCAAGGCTCAATGAAAAGCGTTTAGGAAGCGGCAAAATCCCACCTACACCCACACAAGCGCCAAATTTTTTAAACCCGTAAACTTCATCTCCATCCACCTGTGACAGGTTAAAACCACCTATGACCACACCCTTTATTTCCCTATCAACACCGGGCTTAACGTCATTTTCCTGTGCCGTAGAAAAGCCGGGACAGCATAAAAACGCTAAAAGTATAAAAACAAAAAAATTACTTCTCATAAAGGCAGGAGATATCATGCAAAATTATAAGGTTTTTTTAATAATACGATACAATCAATAAAATAACGTGATATAGAAAAACAAAGTATACTATACCGTATCAAAAAAGGCTGTCATCCAAATGAGACAGCCTTTTAATCAAAGTTTTTTCTAATTTCTATTTGTCTTTATTCTCATTCTATAAAATGATCGCCAGACAAATACCAGTGCGATCACAAAGAACACAAGCCCTACGTAAGGAGCAGCCTCCCTGAAATTTTCAGAAATGGCGATTTCCATGGCAAGCATCCCGAACAAAGTAGTAAACTTAATAATGGGGTTTAAAGCCACTGAAGAAGTATCTTTAAAAGGATCGCCGACCGTGTCGCCGATTACTGTTGCATCATGCAATGGTGTACCTTTTTCTTTGAGGTCGACCTCAACAACCTTCTTTGCATTGTCCCATGAACCGCCTGCGTTGGCCATAAATATGGCCTGAAACAGCCCGAACACGGCAATAGAGATCAGGTAACTGACAAAGAATGAAACAGGTGCTGAAATCTTTGTCTTTTCGACAACATCGGCTGCAGAGCCCGTATCACCAGGTGATGAGAAAAAAGCAAAAGCAAGGGCAAAAGCAAAAATTCCTATAAAGATATTGAACATCCCTTTTTGAGCATACTGGGTGCAGATTTTAACGACTTCTTTTGATTTTTCAACATCTGCTTTTTTTGGAGCATTTGGATCCAGATTGATATTTTTCTTAATGTATTCCACGGCACGGTATGCCCCGGTGGTAACAGCCTGCATAGATGCCCCTGTAAACCAATAAATCACGGCGCCCCCGGCAATAAATCCTAAAATAGAGTATGGGTTTAACAAGTTCAGGATGCTTTCGGGCGGCACGCCAAGCTTATTCTGAATAACCAGGATAAGAGAAAAAATCATGGTGGTTGCCCCCACGACAGCAGTACCGATCAGTACCGGCTTAGCAGTTGCTTTAAACGTATTGCCGGCACCATCGTTGGCTTCAAGATAATGTTTAGCCTTTTCAAAATCCGGTTTAAATTTAAAGTCTCTTTCAATTTCTGCGGAAATATTGGGGGTTTCTTCAATCATTGATAGTTCATAAACAGATTGGGCATTATCCGTAACCGGGCCGTAGCTGTCCACAGCGATAGTAACAGGTCCCATTCCTAACATTCCGAATGCTACGAGGCCAAAGGCAAAAATTGACGGATAGATCATAATATCCGCAAGTCCGAAAGTGCTGGCAAAATAAGCACCGAACATTAATCCTAAAAACACCATGCCTTTCCAGAAAGCGCTGAAATTTCCGGCGACCAACCCAGATAAGATGGTAAGGGAAGCACCGCCTTCGCGTGATGCGGTAACGATTTCATTAACATGATGTGATTTGGGGCTGGTAAATATTTTTGTAAATTCCGGAATCAAAGCCGCGCCCAATGTCCCGAAACTGATGATAGTTGATAAGATAGCCCACAAATTAGGATGTTCTGCGCCAATAGCAGATGAAGGCCCAATCATGAGGTAGCTGGCTATAAAAGTAACGATAATTGAAAAAACAGAAGTTATCCAGACAAGGTGTGTCAGTGGTTTTTCAAAATCAATTTCATTACTTTTACTATACAGGGTCTTACTCAACATTTTATTTATCCAGAATGACACAATAGATGTTATCACCATAAGTACGCGCATCACAAATATCCAGGTAAGCAAATTGGTTTGAAAATCCACCTTGGCTGCATCGCCCATTCCAAATCCAACAGCCAGCACAATAAAAGAAATAAGTGCAACACCTGTTACTCCATATGTTTCAAAACCATCGGCTGTAGGCCCGACAGAGTCACCGGCGTTGTCACCGGTACAATCTGCGATGACGCCGGGGTTACGGGGATCATCCTCCCCGATTTTAAATACCACTTTCATGAGGTCAGATCCAATGTCTGCAATTTTTGTAAAGATACCGCCGGCAATACGTAAGGCAGAGGCGCCTAAAGATTCGCCGATAGCAAAGCCGATAAAACTGGCACCGGCTAATTCGCGTGGTACAAACATTAAGATGACGAGCATCATAATAAGCTCCACACAAACCAGCATGACGCCAATGCTCATTCCGGCATCCAGCGGGATGTTCAATAATTTTAAGGGTTTGCGTTCCAGAGAGGCAAATGCCATGCGGCTGTTGGCAAGCGTATTCATACGAATACCAAACCATGCCACGCCATAAGATCCTAAAATTCCAATAATTGTCCATGACAATATCAGTAATACGCCACCAACGCTTTGTTCCTGAAGAAAACCAAAATAAAAAGCGACACAAACTGCAATAAAAAGGAATAATATGATCAAAAATTTCCCTTGTTGTATCAGGTAGGTTTTGCATGTTTCAAAGATCACTTTTGAAACATCGAGCATGGATTGATGGGCATGCAATTTTTTTACTTTCAAGAACTGAAACAAGCCAAAAGCTAATCCCAGAAAACAAATAAGGAAACCCCATAATAACAGATTCGTCTGGCCTGCCGACAGTTCGGGGATTTTCAGATCCGCTTCGCTGCCGTATGTTATTACCGGCATGACGAACAACAATAACGCAATAATTGTTTGTACTGCTCTTTTCATTTATCTATAGTTTTTAAAAAATTGGCTACAAATATACTAATTTCGGTATTCATTCAAAACACTTTTTCTGCCATCCGGTATTATTCACAGTATTTATTTCAAACAATTTTAGTATGTATTACAGAATATTTATCTTTGCATATATCAAAATCTCACTTAAAAAATCAATTTAATGGAGAAAATCAGGCTCGATGTTGTAGGGATAACCAAAAGCCAGACACAATCCGGAACTTTTGCCGTGATTCTTGAAGATGTTATCGGGAAGAGGCGTTTACCTATACTCATCGGCTATAGTGAAGCACAATCGATCGCTATCGCCCTCGAAAACATAAAACCACCCCGCCCGCTTACCCACGATCTTTTTAAATCCTTTTCTGATTCTTTTAATATAAGGATTCTTGAAGTGATTATCTCAAAATTAGCCGAAGGTGTTTTCTACTCAAAACTCATTTGTCAAAATGACAATAAGGAGATGGAAATCGATTCACGCACTTCGGATGCCATTGCGCTGGCCCTTAGGTTCGATTGTCCGATTTATGCATACGGGCCTGTGATGGAGGCTGCCCACAATCTTGAAGCCGAAGAGGATGAAATAAAAGATGAACAGGAAGAAACCCCCGAAGCAGCAAAACCAACGAAAAAAGATTTTCCGGACGATCAACCAATTTCTGAATTTGAAAAATATACCTTAAAAGAATTACAGGACCTGCTGGATGAAGCCATCTCCAACGAAGAATACGAGCGCGCTTCAAGGATCCGCGATGAAATAAAAAAACGAAAATAAATTCATACTAACTTTAAAACACAACTATTATGTACTTAAAACAACGCTTAATTGCGATGAACTTTTTACAGTTCTTTATCTGGGGCTCATGGCTGATATCGATAGGAAGATTCTGGTTTGATTATAAAGGATGGTCAAGTTCAAATTTTGGGATCATTTTCTCTACCATGGGTATTGCGTCTCTTTTTATGCCCGCAATCGCCGGAATCATTGCCGACCGCTGGATCAATGCAGAAAAACTATATGGAGCCTTTCACATTTGCGGGGCTATCATACTTTTTATCTTACCCAATATTACAAGCCCTACAACATTTTTTTGGGTCATACTTCTGAATATGATTTTTTACATGCCCACGCTGGCACTCGGGATAACAGTCTGTTATTCATCCATGAAAAAAGCAAAAATGGATATTATTAAAGACTACCCGCCAATCCGTGTTTTCGGAACTATCGGCTTTATTGTCGCATTATGGATTATTAATATATTAAAATGGGGTGACACCCCCAATCAGTTTTATCTTGCTTCTGCGGCAGCATTGGTTTTGGGAATATATTCATTTACCATGCCTAAATGCCCGCCATTGGGAGGAGGCCATCAAAAAACTTTTGCCAGCGCCCTCGGATTAAATGCTTTTAAACTATTCAAGAGTTATAAAATGGCCTTGTTTTTCCTTTTCTCCATGTTACTGGGAGCCGCCTTACAGCTTACGAATGCCTACGGCGACACGTTCATCACCGACTTTGCAAAAGATCCTTTATATAAAGATTCCTTCGCCGTAAAGTACTCAGAGATCATCATGTCTATATCACAAATCTCTGAAACTCTCTTTATTCTTGCCATTCCTTTTTTCCTCAGGAAGTTTGGCATCAAAAAAGTTATGCTGATGAGTATGATCGCGTGGGTGCTTCGCTTCGGACTTTTCGGCCTGGGCAACCCTGAAACCGGACTGTGGATGATCATACTTTCTTGTATTATATACGGTATGGCCTTTGACTTTTTCAACATCTCAGGTTCAATTTATGTGGAAACTCAAAGCGAGCCAAATATAAGAGCAAGTGCACAGGGGCTTTTCATGATGATGACCAATGGTTTCGGCGCTGTGGCAGGCAGCCTGTTAAGCGGAATTATCATAGAAAAATATTTTATGTCTGACGGCGTAAATAAAGACTGGCCCGAAATATGGTTCGCCTTTGCTGCATACGCTTTGGTTGTTGCCGTTTTGTTTGCTGTTTTATTCAAGCACAAGCACGACCCTAAAGCAATGGAAAATGTTCATCACTGATGTTAAAGCAGTTTTGATTTTTTGATTTATAAATTCGGATTCTATCCCGGTAAAAGTTTGTTCAAATAATTAGTCATCACGCCATGCCAGTAAAAATTGGGATCAACGGTTTTGGAAGGATCGGGAAGCTTGTTTTCAGGATACTTCAGGAAAAACCTGATATGGAAATTGTCGGCATCAACGACCCTGCTCCTATTGAGACGCTTGCCCACCTCCTGAAATATGATTCTGCTCACGGAAGATTTTCAGGCTCCATAGAGATTTCGGACAACCAACTTATCATCAATAATAAGCCGATATCTGTTTATCATGAACGAATACCGGCAGATATTCCGCGGACAATGCACGGTGCAGATATTGTCATTGAAGCCTCCGGTTTGTTTACGACACGCGAACAATTATCACAGCATTTGAGTTCGGGAGCAAGAAAGGTAATTCTTACATGCCCGCCGAAAGGCACCCTCGATAAAACCATCATCATCGGGATCAATGAAAACACGCTGACGAAGGACGATCAGATAATTTCAAATGCATCGTGTACCGCCAACTGTGCTGCTCCTTTGCTAAAAATTCTGCATGAGAATTTCGGCATCGAAAAGGTCTTTATGAATACTGTGCATCCGGCAACCAACAACCAGCGCCTGATCGATGCCCCGCATCCCGACCTCCGGCGTTCACGCACGGCACTCACGAACATTATTCCGACAACTTCAACTGCGGTCCCCGTCATAAAAGGATTAATGCCTTTTCTTACGGATTGTTTCGACGGCATAGCCACCCGTGTCCCTGTTGACGATGGCTCGCTGATAGAATTCACGGCTGTTGTCACAAAAAACACAAGTGTGGATGAAGTCAACCGTGTATTTCGGCTGGCATCAGAAAAAGATTTCAGGGGAATCGTGGAATACACCTCCGACCCCATTGTTTCAAGTGATATCATCGGCAATCCGCATTCAGCCATTTTTGACAGCCGCCCTACTAAAGTCCTGAAAGATAATTTCGTTCAGATCATCGGCTGGTACGATAATGAATACGGGTATTCGAGCCGCGTGGTTGACCTGATCGGATTGATGAAAAAATTTCTGTAGTTCACAAAAGTCGCAAACAAATTGACAACTGACAAGAAAGACAAGCTACTTATTCATGGATTTATTGATTCGGCCAATAAATTCAAAGATCATAATGCTCTTGATATCAAAGATACCGTAACTACCTACGGGGAATTAAAAGTACGTTCCGAAAAGATAGCTGCCTGCATCTTAACAAATACCAAATCTTCACAGCCCTTTATTGCCATACTCGCCGACAGAAGCCTGGCGGCCTATTCAGGCATACTGGGAACCCTTATGGCCGGTAAAGCCTATGTCCCGCTAAATCATAAATTTCCTGTTGACCGGACATATTATATGGTTGATTTTTCGTCCATAGATACTTTTATTGTCGGGCCGGAATGTTATGATCATTTCAAGTTGTTGATTTCAAAGGTCAATAAAAATATCACAGCCATTTTTCCTGAAACCAATGATTTTGCTGACTTCAAGAATAAATATCCCCAGCATAGATTTATTGGTTTTGAAGAACTAAATTCATTTAAAGGATCAAATATTCCTGTTGATTCCAATGCCGGCACACCTGCCTATATGCTGTTCACCTCCGGAAGTACCGGAAAGCCCAAGGCTGTGCCCATATCCAACGGTAATGTTGTTTCTTACATAGATTATATTTCCAGCCGCTATGATTTCAATGAGTCCGACAAATTCTACCAGGTATCTGACCTGACTTTTGATTTGAGCGTTCAGGATATATTCTTATGCTGGAAGGCCGGTGGATGTCTGTGTGCGCCCAAAGACAACACCCTTGCGGCAATCCCGCGATTTATAAAAGAAAAAAAACTCACTGTCTGGCTTTTTGTTCCTTCCGCTTCGCTGTTGTTTTCAAAAATGAGGTTGCTTAAACCCAACGCGTTTCCTTCGCTCAGATACAGTATGTTTTGCGGAGAAGCCTTACCTGCATCAACAGCTGAAATATGGCAGGCGGCAGCTCCGGGCTCTGTCGTGATTAACCTTTACGGGCCTACCGAGACCACTGTGGCTATTGCCCATTACCAATGGAACAAAAACACACAGGAAAATAATTGCATTAATGGTATTGTCCCTTTGGGCAAAGTGTTTGAAACCCAAAAATACTGCATCGTAGATGATAATTTTGAGCCTGTGGAAAAAGGCACGATCGGTGAACTTTGCCTGAGCGGATCACAGGTATGCCGCGGCTATTATCACAGTCCCGAAAACGATAAAAGATCTTTTATAAAAATCCCCAACCATTCCGAAAACAGTTGGTACAGAACAGGCGACCGGGTGATGGCCGATGAAAATGATTGCCTTTATTTTTTCGGAAGAGCCGACAGCGAAGTAAAAATAAAAGGCTACCGCGTCAATTTACTTGAGATAGATCATGCCATCAGCAGCTTTTTAAATACGGCAGTTGTTGCAACGGTCGCCTTACCGGATCAGGCCAGCGGGACGAACATATTAGTATCATTTATCAGTGCTCCCGACAAAGGAAATGAAAAAAAAGAAGCGGACGTACTGAATCATTGCAAAGAAATTTTACCGCACTATATGCTGCCCGAAAAGATCATTTTCATTGATGAAATACCCTTGAACAATAATGGTAAAATTGACAGGAACAAACTGATAAAAAAATACGAAACACTCAGTCAGTGATGGAAACAAAAGAAAAAGAAATATATCGTTTTATTATTACGCAGTTAACCGACAAAATGAACAGGGTGGGCCTGTCGGAGGACGAAATGCCGGATGATTTCAGCCTGACTAAAACAGGATTATTAGACTCGCTGGCGTTTGTAAATCTTGTTTCGCAGATCGAAAAAAAATTCAACATCGAAATTGACTTCGAGGAAGCCTTTCAAAACCCTGATTTCACTAACATTTCAGGATTGATCAATGTTATCTCAAAACAATTAAAATGAATGGCATTATCGTAAAAGCCCTCACTGTAAATGATACGGAACTGATCCCGCAGGTTAAAAAACTGTTTGTGGAGATGTATGATTATTATTCACAAAAAGGCCTGGCCATTTCTCTGGTAAAAAACGGCGAAGAACTTTGGATGAATTCTATCATGCCAACGCTGAACAGAATGAATGTACTCTTTGTTGCCGTTGATGAAGAAGAAGTTGTTGGTTTTATTTATGGTTATTTCAGTTTTACCAAGGACTACCTGGGATCAATAAAAACCGGTGTGATAGCCGAAACGTACGTGAAACAGGACATCCGCAAAAAAGGTATCGGCAACATACTGGTACAGGCCATAGAAGAATGGCTCATCAGCAAAGAGGTTCATTCTATTGAATTGCAGGTCATATTTACTAATGAAAATGCTGTTTCTTTCTGGGAAAAACTAGGGTATAATAAAGAGAGCATTCATTATAGAAAAGAATGTCTATAACCCAAAAATAAGTAGTGGAAAAATATATTCCATACACGAAGATTGCAGATGAGCTGGATATCCAGCAAGGTGATATTTTAGTTATAGCATCAGATATTTCACGATTAAGCTACCAGGCTATCAGGACGGAAGGCAGCTTTGATCCGGATGTTTTCATTGACAGTATCAGGAACAAACTAGGCCCGCAGGGCACGCTGTTATTCCCCGCGTACAATTTTCTGCTTGAATCGGGTGATAAATTCAATATCAAAAAAACGAAACCGTTCCTGTGCGGGGCATTGTCAGTAGTGGCATTGGAACGAAACGACTTCATGCGGACAAAACATCCATTACACTCTTTTATGGTATGGGGAAAATATGCAAAACATCTCTGCAGCCTGAATAACAAAAGCTCTTTTGGCGCGGATTCACCCTTTGCCTTCATGCATCAGCATAAAGCAAAAATGTTATGCATCGATATTGACATATGGGGCTCTTTTACTTTTACACATTACATCGAAGAAACGGAACACGTAAAATACCGCCGCATGAAAAGCTTCAAGATCGTATATACCGATGAAGCGGGCGACACCTCAGCCAGGAAATACTTTTTGTATAAAAAATATCCAGGCATCGAAATGGTTTTTCATCGCCTGGAAAATATTTTTAAAGAGCATGGCGTTTTCAATGATATTACAATAAATAAAAGCATGTTCAGGATAATTCCGTTAGATGATAGCACTTTTTCAATAATTATTAATGATATCCGCCATAATAAGGCCCGGAACATTGCAAGATTCCGCTTTCCGCTTTTCCTGAAAGATATCACAAAAATTATTCTGAAAAAAATCCATTGTTTCACCCCCTTAAACGAGAGGATCAGCAATGCTTCTGGTATATAGCCAACAGATCACACCCAGAATTAATTATGCCTTTGACCTGATTTTTAAAGACATTTTAGGAGTGGAATATAGCATCACACCAGACATACAAGAATTCCAAAACTTCCCCGGCCCCAGATTAAATTATTCCTCCGGCAGAACCGGTGACGAATTTTTTATTGAACCGGCCGGCCTGCTTACAGAAAACAATATAGAGTCAAAGACATTACCTGTTACCGAATGGAACGGCACAAAAATATTCTTCAAAACTTCAGTGCGCTCCGATATGCCGTTTGATCTGTTTTCCGCATCCTTTTATCTGGTTACCCGTTACGAAGAATACCTGTCCCTTGAGCACGATAAGCATGACCGGTTCAGGGCTGAGGAAAGCATTTCATATAAAAATAATTTTCTGCACAAACCGATGGTAAACATTTGGGCCGGAATACTCAAACAACTGCTGCATGAACGTTTCCCCGATCTTGTTTTTCCTGCGGTAAACTATGAATATATTTCCACTTTCGACCTTGATAATGTATATTGCTACAAAGGAAAAAGTTTCTTCAGAAATGCCGGAGGCGCCGTTAAATCATTATTGAAATTTGATTTTCATAAAATAGCAGAGCGTATAAATGTTTTATCGGGCAAAATAAATGACCCGTTCGACCATTATGATTTTCATCGTAAAATCCAGGAGCAATACGGCTTTCCGATAATTTATTTTTTTCTCTTTGCAAAAAAAACCGGTTTTGACAGCGCCGTTTCTCCAAAAAGCAAAGCCTACAAAACCCTTATAGATTCTATAAAAGAATATGCACAGATTGGACTTCATCCTTCATATTATTCAAATGTAAATTCCGGCTTATTGAAAAATGAAATACAGAATTTGAGGGAGGTTTCTCAATTGTCCATCACTAAAAGCCGTCAGCATTTTTTAAAGATAACCTTTCCTTCAACATATCAAAACCTTATAAAATCAGGCATCACAGAAGATTATTCCATGGGATACCAGTCACACCCGGGATTCAGAGCCGGCATTTGCACTCCTTTTTATTTTTATGACCTGACAAAAGAATCTGTTACCGGCCTGAAAATATTCCCGTTCAGCATCATGGATTCAGCCATGTACGACTATCTGAAGATCAGCCCTGACGAGGCTTTTCTGCATATTAAGCCTATTGTTGATGAAGTAAAAAATGTGAACGGGACACTGATCAGTATCTGGCACGACCGGACATTCTGCAATACCGGAAAATATAAAGGATGGAAGGAGCTTTTTATCGAAATGGTTAAAATTGCTAATAAAAAATAGCAGCGGAATTCTTCCAATAATAATCGCCCTTAATGGTTTTTTTGTTCCTCATACAACTTTCTGTAGGTATAAAACTGCACCTGATCCTGATATTTATCCCTTACTTTTATTACAAAATCCCTGAACATCTGCATGGAATAATCGCCCATGGTTTTAGGATGCCCGATGGCGCACAACATTACCTCATCGTACTTGCGGTATTTTTGCAGATTGTATTCTAAAATTTTCATCAGGTACGCCACTGAAAAAGTATAATTATCAAAGCTCAGCATCCGGCTTGAAAACAGTTGGCCTATCCGGTTTTTCAATCCGGCAGGTTTCCCCTCATGGATCTGAAAGCCGTGATTTGGCGGAGCCTGAAAAGCGTATTTCTTCAATTTAAAACGTGTGGGAATTTCAAAGATCGTTTTAGGTTTTCCAGCAATGGGAACTTCCAGAATACCGGCATGTGCCTCATTTCTGAAATTACCGTCAGTTCCGGTAAACCAGTTCGGGGCCTTAGGCATACCTGCAAAATCAACATCTGATAAGACCGACGAAAAACGGTAATTTTTACAAATGGAACTGTCGAAAAGGATACCCTGGCTGAGGAGATTCTTTAAAATCTCAGCGCTGCCCGGCTCAATATTATAGCCACCTGCGCGAAAAGCAAGGCATTTATAATCGTTAAGCGGGACAGAACATATTTCGGTGAGAAATCTGACCCCATGTTCAATAATTTTGGCGATCTTCCATTCGGGATGAGTACTAAAATCAGATAGTTTGAAATCTTTTGAAGGTATATAAGTACTCCCGTCAAAATCAGATGTCAGCCAGTGAGGGTGTAAATGAAGCTGCACATCGTGATCATTACAAAGGGCCTTATGCAACTGGTCTTCATAGGGATAAAAAAAATTATTTTTATCCCATTCACTAAATCTGTAAGCACCAAGCACATCGCTAAACAAGGTAACCGGAACCTTCAGCTCGTCAGCAAGTCCCAGCAACTTATCTGTCGGGGCGAACAATGCTTCTTTATACGAAGTTTTTACCCCTCCCAGGGGAAGCTCGTGGTCAAAGGTCAGAAACAGTTTACACTTCATCCCCGCAAATTATTAAAACAGATTTTTATGTATATAGCCATAGTGCATCATACTGACACAAAGTTAATGATACTTAGTAATAAATTTTGAAAAGCGATAATTCTTTTTTTAATGCCCGGATATATCCATTTTATTTTTTACCCGGACAGGACTGATTTCATTATTCTTTTTTTATCTTTGAACACAAACACTTTTTTATGAATCATGTTGAGAAAATAGCCAAAGAGCTTGGATTTCAGGCACGCCAGGTAGAAAATACCATATACCTGCTGAACAACAGCGCCACCATACCTTTTATTGCCCGTTACCGCAAAGAGCTTACCGGCTCGCTGGATGAAGTGGAAATCGGCAATATCCGCGACAGGAACATTCAACTGGTTGAATTGGACAAACGCCGTGAAAGTATTTTGGAATCCATAAAAGAGCAGGAAAAACTCACCCCGGAACTCGAAAAATCAATACATGCAGCGGCTACCATGTCCGAACTGGAAGACCTTTACCTGCCCTACAAGCCAAAACGTAAAACCCGTGCAACCATAGCAAAAGCGAAAGGCCTGGAGCCTCTTGCAAGCATTATAATGGCGCAGGGCACTATTGACATTGAGTTAAAAGCTGCTGAATTCGTTGATGAAGAAAAAGGAGTGCACAGCACGGAAGAAGCTATTGCCGGGGCTTGCGACATTATTGCTGAATGGATCAACGAGAATCAGCAGGTACGTTCACGGATCAGAATATTATTTGAAAAAGAATCTGTAATTACATCAAAAGTTGTCAAAGGCAAAGAGATAGAGGGTCGCAACTATGAAATGTATTACGAGATGAACGAACCGCTTGTAAAAGCACCCTCCCACCGTGTTTTAGCCATGTTCCGCGGGGAAGCGGAAGGGTTTCTGAAAATTTCGATTGAACCACCGGTCGAGAACGCTCTTGAGATCATCGACCGGCAAATCATAAAAGCCAGAAACCATGCAGCAGATCTTGTAAAAGATACCATTGCCGATTCTTACAAACGGCTTTTACAGCCTTCCATGGAAACCGAAATGAGACAGCTTGCCAAGGAACGTGCGGATAATGAAGCCATCAGGGTGTTTGCCGGAAACCTCAAACAGTTGCTGTTAGCACCACCGCTCGGCCAGAAAACCATACTGGCCATCGACCCGGGTTTCCGTACAGGATGCAAAGTAGTAGTGCTTGATAAGAATGGAAGGCTGCTTCATAACGAAACTATCTACCCCCACCCGCCTCAAAATGAGATAAAACAGGCAATCAGTAAGATCGAAAACCTGGTGGATGCCTATAAAGTGGAAGCCATTGCCATTGGCAACGGCACCGCAGGCCGTGAAACCGAAAATTTTGTCCGGCGGATACAGTTCAAAAAAGACGTACTTGCAATCGTGGTCAATGAAAGCGGAGCTTCTGTCTATTCGGCCTCTCCGGTCGCCCGCGAAGAATTTCCCGATTATGATGTAACCGTGAGAGGAAGCGTTTCTATAGGGCGCCGGTTGATGGATCCTTTGGCAGAGCTGGTGAAGATTGACCCCAAATCAATTGGAGTCGGCCAGTATCAGCACGATGTAAACCAGAATGCTTTGCAAAAAAGCCTCGAAGATGTCGTGGTAAGCTGCGTCAATTCCGTTGGTGTCGATCTGAACACGGCCAGTAAGGAACTGCTGACCTATGTTTCCGGAGTAGGCCCTGTACTGGCAAAAAATATTGTCGGGTATAGGGATAAAAACGGTTCTTTTGATTCACGCAACGGATTAAAAAAAGTTCCGCGTTTTGGAGAAAAAGCTTTTGAACAGGCTGCAGGCTTTTTAAGGATCGCCAATGCGGCAAATCCGCTTGACAGCAGTGCCGTGCACCCCGAAAGCTACGATATCGTGAATAAAATGGCGCAAAAACTCGATTGCACGATAATGGAACTGATGAAAGATGAAAATCTCAGAAAGAAAATCATTTTACAGGATTTTATTACCGAAAAAGCCGGCCTGCCCACGTTAAATGATATTATGCAGGAACTGGCAAAGCCCGGTCGTGATCCGCGGCAAAAATTTGATTTCTTCGAATTTGACAAGAATGTTCATGACATCAAAGACTTGCTCCCGGGTATGGAATTACCCGGAATAGTTACCAATATCACAGCTTTCGGCGCTTTTGTCGATATAGGGGTTCACCAGGACGGGCTGGTGCATATCAGCCAGATGGCCAACCGTTTTATTTCAAATCCTAATGAAGTAGTCAAATTGAACCAGAAAGTTAAAATAAAAGTTGTGAGCGTTGACGCTGATAGGAAAAGGATACAGCTTTCGATGAAAGATGTTGACCAGAAAAAATAAAGGAAAAATATAAGGGCATCTCTAATAATCTTAATCGGGTGCCTCTAAAAAAAAAGCTCTAGGCAGTCGAAGTTCTGAAAAACGCAGTGTACTACCTGTACATTCCTGTGCTCAGCCTGCCGGACGCAAGGATTTGAAGAACAAAGACGAACGAAGGTATTTGAAGTTTTTAGAAGTGCCCATAAAACAGAAAAGGCAGCCGGTGGCTGCCTTTTCTGTTTTTAAGTAAGTTGGTTATTTGCTAACCACCATACGTTTGGTTTGTTTCTGGCCTTTATAGCTAACCGAATACAAATAGATACCTTCGGACATTGATGCCGCATTGAGTTCTATCATGTTTTCGCCCTTCACCGCATCGATATCTTCTACCCGGATGGCCTTACCCAGTACGTCATACATTTCAAAACGCACTTTATCACTTACCGGCACATAAAATACGATGCTCGTATTATTACCGGCAGGGTTAGGAACATTTTGATACAATACAAATCCCGAATAATCATACGTTGCTATTCCTGTCATGCCATACAGATAACTGCACGAATCATCGTTGGCGGGGTCGCTGTCGCCGGCAAGCATGGTCTTGGCACAAAGTACATAATTCCCTTGCGGCGACACGTTTAGTGTATTAAAGGTATAAACCACGGTAGCGCCGCCATTCAGGACACCTGTCCAGTTTCCTGCACCGATCTGTACCGAATTCCTCAAAAATACCACAGGGATTAATGTTTCAGGACTTGTCCCAAAATTCTTTATCAATATCTTCACAGAATCCGCTTGGTTGTATGTGGTCGTATCTGACGGCTCTATTATCGCAACTACACCCACATCGTGAGGTGCCGCGGTAGTATTGAATGATGCGCATGTCGTATCGTTGAACGTATAAACATCACCTGTCAATTTGGTGAAAGCACAAAGGTCATATGTGGAACCCGGAGAGGTATAAGGTGTGGTAAATGTATAATTGGCCGTTGCTCCTGAGGCCAGCGTACCTGACCATGTTTCGGATGTTACAGCGCCTCCGTTTATCACATACCTCACAGGTATTGAGGACAAACTGTTGGTCCCGTAGTTTTTGATCGTTACCTGTACCGTTACCTGGCTGCCGGTTTGTGTAGCGGCATTCGGTAACAATATGGCGGAAACGCCAGCATCGTCCGGTATCTGAGGCGCGGTAATGGCAAAATTATCAATAGCCCAGCCCTCATCGGTGCCACCACCGTCGGAACGGAACTTAAAGCGGAACTGTACCGGCAATACGGCATTCACTATAGCAGGTACGGATGTCAGGCGGTATCTGGAATGTATGTACCCGCTTGAACTTCCCGACCAGCTTGGCGTGTTCGAGACCGTAGAATTGTACCAGTTCAAACCATTAACATCTGAAGTTGTTCCCAGTACCGTCCACGTGCCACCACCGATTGAATATTCAACATTGCACCCGTCCCAGGAAGCCTCTGTTTCATACCAATGGTAGAAATCCAGATAAGCACTGTCGACACCGGTAAACATAAATAATGGCGTATACAGGTATTCTGTTGCCAGGTCTGTATAGTCTCCATCGAGGTTAGTTACCCAGGCATGCGTTGGGCTGTAAGCTGAATTGATCACAGTTGCCGCCGGAACACCATATTCCCATAAGGTTCCCGTGCTAAACCAGGTAACAAGGCCTTCAAAGTTATCATTGTAAGGAACAGGGTATGTAGGTACGCCTGTTATACGATTTTTAGCTGTATCATTGAGGAGATCACCATCACCAGCCAATCCAGTATAGGAATACAAATCGAATATTCCTGTTGGCGGTGTTAATGCTGATGTGAAATTTACTGTGGCGGTATCATCCGGATATAAGGTTCCTGTCCATGTTTGCACTACAGGTATTCCGGTCAATCCTACCCTGTATGAAACAGGTATACTCGTTAAGGTATCGCTTCCGAAATTCCTGATACGTACCTTTACATTAGTCAGTGCACCGCCAGGAGTCTGCACTACCGGCTTGTGAATAACTTCAACCCCTGCATCCAGTGGAGCCGGAATGGTAATTGAGAAGTCATCAACAGATGCACCACTTGCAACAGTGGAGGCATTACTGTTAAATACAAAGCGGAACCGCACAAGTGGAACATTGTTCAGGATATTCAGTTTGTATTCACTTTGTTTCCATCCCGAAGAAGTGTTGGTCCAACCTGGTAAACCACTAGCGGTAATAGATGCGGAATTATACCAGTTAACCCCGTTTACATCATTCAAAACACCCAGGGTATTCCAGGTGGTACCGCCATTTGTGGTATATTCCAGTCTTAAACCATCATAAGTAGCCTCAACATTATAGTTCAGCCAGAATTTCATCCGGGCATTGACCGCCGTTGAAAAGTCAAAGTTCTGAGTATACAAATAAGTAGTAGCACTATTGGTATAGGCTGTTGTCAAATTGACGTCCCATGCTTTTGGCGCACTGTGGGCGCTATTGGTAGTGCCATAATTAGGCGTTCCGAGTTCCCAAAGCGATCCGTTGCTGACCGGGCCTGCTAACCAATTTATAGTTGCCCCGTCAAAGTTATCATAGTAAGGCAAAGTGCTTGTAAATACACCATAAGCGCTCATACATAACGTATCGTTAGCATGATTTGCATCCGTTGCTAAGGATGAGTATGCACAAATTGAGAATGCAGCCATTGGTACTACAAAGGTTTGGGTAAACGTAACGTTGGTGCTTGCATTTGGCAACAAGGTGCCTGTCCATGGTTGAGTTGCCTGTATCACACCATTCAATGTATAAACCAGGTTCATGGAAGTTAAGGTATCCACACCAAAATTTTTCAGGGTAACCTGTACTGTCGCATTTGCACCCTGGTTAAGTGAGGCGCCCGGCTGAACAAATGCAATGATTCCGGCATCAATTTGCGGATTTCCATGTAATGTCATACAAGTAGTATCGTTAAACGTATTGGAATCACCGGCAAGAACCGTCCATGCACATAATGATAGATCATTGGGAAGTACAGTAATATTTGGCAGGGTAACATTAGCTGTTGCTAAGGGGGCAATAGTACCTCCGGCCCATGTAATGGACTGTGGTGCTCCTCCGTTATATGAATAAGCAACTAACATGTTTGAAGCATTCGTTATGGGATCTGTTCCAAAATTCCTGACGGTCACCTGTACCGGAGCAGATACACCTTCGTTTTGAGGACTGGTGGGCTGTACAATCGCTGTTACCCCGGCATCGTGAGGAATCTGTGGTAGGATACGGATAAGGTAATCTTCTGTTTCACCGTAACCATATGTCATACAAGGTTGCAGACTGGCTCCTGAGTAACCTTCAGCTACAATGATACGCATTCCGGTAACTCCACTAAAACCACCTACAGGCACAGTAAAAGTACCAGTGATTGTTCTCGGACCCGCTGTCGTTGTATTTTCAACATATACTTGCTCACCGGCATCGGTATAATCACCGTCGTGGTTATAGTCAATCCAGATCGCACAGCCGTTTGAATAATAAGTTGGGCCGTCACATTCGTCTTCAAGTATGGTAAAGGAATATGAAGCGCCTTGCCCTAGCGATGTCAAAGGAGGCAGTGTCATAAAATTAGAATACCTGTTAAGGATTGAACCAGGCCCCGGGGCTACGGTTGAACAATCGTAGGCGTTTGTAGCTCCATTAACCGTCACGCTGAAAATTTCCTCATCAGAGGTATATGATGGGATCGAGGTACAATATGTCAGCGGGTTGTTTACAATGGTTTCATAAGCAGTATCATTTACCAATGTGGCATCGCAGGACAAATTAGTATAAACAGTTAAATTATAGGTGGTAAAAGCTGACAGGTCGGCAGGAGTGGCGAAAGTGAATAAGGCCATGTCGTTCGTAGCTATCGGCCCCGGAACAACATCATTAATAACTGTGCCGCCATTGATCACATAATGGATCGGAACATTTACTGCTGGGCTTGTACCATAATTCTTTACACGCACAGTAATGGGTTCGCTGTTGGTAAGTTCGATTCCGCTAGTGGGACTAAGGATTGCTTCAACATTCACATCACAGGCAGGAACACCCGTTACAAAAACAGTATCAGGAAGACGATCACTGGGGCAGGCACCTGTGCCACCTTCCAGTTCAACAGCATTGATATACCAGCCCGTACCTGCTACTGATCCGTCAGAGGTAAATACAAAGGCCAATTCGATATTTGTTGCTCCGGTTGTGTTAATTGTACCAGAACTAGTAATCATGGTCGCCTGTGTGCCATAGTAACAATCTTTGGTGGAGGAAACACAATTGTTTAAAGGATCGTTGTCAATGTTGTGCGATCCCAAATAGGCATTCACTGACGGAATGAATTGTGTCCATGCGCCACCGTCGATTCTGTAGGCCACATATCCTTCGTCACAACAACTTTCTGTGGCGTAATGATGATCATAGCTTAGCGTAACACTCGGAGTGCCTCCCACTGAGACAGCAGGAGATACTATTAATTGCGATGAATTCGAGCTGGGATCAACAGCAAATAATGCCCCATTACCGCCATCAGCATCCCACGCCCAACTACTTGCAGAAGAACATGGATTCTGAACAGTCCATCCCTGGAGATTGCTGTCAAAGTTCCAGTTTGTTGTTGCACCCGTCGTCCTTGTCTCTGCATAATAGACTGTAGTACCGTATAAAATCGGGGTGGTAAAATTGGATCCGACACCTAGCAGTGTTCCGCCGGTAGCCATATCATACCAATAAATTGAATCGGCAGCTATTCCCTGCAATAATCCGCTTGTTCCATAAGGTATCGTAATATTGGTCAAAACGGGTGAAGGCGGTGTATATATTAAGGTAACCGATTTCATAAGAGTATCATTTAAACTATAGGCATCACCGGTCAATTCAATATATGACATAATATTGCAAACAGTATCCTGATTGACTGATGTTAAAACGGTTGTAAAAGGTGTTGCAAAAGTAAAAGTAAGGGTATCGCCAGGTAAAATAGTATTCGTAACAGGTTCCGCTACCGGAGCGCTGCCATTTACTGAATATTTTGCCGTTAAACCGCCATTAATAGTATTGGATCCGTTATTTCTGATCCTAATCGTGACATTTTCAGAACCGTCGGTACACTGATTTACAGGCGCTGGCATAGAAACCACAGACGCCTCATAAGGCATTAATACCACATAAGCAGTATCAGGAACACGGGCGCTAGCACAGCCACCAACACCTCCGTCAACGGTAACTTCATCAAGATACCAGCCATCAACTCCACCCGAAGCGTCGGTTGTAAATACAAATGCAATTTCCAAAAGGTTGGCACCTGCCGTATTGATTGGGCCGCTGTGTGTTGCATAGGCCAATGTTCCATCATATAATGGCATGTTGGGAGAAGAACTGCATGAATTCCATAGGGGTTCACCGTATTGACTGTCACTAGTATTATAAGATCCCACCGTAGGTACAAATTGTACCCAGGAGCCGCCATCCAGGCGATAGGCAACAAATCCATGGTCCCAGCCTGCTTCTGTGGCATAACGGTGTGTATAGCTAAGGTCCATGGTAGAAGCACCATTCACATTAACTGCCGGAGAAATAAGCAACTGTGAGGAATTAGTGGTATGATCAACGGCAAAAACAGTACCGTTCCCACCATCGGATGACCAGGTCCAGGTAACAGGCGAACTGCAGGGTGAACTTGCTATCCATCCGTCAAGGCCGGTGTCAAAAGTCCAGGTGGTTGTTGCTCCTGAGGCCCTTGCTTCTGCATAATACACAGTAGTAACAAACAAGTTCGGTGTGTTAAAATTAGAACCTATGGCTAAGGGTAGTCCGCCTGCAGGAACATCATACCAGAAAATGGAATCGGAAGATATACCATGCAAGGTTGCAATGCCACCATACGGTATTGTATCACTAATTAATATTGGCGCAGGCGGCACATAGGCTAAAGTTACCGAAGTAAACGCTGTGTCATTGTCATGGTAATTGTCGCCGGTTAATTCCGTATAAGCCACAATATTGTAAACGGAATCGGGATTCGTAAATGTTAATCCTGCGCTAAAGGTAGTAGCAAATGTAAAATCAAGTGTGTCGCCAGGTAAAATTGAATTTGTAACAGGTTCGGCAACAGGAGTGTTGCCATTAATAGAATATTTTGCTATCAATCCGCCACTTATGGTATTGGATCCGTTGTTTCTGATCCTCATGCTTACGTGTTCAGGGCTACCGCTGCATCCATTAACAGGTTCGGTTATTGAAACGGCATCAGCATCATAAGGAAATAACATGACATAAGCTGTATCGGACACACGTGCACTTACACACCCTCCTGTTCCATAATATACTTTCCCATTGAAAACTCTTGGCGTATTCACACCACCAAAAGCGCTGCACAGCCCTGCTCCTGCTGTTAATTGCAGTTCAGCGCTGCTATAGGTTGTAATGGTGCTCATTGTCGTATAGGAGGCATTATAGTCGAGATAAATTCCTGTTGGCTGCCCAGCAGGAATGGTAAAGTCAGTAACATCAAGATATGTTTGAATACCGGCTCCGGGACTGGTCAGGTTATATGTCCCTAACAGAGTCCAGTTTGCAGCAGTTGTCTCAGATCCAACATAAGTACCTGTTTTATAATAAACACTAACAGGAAGTGCACCTGTCGTATACGGGCTAATACTAAAACCTGTAATGGTTAAACTTGTTGACAGGGGCTGTAGGTCAAACATATTTCCATTGTTGCAACCGTTACCTCCTGTAAAAATAGTACTTAATGAATCCCCTGCCATACCGGACGAGGCTTGTACATAATATGGAGTGGTTACGTTGAGATTCGGAGTCGTAAAAGTGGGGCCCGTTCCAATTGGTGATCCACCGGTTGGAACAGAATACCAATAAAGAGGCCCTGTTGAACTTGCCGACAAGGTAGCTATTCCTCCAAAACCAACAGTATCACTGACAACGATCGGATCAGAAGGTACAAACTTCGAAAGAACGTCATAGATAATAGTATCATTTACCTGTATTGGATCGCCTGTCAGGACAACCCATGCCTTGATACTGAATGTAGAATCAACATTTGAAGTATACAAATTGGCAGGTGTGGTAAAAGTAAAATCAATCGTATCTCCCACCGGGATCTGCTGTGTGACGGCTTGTGTTACTGTAGAGCCGCCACCAAGAATCTTGTAATATGCTGTCAGGTTCCCGTTTATCAACTGGCCTCCCGGATTATAAATTTGCATGGTAACAGTTTCATTTCCGAGGCCACAACCTTCCACAGGTGAAGACATTGAAACCACAGCGGCTTCCTGGTTGGGCAATAGCTTAAGATTGATGTCGTCAATATATGCATTATTGGTTACACCAACAGTACCGGACCAACCGAAATAATATACGCCGTTAGCAGGAGCCGTAAACTGACTTGTCGATTTCTGATAGACAATATTTGTAAAACCCGTGAGAGTGGTAATGGTAGTGGTCATCGCCGCGCTGGTTGGTGCATTACCATATTTCAGCGTGATCGTCTGTGGAGTAGTGGCAATATCAGCCCGGTACCAGAAGCTCAAAGAATATGTTTTACCGGCTTCCAGATTGAAACATCTTGAAAACAACCAGTCCTCTCCGGTATTAGTCGTATTATTTAAGAATTGTGCAGAATTAGTTCCGGAATGTGCATAGGTACCACTTGTATAGGGCATCACCCATTTATAGGCGCCTAAGTCAGAATTAACTATGGACCAACTGCTCATATCATTGGCCGGTTCAAAGCCCATGTTATATTCGGAAGTATAAAAATCCCAGCCGTTGGCAACAGAATAGTTCGAAAGGGTGTCATTCATCAGGAACATATCGCCGGCCATGGCAACATAAAATTTAAAATTGTAAGCGCCAATGGCAGAAAGGTTAACTGTAGATGGGAAGGTGAAGTTGATTGAGGAGTCGGCGGCCAGGCTTCCTGAAAATACTCCCTGAACAGGTGTGCCGTTGTTCAGCTTGTAATAAACATCCGCAGTCGTAATAGTGTTTAAACCATAGTTCTTTATACGTATCGTTATACTTTCATTAGCTCCGAGGCCGCAGGAAACCGGTAGCGGTGCAATCACGCTCATAATACCAAGGTCATCTGCAAATGGCGCGAGTTCATCGGCGCCGATATCGGGAGTGGAAGCATCTCTGGCATCTCCGTCAATATCATCTGTAATACCGGTAATTGGAGTTGCATGGCTATTGACAGCAGGACTAAATGTATGAAGGTTGGTTGTAGAAACAAACTGCGGATTGACTGAAACAGAGTTAGCATCCTGTGAAGACGCTGTCTGCCATGCAGCAAGGTTTGAAGTGGCAGCAGACCAGTATCCAAGAGTAGTACCTGTTGTATACAGATCATTATAATCTGATGTAACGCCTGTTGTTAGTGCAGAATAAATTGAATAGCCACCTCCGTTGTTCGCAAGAATGTTGTTTTTCAAAACTATTGGAGCACAACCAGAAGCTATATAAAAGGCACTTGCTGTCGTGTTTGTCGATGTAATGTTTACACTGTTAAAATAAAATTCCTGAAAAGTAGAATAGCTGGCATATATACCGTAAGTTGCAATAGTGCCGCCTATCTGGACAAAATTATTGGCAATTAAGCCTTTTTTGATCGTAGTACCGTCACAATAATACAAATAAATACCATATGTACCTACCGGAACAATGATTTTGTTCTTTAAAATCTTAAGGTCGTTATCGCAATAACCGGCATATATTCCGTAATAGGATGTATTGGTTGCATGTCCGTTAATAATATTGCCTCTTATCGTTGAAGCGCTTTGATAATATAAATGAATAGCCCGGCCATACTGATTATTGAACGTATTATTGGTAATAGTTGTTTTATTCTCAAGGACCGAAGTACTGGCTCCGTATAAATACACGCCGTATGAGCCATTGGTAAACGTATTATTATTAAAAACGGCCAATGAATCAAGGGAGGTAGTTCCGCTGGCGGAATATACCAATGCCGTATTTGTAGATAGGGCTGTAGCGACAATTCCTGTAATATTATTTCCCTCAAACTGGTTGTCCACGGCGTTGCCTGTCATTTCTATCACCCGGCAATATGCTGTTGTTGCCGTACTTAACAATGTCATGTTTTTAAATCTGAAATGATCGGCGCCGTTAAGCTTTACCACAAAATTATTGGTAGCATCTGTGGTGTAACGAAGGGTAACATCCGTATTAACACCGGTCAATGACTGGAATGTAATGGTGTTGGTGGCCGAAGTGCCGGGTATTTCAGGAATAGTTAGCTGTTCGGTATATATTCCCGATTGAACGTTGAAGGTAACCGGACCGCTGATCCCGCAATTCAGCATTGCCGCAAGGGCGGCTGTAAAGGTTGGAAAATCCGCACCTGAAGGTCCAATGGTATAAGGCCCGTTAAGGATGGATGTGCAGGCGTAGAATGATGCGGTAATCGTATCATTAGTATTATTCTGGTCTGTGCTGTCGTTGGGTAATTCTGTCCATACTTTTATTGTATGCGCGCCGGGAGCAACATTAACGTTGCCAATGCTGAAATTTGAAGAGATCATATCCTGCAAAAGCACGCCGTTCCATGTATAAGAAGGGGTTTGCAGCACACCATCCAGTTTCCATGCAATGGTCGCCTTTTTCAATGAGTCAATTGCATAATTTTTTATACTGATGGTTACCGGAGAGTTTACCCCTGCCAGAATAACTCCGGTAGGTGCCACAATCTGACTTACGCCGGCATCCTGAGTATTATTATTGGGAGGAAATGATATCTTAATATTGGGCCTGTTATAACTTGTTGTTGCAGTTCCTGTAGGGGGGGTGTTATCAGCATACAGGTACTGATGTGTATAGTTTGGAGTAGTCGAGGTATATTGAAAAGAAGGATATGTTGAAATTCCGGTTCCTCCGTAATTCGCCTCACACAGCACCATCAGGTTTCCTGATGTATAGTTGAATGGTGTTGTCAATGTGATCAATTTCCACCCTACAGTAGAGAAACTGTTTGTATTATCATAAACTAATGTTGCCCCCGAAATAAGACTTGCCCATGTAGATCCGGAAGCAAAAGTTGACGAAGTTGTTGTTTTCAGATAAATTTTTATCGGACAGTTTGTTGCCGCCGCTGTGGAAACATACCATTCAAGAGAAAGTATCTGGCCATTAGCATTTATTTCAGAACTCTGATATATGGAAGCACTTCTTGTATATCCCCAATTCATATAAAACGGATATGTTTGTGTCGAGGTGCCTGTTCCAATCTGAACCGTATTGGGCCCATGTTTGATATAAAACCACTGGTTCGGCCCATTCGCAAAATTATGCGTAGAAGAATTATCAGCAGCATATATATGGTAATCAATCCTGTTATTATAAGTATAACTTGGAATCGTTCCCGTATAAGTACTGTCGGAAACCCAGGTCATAGGAACATACTGGTTTGCGCCATTATTCAACTGATATACAATATAGGCTGTATCAATACCTGAAGCATCTCTTATGTAAGCAAAAATATTGAATGGCCCCGTATTGTAAACAGTATCCTGAATAATCGGAGTTTTCATGGTAATCTTTGGTGGCAATAATTCTGAGGTGCCGCCGATAACCAAAATGTCATCAAGATACCAACCACTGCAAACATCATTGCTGACATTTCCGCGCAACGTAAAGCGCACCCTTACATTACTGCTGTTTGCAGCAAGAGCCGAGATATCAAAGGTTTCATATTTCCACCAGCTCTGTTGTGGCTTAATGGTATCGTTAGTGGCCCACCAATCCACCGGGTAGGTGGCAGCACAGAACCGGTAAGTCTGATTAAGAAACTGTGAATTGCCGGGATTGACGTATTGGGTGGTCAGTTTTATCCAGGCGCCTCCGTTTACAGATATTTCAACTTTTGCCGTATCAAAAATTTCCACTTTGCAAATATGTGCAAACTTCAACATCACGTTAGTCGAACCCATTGTACTGAAGGACTGGGTGGTCAGGTAAGAAATACCATTGAGCGGCGCCTTGAGCGAGTCGCACTGGGTTCCCGAATAATGCAGCCTTGTATTAATGGCAAAATTCGAAGCCCCGCTGGGAGTTACAAGATCTGCTCCGCTTGGCGGATCAAAGTCTTCGAAAAAAATGGTCGTTTGCGCATTTGATAATGTTGTTGCTAATAGCAACATAAGTAAGAATAATAATTTTTTCATAACTTATTTTTTTTGATTTTTAGTTCAAATAACAATATGGCAAATATACGTTTAAAAAACAAAAAAAAATTATTATTTTTAAATTTTCAGTTAAAATATGTTAATAAAAAGATGCTCCCATAATTTTTCAACTGATTTTTTAAAATATGCGTTTCCATTCCATTAGATTTTAAATTATGATAAAACAGAAAAGGCAGCCGGTGGCTGCCTTTTCTGTTTTATAGTGTATGCCGGTTATTTGGTAACCACCATACGTTTGGTTCGTTTCTGGCCTTTATAGCTAACCGAATACAAATAGATGCCTTCTGACATTGATGCCGCATTCAGTTCTATCATGTTTTCGCCTTTCACCGCATCGATATCTTCTACCCGGATGGCTTTACCCAGTACATCATACAATTCAAAACGTACTTTATCACTTACCGGCACATAAAATACGATGCTCGTATTATTACCGGCAGGGTTAGGAACATTTTGATACAATACAAATCCCGAATGATCATACGTTTCTATTCCTGTCATGCCATACAGATAACTGCACGAGTCATCGTTGGCAGGATCGCTGTCGCCGGCCAGCATGGTTTTGGCACAAAGAACATAATTTCCCTGCGGGGATATGCTGGGAACGGCAAAAGTATAAAGTACCGTAGCGCCTCCATTCAGCACACCCGACCAGCTTCCTGCGCCGATCTGCACTGAATTCCTCAAATATACCACAGGTATTAATGTTTCAGCGCTTGTACCAAAATTCTTTATTAACACCTTTACGGAATCAGCCTGGTTGTATGTGGTCGTGTCATTAGGCTCTAATATCGCCACCACACCCACATCGTGAGATGCCGCGGTAGTATTGAAGGAGCCGCATGTCGTATCGTTGAACGTATAGGTATCACCGGTTACCCTGGTAAAAGCACAAAGTTCGTATGTTGAACCCGGAGAGGTATAAGGTGCGGTAAAGGTATAATTGGCCGTTGCACCCGATGCCAGCGTACCCGACCATGTCTCGGAAGTTACAGCGCCGCCGTTAATGACATACCTCACAGGTATTGAAGACAAACTGTTGGTTCCGTAGTTTTTGATCGTTACCTGTACCGTCACCTGGCTGCCGGTTTGTGTGGCGGCATTCGGCAACAATATCGCAGAAACGCCAGCATCAATCGGTATCTGAGGAGCAGTAATGGCAAAATTGTCAATTGCCCAGCCCTCGTCTGTTCCTCCGCCATCGGAGTGGAATTTAAATCGGAACTGAACAGGCAAAACTGCATTTACTATAGCTGGGATAGATGCCAGGCGGTATTTGGAATATACGTACCCGCCGGAACTTCCCGACCAGCTTGGCATGGTAGATACCGTGGAATTGTACCAGTTCAGGCCATTAACATCTGATGTTGTCCCCAGAACCGTCCATGTGCCGCCACCGATTGAATATTCAACAGTGCCACCGTCCCAGGATAATTCGGCTTCATACCAATGGCGGAATTCGAGATAAGCGCTGTCCACACCGGTAAACATAAATAATGGCGTATACAGGTATTCTGTTGCCAGGTCTGTATAGTCTCCATCGAGGTTAGTTACCCAGGCATGCGTTGGGCTGTAAGCTGAATTGATCACAGTTGCCGCCGGAACACCATATTCCCATAAGGTTCCCGTGCTAAACCAGGTAACAAGGCCTTCAAAGTTATCATTGTAAGGAACAGGGTATGTAGGTACGCCTGTTATACGATTTTTAGCTGTATCATTGAGGAGATCACCATCACCAGCCAATCCAGTATAGGAATACAAATCGAATATTCCTGTTGGCGGTGTTAATGCTGATGTGAAATTTACTGTGGCGGTATCATCCGGATATAAGGTTCCTGTCCATGTTTGCACTACAGGTATTCCGGTCAATCCTACCCTGTATGAAACAGGTATACTCGTTAAGGTATCGCTTCCGAAATTCCTGATACGTACCTTTACATTAGTCAGTGCACCGCCAGGAGTCTGCACTACCGGCTTGTGAATAACTTCAACCCCTGCATCCAGTGGAGCCGGAATGGTAATTGAGAAGTCATCAACAGATGCACCACTTGCAACAGTGGAGGCATTACTGTTAAATACAAAGCGGAACCGCACAAGTGGAACATTGTTCAGGATATTCAGTTTGTATTCACTTTGTTTCCATCCCGAAGAAGTGTTGGTCCAACCTGGTAAACCACTAGCGGTAATAGATGCGGAATTATACCAGTTAACCCCGTTTACATCATTCAAAACACCAAGGGTATTCCAGGTGGTACCGCCATCTGTGGTATATTCCAGTCTTAAACCATCGTAAGTTGCCTGAACATTATAGTTCAGCCAGAACTTCATTCGGGCATTGACAGCCGTCGAAAAGTCAAAGTTCTGAGTGTATAAATAAGTAGTGGCACTATTGGTGTAGGCTGTTGTTAAATTGACATCCCATGCATTTGGCGCACTATGAGCACTATTGGTAGTGCCAAAATTTGGCGTTCCGAGTTCCCAAAGTGATCCGCTGCTGGCAGGGCCTGCTAACCAATTTATGCTTGCCCCGTCAAAGTTATCATAGTACGGCAAAGTGCTTGTAAATACACCATAGGCGCTCATACATAAAGTATCGTTTGGATGATTTGCATCCGCTACTATGGATGAGTATGCACAAATTGAGAATGCAGCCATCGGCACTACAAAGGTTTGGGTAAACGTAACGTTGGTGCTTGCATTTGGCAACAAGGTGCCTGTCCATGGTTGAGTTGCCTGTATCACACCATTCAATGTATAAACCAGGTTCATGGAAGTTAAGGTATCCACACCAAAATTTTTCAGGGTAACCTGTACTGTCGCATTTGCACCCTGGTTAAGTGAGGCGCCCGGCTGAACAAATGCAATGATTCCGGCATCAATTTGCGGATTCCCATGTAATGTCATACAGGTAGTATCATTCATAGTATTTGAATCACCGGCAAGAACCGTCCATGCACATAATGAACGATCATTGGTAAGTACGGTAATATTCGGCAGGGTAACTGTATCCGTTGCTAAGGGTGCAATAGTACCACCGGTCCAGGTAATTGACTGTGCAGCGCCTCCGTTATAGGAATAAGCCACTAACATGTTTGAAGCATTAGTGATAGGATCCAATCCGAAGTTCTTCACGGTTACCTGTACAGGTGCGGAAACACCTTCATCCAGAAGTGCCGCCGGCTGGATAAATGCGGTAACTCCTGCATCATGAGGTATCTGGGGTAAAAGAATAACTGAATAATCTTCGGTTTCGCCCCAGGAATATGTACCGCAAGCAGGAGCTACATCACTTTCATCAAGAACGACACGCATTCTCGTTGGAAGATTGGTCACAATACCGCTTGTAGGGATCGTAAATGATCCACTGACGGTGGTTGCAGTTGAGGAGGTAGGCGCAGAAAATACTTTTTCGCCGGGCAGATCAAATACGCCGTTTCTGTTATAATCAAGATATACATTTACCATGGATACCCAGAAAGTCGTACTTGTATTACACTGAGAAACTGAAATAGGATAACTCATTCCGGCCATAAGTAATGCAGGCGGCAGAGAGGTAAAATTACTGTATGTCGCGGTACAAGTCGGATTGGAATAAACCGGCAAAGCAATTCCATTATTAAGATTGCTGACGGTAACGTTACTGATATCACAATCACTTGTTGATGTAGCGTTGGAAGTACAATAAACAAGAGGGTTATTTATCACTGTTTTATGTACTGTATCGTTTACCAATGTGGCATCGCAGGACAGATTAGTGTAAACAGTTAAATTATAGGTGGCAAATGCAGAGAGGTTGGCCGGAGTGGCAAAAGTGAATAAAACGGTGTCGTTCGTGGCTATTGGTCCCGGAATGACATCATTTACCACAGTGCCGCCATTGATTACATAGTGGATGGGAACATTTAACGCCGGGCTTGTACCATAATTTTTCACACGTACCGTAACAGGTTCGCTGTTGGTAAGTTCGATACCGGTATTGGGAGTATAAATTGTCTCCACACTTACATCGCAGGCAGGAATGCCGGTTACAAAGACCGTATCTGGCACTCGGGCACTTGCACAGAGGTTGCCTCCGCCAATTTTCCAATTATAAAAGAAATAATAATATTGAGGATAGCCAGAGAAACTGTTCCCGTCAATGGAAATCACATTAGGTATAACGTAAGGATAAGTCGCTCCTGTTGTATTTCTGTAAAATCCCCCGCTTACTCCAAACTTCACACGATAATCTGTTCCAAAGGGAACTGAAAAATTGACAGGCGCTGTTTCTCTTTGTCCTGCCGCTACTGTGGTAACCCCGTTGTACGTCTGAAGCACAACGCCGCTGCTGTTAAGCAGTTGTATGCTATAAGCTGCCCCCGGAGCTGTTGAAGGGAATACATCGATGCTTTGAATGGTGATTCCATTAGCTTCTAATACATCAAAATATAAATAATAAGTCGTGTTGACATAAGTACTTGATGTGCCTATTGAATAATCATAAGGCCCTACATACTGAGTGGCAGTTCCTGCCCTGGCTTCCACATAATAAACCGTAGTTCCAAACAGTATGGGGGTTGTATACGAGGAGCCTGTCGCTATTTCTGTCCCGCCGGTCGGAACATCAAACCAATAAACCGAATCGGCAGCCGAAGCTGTCAGGGTGCCGCTTGTTCCATAAGGTATCGTAATATTGGAAACTACGGGCAAAAGGGGAATATAATTTAAAGTAACCGTGTCTTTAATTGTGTCATTCACATAATAATTATCTCCGGTCAATTCAATATAGGATTTTATATTGTACACAGAATCCTGATTTGCACTTGTTAAACCGGCAGCAAAAGGAGTTGAAAAAGTAAAGGTAAGGGTATCGCCCGGCAAAATTGAATTAGTAACCGGTTCGGCAGCAGGTGTGCTGCCGTTTATGGAATACTTTGCAGTTAAACCGCCACTAATGGTATTTGCTCCGTTGTTTCTGATCCTTATCGTAACATTTTCCGAACCATCGCTGCATTGGTCAACAGGGGAAGTCATGCCAACCACAGAAGCTTCATAGGGCATTAACTGAACATAGGCAGTATCAGGCACTCTGGCGCTTGCGCAGAGCGCGCCGCCGCCAATTTTCCAATCATAAAAATAATAATATAGATCATTGCGGGGCGTATTGGTTGGCGCTGCTGTCAAGGTGCTGGTATTAATCGACAGGATACCGGGAATAACATAAGGGAATCCGTAGTTTCCGTCAGGGGCAGAAGCCGCAGGTTCGAACAACAATCCGGAGATTCCTGTAAAACCAGGCCGCATTTTCATATTAGTCCCCGGCAAAATATCAAAACCGAGATTTATTACATGAGGCACAGGTGTTCCTGCAGGGCTTCCTGTAACATTGGCGGTTGTCGTATGCAACACCGTCCCTGCAGAATTAATCACATCAATGGTAACGGTGCCGCTGGCTCCGGAAGAGCTGACAGGATAAACTGTTACAGAGCTGAGTGTAAATTCCGAAAGCGCATCGAAAACCAGTCCAAAATTGGTGGTACCGGAACCACTTGTGGCTGTTGTATTCGCACTCGTTTTACCGGTATAGTAAGTGGCGGCACCTGACGTTGCTTCCACATAGTATGGGGTAGTTACATACAGATTCGGAGTTGTAAATGTTGAGCCGGTTCCTATCGGTGTACCACCTGTAGGAACATCATACCAGTAAAGCGAGTCAGGGGAGCTTGCCTGTAATGTTGCAATTCCTCCGTAGGGGACTGTATCGCTGACAACCGTTGGATTAGCCGGTGTATGTAATGAATTCACGTCTGCTGAAATTGTATCATTTGTTTGAAATGGATCACCTGCCAAAGCTATCCAGGTTTTAAAAGCGAATGTGGAATCCTGTGTTGTAACAACAAGGTTGGCAGGTGTGCCATAAGTAAATGCAAGGGTGTCTCCCGGCAAAATAGTATTGGTAACAGGTTCAGAAACTGTTGAACCTCCACCAATTTGATAATATGCGGTCAGGTTGCCGCTGATGGTATTTCCGCCGGTATTTTTAATTTTTATAGTAACGGGTTCTGCATTTGTCAGCCCGCAACCCGATGCCGGTGCTGTCATGGAAAGCAATGCCGCCTCCTGGTCCGGTATCAGCTTGAGGTTGATATCGTCAATATAGGCATAATAGGAAGCACCTACAGTTCCAGACCAACCGAAATAATAAATGCCGTTGGCCGGCGCTACGAATTGCGTTATTGATTGCTGATGGGTAGCATTCGTAAAACCTGTTAAGGTGGCAAGGGTTGTGGTCATCGCGGCGCTGTTGGCTGCATTGCCGTATTTCAGCGTAAGTGTCTGGGGATAGGTGGCGCTATAGGCCCGGTACCAGAAACTCAAAGAATACGTTTTACCGGCTTCCAGGTAGAAACATCTGGAAAACAACCAGTCTTCTCCGGTATTGGCAGTTCCATTATAAAACTGCGCAGAACTTGTTCCTGAATGAGCATAGGTGGAGCTCGCATATGGCATTACCCATTTATAGGTACCTAAGTCAGAGTTTTCTATTGTCCAGGCGCTCATATCTTCATTGGGTTCAAATCCCATATTATATTCTGAAGTATAAAAATCCCAGCCGTTGGCAACAGCATAATTTGAAATCGTGTCGTTTAACGTGTTCAGGTCGCCTGCCAATACCACATAGAAATCAAATGTATAATTAGCAATGGCCGACAAATCTGCTGTTGTTGGAAAAGTATAATCAACGGTTGAGTCAGAAAGAATACTCCCGTTGAATACACCGTGAACTGGTGTTCCATTATTAAGTGTGTAATATATATCTGCTGTGGTAATTGTGCTTCCGCCGAAGTTCTTTAATTGTATCGTCACATTTTCGCTAGCTCCGAGACCACAGGAAACCGGGATCGGTGTAACCACGCCGACAATACCCAGATCATAGGACAGCGGCGCAAACTCATCAGCGCCAATATCGGGACTGGAAACATCTCTAACATCTCCGTCAATATCATCAGTGATCCCGGCAACGGGAGTGGCATAGCCATTCAAACTGGAGGTAAATGTATGAAGATCGGTAGAAGTTACAAAATTAGGATCAACGGATACGGAGTTGGCATCCAATGAAGAAGCGGCCTGCCATGCGGCAAGGTCTGCCCTGGCTGCGGACCAGTATCCAAGGGTAGCGCCTGTGGTATACAGATCATTATTGTCTGAGGTGACTCCCGTTGTCAGTGCAGAATAAATAGAATATCCGCCGCCGTTATTTGCAAAAATATTGTTTTTCAAAACTATCGGGGCACAACTTGCGGTAATATGAAAGGCCCTTGCAGTAGTACTTGATGAAGTAATGTTTACACTGTTATAATAAAATTCCTGATAAGTAGAATAGTAGGCATATATACCATATGATGCCACCGTGCCGCCTGCCTGAACAAAATTATTAGCAATCAGGCCTTTTTTAAGCGTCGTACCGTCACAATTGTATACATAAATACCATAAGTGCCGACCGGAATAACAATCTTGTTTTTTAATATTTTAATATCATTATCGCAGTATCCGGTATAAATACCCTGATATGCGGTATTGGTTGCATGTCCATTGATAATATTACCATTTATTATTGGCGCACTTTGATAATATAATTGTATGGCTTTACCATATTGATTATTAAAAGTATTATTGGTAATAGTTGTTTTATTTTCAAGAACGGAGGTACTGGCCCCATATAAATACACACCGTATGAGCCATTGGTAAACGTATTATTATTAAATACAGCTAATGAATCGAGTGAGGTAGTCCCGCTGGTGGAATATACTAATGCCGTATTTGTAGATGTGGCTGTGGCATCAATTCCTGTAATGCGATTACCCTCAAACTGGTTGTCCACAGCATTCCCTGTCATTTCAATTACCCGGCAATAAGCAGTTGTTGCCGTGCTTAACAAGGTCATGTTTTTAAACCTGAAATGATCAGCTCCGTTAAGTTTCACTACATAATTGGTGGTCGCGTCTGTTGTGAACTGCAGGGTAACATCTGTATTGACACCGGTTGCTGATTGGAATGTAATGGAGTTGGTTGCCGAAGTGCCTGGTATTTCAAGTATTGTCAGTTGTTCAGTATAGGTTCCCGATTGCACATTGAAGGTAACCGGGCCGCTGATCCCGCAATTCTGCATGGCGGCAAGAGCGGCTGCAAAGGTCGGAAAATCGGCACCTGAAGGGCCAATGGTATAAGGACCGTTAAGAATGGAATTGCAGGCATAAAATGAGATGGCTGCCGTATCATTGATGGTGTTCTGGTCTGCACTGTCGTTTGGAAGTTCGGTCCATGCTCTGACGGTATGATCGCCGGTTGTACTGACATTCACATTGCCCATATTTATTGTTCCAGAAACAACATCCTGCAAAAGCGCACCCGTCCAGCTATAGGAAGGCGTTTGCAGCACTCCGTCGACTTCCCATGCGATGTTAACCTTTTTCAGGGAGTCTACCGCAAAATTTTTAATTTTCAAAGTTAGGGGATAATTCGTATTAGTCAGCAGGATTCCGGAAGGTCCGAGTATTTGCGGCACACCGGCATCATAATTATAATTAGTGGAAACAATCCCGATTTTAATATTCGGACGATACTTATAGGCAGTAGTAGTTGCATTTAAAATAGTTGCAGTTGTAATTGTTGTACCAACATAGCCAATTATTTTATCTGCGGTACCACTTGAATATTTCCAGTCAAACTTATCCGTAGTCCAGGGTTGTGTTCCTGAAAATGCAGCGTTTGTAGCAATTTCAAGGCTACCTCCAGAATAAACAAAAGGTGTAGACAAGGTAAATACTACCCATCCGCTCACGGCAGGTATTTGCTGCGCTGTTTGTGAATACACCAGGGTATGAGATGCTAAAATATTCCCCCATGTGGTTGCCGTGGACAGTGGCGGTACATTGCTGGTATTTGCCATATAGATTGAAAAAACCAGGGGATTGGTATTAGTAGCTCCGATACCGTTCTTATCAAAAGCCAAACTGGTAATGGTCGTCCCCGGATTAATACCCGCAGCAGCTAATTCAGCTGCTGTATATATAATATTTGAACACGACGTAGAGGTTGTAGATGTGCTGCTATAGCGGTATATAGGGCTATACAAGGTATATGTCGGCACTAAATTTTCATTTCCGATAAGAATTTGGGATGGCCCGTGTTTTATATAAAACCACTGGTTCGGCCCGTTGGCAGAATTATGTAATGCCGAATTGTCAGATGCAACCACATGGTAATCGATCCTGTTGTTATACGTATAACTTGGAATGGTGCCCATGTAAGTGCTATCTGCAACCCAGGCCATAGGAATATATTGATTGGCGCCGCCATTCAACTGATAGACAATATAGGCAGTATCAATTCCGGAAGCGTCCGTCATTGTAGCATAAATATCAAATGGCCCTGTGCTGGTAACGGTATCCTGAACGATCGGCGCTTTCATGGTAATCTTAGGTGGCAGAAGCTCTGAAATACCGCCCAAAACTGTGATATCATCCAGATACCAGCCATGGCAGACATCATTACTGACGTTACCACGCAAAACAAAACGCACCCGGACATTACTGCTATTTGCCGCCAGAGCAGAGATGTCAAAGATCTCATATTTCCACCAGCTTTGTTGTGGTTTAATAGTATCGTTACTGGCTACCCAGTCCACGGCATAGGTAGCCGCACAAAACCGGTATGACTGATTACTGAACTGTGAATTGCCGGGATTGATGTATTGAGTAGTCAGTTTTATCCAGGGGCCTCCGTTCACAGATATCTCAACTTTTGCCGTATCAAAAATTTCAACTTTGCAAATATGCGCAAACTTTAGTAAAACATTATTTGAACCTGTAGTGTTGAATGATTGTGTCGTCAGATAAGAGATCCCATTGAGCGGGGCCTTGAGCGTATCACACTGGGTTCCCGAATAATGCAATCGTGTATTGATGGCAAAATTCGAAGATCCACTGGGTGTAACTAAGTCTGCGCCGCTAGGGGGATCAAAATCTTCAAAAAAATGAACCGTCTGTGCATTTGAAAATGCTGTTGCCATAAGCATGGCCAGTAGGAATACTAATTTTTTCATAATTTAATTTATTTATTAGTTATACAATTTGATCGTTGCGGATATTGTTTAGCAATTATATTTTGCAAGTTAATCAAAAATACTCAGAAATAATAATATTTAACCAACTTTTTCACTTTTCAGTCTATTTACATATCATAAATGATTTACAATCAGGTTAATAAAATCCATAGAACGATTTCGGGTTATTGCTTGTATTGAAATTTCAGAAAAATTTTTCACGAATTTTGCCTTTTCTGTTTCATTATTTGGTGACCACCATGCGTTTAGTTTGTTTTTGCCCTCTATATGTCACAGAGTAGAAATAAACGCCTTCGGGTATTGTGGCCATATTATACCCGATCCGGTTTTCGCCTCTTACCGCATCTATATCCTCTGCTATTATAGTCTTACCAAGAACATCAACCATTTCATAATACACGTTATCACTTTCCGGAACATAAAATACGATGTTGGTATGATTACCGGCCGGGTTCGGAACATTTTGATACAGAACAAAATACGTATAATCATAGGTCTCAATCCCTACCGGGCTGCCGAACAAGTATTTACATTCTTCATCGTTAGCAGTATCGCTGTCTCCCGAAAGCATTGTTCTGGCACAAAGCTGATAATCTCCCTGCGGGGAAACATTCAATACGGGGAATGTATAAAGCACCGAATCGCCTGCGTTAAGCGTGCCGGACCACACTCCTGCGCCTGCCTGCACCGCATTTACCATGAACGTTAAAGGAATAGTTGTTTCCGGGCTTGTTCCGTAATTCTTTATATAAACGCTGACAGTATCTGCATCCTGATATACCGTTGTATCTATCGGAGAAACGACAGAAACAACACCAACATCATGGATGGCTGCTGTAACATTAAATGACGCGCAGGTGCTATCATTGAAGGTATAATTATCTCCGGCTAACATGGTAAAAGCACAAAGTTCATAAGCCGAATCCGGAGAAATATACGTTGTAGTAAAAGTATAATTGGTTGTTGCACCAGCAGCCAGCGTACCTGACCAGGTACCGGCCGTTACTGTACCTCCGGATACCTGATATCCCACAGGAATTGAAGTTAAATTGTTTGTTCCGTAGTTTTTAATCGTTACCTGCACCGTAACCTGGCTGCCGGCTTGAGTTGAGTTATCCGGCAACAATATTGCTGTTACACCTGCATCGTCGGGTATCTGCGGACACGTTACCGCAAAATTATCAATAGCCCAGCCTTCATATACAAATGAATCATCAGAGGTAAATACAAACCTGAATTGTACAGGTAATACCGAATTGATAATAGCCGCTATGGCAGTCAGGCTGTACCTGGAATATACATACCCCTCTGAGCTTCCCGACCAGCAAGGCATACTTGTCCCTGTTGTTGTGGAATTATACCAATTAATACCATTTGCATCAGCCTGGCCGCCCAATAAAGTCCACGCCCCTCCTCCTACGGAATACTCAACAGCACAACCATCCCAGTTAGTTTCAGTTTCATACCAGTGGTAGAATTCCAGATAAGCGCTGTCGATACCGTTAAACATAAATAATGGCGAATAAAGGTATTCTATGGCATCGTAAGAATAGTCTCCGTCAAGGTTGGTTACCCACGCATTGGCAGGACTGTAAGCTGAATCAATTACCAGTGCTGACGGCACACCCCATTCCCATAATGTGCCCGGGCTAACCCATGTCACAGGGCCTTCAAAGTCATTACTGTAAGGAACATTATAAGTAATTAATCCTGTGATATGGTTTACCGTTGTATCATTGAAGTGATCGCCATCGCCCGATAACCCTGTATAGGAAAACAGTTCAAATACGCCCACAGGTATATTAAATGGGATGGTAAAAATAACAGATGCCGTATCCTGCGGATTCAATGTCCCTGTCCAGATCTGTGTGACAGGTGATCCTGTTAATCCAATCCTGTATGAAACCGGCATGCTATTTAAGGTATCGCTACCGAAATTCCTGATACGTATCTTTACTGTGGATAAAGAGCCAGCGGCTGCCTGCACTACGGGGGCATGAATAACTTCAACTCCGGCATCCTGTTGGGAAGGAATGGTAATGGCAAAGTCATCAATGGAAGCCCCGCTGTAACAGTTCGACACATCGCTGAAAAACACAAACCGGAATTGGACAACAGGAACGTTATTAAAAGCTGAAAGTTGATATTCGCATTGTTTCCAGCCGGAAGAATTTCCGGTCCATCCGGGCCCGTTTGAATTTATCACATCATCGTTATACCAGTTCACGGCATTGGCATCATTTAAAACGCCAAGCACATTCCATGTGGCACCAGCAGTTGTTGTATATTCAATGCGTAACCCATCATAATTTGCTTCAAGATCATAGTTAAGCCAGAATTTCATGGTGGCATTAACAACTGTTGAAAAGTCAAAATTTTGAGTATAAAGATAAGTTGTTGCGTCGTTGGTGTATGCTGTCGTCAAATTAACATCCCACGCGTTGGGCACGCTGTGGGAACTATTAGTCGTTCCATAGTTTGGCACCCCGAGTTCCCAGGCCGTTCCTACACTCGCCGTGCCTGCTGCCCAATCAATATTTGCACCGTCAAAATCATTATAATAAGGTAAAGCACTTGTATATATTCCATAACAACTCTGACATGATGAATCGTTGGCATGATTAGCATCGCTCATTAAAGAGGAGTATGCACAAATTGAAAAGCTTGCCGCAGGTACTGTAAAAGCCTGGTTAAATGCCACAGTTGTTGTTGCATTCGGCAATAATGTTCCGGTCCATGGCTGCGTTGCCTGTACCACACCATTCAATGTATAAACAAGATCCAAAGACGTTAAGGTATCAGCGCCAAAATTTTTCAGGGTAATCTGTACGTTTGCATTAGCACCCTGAACAAGTGATGCAGCAGGCTGTACAAAAGCCGTGACACCGGCATCAAATTGCGGTGTCCCGGTTAAAGCCATACAGGAGGTATCATTAAAGGAATTTGAATCACCGTTAAAAACGGTCCAGACACATAATGAATGGGTATTTGCAAGAACAGTCAAATCCGGCAAGGCAACCGTTTCCGAAGCTAACGGAGGTATATCTCCACCTGTCCATATGATCGATTGGGTGGCACCTCCGTTGTATGAATAAGCAACAGATATGTTAGAGGCAGCCGTGATCGTATCTGCACCGAAATTCTTGACAATCACCTGAACAGAAGATAAAACGCCCTCATTCAGTAAAGCTGTAGGCTGCACAAAGGCTGTAACACCTGCATCGTGAGGGATCTGGGGCAGGATGAGGATACGATAATCTTCTGTTTCTCCATAGCCATAGGTCATGCATGGTTGAAGGCTTGCACCCGAATTGTTTTCTGCAACAATGATCCGCATACCGGTAATCCCGCTATAACCGCCAGCAGGAACAGTGAAGGTACCCGTAATTATTCTCGGACCCTCTGTCGTTGTATTTTCGACATAAACATTTTCGCCGGGGTCAGTAAAATCGCCATCATGATTATAGTCTATCCAGATCGCGCAACCGTTAGACCAATACCATGCACCATCACATTCATCTTCCTCAATGGTAAAATTAATTGTCTGCCCCTGGCCGATTGCCGTTAATGGGGGCAAGGTCATAAAATTAGAATATCTGTTAAGGATTGAACCCGGCCCCGGGGCGACAGTGGTGCAGTTATACGCATTTGTGGCATCATTTACCATCACAATGAATATATCCTCATCATCAGGATATGAAGCAACAGCGTTACAATAAACAAGCGAATCACAGACAACTGTTTTATGAACCGTGTCATTTATCAATGTGAAATCACAGGACAGATCAGTATAAACAGTTATATTATACGTGGTAAACGCTGAAAAATCGGCAGGAGTGGCAAAGGTAAACAATACCGTGTCATTTGAAGCGATTGTTCCGGGAATGGTGTCATTTACCGGGTTGCCACCATTGATAACATAATGGACAGGAACATGAACTGCAGGGCCGGTACCATAATTCTTTACACGTATGGTAACCCATTCACTGTTTGAAAGTTCTATCCCGGAATGAGGGGTATGAATAGCCTGAACGCTGACATCACAAGCAGGGACACCAGTAACAAAAACAGTATCAGGCACACGTAGACTTGGACATCCGCTATCGTTGACCGCAGAATAAACAAATTCAATCCTTGAGATATTGCCTGCTTCTGTCCACAAATCCTGAGGGAGATTGGTAGAAAGCGGGTACTGCATTCCCATTCTGGAGAGAGAAACTATGTTTCCATCAATGGTTGTTGTAGCCGCCGGAGCATAAGGCTGATCATCATTTCCACCCCTCGTGCCTAAAAGTCCGATAACATCACCGGCAGCCACCTGGACGGAACAGGGAATAAATCCGCTATTGGTGTTGCCCTGTGTCAGAAATAATGTGGTAAATGCATTGGTTGTGCTGTTAAATACCGGTGGCGGAACTGCCCCTGTAAAACGTACCACGGCGATGTTTTGTGTTGATCCCGCAATGGGAACTTTTAATCCTGTGATAGTAAAATCAACAGGCGCCGTAAACCAATAACCTCTTGCATTCCCGGAGAACGTTGAAATTTGGGCCGGCATTACCGTCGTATCCGAAACTCCTCCCGACCTGGCCTCCGCCCAATAGACCGTAGTCCCAAAAAGCGAAGGGGTTGTAAAAGCCGGGCCTGAAGCTAATTCTGTCCCGCCAACAGCAACATCATACCAATATATTGAATCAGCAGAGATGCCTGCTAATATTCCGCTGCTTGCATATGGCACGGTGATATTCGATACAACAGGCGCCGGCGGGGTAAACTTTAATTTAAGTGTTTCATTTATGGTATCATTTACATAAAAATTGTCTCCGGCCAACTCTATATAGGATTTAATATTATAGACAGAATCCTGATTTGTGGGGGTCAATCCGGTAATTAAAGGGATAGCAAAAGTATGTGTAAGCGTATCACCAGGCAGAATGGTATTGGCCACAGCTTCAATGACAGGAGCGCTTCCGTTTACCGTATATTTTGCCGTTAAACCGCCATTTATAGTATTAAATCCGTTGTTTCTTATTCTTATGGTAACATTTTCCGTAGCCTGACTGCAATCGTCTACAGGTGAAGGCATTGAAACCACCGAAACTTCATAAGGCATCAGTTGAACATAAGCAGTATCAGGTACCCTCGCACTGGTGCAGCCTTCCGTTTTATAAAATACTTTTCCGTTGAACGCTCTCAGAGAATTAACGCCTCCAAAGAGAGCGCAAAGACCTGCACCGCAAGTTAATTGCAGTGCCTGATCATAATATGTAGCAGGCGCTGACAGCGTGGTATAGGTTGCGTTGAAGTTCAGATAAATGCCTGTTACCTGACCAGCAGGAATGGTGAAGTCGGTAACATCAAGATAGGTTTGGATGCCTGCTCCAGGACTGATCAGATTATATGTACCCAAAAGTGTCCAGTTTGCAGCAGTTTGTTCAAATCCCTGGTAAGTCCCTGATTTATAATAAACACGTACAGGAAGTACACCTGCATCATAAGGGCTGATACTAAAACCTGTAATGATCAAATTTGTTGATACAGGCTCCAGGTCGAACATGTTTCCGCCATCGCAGCCATTACCACCGGAAAAAATCGTGCTTAATGAATCGGCTATGCTTCCTGTTGTTGCCTCTACATAGTAAGGAGTTGTCACAAATAGATCCGGTGTTGTAAATGTCGGGCCGGATCCTACAGGCGTCCCTCCTGTTGGATCTGTATACCAGTATAACATGCCGGCAGCATTAGCCTGCAAAGTGGCTATTCCTCCATAAGCAACCGTATCACTAATCACTACCGGAGGGGCCGGAGTCTGTAACGAAAGAATGTTCCCTGAAATTGAATCGTTGACGTGAATTGGATCGCCGGCGAGGTCAACCCATGCCCTGATAACGAATGTGGAGTCACCCGCTGTAACGGCCAGATTGGCCGGCGTAGTAAAAGTAAAATTAATAGTATCGCCAGAAGGAATCGGCTGTATTACGGATTCTGTGACCGTGGTATTGCCACCAACAATTTTATAATGTGCTGTCAGGTTACCGCTCACTACCTGAAGACCATTATTGGCAATCTTAATAGTAACATTTTCGTCCGTGAGGCCGCAACCGTTAATGGGTGATATCAAAGAAACTACAGCAGCGTCCTGATCCGGAATTATTTTGACGTTGATGTCGTCAACAAATGCATAATACTGGCTGCCAACAGCGCCGGACCAACCGAAATAATACGTGCCGCTGGCCGGAGCCACAAACTGACTTGTTGACCGCTGATAGACAATATTTGCAATCCCTGTAAGAGTGGTCAATGTTGTAGTCATCGCTGCACTGGTCGCGGCATTGCCATATTTCAGCGTGATCGTCTGGGGATAGCTGGCACTATAGGCCCTGTACCAGAAACTCAAAGAATACGTTTTTCCGGCTTGCAGATAGAAACATCTTGAAAACAACCAGTCTTCCCCCGTATTAGCGGCCCCATTATAAAACTGGGCAGAATAATTACCGGTGTGTGAATAGGTTGAACTTGAGTAAGGCATTACCCATTTATACGTACCTAAGTCGGCATTATAAACGGACCAGTTGCTGACATCTTCAGTCAGTTCAAATCCCATGTTATATTCTGAATTGTAAAAATCCCAGCCGTTAGCAACAGTATAATTTAAAATGGAATCATTTAACGGATTCGGGTCTCCTGCTAATACAACATAGAATTCAAATGTGTAACTTGCCATAGCAGAAAGATCTACAGTTGCCGAAAAAGTAAAATTAACTGCAGAGTCAGCAGCAATACTACCGTTAAATACTTCATGAACAGGTGTTCCGTTGTTCAGTTTGTAATAAATATCTGCAGAAGTGATCGTGCTCACTCCAAAGTTCTTTATCCGGATGGTTATATTTTCAGCAGATCCAAGAGCGCAGGAAAGCTGGGTTGGAGCAATTACGCCCATAATACCAAGATCTACTGCCAGCGGGGTAAATTCATCTGCGCCAATATCAGGTGTAGAAGTATCTCTTAATTCTCCGTCAATATCATGGGTGATTCCGGCAATGGCTGCTGCAGACCCATTCAGGATGGCAGAAAAGGTGTGAAGGTTTGTAGCATTAACAAAGTTGGGGTCCACGGATACAGAGTTGGCATCCAGCAAAGTGGCTGCCTGCCATGCGGCAAGATCTGACCGGGCCCCACCCCAATATCCAAGAGTAGCGCCTGTTGTAAACAGATCATTATAATCTGAAGCAACACCCGATGTCATGATGGAATAAATAGCATACCCGCCACCATTGTTCGAGAATATATTGTTTTTCAAAACAATCGGAGTACAACCTGTGGTTATATGAAAAGCCCTTGAGGTAGTATTTGTCGAAGTTATATTTACACTGTTATAATAAAATTCCTGAAAAGCAGAATAGGTGGCATAAATACCATAGGCGGCCGCAGTACCCCCCACCTGAACAAAATTATTTGCAATTAAGCCTTTTTTGTTTGCAGTCCCGTCACAATAATACAAATATATACCATAGTTTCCGGACGGGATGAAAATTTTGTTCTCTGAAATCTTAAGGTCATTATCGCAGTTACCCACATATATTCCGTAGTATCCGGTATTGGCGGCATGGCCATTGATTATATTCCCGCTTACTGTTAACCCGTTTTGATAATACAATCTCATAGCATAGGAATACTGATTATTAAAGATATTGTTTGTTATAGTTGTTTTGTTTTCAAGTGATGCTGAACCTATACCATACAAACACATGCCATACGAACCGTTTGTAAAAGTATTTTGGTCAAATACTGATAATGAATCAAGGTCCGATGCGGAAAATACTAAGGCAGTATTTGTTGTAAGGGCTGTAACAACAGGGCCTGAAATATGATTACCAACAAACTGGTTGTCGACGGCATTTCCTGTCATTTCAATTACACGGGTATAGGCAGTGGTTGCCGTGCTTAGCAGTGTCATGTTTTTAAACCTGAAATGATCTGCACCGTCAAGTTTTACAACGTAATTGTATGTCGCATCTGTCGGGAACCTAAGGGTAACATCGGTATTAATTCCGGTCAATGACTGAAAAGTAATGGTATTGGTGGCCGAAGTACCGGCTATTTCGGGTACACTTAATCGTTCTGTATATGTACCTGATTGGACATTGAATGTAACCGGGCCACTGATGCCGCAATTCTGCATGGCGGCAAGGGCAGATGCAAAAGTCGGAAAATCTGCACCTGACGGGCCAATGGTGTATACTCCGCTCAAGACGGATGTACATGCATGGAATGAAGCTGTAAGCGTATCATTAAAATTATTCTGGTCTGTGCTGTCGTTGGGCATTTCTGTCCATACTTTTATGGTATGCGGGCCGGGCGCGACATTCATGTTGCCAATGGTGAAAGCTGTAGAAATCTCATCTTGTAAAATCACGCCGTTCCACGAATAAGAAGGCGTCTGCAAAACCCCATCCAGTTTCCATGCGATGGTGGCTTTTTTCAAAGTGTCGGTTGCAAAGTTCTTTATGTTAATAGTTACCGGTGAATTTATTCCTGAAAGTATAATACCTCCCGGTGTCAGGATCTGGTATACACCCGCATCCTGTGTATAATTGGTTGAAGCAAATGATATTTTAATATTGGGTCGCAACGTATTTATAACACCGGTCCCTGTTGGCTCAGCCCCATCAGCCTGTAAATAATGATGCTTATTGTCGGGAGTGGCTGTATATTGATATTCAGGAAATGGACTAATTCCGGATCCACCGTAATTCGCCTCACACAGCACCATCAGGTTCCCGGATGTAAAGTCGAATGGGGTTGTTAAGGTAAATGATTTCCATCCGACTGTAGAAAAACTCTCTGCATTATCATAAACTAATGTTGCGCCCGATATGCGGTTTGCCCAGGTATCTGCAGCAGGAAACGTTGCCAGCGGTGTGGATTTCAGATATATTCTTATAGGGGCAATTGCCGCCTGCGCTATTGAGACATACCATTCCAAAGAAATGATCTGCCCACTTGTATTTATTTCCGGGTTGAGATAAATGGATGCACTTCTACCGTATCCATAATAGATGTTAAACGGATTGTTCTGGGTTGATGTATCTGTTCCAATCTGAACAGTCGTCTGCGCAACTGAAAATAGCGCAGTAAAGATCATCAACAATAAGATTACAAATTTTCTTATAACAAATTTTTTGCCCATTAGTCCTTCGATAATACACAAAAATAATAATAATTATTATACCGACAAAAAACAACACACTATTTAACAGTTAAAAAACAAAATTTCATAGACGAAATCCAATATTATACGCATAAACCCTACTTAGGACATAATTACTCACTATTCTCGTTATAAAAGAATTTTTTGATTTCTCTTACTAATACGAATCATGGGTTGAGAATTATAACCATTTCATATTTAGCCAGTAAGACACAAACCTGCCCGACTTAAGCCGTTCAGGCGGAGTTCCACAAAAAAACAAAAATATTTACTCAATCCAACTTAGTGTTTCTTAGAGTCTTAGTCTTAGTGGCAAAAATATTTTTAACCCTTGATTCGTCTTACTAATGAATTAGCTGTACCCTTCTTTGAATGACCGGAGCAAAACCCTATAAATGAAATGAAGTTAATCCATTGTGCACCTCTAAAAACTTCAAATTTCTTCGTTCTGCTTCGTTCTTCAAACCCTTGCATCCGGCAGGCTCAGCAATGGCCTGCAAGCATAGTACACTGAAGTTTACCTGACAACAACCATGCGTCTTGTCAGTTTTTTGCTTTTATATTCAACCGAATAAAAATATACTCCTGAAGGGATATTGCTGACATCAAGACCGATCCTGTTTTCCCCGCTTACCGCATCAATAACATCATTTTTCATCAGTGACCGCCCAAAAATGTCTATCAGTTCAAAACGAACATTTTCATTATTTGGAATATAAAACAATATCTGGGTTTGATCGTTGGCAGGGTTGGGAATGTTTTGCAACATTTCAAAGTCCGAGAAATCGTAGTTTTCTATTCCGGATCCCACGGGATATTTACAAATCATATCATTCACAGGATCGGCATCATTTGCAAGGATTGTCTTGGCACAAAGGTTATAACTCCCTGTGGGGGAGATGAAAGCAGTAGCAAAAGTATAATCTGCAGAATCCCCCGGGCTGATTGTGCCTGAAAATGTTCCAGCCCCCGTCTGAACAAAATTACGCATATAAATCAATGAAATTCCTGATTGTGGTAAGGTTCCGTAATTCCTGATGCGGACTTTAACGATAACAGTATCGCCCGGAAGCGTGTAGTCTCCCGGTTCAAGAATTTCTTCGATTCCAAGGTCATTTGCTGCCGGAGAGGTGCTTACCGTTGTGCACAAGGTGTCGTTTGACCAGTAGGTATCTCCGTTCCTTCGTGTAAAAGCACAAAATGAATAGGCGGAACCCGGAGAAGTGAAGGGTGTTGAAAAGGTATAATTAACCGTTTGCCCCGGCATTAAAACACCGTACCATGTTTCTGCAACAACAGCGCCTCCGTTAACTATATATCTTACAGGAACTTTTTGCAAGCTATCTGTCCCGAAATTTCTTATCACAACTTCCGGCATGACCGAACTTCCTGTTAATACCGGTGAGGCAGGATGAATAATCTGAAAAATTCCGGCATCTTTTGGAATAGGCGGAGCAGTAATCGCAAAGTCATCTATGGCCCATCCGTCATAATTGCAGACACTGGCATCGGAATAAAACTTAAACCTGAAACGGACAGCACCCGTCGCATTAATGATTGCAGGGACAGAAGTCAGGCGGTATCTCGAATAGACATAACCCGATGAGTTTCCAGACCAGCAAGGCGCTCCCCCGACTAAAGCATTATACCAGTTCACCCCCTGGGGATCGGCCTGCGCACCAAGCACTAACCATGACGTTCCGTTATTTACGGTATATTCAACCACCCCGTAATCACTGGTACTTTGAGTATGATACCAATGCCAGAATTCAAGATAGGCACTGTCGACACCGGTAAAACTGAACCAGGGAGAATAAAGATAGCTGGTGGCATTATTAATATAGTTACCGTCAATGTTGGTTTTCCAGGCATGAGTCGGGCTATGCGCCGTGTTAATGGTGGATGAAGAAGGCCCCCCGTATTCCCATAAATTGGGGATACCTCTGCTCACCCAGTAATTACTTCCTTCAAGACTATCATGATAAGGAACAAAATATTGGGGGACGCCAATCATGTGTGCATGACAGGTATCATTCACATAAACAGTATCTGCCAAAAGTTGTGTAAATGAATAAATGGTAAAATCACCGACAGGTACCGTAAAGGGGGTAGTGATAGTGACCAGCGCCGAATCGTTTGGCAGCAGCACACCTGTCCAGTTATGGGTAATGATTGCACCATTTGAATTTATTTTATACGCTATCGGAATATTCTGTACCGTACCTGTTCCATAATTCCGGATACGGACTTTGACCTGAACCGATGATCCAGCTCGTGCTTCAACTTTTGGTGAACTCACGGCTTCAATGCCGACATCTCTAGGCAGCGGTTTGTATATCGCAAAATTATCTATAGAAACACCGATACCATTCATAGAAGCATCCGATGTAAATACAAACCGGAACCTGACAATAGGAACATGATTTAAAACGGATAACCTGTAAAAACACATTCTCCATATAGAGGAATTTCCCGTCCAGGCTGGTTTTCCACTGGAGACCAGCGATGCGTAGTTATACCAGTTCGAGCCATTAGGATCACTTGTCGTCCCCAAAACATTCCATGTATTTCCGGTATCGATTGAATAATCAATCCTGAATCCGTCATAGGCGCCTTCGGTGTTTATATTAAACCAAAACTTCATTCTCGCATCTACCGCATTTGAAAAATTAAAATTCTGAGTATAGAGGATGGAATTAGCGCTATTACCGTAAGGTTCGCTCAGATTAATATCCCAGGATCTCCATGGCGTAAAAGCGCTGTTTGTCTGGTTGTATGATGGCTGGCCCAGTTCCCACAAAGAACCCGCGGAATTCACGGCAGACCAGTTGACGACACTTCCGTCAAAATCATCATAATAGGGCAAATTACTGGTAAATACCCCGTAGGATCCGGTGCAAAGGGTATCATTGGTATTATTTGAATCAGCGGCATAAGAGGTGTAAGCGCATACTGTATAATTTGCAGGAGGTACAACATAGGTTTGGGTAAAGGTTACCGTATCTTCTGAATTGGGCAAAAGCGAACCCGTCCATGCCTGTGTGGCCTGCACGGTGCCGTTCAGTTTATAAACCATGTTTGCCGAGGTGAGTATACCGGCGCCAAAATTTCTAACAATAACGGTCACCGGGGATGAAGAGCCCGACACAGATTCGGTTCCCGGTTCAAGGAACGCAACAACTCCGGCATCATGCAAGGGTGTGCCGGAAAAATGCTTACAATAGCTATCATTAAACATGTTGCTGTCGCCTGCCAGTTGAGTATATGCACAGATATTGTTCATATTGGGCATCACCGCCAGTGCAGGCAATGTGGCCGTATCAGACTGAAGCGGCAGGATATCACCCCCGCTCCAGATTATTGACTGCGGTGCCTGGCCGTTATAGGTATAGGCCACCACCATATTGGAGGTGTTCCGGATCGTGTCGGTGCCGAAATTCCTGACAATAGCTTTTACAGGTACCACATCCGCCTCTGTTTCATTGGCGCCCGGCTGAATAATATCAATGACACCGGCATCATGCTGAATTTGCGGTAAGATAAACAGGAAATAATCTTCCGTTTCGCCATAGGTATATGTTCCGCAAGGATTCGCGGTTCCCGATCTGTCCATAACAATCCTCATTCTGGTATTCATACCGGTGACCACTCCCGTTACAGGAATTGTTATTGTCCCTGTGACCGCAGGATTTACCGACGATGCTGTCACTCCTGTAAATACCAGTTCTGCCGGGATATCAAAAACACCGTTCCTGTTAAAATCGATATATGCCTTAACAGCAGTACTGTAAAACTGGGCGCCTGATTCAATCTGTGAAACGGAAAACTGATAGTTAGCCCCCACAGTAACCGGAGTTGGCGACAGGTTTGTATAATCCGTATAATAATGAGTGGCCGAAGCATTATTCAGCACGGGTAAGGCATTTCCATTAGTAAGCGTACCCAGTGTTACATTTCCGATATTTTCGTACAGATAAAGGGAGCTTGAAACACAATATGGTATCGGGCTGTTGACAACGGTTTTATGAACAGTATCATTGATCAGTGTCTGATCGCAGGCCAGGGAGGTGTACACAGCAATTTGATACGTGCCGGTTGCAGAAAGATCAGCAGGTGTGCTAAACGTAAATAACGCGGTATCGTTGGATGCTACGGGCCCGGGAATAACCTCTGTTACTGGTGTGCCCCCGTTGATTACATAATGCACCGGAACATTGTTTGCCGGGGCAGTACCATAATTTTTCACCTTAATAGTTAGCGTTTCGTTATTGGTAAGTTCGATCCCGGACTCAGGCTGATAAATATCCAGAACGCTCATATCACAGGCAGGGACGCCGGTAACAAATGCCGTATCGGGCACACGCACACTGGCACATCCCGAACCGGAACCCTTTATTAATACCGAATCAATATACCATCCGTCACCGGCAACAGAGCCGTCGGTATAAAATACAAAGGCTATCCGCATCGAATCGGCGCCGGAGGTATTGATCAGTCCGCTGTGTGTCTGATATGCTGCTGTCCCCGTGTAAGCCGGCAGTGTTGCAGAAGTACAGGAATTAATCAATGGTTCATACCCGATAGAATAAGAGCCCGAATAAGTTCCCGTAGTGGGAACAAAAGGTGTCCAGGCATTGTCATTAAGCTTGTAAAGAACATAGCCATGGTCACAACAACTTTCGGTGGAATAACGGTGCCTGTATTTTAATGTAACCGAACTTGTTCCGGATAAATTTATTGGCGGGGATTTTAAAACCTGGCTTGATGTAGAGCCGATATCCTGAGCATATGCAGCACCCGTTCCTCCGTCCGTTGCCCAAACCCAGCTCGTCGTATATCCGCATGAAGCGGCAGACGACCATCCTTCAAGATTAGCATTGAATGTCCAGTAAGAGGCACCTCCGGTTGAATAAGCCTCTGCATAAAATACGCTTGTGTTATAAAGTACCGGGGTGGTACAAGTCGAGGAATTTGAAAGAGGAATGCCCCCTGTTACCAAGTCGTACCATTGTATTGAATCAGACGAAACCGCATGAAGGGTTGCCTGTGTGGCGTAAGGCACCGTAACATTAGTGACAGAAGGCGGTGCGGGCGTATAAAGCAGCGTCATGGATGTCTGTGCCGTATCATTCAATGAATATGTGTCTCCCGCGAGAACAATATACGAAGTAATATTGAAAACAGAATCCTGGTTGGTCTGGGTTAATCCGGGTAAAAACGGAGCGGTAAAAGTAAAAGATGCGGTATCGCCGGGCAGGATAGTATTAACAACAGCTTGCGTAACGGGTATGCTGCCGTTAATTTTATAACTGGCCGAAAGGTTTCCGTTGATCGTATTCAGTCCATTGTTACAGATTCTGATGGTGACGTTTTCCGAGCCATCAGAGCATCCTTGTGCCGGAGAGGTAAAAGAGACCACCGAAGCATCATAAGCATTCAACGCCACATAAGCAGTATCAGGAATTCTGTTACTGGAGCATCCACCCGTTCCACCACTTATGCTGACCTCATCAATGTACCAGCCATCGTTGCTGACAGAAAAATCAGATGTGAATACAAAAGCAAGCTGAATATTCGTTGCACCGGTATTATTTATGGATCCGGAACTTGTTATATAGGCGGCCTGTGATGCGGCATAACAACCTCTTGTATTTGATGAACATGAGTTCAGGGGATCATAACTGATACTATGTGATGTATTGTAAGTATTCGTTGTCGGCACAAACTGAATCCACGGGCCATTGTCAAGCCGGTAGGCCAGATACCCACCATCACAGCAACTTTCCGTAAGATAACGGTGGCGAAACGAAATTGAAACGGTTGTAGCCCCGGCTACCATAACCTGTGGCGATGTTACCAACTGTGCCGAAACATCCACGGGATCTGAGGCAAACAAAGCTCCTGCCCCGGCATCGCTCGCCCATGACCAGTTGTATAAAAAAGAACAAGGATCTTGAGCTAACCAGCCCTCCAGGTCATTATCAAATGTCCAGGTCGTCGTTCCTCCCGGTGTAATGGCCTGTGCATAATAAACGGTGTTTGCAAATAAATCCGGTGTCGTAAAATTATGACCGGAAGATATGGCCAAACCACCTGCCGGCACATCAAACCAATATACCGAATCAGCACAAACTGCCTGTAAGACGGCTGACCCGCCAAAAGCAGTTGTATCGCTTATGGTTACAGGGTCTCCCGGCACATGTGAAGAAGCAATGACCTTGCTGATAGTGTCATTATTATGAAAAGGATCATTAAGTAAGGATATCCATACTTTAAGCGGAAAAACAAAGTCCTGCAAAACGACATGGGCGTCTAAGGTTTGGGTAAACGAAAAGGCCAGAGTGTCGTTCGGAGTAATCGTGCCTGCTACTGCCTGAGAAACCACTGCACCATTATTAAATTGGTAGTATGCCATTAAATTGCCATTTATGTTGTTTGCGCCGGTATTTTTAATAAGGACATCAAGCGTTTCGCTGTTTGAAAGCCCACACCCGGAAACCGGATTTACAACCGACAATAAAGCGGCTTCCTGTAAAGGAACCAGCGATATATTTATATCGTCAATAAATGCATAATAAGAACTGGCCACACTATGTCCCCACCATCCGAAATAATACGAGCCTGAAGCAGTCGGAACATAATACGCCGTTGCTTTCTGATATGTGGTATTATTTATCGTGTTAAGCGCCGTAAGACTTGTGGTCATGGATGCAGGGACAGGGGATAAACCAATCTTCAGATCTATATTCTGAGGATAAGTGGCATAGGACACCTTGTACCAGAATTCTATTTTATACGTTGACCCGGCATCAAGACTGAAGCATCTTGAAAACAGCCAGTCATTACCCGCATTGGTACCCCCATTATATAATCTTGAGCTATAAGTTCCGCTGCGTGCATCTGAAACATTATAATATGCTGTCCACCCATAGTTATCACCATTAACATCCAGGCTTGACCAGTCGCCGAAAAATTCATTTACTTCAAAGCTCATGGTATAGGCCCCTGAATTAAAATCATACCCGCTGTATACATGGTAGTTGCTGACTGTATCATTGAGCGTGATCGTATCACCTGCCAGATGAACCCATGCCTTAAAAGTATAGTTACCTAAGGTCATCAGATTTGCCTGTTGTAAAAATGTATACAGGTAAACGGAATCAGGTAAAATAGTGTGGGTCATCACTTCATGTACGGGCGTTCCGTTATTCACCGAATAATAGATATCTGCGGTGCTTATCTGTGATGTGCCAAAATTTTTCAGGGATACAGTTATATCGCTCGTGGATGTTACCCCGCAACTATTAACGGGGCTGGTAATTGAAAGCATGCCTATATTATTTGCAGGCACATCAAATTCGCTGGCGCCAATATCCGGAGTGGCCGCATTGCGCAGATGGCCGTCAATATCATCAGTCACTTCATTCAGATGAATTGCCTTCCCGTTTATTCCTGATGAATAGGTATGGAGGTTAGTTGCCGAAACAAAATAGGGATCTTCAGAAACCGAGTTTGAATCTTTGGTGCTGGCCGTTTTCCATGCGCTAAGATTTGCATGTAACCCATTCCAATATCCAAGATTTGTTCCTACAGAATACAGGTCATTATAATTCATGGAAGATACCCCGGCTGTATTGGAAATATATATTGCCAGCCCACTGCTATTTGTTCCTGTATACGCAAAAATATTATTTTTAACATGATGAAAAAGCCCTGAACCTACAAGGTAGAGGCCATTGGACGTTGTACCACCCGAACTGAGATTTACGCTGTTATAGAAGATTTTCTGATTGCTGCAATACGACGCATATATTCCGTAAGAATTATTATTGCCCGATATGCCCACCATATTATTAGCGATCAACGCTTCTTTCGCATAGGCTCCATCGCAGTAATAGGTATAAATCCCGTATCCTCCGTTAGTTCTTATTATTTTATTTTTCAGGATTTTCAGTTGATTATCACAATACGCGGCATATATCGAATACCCGGAAGTATAGGTAGAATTGGAGAAAAATGTATTGGAAGAAATCTCCGGAGCATCCTGATAATACAAGTACAGGCCAGCAGTATACTGATTTAAAAAACTGTTGTTTTTTACCACCGTTTTATTTTCAAGCTGGCCGATAGTACTTCCCTGCCCATAGAGATATAGCCCGTACGATCCGTTTTCAATAATATTCCCGTCAAAAGTGATCACAGAATCGCAGACACTGGCCCCGCCCGGGGAAAATACGACAGCCAGATTCGTGGATGTACTGGTAGTAGTGGCGCCCAAAAGCCTGTTGTGATAAAAAGTATTATACGTTGAATTGCCAGAGTATTTAATAACAATTGCATAAGAAGCCCCAAATGCTTCTAAGGTCATATTTTTAAAGATGATATGATCTGAACCGTCTAAATTCACCACATAATTATCAGATGTACTGCTGGCCGCATAACGTAAAATGACATCTCCGTAATTACCGCTTGCTGATTGAAATGTGATCGTATTTGTACCATTGGCCCCGGAAATTTCAGGAATACTCAATTGTTCAGTGTATGTTCCGGGAAGCACATTAAAAGTAACAGGCCCGCTTATTCCGCAATTCATCAATGAATTCAATGCCGAGGCAAAGGTCGGATAATCGCCCCCAGATCCAATCGTGTAACTTCCATTCAAAAAACTTGAACAGGCATAAAAATTAATGCTCAGCGTATCGTTTGCAGATATTTCATCAATACTGTCGTTGGGTAATTCTGTCCATGCTTTAATAGTATGGCTTCCCGGTATTACATTTATATTCCCGATAGTAACAGGAGTGGAAGTAACCTCTTCCGCCAGCAACCCTGTCCAGGAAAAAGGGGGTTGGAACACGCCATCAAGCTTCCATGCTATTTGCGCTTTTTTTAAGGTATCCTGTGCATAATTTTTAATAAGCAGTTCAACTGGGGTAATGACGCCCGATAGAATGGTACCGGTGGGTACAATAAACTGTCTTACTCCCGCATCTTCGGTAATAACAAGGGTCGGCATGGACAGCCTGATATTCGGCCTGTACGCCTGAACCGAACCGGCAGCAAGAGAACAGCCTGTCCCCGAATTCACATACTGTGTCCATGTTTTGTCTATTGCCGAAGAACAAAAAACCGGAGAGTTACCCGAACTTGCCGGGTTATCATAACAAATGCTTATCAGCAGATTGCTTGTACCATCCCAGTTAAAAGGGGTTTGCAGGATAATGCCCTGCCAGCCGACATCTGTAACGGTATAAGTCCCTGAATATACTGTTGTCCATCCCGAACTAACAAAACCGGTCAGTGCATTCAGGCCGGTATGTTGCATCTGAATAGTAAAACCGTTCATGGCAATGGCAGAAGCACTGTAAACATTAAATGCAATAGCGTTTATTGGCCCTGCTATTCCGTCGGCAGCGGTAATTTCGGCAGCCGTATATATCATTTGTGTTTTTGCATCGCTATACAAAGTGGCATAAGGATATGCCTGCTGGCTTGTCCCCGTGCCTATTTCAACGACAGGCGTGTTTTTCTTGATATAAAACCAATAGGAAGATCCATCGATCTGGTTATGTGCAGCAGCATTATCTGCGGCATGAATACGGTAACTGACCTGGTTATTATAGGTATAGCTCGGGATAAAACCCTGGTAAGTGCTGTCTGACAACCAAACCATCGGAACATACTGGTCTGCCCCGTTATTTGGCTGATACACAACATATGCCGTATCTATTCCGGAAACATCCGTGATCCAGGCATTAATCCCGAAAGGCCCCGTATCATGAATGGTATCCTGGATTATCGGGGAGATCATAGAAATTGCCGGGGGGATTAGTTCACTATTTGCGGCCAGTACTTCAATATCATCGATATACCATCCATGATTGAAATTTGCCCCGTTACCATTTCCATCACGGAGAACAAACCTTATTCTGACATTAGAACTGTTACCTGCAATAGCAGAAATATTAAAAACTTCATTTTTCCACCATGACTGCGTTGGTTTAACATTATTAAGCGCTGAATTCCAGTCGAGCGGATAGGTATTTGAATTAAACTTGTTCCCACTATTCACAAACTGTGAATTGCTGGGTGCAATATACTGGGCACTGGTCAGCTTGGTCCATGTGCCGTTGTTCACCGATATTTCGACCTCCCCGGCATCAAGCAGCTCGACTTTGCAAATATGCGAAAACCTTAACACTACATCTGAATAGCCGGCGGTGGAAAATTGATTTGTCGTAAGATATGCGGTATCATTCGTTGTAACCTTATTCGAATCACAGGCGGAACCCATATGAAACAATCTGGAATTCAGCGACCAGTTATAGGCCGCACCCGATGCTGTTACACTGTCGGCACCGTTTCCGGACGATTCAAAATTTTCATAAAAAACCTTAACCTGTGCGTTTATTGACCAACTCAAAAAGAGCAACACAAAAAATAAATATCCTTTTTTCATATTTCAAGAATTAAATTGCCGGTGAATTAATTAGTTTAAAAACGGTATGCATACAAAAATATGAAATAAATCTCTTGAAAACCAAATATAATATGGCCGTATTTTCAGAAGATGTTTTTTATCAATAATGTTTGAAAAATATTTTGAAGAAATGATTTTTACCCGACCATTGTGGGCGATTTTAAACTAATTTTGTAATAAAAATTGAAAGCATGCCAAATCCTGATGAACTAAGAGAAAAAAAAGAAATCATTACGCGATACCGGAATTTGTTGCGGGTGTGCAAACCCAAGACTTCTCAAAAAGATAAATTACTGATCCGAAAAGCGTTCGAGCTTGCTGTTGAAGCCCACAGCGACATGCGCCGCAAATCAGGAGAGCCCTATATCTATCACCCCATAGCCGTTGCTCACATTGCAGCAGAAGAGATCGGGCTTGGAACCACCTCTGTAGTATGTGCCTTGCTTCATGATGTGGTGGAAGATACTGACTACACTTTGGAAGATATAAGTGGTTTATTTGGCGAAAAAGTGGCCAAGATCATTGATGGACTGACAAAAATATCCGGGATATTTGATACAAAAACCGAATCATTGCAGGCGGAAAACTTCCGCAAAATGTTGCTGACACTTTCCGACGATGTTCGGGTAATCCTCATCAAACTTGCTGACAGGCTAAATAACATGCGTACTTTAGATTCGCTTTCAAAAGAAAAACAACTGAAGATCGCCTCGGAAACTTCATTTTTATATGCTCCTCTTGCGCACCGCTTAGGCCTTTTTGCCATAAAAACCGAGCTGGAAGACCTTGCGTTCAAGCACATGGAGCCTGAAATTTACAATACCATCTCTTTGATGATCAAAGAATCGGAACCGGAGCGTAAACGATTCATCAGTAAATTTATTTATCCTATTAAAAAAGACCTTTCAGATAAAGGCATTGAAACAACAATTCTTACCCGTGTAAAATCCATTTTTTCGATCTGGGAAAAAATGCGGAAAAAGGAGATTCCCTTCGAAGAAGTATACGACCTTTTTGCCATCCGGATAATTGTTGATGTCCCTCCGGAAAATGAAAAAGCAGCCTGTTTTAATGTGTATTCAATAGTCACTGACCATTACCGACCCAACAAAGACCGTTTCCGCGACTGGATCTCCATCCCGAAAGCAAACGGATACGAAGCCCTTCACACAACGGTGATGAGCTACACGGGAAAATGGGTCGAAGTACAGATACGGTCAACACGCATGGACGAAATTGCCGAAAAAGGATTTGCGGCACATTGGAAATATAAAGACGGGACACATGGCGAAACCGGGCTGGAAGAATGGCTTGCAAAAATACGCGAGCTGCTTCAGAGCCCAGAGTCCAATGCTTTGGATTTTCTCGAAAATTTTAAACTGAACCTTTTTTCTGATGAAATTTATGTTTTTACACCTAAGGGGGATCTGATCACCATGCCGGGAAAATCGACCACACTCGATTTTGCATACAACATACACTCACAATTAGGCAACAACTGTATCGGTGCAAAAGTGAACCACAAACTTGTACCACTTGATTATACATTGAAAAGCGGGGACCAGATCGAAATAATTACCTCAGAAAAGCAAACGCCTAAGGAAAAATGGTATGATTATGTAACTACCGCCAAGGCTAAATCGGCGATAAAAGCTTTTGTAAAAGAAGAAAAGAAAAAACAGGCAATCGAAGGCAAAGCTATGATTAAAAGTGCATTCGAAGAACTTAAAATCGAATTCAGCACCGCAAACATTAATAAGTTCCTGCATTATCTGTCCTATTCAAATCCCTCATATTTATATGTGGATGCAGCCAACAATGTTATTGGAATAAAGGAGGTGAAGTCCTGTTTTTTTGAAGCAGACAAGGAGAACTGGTTCCGTTATTTCAGGCTTCCTTTCACCAAAAGCAAGCATCCTGAGCTTAAAAAAGAAATTGTTGAAAAAGCACCTGATTCAGACGAAAAGGATAAACAGCCCCTGCTAGGTTCTCAGGTAGAAAACATCAAATACAATATTGCGAAATGCTGCATGCCGATTTTGGGTGATGAAGTCATCGGACTGATAGAAAAAAACGGGGAAATTTCCGTACACCAGGCCAATTGTGCTGTTGCCGTCGAGTTTATGACCATATACGGCAAAAAAATCGTGAAATCAAAATGGCTGAACAACGATTCGCTTCAGTTCCTCGCAGGAATATCCATCAAAGGCTTTGACAGGTTGGGAATGATAAGAGATATTACCGATGTGATTTCAAAACAACTGAACATCAATATCCGTTCGTTAACGCTTGAAACCAACAGCGGAATTTTCGAAGGAGTCCTTACCGTATATATTCAGAATACCAACCAACTGAAAAATCTTATCGACAATATTAAAACGGTCAATGGCGTTGAAAGCATCAGCAGGATCAACTAAGCAAGAGATCAGGATGTTGAATTATTACAAATTGATTATTTAGAATCAATAAAAATTTGTATTTTTATCCAAAATTATTTTCTATGGTTTTAAAAGAACAGGCTTCCGAAAATTTTGAAGATGTTAAGCAAATCTTTATTGCTTATCTTGAAAAAAATCAGCACCGCAAAACTCCGGAACGGTTCACCATTCTCAAAGAAATATATGCTTTCGACGGGCATTTTGATGTAGAGACCCTTTACATTAAAATGAAAAACAATAAATACCGTGTCAGCCGTGCCACGCTTTACAACACCATCGAATTACTGCTGCTTTGCGGCCTGGTGGTGAAACATCAGTTTGGCCAGAATTCCGCTAATTATGAAAAATCATACAAGTTCAAACAACACGATCATCTGATTTGTATCGACAATAAAAAAATGATCGAATTTTGCGACCCCCGTATTCAGGAAATTCAAAAATCACTCGAAAAAATGTTCAATGTTACGATTACCCACCATGCGCTCACCTTTTATGGAAAAAGTAATCAACCAAAAGAAAAAAAATAAAATCAGGACACTTATCTATCAATACTGTTATGAAAGTTGATGTAATTCTAGGGCTTCAATGGGGCGACGAAGGAAAAGGCAAAATTGTTGACGCCATGACACCCCGCTATGATATCATTGCGCGTTTTCAGGGTGGCCCGAATGCAGGCCATACCATTGAATTCAATGATAACAAAATCGTTCTGCATACCATACCGTCAGGCATTCTCCGCGACAATACCCTTAACATCATTGGCAATGGGGTGGTGATAGACCCTGTCATTCTTATGGCTGAATTAAAAAAAGTTACTTCACACAACCCCGCTGCTGCAAAAAACCTCAGGATCTCAAACAGAGCACACCTGATACTGCCAATCCACCGGGCATTGGATGCGTGTTATGAACAATCCAAAGGCGGTGCAAAAATAGGCACCACACTGAAAGGAATTGCTCCTGCATACGCTGATAAATATAACCGCGTTGGCTTGCGTGCCGGTGAAATTTTCTTTACTGATTTCGGGGAAAAATTCCGCAATCTCACCAAGGAACATTTGAAAATCATCCACATGTATGATTTTGATATCGACAACGTTCAGATCGACGGTTTGCCTTTTAAAGAGTACGAAAAACAATGGTTGCATGCCATTGAAGAAATGAAATCCCTGGACTTTATCGATGCGGAAATTTTCATAAACAAGGCTCTCGAATCAGGTAAAAGCATACTTGCCGAAGGCGCTCAGGGCACGTTGCTTGATATTGACTTTGGCGCCTACCCTTTTGTAACATCATCAAACACCATATGTGCCGGAGTTTGTTCGGGACTGGGAATCGCACCGGGTAAGATCGGAAGGGTTTATGGCGTTTTTAAAGCCTACTGCACAAGAGTTGGCAGCGGCCCTTTCCCAACAGAGCTTTTTGATGAAACCGGAAAAAAAATGCAGGCCATTGGCAAAGAGTTCGGAGCAACAACGGGCCGGGCAAGACGCTGCGGATGGCTTGACCTGCCTGCACTAAACTATGCAGTAACCATCAATGGTGTTACCGATCTTGTGATGACAAAAGCGGATATACTTGACACTTTTGAAACAATTCAAGCGGCACAATCATATAACAATAACACGCTGGATTATTTGCCTTTTAATATCAACAACCAGGCAATGACTCCCGACTATATAGAATTGCCCGGATGGAATACCCCCACTGATAAGCTCGAAAATATAAATGAACTGCCCAAAGAACTTCTTGATTATATAAAATTTATCGAAAAATACGTTCATATTCCGATATCTTATTTATCTTTAGGACCTAATAGAAATCAAACATATCAATTATAAAAAATCATTAATAATGAAAACAAGAACCTTATTCTTTATCTGTTTATTATTATTTGCATTTTATGATGTAAATGCTCAGAAAATTTCCGAATCAAAAGTCCCACAGGATGTAATCCTCAGTTGCAGATACAAATACCCTGATGCCACAGTGAATGCCTGGGAAAAAAACAACGATAATTATGTGGCAAAGTTCAAAATGAACAATCAAAACGGTAATGCTGAGTTTGATGAAAAGGGCCTTTGGATAGAGTCCAGATTTGAAGTTAAAGAAAAAGAATTACCCAGCCCTGTCATGCAATACTACAAAGAAAATTATGCCCCTAATGAATATGTTATGTCTGTCATCGAGCTGCATAGAACCAGCCAGGGCAAAGCCTTTTATGCTATCCAGCTAAAAATAGAAGGCGTTACCCAGGTTCTTCCTGTTGATCTGCAATTTGATCTGGCCGGAAACCTTATCTATAAAAATGATCCCGCGGAAGCGAAAGCCAAAGAAGTGGGTGGTGATCCGAACAATAACAACAACACTAATAATGTTGTCAAAGAACAACAGGATGACGGCTCAAAATATTTAGTTGCCGATAATAAAGTCCCCGCTGCCGCCATGACCCATTTTAAAAGCAAAAATAAAAAATCCACCGGTGCAGCCTGGTATTTTAAGGATAACAAATATACAGTAAAATTCAATTCTGCCGGCAGAAACGGACAAGCATCCTATACCAAAGAGGGCGTATGGATTGAAACCCGCGTTGAATCAACAGAAGATAAACTGAATCAGCTTGTATTAAATTACCTGAAAGATAACTACAAACAATACAAAATAAAATCAGTGGAGTTTGTCACACAACCTAAAGATAAATCTATTGAGATAGGGATGTTCGATAAACGCAGCAAAGCCGTGCCGCCACCAATCATGAAGGTATGGTTTACCTCCGCCGGTAAGTTTATGAATGTTGAAAAACCGGAGATCTCTGATCCACAGGAATTGGAAGCACAAAAACGCCGCGATGCAAAAGACAAAGAATTTATGGAGGATGTTGACAAGAGTGGTGCTGTATTTGAAGACGCTGAAAATTATAACGACAAGGTCAGCACAAAAGAGCTCCCTTCATCCATTCTGGCCTATGTAAAACAGAATTACAAAGAACACATTATCAGCGAGTCCAGATTGGTCAGCGATGATAATTTAGGTAATGTATATAAGGTCAGAGTTAAAATTGAAGGCGCAAAATACGGCACGCAATTATTTTTTGATCTTGCTGGTAACTTACTTAAAAAATTCGAAGAGTCGGAAAAAAGAATGACTGATGAAAATATTGATTCCGGGAATGATAATACCGGTGAAAAAAATCAGGTATTGAAATACGGAACCCCCGAAGAGAAGATTTCTGAAAATGAAATACCTTCTGAAATTACTAAGTATATTAAAAAGAATTACCCCGACCATGAAATCCAGGAGTTGTATTTTAAAACTGATAAAGAACTTGGTAATTGCTTTCTGCTGATCATGAAAAAATCCGGAGAAAATAAGATCACCAAATTATATTTTGATCTGGACGGCAACCTGGCAAGAACATTAAAAGAAAACCTTTAAAAGTTAATACAAAACTTTAATAAGCTTTGCTGCTTTCTTACGAATCCTCCAAAATGAAACGCCCCATAACGTTTTTATTATTTTTATTGATCTCAGCGCTTCCATTATTGGTTAAAGGACAGGGAATAAAAAAAATAGACCTCGTGAGCGCGGAAAATATGATCTACGACCAGGCGAAAGGAGAATATACACTCCTGATCGGCAACGTGATCTTTCAGCACGAAGAAGTCATGCTTTATTGCGACAGCGCCTACCTGTACGATGCTACGAACAACCTGGATGCGTTTGGGTCTATTCATATCAAAGCAAATGATTCAACAAACATCTACGGCGATTCCTTAAAATACAACGGAAATACAAAAATTGCAGAGATACATAAAAATGTACGGCTTATCGATAACCAGATCACACTGACCACCGAGCACCTGACCTATGACCTCAAAGCAAAAACCGGAAAATATTACGACGGAGGAAAAATTGTAGACCCGGAAAACACACTTACCAGCAAAAAGGGATTTTATTATTCTGAAATAAAAGACTTTTTATTCAATGATTCAGTGGTGCTGGTCAATGTTGATTATACCATCCTGTCTGATTCTCTGGTATACAATACCGCTTCAGAGATATCCCGTTTTTACGGGCCTACCACCATTACCAGCAAGGAAAACTATATTTATTGCGAAAAAGGATGGTACAACACTCAAAAAGACATTGCTGAGTTTACCAAAAATTCACTTTTGAAGAATAAAAGCCAAAGCCTTATGGGCGACAGCATTTATTACAACCGCATCAAGGGCCTGGGGCTTGCCTACCGCCATGTTGTTATTATTGACACATCAAGAAATTCAGTGGTTAAAAGCGATTTTACGCTTTACGACGAAAAAAATCAATACAGCCTGGCTACAGGCAATGCCATTTTTATTCAGATCGACGAAAATCAGGATTCCTTGTTCTTACATGCAGATACCCTGATAGGAACTTTTGACACCCTTACACAAAAAGCAAAGATACTTTATGCGTTCCACCATGTGAAATTTTTCAGGGACGACCTCCAGGGCCGTTGCGATTCGCTGGTCTACAATTACATGGATTCTACCATCCGGATGCTTTACGACCCGATCATCTGGACAGAAAACAACCAGCTAACTGCTGATACCGTGATTGTTCAGATAAGCAATAGTTTGATAGATAAAATGTACCTGCGAAAAGCCAGCTACGTTGTGTCCAGCGACGACACCACCGAAAGCCGCTATAATCAGGTAAAAGGTATTAATATGACCGGTTATTTTACCAAAGGTGAATTAAAAAAAATACATGTCTCCGGGAACTCGGAAACCATCTATTTTATGCGCGACGGCAGCGAACGGAAAATAGGAATAAACAAGGCGATAGCAACCAATCTGGACATTTATATCAAAGAAAACAAAATCAGTTCCATTACCTTTCTGGAAGATCCCGAAGCAACGCTGTACCCCGACAAAGACCTTTCTCAAAAAGACCTTTTTCTGAAGAATTTCAGATGGCTGGAGAATTTCCGCCCGAAAACAAAAACAGATATTTTCAAATTCTGAGTTATATGCATCTTTTTTATTCTGCCCAAATCGATCCGGAATATCATGTTTTAAGCCAGGAAGAATCAAAACATTGCAGGGTATTACGCATCAAAACCGGTGATTTTATTTATCTGACCGACGGCAAAGGTACCATGTGTAAAACCATAGTTACCGATAACACGACAGGGATTTATCACACAAAAATTGTTGAGCAACAAAATGAGTTCAACAAAATGCCCTATTATCTTCATATAGCCATTGCACCAACAAAAAACAACGACCGCTTTGAATGGTTTATGGAAAAAGCGACTGAACTTGGTGTCAGCGAGATCTCCCCGCTGATCTGTGAACATTCAGAGAAAACACATTTGAAATATGAACGTCTTCAGAAAGTGCTGATCGCTGCCGTCAAACAATCTTTCACGGCCTATCTGCCCAAATTGAACCGGTCGGTAACTTTTTCAGACCTCGTTAAAGCAGACACCGCTGACCAGAAATTTATTGCTTACTGCGGCGAACACTCTCAACACCTGAATACAGCCTGTACTCCCGGGAAAAAAGTTACTATTCTGATTGGACCGGAAGGAGACTTTTCCGAAGAAGAAATTTTGCTTTCTAAAAATGCAGGGTTCATTCCAATAACACTTGGAAAAAGCCGTTTAAGAACTGAAACGGCAGGCGTTTTTGCCTGTAGTGTCGTAAATACTATTAATATCGGACATTATGAATAGACCTTCCCGATCACTATTTTTTTTATTCATCTTTTTATCTGCATTCAGCGTATCATCCCAGAATGTTCAGATCGCGTTAATGAAATACAAGGGCGGTGGCGACTGGTACGCAAATCCAACCTCCCTGACCAATCTTATTAAATTCTGCAACCAAAACCTGAATACAAATCTCAACAGTGAGTATGCTACCGTTGATGTCGGCAGTGACGAGCTATTCAATTATCCATTTATTCATCTTACCGGCCACGGGAATATTGTTTTCTCGAACCAGGAGGCCAGTAATCTCCGGAACTACCTTATTTCCGGCGGATTTTTGCATGTTTCTGATAATTATGGTATCGACCTGTTTATCCGCCGTGAAATGAAAAAAGTATTCCCTGAACTCGATTTTGTCGAGCTGCCATTTAATCACCCTGTCTATCATCAGAAATATGATTTCCCGAATGGTGTCCCCAAGATCCACGAGCACGACGATAAGCCGGCCCAGGGCTTCGGATTGATCTACGAAGGCCGCCTGGTATGTTTTTATGATTATGAATGTGATCTGGGTGACGGCTGGGAAGACCAGTCCGTACATAAAGATTCAGAACCCACCCGGCAGAAAGCACTGCAGATGGGGGCCAACCTGATACAGTATGTTTTCATGAAATAGGCTTGCTGCCTAAAGTATCACATTTAGTACCAGTGCGGGATTCTGAATAATAAATGGGTTTATTTATCCAACAATAATTTTTTAAAGTAACCATTTCAGAATTTAGCTTTATTTTTATGTGTTGCTTTAACGATTCTTCATCAGCTTTCTCCTATCATCTAAAGAATTTTATCCTTATACGGTATTTGTTAAAGTCCATTAAAGTATTTGCACTCTGAACTCCAAAAGCTGCTCTATCGGTGCGCTTTGGTCCCGTTTAGATTATGTAAATGTAATTATTCCGCTACGGTCAGGTTAAAAAAAAAGAGGCTGGTTGAAGCCAGCCTCCTTCTTTTTTTCTGTTGATAATTACTTAACGACAGTGAATTTTTTGGTAATGGTATTCTTTCCTGAATGTAAGGTATAGAAATATAACCCGGCATTAAGTCCTGAAGTATTAACAACAACCTGTCCATTGGAAATTTTGTTGAATTTCATGATTTCCTGTCCAAGCATATCTGTGATAATTACAACAGCATTAGGATCATTTGTTTTTACAGGGATAATCAAACTGCCCTGAGCAACCGGGTTAGGATATGCATTGGAAAGCCCGTTTTCAGTTTCATTTTCCGGAACCGAAACAAAATCATAGCCTGATACACCGGTACATTTGTAAAAAATGTAATGATGAATATAATCATAGGTATTTGTAGCGCCACCCATGTATGCAAATGAAGGAATATATGAACCATTCCAACTGCCAGCAGCATCATACCTGACATCCTGCGGAAGAATATAGGAAACATTCCAGTCATTTTTAGTATATGTGGGGAAGTTGCCCGGGCCTTCATTGAGGGATAATAATCTGAGTGAATTATGGGCAGCCATCGAATCAGCATTAGGAGTCCATGTATAACCAGGGACAAAACTATAAGAAACATAAAAATGCTGGCCGGCACCAATAGTTAAATTAGGAGCTATATTGATAACATTCAGGCCATTGTCCAGTGTGTCAGCAGCCAATGCAGCAGTTAAAGGAATTTTAAAGTCTGTATGAGGAGTCACACCGAATGAGTTGGTTGCCTGAGTATAAGCTAAATCAATCATCTTGACTGTATCTGTACTTAGGTTAACACTAACTGCTGATGAGGGGGGAAAGTACACAAAAGGACCGGGATAATCAGCAACAGCAACTTCCACAAGAAGAGTATCAACGGCTGTAGGTGTTTTATGCCCTCTCATGTAAAATGTGCAGAATTGAATTGAATCCAGCGTGTAGGAACTTGTTTTGGGTAAATAAAGTTCTCCGGGATGTAAAGTAGCATCATTGAAAAAATCGGCTGACGGATCAACTACTTCTGCCACTTTATGAATCCAGGTACCGGCTAAAACACCTCCGGAATAAACAACCTGCATGGTAGAATCAGGAAAAATATAATTCCCTGCAAATTCCGCAATGCCACCTAATAACAAATCCATGGTTTCACCATAACAATACCAACGGCTGTCACTTTTTGCATTAGACGTGCTTTGGTGTAATTGGATTTTTGAAATTTGTTTCTGATCTAAAGTGCGGCCGGAGGGAATGGTCAAACTGTTTTGACCCATTGAAACAGCTCCGGTGATCAGAAAAGCTAATGTAAATAAATAAACTTTTTTCATTTTTAAAATTTTTCGGTTAATAATTAATTTTGTACAAATTTATCATTTATAATTAATAATGAAGCAAAATTAAGTTTTATTTTTAAACAAGCAAGAATAGTCTATTTAAAAATTAATAAAACCCTGATATCCAAACCGTTTCATTAAAAGCCAATTTTCCTTTTGTTAATAAATCCAATGGATTTTTCAATACCATGAAAGAAACATTTTTTGATCCGGCAGAATTTACAAGGTACAGCCACGTATTCTCAGCTACGGAAAACAACTTGAAAATACCGGATAACTGAAAAGAAGTCAAAGGAAAAGAGCCTGAAAGATCAGTTTTCCCGCTCACGAATATATGCTTTAAAACAATGCCCTCTTTTTGAATAACCATATCTGCGCAATCAGAAGACGCTATAACGCAATTGTCAGGTCCATCAGCTTTATTAAGAATATTTTCAACGAAGTTGCAGCTCCACAAATGTATCTTTTCCAGATCATCGTCAGAATAAATTTTCTTATCATCCCGGGTATTTGTCGAAAAGGCAGGTAAGAGCGCTGACATGTTCGCGGCAGAAACCAAGTCCGGATTAAAGTTCAACGATTTATTTATGTGCAGATCCTCATTCGCCGCCGCCATGTCAGGAGCTACAGAAGGGCGCCAATCGAGATGCTGCAAAGGTATTTCACGCATTTTTTCTTCTATTCCCAACAAATTGCACAGTTTGTCCTTATCTGAATCTGAAAATTTGTATAAGGCAGAAATATCGGATTTATGAATCTTTTCAGCCGATGCGATGGTATTGTTTTTTAAATATATCCAGTTTTTATTTTTTATAAAATCATTAAAACCCTCCGGAAAAAAATCATAGGGCATTGATAACAACAATCTGCTAAATGACAAAGACCTTTTGAACGTAAGGTTCATTAAAAAGTCTTCGAATCCCACGATCTCAAAAATTTTCTCATCATAAATTTTAAATTCAGGAAACTTTCTGACACCCGTTTCTTCTAATAATAATCTATAAGCGTCCTTAAATTTTTTATTCAGTTTTTTGAATAATTCCTTTTCTACCGCATAAGCCGAACCCCCGCCTTCAAAATAGCCTGCGATTTCTGTCGAATAAAAATAGGATTCATCCGGCTTTTTAAAAAAAGTTTTTCCTGAAAAATCAAAAGACTTGCAATAAACCCAGGACATTTTTTTTAGCAACTCAACAATTTTTTCTTTTCTTAAAAGGGAAACAGAAATAAATGCTCCAAGAATTTTTTCTATCGACCTGACATAATCTTTGCCGAATAACAACGGCTGGCTATCAAGCCGTGGAATGACATTAAATTCTACGTCATCAGCCATTTCGGGTTCGCTTATCCCCATATCTTTAAAAAAAGCCTGACATTCGTTATCGCTCAATAACTTTTTATTTATTACCGGCAATAAACTTTTTCTTTCTGTCGGCAAAAACACCCTCTGCCTTTTTTCCGCATCATAAGCAGGAGAAAAAGTGTTGTCCTGTTTAAGAATAATGGCAGCAGTTCGTAAGCTATAGTACTCTGAACTATGCTGCGCATCCCACAACACCTGATTTTTATGAATATATTTATAAAATTTCCGCAGCCACTCCAAATTTTTATTGTGCAAAAAACCCGTGTCAATAAGCACTCTGAAGCCAAAGCTCTGGGCATCGACAGTTTTGATTTGCAGCACTTCCGTAAAATAATTTCTTACTTCATCAAACTGTTTTTCATGAATACCGGGATCAATAAAGTATTTTTTTTGATATAATTTCTGCAGATCAGAAGAATCGAGAAGCCGGGCGATCTCTTCATTATGAGGTATCAGCACGTCGTCGTTGCGGGCAATTTTGTTTTCTGCAATAGGAAGAGCCGCCTCAGTTTTAAAAAAATCCAATAGTGCATCAAAAAAAGCCTGATATACCAACACATCGCCCGGCCTGTTCCATTCGCTGCTTTGCTCAACCCTTAACGGGAGGTTGGATAGCAGATGGAGATCAAACCATTTTTTTTGTTTAAATGTTTTTAGCGCCGATAAAAATAAGTCGGTCGATTGATGCAAAATGCGGAGGTTTTCAGGGGCAAGATGTTTATCAAAAGGAATGTATTCCCGCAAAGGGTTTGTTGTAAAAGGGGCGTTCAAAATAAAATTCAGGCGGCTGTATATTTTGGTGGGAAAATAAACAAAAACGGGAGCACTGCATATCGGCTTCAGACACATACCCCCTTGTTCTGGTTCATATTTAAATGCCAGTTCGGGTTGTTGTTTCTCCGACAAAGGCTGTTTTGAAAAAATAATATAATTTGAGTATTCTTCGCCCTGACGCAGATCAGGTGATATTTTCCCGATACGGATTGTCCGGAAATTTTTATTTGTTTCTTTGGTTCTTCGTTCGATGCTTATAGATAGAACGCCGGAAATGTATATTTCTATGACGGTGATTTTTTTGAGAAAAAGCAGGGAGTATTCATTCAGATTCTTTAATCCATTTTTTACGGCATCAAAACATGCGATTTGCTTTTTTTTCTTGAACGGGAGTATGATCAGCGTATTGAAACATTCATCCGGACTTTCGGGACGTGCCTCTTGCAGTACTTCATAATCCGTGATCGAATAATGATAAGGCTCACAATGAATTTCCGGGGCATCGGTAACAGAAAAAACAGATTTAAAGCCAATGCCAAATTTCCCTATCTGATTGACATCGCTGACGTTTTTTTTTGTAGTATGGGCAAATGTAGTGATCGACATCAGGTCGGATTCATCAAAATCTTTACCGTTATGATGTATTTCTATTCTGTCGCTGAAAAGCTTAAACCGGATTTTATTATCAGCCCCCTCAGATTTTTTCCGTGCATACGCATCTTCGGTGTTTTGTAAAATTTCTTCTATAAACCGCGACGGCTGATCATACATGGTGGCAAACATCTCGGCATGGCGGTTGCCTTTCGCCTTATTGGCGGCAACCACTTCACGGCTTTTTGCAATATGTTCAGCTAAGGTTAAATACACCCTGATGTTTTCTGCAAATTTAAGGTATTCAAACTTAAGTTTATCATCTAAAAAACGAAAAACTGTAAAATGCTGTCAAAACAAAATATTACTTTTGCCATATGACAGAACAAAAACATAAGAGGACTGAATTGAAGGAACTTGGTGAATTCGGACTGATCGATCACCTTGCAGCAGGCATAAAACTAAAAAACGCTTCATCGGTAAAAGGCATCGGCGATGATGCTGCCGTGATTGACGGCGGGGATGTTTATACCTTGGTATCTACGGACCTTTTGGTTGAAGGCGTGCATTTCGATCTTACCTACACCCCACTTAAGCATTTAGGCTACAAGTCCGCCACCGTAAATTTTTCGGACATTTGCGCCATGAACGGCGTACCACAACAGCTAACTGTTGGGATCGCCGTTTCCAACCGTTTTTCCTTAGAAGCCATAGAAGAAATTTATTCGGGCATCAGGCTGGCCTGTGATAAATACAACGTTGATCTTGTCGGAGGTGATACCACTTCAAGCCCTTCAGGATTATTTTTGTCGTTGACCGTTATCGGCACCGTTCCTAAAAACGAGGTCGTCTACCGCAGCACCGCCAATGAAAACGATCTGATTTGTGTCAGCGGCGACCTCGGAAGCGCTTACGCCGGCTTACTTTTACTGGAACGTGAAAAAGCCGTTTATGTCGCTAATCCTGACATGCAGCCCGACCTGGGAGGCTTTGATTATATCCTGGAACGGCAGCTCAAACCCGAACCGAGAACAGACATTGTCAGCCTGTTTAAAGAGCACAAATTAGTACCAACGTCCATGATCGATGTATCGGACGGCCTGGCTTCCGACATTCTGCACATTTGCACGACTTCCGGAAAAGGATGCGCCATTTACGAAGAAAAGATCCCTATCGATGTGTCAACAATCAATTTGTGCGATAGCGTGAATATAGACCCCACCACGGCTGCGCTTAACGGTGGAGAAGATTATGAACTGTTGTTCACTGTTTCCCAAAAAGATTATGAACTACTGAAAAACTTCACGGAAGTAAGCATCATCGGACACATTACCGATATTAATTCCGGCACGAACCTGGTGACGAGAAGCGGCCAGTTAGTCCCATTAACGGCACAGGGCTGGAACTCTTTCAGAAAATAAACCCAACTTAAGCATTAGTTCGCAAGCTCCTAATGCTTATTGAGGTTTAATCATTATAATATTTAAAAGTCCAGATAGCGGTTATGGTGCCGCATACCAAAATACTTGCCGCGCTTCCTATAGCGGCATTCACCAGTTTTTTGCGCCGGGCAACAGATTTAAATCCGTCGACATACAATTCATCATTCAGCTTTTCGGGAGGAAAATATTTTTTGGCTTTCGGATAGGTCGGCATGGCAGCAACAAGCCCCACATAAGCGGCAGGAACGGCCACTCCCCACATGCCAATATAAAACATTCCCGCACCTGTTGCTGCTCCTATGGCTGAAGCCCAGGGAGCATGGTATCTGTATTGAGCAAGGTTCTCACCGGACACAAAACTGTGCATTTCATCTACGGTCAGTGATTCCTCATCTGTAAGAAGCGGTTCATATAATACCCTGCTGATACTGTCCTTGTAATAGATGGCAAAAATATCAGTTTTCTGCAGGTCCTTCGTTTTTAACTTATGCTTTTTCTGAACCTGAAATCTCAATACAGTCCCGGCTTGATTGAATGCGACAGCCTTCCCCGTGTAATGCTTACCATTGTTCATGATCAGTGAATCCTGAGCAAAAACGACTGTAACTGCAAACAGCCCGCATAAAACAACAAGTAATGATCCTTTCAATAAATTCATTTATTTTCAAATTTGATGCAAATATAAGCGATTTTGCAACAAGCTTTTTTCTATTTTTGATTTTGAATTTTTTCATTCGATCAAATCATTATTTTTGTAAAAACTTTCGCATGAATATTAAACTTGGAAATATTAAAAAGCTCGTAGTTGTCGGTGACAGGGTGCTGATAAAAAAAACAAAGGCCAGCGAACGCACCAAAACAGGTTTGTTATTACCACCGGGAGTTATTGAGAAAGAAGATATTCAGAGCGGGTATGTCATAAAAACAGGCCCGGGTTATCCGATACCTTATCCACAGGAAGATGAAGAAAACTGGAAAGAAAAAGACGGAAAAGTAAAATACCTCCCTCTGCAGGCGAAAGAAGGCGACCTGGCGATCTACCTGCAAAACCAGGCTTACGAGATAGAATTTGACAAAGAAAAATATTTTATCGTGCCTAACGCGGCCATATTGCTGCTATACCGCGATGAATGAGACAGGCGGGATGTCATAGCCTGCTATCCTTTCTTATTTATTTTCAGGCTCTGTTTTTCAATGAGCGCCGGTAGTTTTTGTTGGATATTACTCTCAATCTTCTTGTCCACCATTCGGCCAGTATGAGGTACATAGCCGGAACTACCACCAATGTAAGTATCGTGGCAAAACTTAATCCGAAGATGATGGTCCAGGACAGGCTGCGCCAGAACATTA
>DAOQAF010000006.1:60975-84920 GCA_035353775.1 Bacteroidales bacterium | reverse complement strand
AGTATGCACGGTGGTGTGAGAGGGCGGGGGAGCAATCCCCCTACCTACTCGATTTGCCCGGGGACTTATGCTGATTAGCATCTGTGTAAGAAATAATACCATTAATCAACCGAAAAGAGCCCAAAGCGAAAATAAAATTTAACTCCCAATAGGCAATAGGTGTGTGCAAAACTTGGCTCTGTCGGCTTTTTATAGGATGTATATGACAGATTTTCGTATGTTTTTTGATTGTAAAATTTTAGTACATTTGTAAGAACGAACAATTTTGAATTAATAAATGTGTTGGCGATAATACAATAGTTATCATCTAAATCTTAATCCCATAAACAATGAGAAAAACATTGACTATTTTATTAATCGTAGTGGGTTCTTTATCTTTTGGCCAGCATTATAAATTGTTCACAGCTTCATCAAAAAAATTATTTGCCAATTATCCTGTTGCAAATGAAACACATAGCCTGTTTTTTGATACAGTAGTGTCGGGCAGTAATGATTCCGTTTATTATAATTTTTTACTGCTGAATAACATTTTTCCTTCAGATGATTCATGTTCTTCAGCGTATTATTTTTACACGTGTTACCAGCAAAATATACCTTCGTGGATTGGTCGAAAGATTATTTATGATAACACTTCCAACTATAAGTTTTTCAATCTTGCCGGCGATACCTTACTATTTAATTTCAGAACAAATCCGGCTGATTCGTTAATCTTTTACAAAGATTCATTGCAGAAGTTTTTTTTCATTTATACTAAATCAGATACCCTAAGTATTCTGAATAATATTGATTCAGCAAGGTTTTATAGAATTGTTCATACCGATCTTGACGGGAATGTTATTAACTCTGATTTAAATCAACAAAATATAATTATTTCAAAAAACCGGGGATTGGTTAATTTTTTTCAGGTAGATTCCTTTCCCCAGATACTCAAACCTTTTATTTTGATAGGGGATATGGCTTCGGCCGATGGCTTATATCAACTTAAAAATGAAACAGTATATGATTATCAGGTCGGGGATGAAATTCAATATTATGATTACAACAATAATTCCTTATATCCCCTATCAGATTATAAAAGGTACAAAAAATATAAAATACTTAGCAAAACCGTAACTGCTGATTCGCTATTTTATAACGCGGTTTATGAAATGTTCAATGCGGACTCTGCGAACTTATTTGTGGATACCATTATGCTTAAATATTCCAGTAGTTCATTGATAGCCAATATTCCTTTCGAAAAGTACTACGGGCAAGTATCAAGAAACCTAAGTTCAAAAGATTACTGTGGGCTTAGATTATGGACATTTGAAACAAACAGGTTGTCATATATTAACGAATATTCACCGTGTGATACCAGTTGGTGTTATAACAGCGAACCGGGGCCTCCTTCATACTACGAAAGAAATTATGTCTCAGGTCTTGGTTTGTACCTTGATCGGTCATATTATTTATCCGCTTCCCCACCTAATGTATCCTGGAGTAAAGGACTGGTAATGATATATTTTAAAAAGAACGGAATATCCTGCGGTTCTGAAATGTTTGCCGGAATCAGTGAATATCAGGACAAAGACTATGAATTGATAATTAGTCCAAATCCTGCCGGAGGCTCTATTCATATAACATCATCGACCTTGCTCAGGAGTATTACTATTTTTAATATTGAAGGCAAGATGTTATTATCGCAAAACCTTTCCGGAACGGCCGAAACAATTGATATTAGAAATTTTCATGATGGAATCTTCGTTGCAAGAATTCGCTTATACGATAATACAATAGTTATAAAAAAAATAGTCGTTTTGAATGATTAGGTGTTTCGCCTTAAAGGCAAGACGGCAAAATAATAATATCAAAGTAACGTTTTTATTCTTGTAAAATATCGGATATGATTCATTATCGCCAGTTTTTTTTGATCGTTACCCTTTTTATCCCGGCATTGACAAATGCCCAGACACTGGAGCCCACCGAAACCAGCGCCTTATTAAATGTTTCGGTAAGCAGCATGGAAGGCAAACCCAGGGCGGGCGAAATGATAAGCCTGGCAGGACAAAAAAATAAAAAACCATTTACCGGAATAACCGATGCCAAGGGCAAATTCTCCGTATTGCTCCCCGAAGGCGATAGTTACGATATTAAGTATAAAACATTTGGCGGAGATGTGAAATACAAACAAATAACGATCCCCAATCAGGAAGGAATGTATACCTATCAGCTCGATATAAAATACGATCCGCCCAAAACGTATACACTCGAAAATGTTTTTTTCGATACGGGAAAATCCTCGCTGCGTAGTGAATCATATAAGGCTCTCAACGATCTGGTAGAAGTTATGAAGCTTAAACCCACGATGGTTATTGAAATTGCCGGGCATACCGATAGTGTCGGCTCCCCCGAATCAAATCTGAAGCTTTCTTTTAACCGCGCCAATGCTTTGAGGACTTATCTGATCAGCCATGGCATTGCTGCCGAAAGAGTCACTGCACAGGGTTATGGGGATACACAGCCTGTAGCATCTAACGATACCGAAGAGGGTCGTCAGCAAAACCGCCGGACAGTGGTTCGTATCATCAAGGAATAACTATTTTTGAGGCGTCCGCCAATCAGCATATTATTAAAAAAGAACCACATATTTAAACATCTTTAATGTGTAATGCCGGATCAACAAAAAGCTGGCTTCATATTTTAGACAACAAAGTGAAATTGAATTAAATAAATATAAAATAAGATCATTTTTTTGATTTTTATTTTTTTGAATTTTTTATTTTTGCAAAAACGATGACTATTTATTAAAAAAAATCAGATAAACCAATCATCTATGGTCATGAAAAAACAAGTGTTACCTGTTCTGTTATTGATTGTTTTTGTTTGTATAGCAAGTATTTCCTTCGCTCAGCCCAACCAGATAATTAAAGAAGAAAAAATTACCGTTGATTATCATTGCCCGCAGGGTATGGATTTTGTGAAAAAAGGGCTGATGAAGGTTGCTGGTGTAACGTCTGTTGTTGCCGATCTTGAAACCAAAGTTGTGTCCGTTAAATATGTTGATGGACAAACCAACAGGGAAAAACTGGTTAAAACTATCGAACAGTTGGGCTATACCACTGAAGATTCAAAGACTGACGCCATACTCCGCAAAAACTGTCCTAACGAGCAGCCACAATCCCAGGGAAAGTAAAATTATTTTTACATATTAAATCTTCCGGAATGAGCCTCCGGCCCGATGGTATAAGTTCGCTTATGGTTTTTTCCTCAATTAAAAATATGCTCTTACCTGTATACTCCCGACATGAATTATCTTGTTCGTGCCGGTTTTACGCCCGTCGTAAATAAGGTCCAACTGAAGGTTGTTGCCGAGGTTTCGCTGGAAAGTTAATTCCCAGGTAACATTCTGTCCGTTTTTCAGGCCTCCGAGCATTTCAAAGGCCAGAGAGGTGTTGTCGGATGCATTATAATTTATGTTGATATAGTTGACTTTTGCCTGCAGCGTTCCCTTGCCGGGGAAGTTATACTTGCTTTCGAGCCCGAAATTGTGGTTAAGGGCGCGTTCGTTTGGCGAAACAGCGGTATTACGTTTGTCGGAAAAAATATATGTGAGGCTGATACGGAATTTATTGCCGGGCTGAAAAATAAATTTTGGCTGAATTTCCCAAAAGGAAAGATCGTAATTTTTCGAGGTAAAAAATTCAGACACATACGATTTAATTCCCTGCTGGAATTCGATATTTGTGTAAAACTTACGTGTAATATTCCATCGTATTTTAATGCCATACGATTGTTGTGAGCGGGTTTCAAAGCCGTTGAGCAACATCATTTTTGAGTTGTTCAGCAGGTAAGATATTTCGGCGGCAATTTTCGGATGGCTTTTGTTGAAAAACAATACCGATTTGAACGAAGTTGCAGACGACATCAGCGAAGTGTCGTTCAGGTTAAACATAAAAGGATTGTATGCCTGTAAAAGATTCGTGTTGGTGCTTTTGTGGCCTATGCTGTAAGATGATTGCAGCGAAAACCGCGATATGAATTTCCGGAACCCTTTTTTGTTCTTCCAGACAATGCCCGGGTCGATGGTGACCGCTTCACTGAACTGGTTGGAATACGTTTTAATATAATCGAAAGTGGGCGTAAAAATGCGGATGTAGTTTGCCTGATCTTTAAAAACAGCCACGTCAAATTCGTTGAGTTGTTTAACACCATCGCTGTTGTAATCAGACCATGTGTAAACTCCTTGTCCCGGTGTAACTTCCAGGTAGGAATATTCTTTCTTTTCTTCCATCCCCGAACCTACTTCGTAATAAGTGGTAGATACAATCACATTTTTTAAAAGACGCACATAATACTCTATCCTTCCGATCAGCATATTGTCTGGTTTTACCCGGCTTAAGGAGGAGTCTTTTACTTTCAGCATACGGTATGTAGCGCTGATCTTAAGTGTATTCTTTGGATTTTTTGCCAGTTCGACACCCAGGTTGAAGTCATCGGCATCAGTGGCGAGCGTCAGATCATTATATAACGGCAGATAGTCATAACGCTTTTTATAGCTGATCTTAAATTTGTTTTTTGCAGAATCAGGGCTTCCGAAAAAGGCTTCATAAATGTTGAATGCAAAGCTGCTGCCTAACAACGAATCCGCTGTTTTTAAATTGAAGGTATTATGTTCCTGCTCTTCGCGTACCCCGACAGAAAACCATTTGAATTTTTTTATCAGTTGGGCTTTTTGTTTAAAATAGGCTGTTTTATATGTTGGCGTTCCTGTGCTCAGATAACTTCCGTTGAAGGTCAGAAAGAAATTTTTATAATCCTGTGCTATGTCAAGCTGATTCATTAATCCGCTGTAATTGCTGCCATGGAGGTAATACTTTAGCTGGTAAATTGCATTTTGGTTTTTCTTATTCTGCACGCCGACCTTTAGGCCGCTGATATTTTCATTAGCCGGGGAAGCATTGTCAATGTTCCATTCGCGGCTGAACTCAACGGGGCGGTATTGCTCGATGGGGGAGAAGTACCGGCTCACCCATTCATTACTGATGTCCGCAACAAATTTCCATTCGTTCACGCTCTTTTTTGCGAAAGGCACGACATTCACCACGCTTGCTTTGACGGCATATCCCATGTCATCACTTTTATTTAAGGACGAAAACAGGTTTTTATTATGATTGCTTAAAGCCGTTTCAACCGAAATCTTTGTTGCCTTTCCTATCCCATAGTCAAAAGCAAGTGTGTACATCTGGACCTTTTTCGGTGCTATGATCAGCGTTACCGGCTCATAATCGCCGGTGAGCACCCCTCCCTGCGGGGCCACCCATTTAAATACCCTCCCGTTAGCAGAACTTTGTGTCAGGACATAATTGCCATTGCCCGTGCCGACAAACGAAAATCCAAGCCGGTAAAAAGCACTGTCGGCATGGGTGGAATAAACAAACACCGAATCATACACTATGGAGCTTACCGTTGTGTCAATCATTTTATACATGACGTATGTGCTTGAAAACTCAATGCTGTCGATATTGGGAACGATTGCCAACTGAACGCTGTCGCCGATATTTGCCAGGAGTTGTTTTTCGCTGTCGGTCAGTTCCTGCTGCAAGGGCTGATTTTTCAGGTCCTGTTCTGAATAAAAATTAAAACGAATATTAAGTTTTTTATATTCCATGCCCACTCCTGCATGGAAAAGAGTCCGGGCATAATAGCGATCGGTATATTCAAATTCAACAAGCACGCGTTTGTCTTTGGTGATGATGTTTTTAGGCATGAAAGTAACTTCGCCGAGGTTGTAATCGATCACGTAATCGTTTTCCTGCCCTCGGGTGAGTAAAACACCATCAATGTATACCCTTTCTGTACCTGCCAGCACAATAATATAATTTTCATTGTTCACGCCGGTAAGTTTATATGGCCCTTGGTTTCCTTCCATAACAGGGATCACATTTCGCGCATACCTGCCTTTCGATAAAGCGCCGCAGCCTTCAAGCCGGAGTTTTATTTTATCTTCCGGCCTCTTTTTTAAAGGGATCAGAATGTCCGATTCTATCAGGGCTCCCTGCGCTTTTTTATAAAAGTTCATGAAATAACTTTTCGGAGGGCCGGTTTCAAAATCACCGGCAATTAGCTTGTTGTTTTTATTGAACAATTGAATAAAAACCTTATCAAACTCCTGTAACTGCTGGGTGTTGCCGTCGGGTTGTATCGGGATGTTATTGTCGGTAATAGCTGCAAGGACCTGAATGTCATCGGACAGATATCCCGAAAGCTGAAGATTCAGGCTGGAGTTAACCACAAGATCCTGGTTGTTACCCATGGATATGCCGCGTGATATATTGCCGCTGCGGTTCAGGCTTCCCCATTTGAAAACATCTTCTGTGGTATTTTCATATTTGTATAAAAAAGGGTTTACGATCTCTGTAGTGGGATCATTGATGATGCTGGTTTTTTTATGCCGTCTGGTTGCTGCAAAAGAAACGGGGAACACCCTGTATGATATCTGAAGGTTTTTATTTTTAAGTTCGTTTTCGAAATAGTTTTTATCGGTAATCACCAGCAAGCCCTTTGCAAGGTCAATAACATATTTTGAGGAGTCCGGTGTCAGACCAGAGGCATCGGTAATAATGATGCTTCCGGGTATCAGGCTAAGCGAATCAAGGACAATGCTGTCGTTATCTATGGTGATGTTTTTCAAGCGGAAGTTTGAAAAATCCTGAGCAAACAAGCCGCTCGCTGTCAGTATAAATAAAAAAAATATGTAAGGAGTTTTTTTCAAGCTAAAGCCAATGGATCGTGCTAATTTACCAATAAAAACGGATATTTTTAAAACTCAAATTTAAGATAAAAATTGTTATGTAGAACTAACAGGAATAAAGAACTAACAGGTTTTTCATTTAATAGTGTTAACAGGTAATTTGAATTGTAACCCTGTTAGTTCTTTCTTGTAACCCTGTTAGTTCTACATAACGGATAATTCATACATTTGTATGGACAAAAAATCTGTTTATGAAATCAATGACCGGTTACGGCAGGGCAGTCTGCGAATTGCCAGGAAAAAAAGTGACAATAGAAATAAAATCAGTCAACAGCAAGCAACTCGACCTGAACATAAAATTGCCGGGTATGCTGCGCGAAAAAGAGGCAGATATCCGATCACTGGTATCAAAACAACTGGAACGCGGGAAAATTGATTTGTATATCAATATGGAGCAACTGCTCGCTCATGGAAATTATTCGTTGAATACCGCGCAGGCAGCGCAATACCTTGAAGGGATAAAACAATTATCCGAAGAACTGGGGCTGCCGATGCCGCAAGACGTCATTCCTTTGCTTGTCCGGATGCCCGATGTGGTGAAAACACCGATGGAAGAACTGAACGAAGATGAGTGGGCGTTGATCTATAAGGAAATTGAAAATGCGGTGCTGGCGCTGGATACATTCCGTCTGAACGAAGGAAATGTTTTGAAAAACGACATGCTGCAGCGTATTGCTACTATTGAAAACGGAATACCCGTTATAGAAACTTTTGAGAAGGAGCGTATAATGCTGATCAGGCAACGTATACAAACCAATCTGTCAGCAGTTGTTGATCCTGAAAAAATTGACAAAAACCGTTTTGAGCAGGAACTGATCTATTATCTCGAAAAAATAGACTTTACCGAAGAAAAAGTTCGTCTGCAAAAACACTGCACCTATTTCTGCGAAACCATCAACGAAGCCGCGTCAAACGGTCGTAAACTCGGATTCATCACTCAGGAGATTGGCCGGGAAATAAACACCCTTGGCTCAAAAGCCAACGACTCCGGTATTCAGAAGATCGTTATTGGCATGAAAGACGAGCTGGAAAAGATAAGGGAACAGTTGCTGAATGTTTTGTAGAATTTTTATGCTGTGTTTACCGTCCGTCGGATAAATTCATGAATTTATCCGACGTGTTTTATAAGGACGTGTTTTATAAAGAAGAAACATCAGCCCTGAAACAACAATTACACTACTTATATTCACAAACAAATTATCAGAACTCCCGAAGGTTTCAAAACTCGTACTTATCGTGCCTCTTGCTGCTAAAAAAGCGACTATTACAGCCATGCCGTTATTCAGAAAATGTATGATAATGGGCAGCCACAGCGACCCCGACCAGTAAAATAAATACCCTAAAAACATCCCAAGCAGCAAACGAGGGATAAATCCGTAGAATTGCATATGAAAAGCGCTGAAAATAATTGCCGTCACAATGATGGCGACATGAACATTTTTAAACCATTCGGAAAATAACCGTTGAAGCACCCCACGAAAGAAAAACTCTTCTCCTATAGCCGGTAAAATGGCGATCATCAGAATATTTATCAGTAGTCCTCCAATAGTCGTTGAGTTTAAAAAGACCTTGGTCAGTGCGCCGGCATCAGCTTCTGAATCGCGCATCCATTTTTCAATTCCGGAAAACTGTTCCGGGAAACTCATGTTTCCGTTGATCTCTGTGAGCCAGTTTATGAAGGGCAGCCCTGCAAAAATAATACTGATAGCTATCAGAACCGGAAGAAGATTGATTTTCCGGTTTAGTTTTAAATAATCCGGGATGCTTTTTCCGGCAAACATAGCAAAGATCAATACCGGCACCACAAACAAGGCCAGTTGGCTGACGATCTGCATGTATTTCAATTTGGCAATTACCGCCGGATCAGAATAATTACGGACTTCAGTAAGAGATTCAATGAATGATTTGCCAAAAAATGGTACTGCCAGCGCCATTCCTATCATGGTTACAAGGATCAGGCTGCATCCGGTAATAAGGATGTAATATAATAATTTCAGATAGGGCGGTTTTTCATGCAGAAAGGGTTGAAATATCATGATGGCCTGTTTTAAAGCACAAAAATGCGATTTTTTTTTGATTTTTGCCGGTTTTCCCTGAGAGGTGTTCCCTGAGTCAGCCCGGATGGTTTGTGGCGATGAATTTGTCCGGGCCTGAACCTGGTGCAATTTTATACTTCCGTTATATTTTTTTTGGCTTTAGGGTGGTTTTTGTTTTTTTGGCTTTGATAGCCATTATATTTTTGTCTTTTTTAGCCTGCAGGATACTGGCATTTAGTTCGAACCCCACCACAAGGGCAAGAGAGTTTAGATATAGCCAAATTAAAACAACAATGACGGTTCCGATAGAACCATAAACGGCATTGTAGCTTGCGAAATTATCTACATAGTATTTAAAGCCCATCGTTGAGCCAATAAACAGCAGTGTGGCCAGCGTAGAACCTGCCGATATAAAGCGAAACTCTCTTCTTTTTGCCGGGCCAAGGTAATAAAGAAAGGAAACCACAAAAAATATCATCAGAAAAACGATGATCCATTTTAAAAATTTAAGGATAAAAAGAAGAATGCTTTCTTCAATGATATGGGCAGAAATGAGATAATTAAGCCCAGTGGTGCCCAGCATGATTAACGAAATAGACAGAATGACGATCAAAGTCAGGATGATTACTAAAACGATGGAGATTGCATATTGCTGCCACCATTTACGTGTTTCTATCTGGTGAGAAGTTGAATTAAATGCGTTGATAAGCCCGAGGATCCCGTTTGAGGAAAAATATAAAGCAAAAATGAATCCAAGTGACAGCAGGCCTCCGTGCTGTCTCGAAATGATGTCGGTAATTGTTTCGTTGATCATGGCATTGACATTTTCTGGCAATGCCGTCCTGATCGTTTCAAGCAATATTGTTTGAAAATTTTCGATAGGAATGTAGGGAATAAGTGTAAACAGAAAAATGATGGCGGGAAACAAAGCAATAAAGAATTTATAAGCCACCGAGCTTGCACGTGTTGTGATGTCGCCATCCATCAATCCCCGTATAAAAAAAACAATGACATCATACAGGGGCATATCATCAAAGCCGGGTAAAGTGATTCTTTTTGTAACAAGCCTGAATGTTTTGAAAATACGCGTGGCTTTTATTTTTTCTTTTATGTCGAATTTTTTTTTCATTCAACGGCTTTAAGGCTGAGGTCAAGGCTTTTGATCTGATGCGTGATGGCGCCGACAGAAATAAAATCTACGCCGGTAAGCGCGTAATCTCGTATGTTTTCAAGTTTGATACCCCCCGAAGCTTCCGTTTCGTATTTGCCGCCAATTAGTTCGACCGCTTTTTTCAGGGCTGCGGGAACAAAATTGTCAAGCATGATCCGGTCAACGCCACCCACAGTCAATACCTGATCCAGTTCGTCGAAGTTACGCACTTCTATCTCAATTTTTAGTTTTTTACCGAGCCGGTTCAGATAAGCATGTTCTGCCTCAATGGCTTGTTTTATGCCTCCTGCAAAATCCACATGGTTGTCTTTTATCAGCACCATATCATAAAGCCCCATACGGTGATTCATCCCGCCTCCAAGGACAACGGCCATTTTTTCAAAAACCCGCATATTCGGTGTCGTTTTTCGTGTATCGAGCAGGTGTGCTTTGGTTCCCTCCAGCAATTTGGTATATTCGCGGGTAGCCGTGGCTATTCCGCTCAATCGCTGCATGAAGTTCAATGCGGTACGTTCGGCGATCAGCATCGAGCGGCAACGTCCCGAGACATAAAAAACAATATCCCCCTTTTTTATCGGGGAGCCATCTTTGATCAATAGTTCCATTCTGATCTCCGGATCGATCTTCTGAAAAACAAGTTTTGCAATATCTGCTCCGGCAAGTATGCCATCGTCTTTGACCAGCAATTTCATTTTTCCCGTTGCGTTTTCAGGAATGGTTGCCATAGAAGTGTGGTCGCCATCACCCAGATCTTCAGCAATGGCCTGCTCAATCAATCGTAAAAGATTATCCATTTTTTGCAAATAAGCGTTTCAGCTAAAATACAAAAAATTAAAGCAGATATTAAAAAATAAACTAAAAAACTATTCTTCTTCGAACTGTAACTGTTGAACCAAAGGAACATTATCCCTTTTCTTTATAAGAAAATATGTTTTGAATGTTGCCGTTTTTGTTGACAGTGTACCGATGGCAAACTGAGAGCCTTCGTTAGATGATCCCTGCTGGTTTATTTTAAAAGTTACCGGAGGGTATTTAGTGAAAAAATCTTTCAGTATCATTTCTGCCTGTGACTTGCTGTAGGTGCCGTCAGTACCGGGTACTGTAAGGTCGATGCTTGGACTGAAATAAGATGCCAGGGCTTTTGAATCGCCGGCACTGATAGCTGCGGCAACGCTGGCCGTGATATCGTCCTGAACAATCCCTATTGTTGTGTCTCCTGTTCCTGCTGAGTTTATCGGATAGGCAAAAGAACTGAACGTGTAAAAACAAAAGACTGCTATAATTAATAAAGATCTCATTATCTATGATTTTTGAAAAAAAATTATTGCAAAAACCAAGCCATGTTGATTGTTTCCAATTTTCGGGGCAAAGTTAAAAAAAAATACTAATTGTTTGAAAATTATAAATGTATAAATTTGTCCTTTGATTATTTCCATGAAAATCACGTTGCTATTAACCGGTAAGACAGAGATTCAGCCTTTAAAGGACGTTATGGCTGAATATATAAAAAGGATAGTTCATTATACAAATTTTGAAGTAATTGAAACACCTGATATTAAGAACATCAAAAATCTGTCGGTTGAGCAGTACAAGCAAAAAGAAGCAGAAATTCAGAAAAAACACCTGGCCAGATCAGACTTTATTATTTTATTGGACGAGTTCGGAAAAGAATATACATCAGAAAAATTCGCACAGTTTCTGGAGCATAAAATTCAGATAGGCATCAAAAACCCGATGTTTGTTGTTGGGGGCGCGTATGGATTTTCTGAAGAAATTAAAAAAATGTCCCAGGCTCAAATTTCACTATCACAGATGACATTTCCGCATCAGTTGGTGCGATTGATCTTTATTGAGCAATTGTACCGGGCGTTTACCATTATCCGAAAAGAAAAATACCATCACTCCTGAGTATTATTCTTTTTGATCTTAATCCTTTTGCGTTTGTTGAGCAAAATGACTGCAATGAAAATCAGTATGGTCAATAACGACATGTATTTGGCAATATGGCCGATATAATCGCCAAAACGGGCGTAGAAGGTCATTTTGTCGTTGGCATTGATTTTCATGCTTAGCACATTGGGAGTCCAGAATTTTGTGGGCATGAAAACATCTCCCCGCTGGTTGATATAACCCGAGATTCCTGTATTGGCAGCCCTGGCAATACTGCGGCGTGTTTCGATGGCCCTCAGCCGGGCATATTGAAAATGTTGCCGGTGGCCTGCCGTATTCTCCCACCACCCGTCGTTGGTAATAATAAAGATCAGGTTTGCCCCGTTCCGGATGTATCCGGTCATAAAATCACCATAAATGGATTCATAGCAAATTACGGGAGCTACTTTTACCGGGCTGTTTTTTGCTCCAAAAGCGGTGCGTTCTTCCTGAGTGCCGTTGCTCCCTGTCATGCCGCCAAGATCAATGGCATATTTTTCAAGCGGTTTGAGCAGTTTCGGGAAAGGCATCATTTCTACTCCCGGGACAAGTTTCGATTTGTGATAAAATTGCGGAATAAATGTGGAATCAAGGTACAAAGCCGTATTGCAAACATCGTAATAATAATTTCCACGCTTCGAATAACGTGCGGTGCGGGAAAGTTCTTCGCCTTCTTTAAAGATTTTGAAAGATGAGATGCCGATGACGATCTTTAATTCAGGATGCTCACGTATCAGAGCTTTCAAACTGTCAGTACTGGCGTATTGATCAAAATCATCTTCATTGATATATTCCGGTATAGCTGTTTCGGGACAAACCAGGAAATCGGTGCTATCATTGGTTTTTTGCCTTGCAAGCCGGATGATATCAGAAAGTTGCTGTTCAACGGATATGGAAGTGAATTTTCCATAAGGATCGATATTGGGCTGAACAACCACACAATTATATGGTTTTTCTTTTTCAATATAAGAATAATACATGGTGAGCGAAACGGCAATGGGGATGACGAGCACCAGCACAGACGTGGTGCCGAAAAGGTATACGTCTTTTCGTGATTTGAACTTGCCAAATATACTGACCAGGAATTTGTAAAATAAAATGTTAAAGATCAATATCCAGATATCGCCACCAAAAACACCGGTGAATTCGTACCATTGGACGAACTTCGGGTAATTGGCAAATCCGTTGCCCAGGTTGAGCCACGACCACGTCAGGTCCCAATCCAGATGCAAAAACTCAAAGGTGATCCACAAAAAAATCAGAACGTAGTATCCGCCGCGCGATTTAAATACAGTGCGCCGTATCAGGTGATAGATGAAAAATGTAAATGCCATGAATAATGAGTTCAGTATAATGGCCATGGCAGCGCCGAACAGGGTAGAGTAATAGATCCACCAGGTTGTTAAGAGGTTCCAGACGATAAAAGCGATATAAGCGTAGAAAAGCACGCTTGATTTAATGAAATTGTGCTTATTCTTGGCGATAAAATCTTCAATGTAAAGAAGGGGAACAAAAGCGATAAACAATAAAAAAGGAAACCCGCGGGCAGGCCAGGCCAGCGAAAGCAGAACCCCGCTCAGTACGGCTAACAGAACCAGATATCCTTTTTTCATTGTATGATTTAAGCAGGGACAAAGTTAAAAATTATTCAGTAACACCAACGGCCGGGTTTTTATAAAGTGTCATATAAACCTGTCCCTTGCTAAAGTGTTTTAGCAGCAGCCAGTCTTTTGCTGCGTTATTAATTTCTTCCGGATTTCTGATGTTGTATACATTTGATACGATAAAATAAGGACATTTATACAATTCTATTTTATCCGCGTCGGCATACCCAAAGTCATCCTGCAGGTAAGTATATTTATGATTGTTGGTGATGGGATAATAGGTGAACACCTCTTCAGGGTTTATGTTTTGCTGTTTGACATACGCTTTAAGGTCTTTTTCAATGGAAAAATAGGGCAGGACTTTCAGGGACGTTTCCCAGGCATTCCCATATTTCTGGGGATAAAAGATAAAGTTGCCTGTAAATAAAAATAAAAGTATCAGCACAGAGGCCAGGATCTGAATTTTTTTTGAATTGATTTTTTGAATAAAATATACCGTGAGGATGCTTAAGAAAATGAAAGTTTGTAAAAAATACTTATGCCCGATAGGATTTGAAAGAAAGATCATAATTATACAATTTACACAAAGAGGTATAAATAAAAAGAGTATAATTATTTTCAGATTTTTCGCTAAACGAAATTTTTTATAAAAAGCAAAAAAACAAACAATACAAAAGAGCCAATGCGCTATCCTGCCCGAATCAGTTATTTTCCAGATCACATAAACAAATTGCCTGAACCCCATTTGGAATCCATTTAACGTGCTGTGGACAATATTTGCCGGATTTATAGCTACCCAGCCGGTTTTTTCATAATGAAAAACACTCCAGCATATCAGAAAGACGATGCAGGGAATATACACCAGCACCTCGGACTTTCCGGGCCTGCTTTTCTCATAAAAAAATAAAAGGATCGCATGGATAAGCGCCAAACCGGGGATGAAAAACATGGCTCGAAAAGATATAGCAGCAAGAAAAAGAAGGCTTAATGAATATAAAAAATACTTTTTTTCTAATAATGTTCTTATCGCCAATAACACAAAATATAATAGATAAATATCATAACCCATCAATAATAGTTGTGTTATAAAAGCCGGGTCGAACAGTAACAGTAAATAGATCAGAGGCAGATATCCCGGTTTGATAAATTTCAGTGAAATGTTTTTTATTTCCCATAATATTCCAAGTACAAAAGGGACAATTGCCAGATGGCATACGATCAGCGACTTGCCGAACAGGGCACAGCAAGCGGCCACATAATATGCGTTTAATGTTAACGCGCCGAAATCTGCATCTATAGGTGGTATTAACGTTTGAAAAGAATCATCAAGATAAAAGCAAATGTATTCACTGATGGAAACGTTATCCCAGAAAAAAGGTATGCCTGCGGAGAAGAGGACGATAATAACAGCAATGGAAGAAAAAAAAAGAAAAGTTTTTCCCGGCTTCTGAAAAAAATTTGTTTTAGGATAATTAACCATCAGACTTGTTAATGATCTTTTTTATCAGGTATTGTGGCTTGTTATTCAATGTAAGATATATTCTCGCGATATATTCCCCGATAAGCCCGAGGATCATGATCGTTAATCCTCCGAAGAAAATTATCAATAACACAATGGTCGTCCAGCCTTCAACAATATCTTTTAAAATAAAATGCTCATACAAATAATAAAACATCACCCCGATACTTACCAGCACTATTGATAAACCGACCATAGTCATGATCCGCAAAGGCATAACCGAAAATCCTGAAAACAAGCGGAACAGCACAGAAGCCGAACGGTAAAAATTATAATTTCCCTTCCCGGAAAACCGCTTATGATGTTCAACTTTTATCTGACAGATATTACCTGTTATGGTAAGCAGGATGCCGTCAATATAGGGATATGGCCCCGAAAAACGTGCGATCTCATCAGAAATGTTCCGTCTTATAATCTTGAATGGCGAAAGATAAATATCTTTTGGTTTTTTAAGCAAAAATGAGGCAAGTCTGCCATTAAATTTACTGCCTGCTGTTTTAATAAAGTTATGCTTGTTGTTTTCATAAGCAGCATAACACACATCGCAGCCATCGAGACATTTTTCATAAAGTGCCGGAATATCTTCCGGGGCATGTTGCAGGTCGTCATCCATAATAACGACATAATTTCCTTTCACATGTCTTAATCCGGCAAGGATCGCATTGTCCTGACCGGAATTTTTAACCAGGTCAATAGCTGTTATGTTGGCGCTTTCTGCGGCTAATGATTCCAAAGTATCCCAACTTTTATCAACGCTGTTATCGTTGACAAACAGTACTTCGTGCGGAATCGCATTCAATGCAATGCTGATACGGCTGTATAAACCGGGTAAAATGCCGCTGCTGTTAAATACCGGAATAACTATACTTATCTCAGGGTTTGACATTTATCAAGAACTATTATCAGGTCTTTTTTAAAATATTCTTTTTTATAAAGGGTAAAATTATACTTTTCGCAGGACAAATCAATTATTTTCATCAGAGATTGCTCGTTAAAACGATAACATTCCGGTCCGCTGCCGGCATCAGATACCCTTGCGGCAAGCCGACCCCGGAAATCCGATTTTGATGCGATATTGCTGACCGGCTCCGAAATAATTACCCTGCCGGTGTCTGCAAACAATGCGTTCATGATATTTTCCGGCCTCTCATGAAAATGGTATAATGAACCAATAACAAGATTCACATCTGAATGTGTGGGGATAATGTTTTCGTGTATTAAATCTGTCTGTGAGGCCGAGTATCCCTTTTTGATGGCTCTTCCGACAAACGAAGTGTTAAATTCATAGCCGTGCCAGGCGATATTGTTTTTTCTGCAAAAAGAAGCAATATACAGGTCGCCGAAACAAAATTCATTTACCGACTTTCCATTAATGAAATGATATAGCTTCTCAAATCTTTTTTTATATGCAAATCCATACAATAAATTCATTGCGAGGCGATAAAGGTAAATGTTCCGGTATATAATACCTTTAGACATCCGGCTATTTCTTAATTTCCAATGAGGTACATTTTGCCGAATTCTTTTTTGAAATACTGATCGGCCTGTGTTTCGCGAAGTTCGAGCTTTTCATTGTTTAACCGGGTTACCACACGGTACAGATAAACCCCGTTGGCAAGGCGGTCGCCGAATTCATCGGTGCCATTCCAGGCATATTCGGTAATATTACGTCCAATGTGGATAGGGCCAAGTTCTGTCAGGTCTATTTCCCTGACGACCTTGCCGGTGACGGTCAGTATCTGAATTTTAAAATAGGTGGGTACTTCTGAACCTGTAAGGGTAAAAACAAAATGTGTGGCGGTGCTGAAAGGATTCGGCCAATTCATCACGTGGGTGATCGAAGGTTTGTTGATGACCTCAAACGAGATGGAGTAATCGTTGCTACCCGATTCATTATGCGAGATGTCGCGCGCCTCGACAAAAAACTGGTAAACGCCATCCGTTAAAAATTCAGGATTGTAAATAATTTTACAACTGTTGTTGGGCAGGGATGCCGGGATGAACTGAAGTTTTTCAAGGCCGTTTTGCATAAAGTAAACCCTTGACTTGGTGCTGCTTCCCGGGGCCTGTAAATATACCCTGAAGCAGGCGGTGTCGTTCAATGCAAGGTATTTATTTTCATCTTTGAGGGATATCTGTATTTCGGGTTTTGAAGAAACAATATCGCCGTCAAAAATATGAACGCCATCGAAAGTTACATCAAGCATGGGGTTGATGCGGTCCCTGTCGACCAGAAATTTTATTTCCCCGATATTGTTAAAATGTGTTTGTTCAATCTGGTCGTAATCGGGGTTAACTTCGATCCACAAACTGTTGAGCCCGCCAAGATTGCTGGTAGAAAAGGTAATGGTGTCAATCAGGATATCTCCTGAAGGATGAGGCCTGTGCCTGAAAGAGCCTAAAGGATGAATAATCATGTTCTTATCCACCACCCAATATTTGATAAGCAAGCTGTCCATATCATAATCGCTGATGTTTTTTGTGGCGGTAGAGAACAAAATATTTTCACCTTCTGCAATGGTGTCATTGTAAAAAATAAAATGAAAAGAAGGGTTTAGCGCCGTTTCCGGGACGCCCTCGTACAATACCTGCCAGCGTAGCATTTGGGCGGGAGTATGCAACGAATCATCCCGCATAGAAACAGCCAGCTTAAGATAGGGATAAACAGCCGCATTGATCCTTGTACTCAGGTTATAAATATCAGAGGAATCGGGGGGGAGGTTTTTTATCAACGTATCGGTCTGCCCGTTGAATTTAATGCCCAAAACAAAAAGTTTTGCACTATCGGTATTCAGTGATTCCAAAGGTCTTTTCCGCCAGTGCAGCGAGCCCCAGGACGAGGCAGGCCCGATAAGCTCAGATTTAATGTATCCTTCATTCCATTTTGAACTGACACTATCGTAGAGTTTGATGATGGAGGAAATGGCAGAACCTTGTAGTTCATGGGCAGAACCGATGGCGCCTCCTTTTTGGCCAAAAATAATATAGGGTATGTTGTTAGGTAATGTCCGTATTTGAGAGCTTCCGAACGATTCAAAACTCTGGTACAGGTCTTCGCTGTAACTTTCAGCATTATGATTCCGGTGGCTGTAAGCAAGTATGTAATTGCCATCAGGAACCGTGTTATTAATGAAGTTGCGCATGGCTTCGCGTTCAGCAAAAGTGTTGCATGAAAATTCCCATCCGGCTTCGGTTTCCGGTTGCGGCATGTTATAATTGAGCCAGGGATTTCCGGATACGGAATCAATGACCGCGATGATCATTCCGTTTCCTGACGGGCCCATGTATGCCCACTGAAATTTCATCACATTGTTGACTTTGTAATACTCGTCCTGCCAGGCGATATAGGGATAAAATCCTGTCTGGCAGGTGATGGATTTTTCATCATTTACAAAATCAAAGCGGCGTTGCGGCTTGTTATAAGCAACATATTGATAATCGTCGTTTTTAAACTGAAAAAAATGGGCCTGGCCCCAGCCTCTTTTGCCCATGATATATTGAAACGAACTTTCACGCCAGTTATAGTCGTGCTGTGCATTTGAGTCGATGCTTACCCGCCAGAAATATACGATACTGTCGGTAGTTATTGGGTAGGTGGGTGTCCAGGGAACAACACCTCCCGACTGGTTAATATGAAAAGTCTGTTTTACGGGGCTGTTGAAGGCGTCGGTGGTATCGAGCTGAAATTCATAATCAAAAGGCCCTATAAATGCATCACTGGTGGAGGCTTTTAAAGTTACGGGAAGGGCAGGTATCACGGCATATTTATAGGGATAAACTGGTATGATATCGGATGACTTGATCATCAGTTGAACCTCCGTAATATTATTGATTTCTGATAATTCTTCAATGGTTTGGTAACAATCAAGGTAAATTCTGAATTTGTTCAATCCGGGGCCATTGACGACGTCGACGGGGATTTTTATCGTGAGCGTGTCTTTGAACAATGGCGCTTTTATTTTGTTGAAATAATTAACGGTAGTAACTCCATTCGGGAAGGTACGGGTAGTTTGTACTATTATAGAATCATTGATCGCTCTTCCAATGTTTGTCGAAACAATATGGATGTTGAAAGAATCAAGGTCGGAAGTTACCTGCGGCGGTGAAAAATATACATTGGGAGGCGTAATCATATAATCAGGCTTCGCAAAAGAGTTTAATATGATCGCCGGGTCACCGTGCAAAACCATGGTGAGGCAATTTTCTTTTAATACCAGGTTGGGGCCTTGTAACGAATCAATAGTGTTTTTTATGATTTCGCCTATAGGCTTTCCGTAGCTTTTATAACTGATCTGGTGGTATAATTCGTCCGAGTAAACATTTAGTGCCCAGGGAATCCCTAAGGATATTGATGCCAGAAAGCCGATAGCCCCCTTGTCTTCGATGAGGATAAACTCTTCACTGGTGCTGTATGTGTCCAGAAAAATATCCCCTGCCCAGCAGGAGTTGCCAAGGATAAAAGGATATTTGCCGTAATTCTGATATTCCGAGGGCACATCTACCGAAACGTCAAACCCTGTGGAGGCAGCGTGTCCGAAGAAAGTCATCATGGTAACACCGTTATTTATAAGGGTTTTCAGGGAGTCTGACAGATTGGCCTGCATCGGTGCGGATGATGTTTTCAGGAACGTCTGTACTTCGCCGCCAAATAATGGGTCTTCAATAGTTTGTTTATAATGATTTAAATAGGCAGCAAGCTGGGTCTGTTCCTGGGCATTACCACCACCGCCAAAATGCAGGATGGTTTTCATCCACTCCTCGGGAGTCTGCTGGGCAAGCTCAAATTGGATGATCTTATCAAGGTAAATAGCAACATCTTCGGGAGTTCTGGCGCTGAGGCGTCCGGTTCCTACTGCCGGCTTGTACAGGCTGTCTGTGATGCCCTGCGAAAAAAGCAGGTCAGAAGGCGGATAGCCAAAAGAGGGCACTAATGTCAAAGCATCGTGATATGCGTCTTTTCTGTATTGCGGAAGGGAGCCGTCGGAAGCAGCCCGGTAGCCCTTACCAATGAGGAACAGGCCTCTGGGTTTTTCCCCGAAATAATGAAAAGCAAACCTTACAAAATTTCTTATGGAAAAAGATGATTTCAGTATCCCGTAGCCAAACTGATCGTATAAATGTTCTACATTCAGCGTCATGGCATGGTAACCGGTTGTGTTCCGGTAATTTTTATAATTTTCAGCTTCATTCAACAACGATGGATGGGTAACAATCAAATAGTCTGTAAACTCAGTGTTGGCAATGGTCTGATAATTGATAAATTTGGCGTCACCATTAACGGGATAGATCTTGTTTATGCTATTGATGGAATTGTCGGAGGTAAGGTAGCAGTATTTTTCGTTTCCCGAATTTGTCAACAGGCATTTGTAGGCAGTGCCATCGTACACAACTTTTATGCGCCGGTGGTTGGTTATATCGTATAACCTTGAAGTGTCGCCCGCAACAACATTGAAGTTGGTGAAATTCAACAGTGATTTTGCCTGTAATCCATCAACCGCTGAAAAATAAAAAGAGGAATTACCTCCAAGATTCAGGGTGTGCGGGTATTTAACTTCTATATAGGCCACGGTATTTCTGTCGGAACCCACCCCGAGATCATTCACCGAACTGAAGACAAACGGGGTGGTGCTGCTGCCTAATTGTGAAACAGGTACCTGGTAATTATAGCGAAGCACCTTATACCCGGAGAACAGGGTGTCTATGGTCAGCCCTGCAAAGCTAATGTTCAGGTGATGATCGATGACGGCTGTCGCAAAATTTGATTGGCCCAGAACAACAAATTCAACACTCGCGACTGGGCCGCTTGCGTATTTGTTGGTTGTCGGTATGTTTTTCGTGATGCTTTGTCCGACATTAAAACCATTATCAAACCAGCCCTCGTTTGCCGTATATTCAGGATCTGTGATGCCGCCCGAATTTGTTTCTCCTGCAAAATATACGGAAGTGTAATTTTCGCGCGATGTTTTAAAAATGTATGGAGCAGGGTTGTACGATGCAAAATTCACATCGTTGTCAGGTTGCATCCTGTGGTTGCTGAACGAGGTGTTCCATGTGATAAAATAAACTGAGGAATCGCTGAAGAGGCTGTATGCTTTGTTGGCCTGTCCTTCTGGGTTTTTATAAAGGGGGGTGTCAAGCGAACCATCATTTTTTTCAGCATAAAACTCAATATAGTCGCCGGGATTGAAAATGTTATCACTCTCTCCCCTGATAAAAATATATTGTTCGACACCTTTATTAAATACCTGAATATTGCGGGGATTAACGCTTCCTACCGGGAATCCGGCATTAAGCAATGCGCTGTAATTAATGCGGTAAACGCCGTTTTCGTGAATATAAACTTTATAATACGATTGTGTATAGTTGATCCATTCATTCCCGTATTGTTGTGCAATGATGGGTTTATACAAGAGCAGGGAGAAAATGAAAATAAAAAATAAAAGTTTTTTCATAAGCATTATTTAAATTCGCCCTAATGTTTGTTTTTGTCTTCGCCTGTAGTTTTTTTACGGTTGATATTTATTTTAACGGAAAAAACATGTGAGTAAAGCGCAATGGAGGCATTGCCCACATCAGTAAAAGCATAATCAATAGCTACAATTTTTTTGATCACGATACCCACCCCGATATTGGGTTGAAAAGATATTTTTTTCTTGCCGTCAAGGTTGGTTTCTTTCTGGATGTTTCCGAAGCCTCCCCTCAGGAAAACGATTTCGTTATACCCGAATTCCAGCCCGGCATGTGGGTCGATAGAAATGGGGTTGCTTCTGATGAGTACGTTCCGTTTACCGTCGAAGGTCATATCAAGATCTATTGCAACGAGCGCGGAAAACTTTTTCGGGAAATCGAAACGGCGGGCTGCGCCAAGGTTCAGACGCGGCAATGTTAGTTCGAGGGAATTTTCAGGTATCTCGTTACCTGTGCGGGTAAACACTTCTTTTGTGGCGTCGTTGAGATTGTATTTCCAGGCATTGAAGGTCGAAGTAATATCCCGTGCCATGGCGCCGAAATGCCATTTTTTAAGATCATACTGCACGCCCACATCTAACCCGAAACCCCATGAATGTGCGAAAGAACCCACTTTCCGGTAAATGATCTTCGCACTACCGCCATAGCGCAAGCCTTCAATTTTCGATTTACGGGCGTAGGAGAGAAGTACCGCATAATCGGCAGCCGAAAAAGTGGTGATACGGTCGTAATCAATATTCCCCTGGGCATCGATCAGTTCCGTAGTGTTGGGGATGTCGTCAACGCCAAAGCGTATAAAGGTTAACGCAGCGGTGCTTTTATCGTCGATCTGCACCGACAGCGCGCCGTAATCGTATTTGGCAATGCCTGCAAAATACTCTGAATGCATCAGTCCCACCTGGAACATGGAAGGTATCATCGTGAGGCCGGCAGGATTCCAGTATCCCGAAGTAACATCATTGACAAAAGAAGTATTCGAATTTGACATTCCGAGCGCACGGGCGCCGACGCCTATTGATAAAAATTCGTTGCTGTATTTGGGCGCCTGGGCATAGGTATAGCCCAAAAGCGTGAAAAATAACACGGTAAGTGCAAAAACTTTACGGATCATCCCTGGCTTTGGTTTTTTAGTTGTCTATTAGTAACGGAAAAACTGATAGTTAATTATTGACACACATAATTTGCACCATAAAGATACAAAAAAAATAGAAATTCAATCAGAATTCAATTAATGGCAAATAATAATTTGGTATGCTGCCAGATGTGTGTTACGGTGCTCTGCACCTTAATTCTGTTTGTGTTTAATTTTTCTATAAATATTTTCGGTGCTCTGCACCTCTTTTTTCATAAAATTAGTAATATTTCGGATAAAAGAATCGTAATTAATTGAAAATGCGAATCCATTAATTTATTTTCTGAAGTTTCTTTTTTGAATGCAAATGATATAAGGTGCATCGCACCGTCATATTTATAGCCGGAGAATTTATTTTAGGATATTTAAGGTACAGCCTGCCTGTTCGGCAGACAGGCATAGCGTAATATAGTGCCAATATTAACGAAAAAAATCCAAATGAAAATAGGATTGTGAATATGTATTGGCCATTTGGATGTGTGTTACGGTGCTCTGCACCTTAATTCTGTTTGTGTTTAATTTTTCTATAAATATTTTCGGTGCTCTGCACCTCTTTTTTCATAAAATTAGTAATATTTCGGATAAAAGAATCGTAATTAATTGAAAATGCGAATCCATTAATTTATTTTCTGAAGTTTCTTTTTTGAATGCAAATGATATAAGGTGCATCGCACCGTCATATTTATAGCCGGAGAATTTATTTTAGGATATTTAAGGTACATCGTACCGCAATATAATGCCAAAATTAACCAATCCCCATGGTTGCGATATATTGCACGAAGTTTATTCGAAAAATTCCTAATCGAAAGAAGAAATATCATTGAAAAATTCAAACACATATTCATCTGAATATTTGATTTCATTGTTTTTAAGCATTTCCAGATATTCATCTTTAAATGATTTTTTCTTGTGATGTGTTTCCTGATTCAAAACATATTTTATAACCCTATCCACTTGAGAATGGGAATGGGTAAAAGCTCCGTAACCCCTTTGCCAGTCAAATTTGTATTTTGAAAATCCATTTTGTTTAACCCATGAATTTGTTGATGTTTTAATTTCTTCAACCAAATCAGGGATTAAATGGTTTAGGTTATATCCGATCAAAATGTGGATATGGTCTGGCATTGCATTTATAGCCAGTATCTTATGTTTGTGATTCTGAACAATTCCGGTTATGTATTTTTCCAGATCATTTTTCCAATGCCTGGAAATCAATGCGTTCCTGTGTTTTACTGCAAAAACCAAATGAAAATAGGATTGTGAATATGTATTGGCCATTTGGATGTGTGTTACGGT
>DAOQAF010000006.1:0-60875 GCA_035353775.1 Bacteroidales bacterium | reverse complement strand
CGTACCGCAATATAATGCCAAAATTAACCAATCCCCATGGTTGCGATATATTGCATGGAGTTTTTTTGATTAAAAATCCTAATCGTAAGATTGTTTCAGCCTAAATAATCGGACAAGATTATTTCAGATTGCTGGTCAGGCGTTCAAGTTCGATCTCGGCAACTTTGGCCTGATATTGCAGGTTGACCAGTAAATACGCCGAATTTTCGTAACTCTGCTGAGCCGCTTTCAGGTCGAGAATCGTGGATTGATTTAGCTGAAATTTTTGTAACACAAGATCCATCAGCTTTTCTGATAACTCAAAGGAAGCTTGTTGAGACTCCAGTTGAGTCAGTGCATTTTGGTAGGTTTGGTACGTTTTTAATGCCGAAGAAGTCAGGTCGTTCATTAAATTTTCTTTTTGCAGCCTGGCGTTGCTGATGTTTAGCAGCGCTTCTTTTTGCTTTATCCTGTATGTGCCGCCGTTAAATATCGGGATCTTCAGGTTCAGCCCGGCATAAGGCCCGTAACTCCGATATAAAGAAGCGTATGCCTTGTTGTTTTGATTATAATTAAAATCATAGGATGTGTTCAGTTGAAGTGAGGGATAACGTAGCGCCCTGACCTCTTTGGCGACTTGTTCATTGATCTTTATTTGTTGTTCTGCTGATAAATACTGGTAATTGTCTTTAATAAAGACAAGCACAGAATCCATCTGTATCTCCGTGTCGATATTTATGGTGCTGTCATCAATCATAAACGGCTGAAATTGTTTGACACTCATCAGTTGCAGAAGTTCGGTCTTTGAATTTTCAACAACAAGCTGTTGCGAACTGTAATTTTGTTGGCAGATGTTCAGGTCGATCTGTGCCTGCATTTCGTCTGCATCATTGGCCAGGCCTACATTTTTCCGTTCGTTGATGATCTCTGATTTTTTTTGAGAAATATCTATAGTGCTTCGGATTATTTTCAGATAACTTTCCTGTCTGATGATGTCGTAATATTTGAGCATGATGGCCGCGAGCGTGTTCTGAATCTCCTGGTTGAGTTCTAAAAAACCCTGATCCTGCAGGTATGTCAGCCGTTTTTTTGCAGACAGTACTTTTAGCCCGTTAAACAAGGTGATGCTTGCCGATATTTCAGCGCCCAAATTATTGCCCAAAGAATTATTCACGTTTGAAACAGTTCCATCGCTATATTCTTGATGAATGTTGTATAGTGATGCATTATCGCTGACCGCAGCATTTATCGACGGCAGCCCTCCGGCGATTCCATAATTGTTGTTGATCTTGTTTATTTCGGCATTGTTACGTGCGATGCGGATATCGAAATTGTTTTTTAATGCCGAATCAATTGCCATTTCCAGTGTGAGCGGTTGCTGCGCCCAAACCGAAAATGGTATTAAAAAACAAAAAAACAAAACGAATTTTTTCATCAGCATTCTTATTGATTAGGTAACAATATCGTCAACATTTTCTTTTTCTTTTTCGTGTTTGCCAGAGATATAGGTGTACACAGCCGGTATCACAAACAACGTAAGCACCAGTGAAAATAATATGCCGCCCACGATCACGATGCCAAGCGGGATTCTGCTGGTGGATGCCGCACCAAAGCCGATGGCAATAGGCAGTGCGCCCAGCGATGTTGCCAGGCTGGTCATCAGGATCGGCCTTAAGCGCTGGGTTGCCGCTTCGACAATTGCCTGGTTTTTCGGAATGCCCGAAACTCTTTTTTTATTGGCAAATTCCACGATCAGGATACCGTTTTTGGTGACCAGCCCGATCAGCATGATCATGCCGATCTCGGAAAAAATATTCAGCGTCTGGCCAAAAACCCATAAACAGAGGAATGCCCCGGCAATAGCCAGCGGCACTGTCAGCATGATGGTCAACGGATCTTTAAAGCTTTCGAACTGTGCGGCTAAAACAAGGTAGATCAGCACCAGCGCTAAAATAAAGGCATAGGCCGTATTTGAAGAACTTTCGGCATAATCCCGTGAGGGCCCGCTGAGAGAGGTCTGGAAACTCTCGTCAAGCAATTTGTCAGCGATAGACTGCATGACCTCAACGCCATCGCCTATTGTTTTTCCGTCAGCCAGCGAAGCCGAAACCGTAGCAGATTTATAACGGTTGTAATGATAAATAGTCGGCGGATTTGCGTTATTAACAATGTTGATCACGGACGTCAGCGGTATCAAATCCCCTTTATTGCTGCGGACATATAATTTGGAAATATCGGCAGATTCCTGACGGTCTTTCATGGCAACCTGGCTGATGATCTGGTATTGTCTTCCGTTCATGGTGAAATAGGCTAAACGGCGGCCACTGAAGGCACTTTGCAGGACTTCTGCAATATCCGTAACAGTAAGTCCGAGTTCCCGCGCCTTGATCCTGTCGATGGTAATATCAACTTCGGGCTTGTTGAATTTTAAATTTACATCCACATTTTGAAATGTCTTATCTGCCCGTGCTTCATCCAGAAATTGCGGGATGACACTTTTTAATTTCTCAAAATCAAGATTTTGAAGTACGAACTGCACTGGCAAGGATCCCCGGGAACCCATGCCTACCGAAATGGTCTGTTCTTCTATCGGAAAGATCCTGACATCCTTGAATCGTGAAAGTTTTTTTGATAATTCTTTTGCTATTTCTGATTGCGATTTGTCACGTTCAGAAACCGGAACCAGGCCGATCATTCCTCTGCCGCTGTTTAATCCGGAACTTCCGTATCCGGGAATAGTAAGCGTCGTGAAACTGTTTTCCGGTATGGAGTCAAGAATAAAACTGCTGATCTTGTCTCCGACCTCCGACATATAGGCATAACTGGCGCCTTCGGGCCCCGTCATCGACAAATTGATATTGCTTTTATCTTCTAAGGGGGCAACCTCGCTCTGAATATTTTTTCCGATAAAAAATATCAATAAAAAGCATACAGCCACAATTCCCCAGGAATACCTACGGTGCCTGATAAAACGTTCGATCAAATTTTTATAACCATTTTCCATTCCTTTGAAAAAAGGTTCTGTTTTGGTGTAAAACTTTGTTTGCTGAGCGTTCTTTTTATTCAGGTAAATGTTTAAAACCGGTGTGATGGTCAGTGAAACAAAGGCGGAAACTAAAACTGCACAGGCCAGCACAATTCCGAATTCGCGGAACAAGCTGCCTACAAACCCCTGAAGGAATAATACCGGGATAAAAACGATGGCAAGAGTCAGCGAAGTGGCAATGATCACAAAAAATATTTCTTTGCTGCCGTCAATAGCGGCTTTTCTGACAGGTATCCCTCTTTCGATCCTCCGGTAAATATTTTCCGTAACAACGATACCGTCATCCACCACCAGCCCTGTTGCCAGAATAATGGCCAGCAGTGTAAGGATATTGATAGAAAACCCGGCAATATACATAATGAAAAAAGTGGAGCTGAGCGAAATGGGAATATCTATCAATGGCCGCAAGGCGATAAGCCAGTTCCTGAAAAAGAAAAGAATGACCAGGATGACTAATCCGAAAGATATGGCCAGCGTTTCGCTGACTTCGGTCAATGATCGTCTGACATTGGTAGTCTTATCTAACAAAGTTGTAAATATGATGTCGCTTTTTTGTGATTTTCTTATTTCTTCGAGGCGTTTGTTGAATTCATCAGAGATGTTTATATAATTTGCCCCGGGCTGCGGGACGATAGCGAGCCCCACGCCGTTTACACCGTTCAGTTTCCAGCTTTGTTCGTAAGTTTCCGGGCCTATTTCCACTTTGGCCACATCGCTCAGTCGTACAATGTCATCCTGGGTTTCGCGGATGATCAGGTTTCTGAAATCTTCTTCCGTGGTAAGTTTTCCCATGGACCTGATGGTGAATTCCGTTTTATTTCCATAGAGCTTTCCGGAAGGGATTTCAACATTTTCTTTGTTCAGTATACCGGAAATATCGTTAAATGTAATATTGTAGGCATTCATTTTGTCGGGATCGATCCATAAGCGCATCGCCGGGCGTTTCTGGCCAAAAATATTCACGGCGCTCACTTCGGGGATGGTCTGAAATTTATTCTGAAGAACATTTTCAGCATAATCGCTCAATTCAAGCAGGCTTTTGCTGGGGCTCTGAATAGCCATCATAATGATCCATTCGCTGCTGGCATCTGCTTTAGAAACTACCGGCGCCGCATCAATATCCTTAGGCAGGTTCCGCATGGCCCTGCTTACCTTATCGCGGACATCGTTGGCTGCAGCTTCCAGGTCGGCATCAATGTTGAACTCCACGGTGATCCTGCTGTTGCCCACTGAACTTGATGATGTGATCGTTCTGATGTCGGGGATACCGTTGATTTCTTTTTCAAGCGGTTCGGTGATCTGACTTTCGATGATGTCGGCATTGGCGCCTGCGTATGATGTGGAAACAGAGACTATCGGCGGGTCAATGGCCGGAAATTCTCGTACCCCAAGAAAAGTGAACCCGATAATACCCAATAAAATAATGAACAAATTCATTACCGTTGCGAAGATCGGTTTGTTTATCGAAAGTTCAGAAATGTTCATTTTGCTTGTTTAACTCCGGGCCTTTTAGAAACTCCAGGTGCTTTAATGCTAAATTATTTTTTAATACTGCTTTTATTAATTCCTTTTATTTTTACCGTGGCATTGGGCCTTACAAATAAAACCCCGCTCACCACGACACTGTCGCCAACGTTAAGTCCGCTTGATATCTCGGCGAAATCGGCTGTTCTTGTCCCTATTTCAACATTGACAAATTTTGCTTTCCCCTTTTTTATAACAACAACCTGGTTGGAGTAGGCATCGGGAATGATAATATTGGTAGGGACAATGATTCCTTTTGAGTCTTCTTTCAGATATACTTTTACAAAAGCCCCGGGGATCAGCGTACCTTCTCCTAGCCGTGCCCTTACTTTGAGGTTTCGGGTTGCCGTGCTTATCTGGGGCTCAATCGCACTGATAACAGCGTTTAACTCATTATCGGAATTGTTGGCTTTAATCACAATATTTTTCCCCACGCTGATCATCTTTTCGTAGGATTCCGGGATTGAAAAATCAATTTTTATTTTATCGGTTTGTTGCAATGTGCCGATAAGCGTTTGCGGAGTAACGTATGCGCCTGCGCTCACCTGCCGCAGGCCCAGTTTTCCGCTGAACGGAGCCTTGATGATAGTTTTATCGATCTGAGTGTTTAAGACACTGATATTGGCTTTGTAAAGATCTACCTTACTCAGGGCTTCGTCGTAGTCGGCCTGGTTGATGCCGTTTATGGCCAAAAGTTTTCTCAGGCGTTCTTCGGTTTTGGTTGCCAGATCTAACTGAACCTGCACCTGTTTTAGCTGTGCCTGCAGTTCAGCATCGTTGATCTTTGCAAGCACTGCCCCTTTTGAAACAGAACTTCCGTCAGGAATGTTCAGATAGGTGAGGCGTCCGCTGATTTCCGGGCGAAGCTCCACCATGTCCTCAGAAAGCACGTTGCCGTTTACCTCTATGGTTTTAGGAAAACTCTCTTCATGGGCAATAATGATATCCACAGGGACGGGGGCAGGCTCTTTTTTTTGTTTATCGGCGCCGTTTTTACACGACATCAGCAATAACAGGCATATCGGAATTATCAAAAATCTAATAAAATTCATAATCAGAAATAATAGTGAAGTAATTTTTACAAAAATACTTGAATTAATAAGAAAATAAGAAATTAATAGTTAAAAGTCGCAGTAATATATAATTTGAAAAATACGCCGTTGAATTTTGATTATTTAGACATCAAAATTGAAAAAAACTTGCGGAAGATTTATATTTTTTATCTTTACTCTTCAATAATTCCCACGAATGAAAAAAACAGGATTATTCGTATTGTTTTTGTTTTCGCTTTTTAACGCGCGCTCAGAAATTAATATTGGCAACAGCGTTGAATGGCTTTGCGCCGACGCAGGACTGATAGCCACGGGCAAACTTAAGAGTTATGCAAAGGCAGAGGCCGGAAACAACCTTTGGATATGCACCATTCAAACAATGGAAATACTGAAAGGCACCACGGAAAGCCCCCTGGATTTTACAATAAATAACATTGCCGAAGACAGCCTGAAAAAATATGTTTCGGAACAAACGACGTTGCTGATTTTTTTGAAGGAAAGTGAAAACCCATTTAAAAACAAAAAGCTCAAGACATCGTGGTACATCATGGAAACATACAACTCGGTACCCGCTTTGATAAATCTCTTCAACCCGCAGGAAACGCTGATTACGGCACATACTTTTTCAGTGTTGAATTATCGTGAACTTATTATTTCTGTTTGCCGCCTTTGTCTTAAAAAGATCGCTGAATACGAAATTCAGGGGGAAACGGTTTTTATGAACTATCTTGAGATACCATTTCAGACACCGGCTTACGGCCTTTTATACTCCGGCAGCGCTTGTTATCTTACTGTTCCGGATTTTATGTTCCCCGAATCAAAAGAAAAACTGTATTAAATTTATGAAAACAAAAATTGAAATAAGCACTCCCGAACAACTTCGTGAAATCCTTTTTGGCTTCCGTGTCAGCCGTGTGATACTTACCGCTTTTGATCTCGATATTTTTACCCATGTAGCTCCCGGTGGTTCCGGTTCTGTGTTCGTAGCCCAAAAAATCAAAACAGACGCCCGTGCCACCGATCGCGTAATGAACGCCCTGTGTGCCATCGGCCTGCTCGAAAAGAAGAAAAACAAATTTTACCATACTGTTTTTTCGGGAAAATATTTGTCGAAGAAAAGTCCGCACTATTTGCAAGGGTTGATGCATACGGCGAATATGTGGGACACCTGGTCAACGATGACCGAAATGGTAAGAACCGGAAAAACACAACGTGACAAAGTTGAAAGCCGCAAAAGCGAACTCTTTTCAGAAGCTTTTATCGGCGCCATGCACGAGAGGGCCGCACAGCAGGCCAAAGGTGTGCTCGACAAATTAAACCTGAAAGACATCAGGCATTTTCTGGATATCGGCGGAGGTTCCGGTGTATATGCCATGGACTTTGTGAAGCGGAATACCGAAAACAAAGCAACGGTATTTGATTTGCCCGACATTATCCCGATTACAAAAAAATATGTAAAAAACGAAGGATTGACCTGTCGCTTCAGTTTTATCTGCGGCGATTACAACAAAGATGCCTTCGGCAGCGGCTATGATATGGCGTTTCTTTCGGCGGTGATCCATATCAACTCTTCAAAACAAAATGCAAAATTGGTGAAAAAGTGTTTCGAAGCCCTGAATGCCGGAGGACAGATAGTGATACAGGATCATGTGATGGACGAGGACAGGACATCGCCTTATGGTGGCGCTTTGTTTGCCATGAATATGCTGGTAGCCACCGAATGCGGCGATACCTATACCGAAAGCGAAATCAAAGGCTGGCTGAAGGATGCGGGATTTTCTGAAATAAAACGGATAGAAACTTTCAATAATGCGATGATTGTTGGGAGGAAAAAAATGGGGAAACTTAGGGGGACTTCAAAGAATTGAATTTCAGATGTGTTTTTATCTCCATTGCATGTGTTGCGGATGCGAGTGTAATGGGGATTCATTTTGATAAAGTAATTTTTGTTACTTTCCATTCGCCTTGCCAACCAACTAATGCAGGAGAATAAAAATTAATTGTTGATGCTTGTTGATTTATTGCAGGGAATTTGCATGAAATATTAGCTGATTCTGTGGGACTTAAGTCTATTTGCTTAACATGATCATTAAACTTGACTTGATTACCGCCTTCAAAACCATTAATGGATATATATTTTTTTCCCAGGTCATCAACAATAAACAACCTATTATCAATAATATTATTCCAGTCAGTGTATGTACTAGTAGCGAATAGCAGTAAGTCCTTGATTTCCCCAGCTTTAATTCTAAAAGTAAGTTTAAAATAATTTATATTATTTTCATAGCTTAGAAGTTTAATATATATACCCTTGCTTGAATACCTGTAATTACCACGGCTATCTGAGAGAAGAAATTCATTACTTGCACATGAAAAATTTCCATAACTCAAAGAAGTTGTACCATTATCTGTGCTTTTTATATTTCCCGTAGTTGGAGATTCTATAGAACTTAAATTTGTGAATGAACCAAATACCCATCCGATTTTACCATTAAAATTTATTTTGTACCAATAATCAACAATGCCATTTATGTTTTCAGAATTACCTTTTTCGAGCACTTCGCAAACATCACCGGTATTGAGTTGCATAATTACACTAGCGTTTGTAGATGGGGCTGTACGAATATTTACCCGATTGCCTTTTATTATTAAAGTTGTTTCTGTATTTAATTTTTGTTGAGATGTTGCTTTCATCTCTATTTCATTAGCAAGCTCAGCGGCAGCAATTGAGTCGGCAATTGCTATTGACTTTATTGAATCTTCCATTCTGTAAATATTTCTATATGCTTCATCCGCGTATCTTCCAAATGCCTGATATCTGTCAAGATAAGCACTATATGATTCTACGGTGTTAGTTTTTTTGGCTTCCTCCCAAACATTTTTTTCATCCAAATAAGGCATAATAACCAAAAAATATACCAGCACAATGCCAAGAATTACACATGCAGATACCCCTAGTAATATATATAACTTCACTTTTCTTTTTGCAGAATTTTTTAAAATATTAATTTTTTCAAATAATGATTTGTAATCTTCATTATCTGGATAAAATTCAATAGATTTGGCAATAAAGTCACCAGCTGACTTAAATTCATCAGTATCATATTTATATTTAGCTGCTTCAAACGATGCAATAGCAAATAGTTTTCTGCAATTTTCAGTTTTATTAATTTGATAAGCCTGTTCAAAAATCTCGATTGTTTTATCGTAATTCTTTTGGGAAAGTTCATATTCTGCACGATAAATATAAATTTCTTCAAGGGCCCTTTTTATCATATCTTCCGAAGAATTATGAAAAGGTGAAAAATCGATTTCATTAATTAGTTTTCGCACAGCCTTATCAGAGCCTTGTGTTTTAATCAATGCATACACATAATAAAACAACGACTTATTTTTATCTTCAATTTTTTCCACTTTGGTTATCACAGATTCAAGTAATTCGTCAGCTTTTTTAAAATCGTTTGCCTTACAGGCGTCAATACCGATGTGCATTTTTGCCTTGATATTATCCGGCGATAATTCATAAACTTTTAGCCAGGCATCATGGGTTTTAACTAAATCATCATCCATTTGTGATAATATGTTAGCTTTCTTTACCCAAACATCTTTATCATTCGGTTTTATTTCAATGATCCGCTCAAGATAAGCCAATGCCTCGTTGCCCTTACCTGCTTGAATGGCCATGTCGGCTAAATCTGTAAGCAGAAAAATATCGTCAGGCTTGCTTTGTAACAACCGCTGGCCAATCTCTATGGCATCATTAATATTCGCGGTTTCCTTGTACGATTTATAAAGCAGGCCGGGCGCAAAAGAATCATTTTCATCAATGGCAAGTATTTTAAGTAAAACCGTGATTGCATCTTTAAATAGAAGTTTATTGTAAAGAAATTGTGCATATTCTTTTAATAACCCTGTATCCAAAGGGTTCAACCTTAGCTTATCTTCAAACACTGATTTTTGAGCTGCATCTTTGGGGTTTAGCTTTGATTCAGAAACCAGTGATTCTCCGCAATTTTTACAAAACTTTTTTTCATCGGGATAATTGAGATTACATTTTGCACATGTTTTCATAATTTGTCAGTATTATAATAGCAAATAAAAATTAATCCATCAAACTATAATTTTGCTCCGCAATTTTCACAAAAATTTGATAATGTCTGAGCGCTTTTTCCGCAGTTTGAACAATAAATAGTTGAAGAAGGGTTTTTCTGAAAGGAAGGTTTTGATTCCACGACCGAAAATTTTGAGTAATTAAAGAATACGGTGACAAACAAATAGATGACATTAATGAGGGTTAAATAAAAACCTGTTGACAGCGTTTCAATGACTCTGCCATTGCTTCTTGATTCTTCTTCAAGATAAATTATAAGTACAAGAAAAAGCAGCATCACAATCATCATGAATATCTTCGGGAAACGAAGCGCCCTGGCATTTTTGCTTACCGATTGAATGATGATCATGATGACGGAACAAATAGGCATTGCAAGCAACAGAAAAGGCAGAAGTATATAAAAATTATCTTCATCAAAATCGTGAATATATTCAAGAGATTCTGCAATTTTAGTAATTATTTCTGCTGCCGAACCATTCATTCCCCATACGCTAATCCAGGGTAGAAAAAAGGAAACTAGGATTATTGCCGCAGCAACGATTGTTAAGATTTTTTGTGTTAAGTTTTTGGCTATCATAATTATCGGTTTAATATTATACTCATAAGGCTTTTCAGTTAAGCCCCCCGATAATCCTACCGGGGCAGGCCGTTTTTTTAATGGGTTCTGGTCTCCACTGTTTTTATTATTAATAAGTGTTAGTCGCAAGTTTGAACATGATATAGTTTTTAGTTTTTATAAAGTAACCATATTACAATATTGACAGAAAATATTTTTATGGGAAGCAACTAAGTGCATAAATTTTATATTTCTCATTTACCTTTTTTATGCAAGGTATGTACATTCCGACATCCTCAATCAAATACTCCCCTTTTTTTATTACATCCTCACAGGTTTCAAAATCGGAGCGGTATCCTCTGTATTTTTTGCTCTTTATTGATTCCTTTGTACTACTTGTAAATATTTTATCATATTTTGATAAAAACTGTGTATTGTCATTACAACGTAAAGATGGTGTTTGGCTGTAAGAATCGGTACATTTATCTAGTAATGGGAAATTAATCATTTTTGCAATGCTGTTTTTGTCATCGGAGTTAACAGCTTTTGCAAGGTCATCAATAAATACTTTGATGTCCCCGTGATTCTCAAAATCATAACTTACTATTTGCTCAAATTTAGCGATTGAATCTTGCTTGGCGATTGAATCAAGTTTGGCTTGAAGAACTTTTTCTTTAGCGCTTGGTCCACATGCACTGAATGTAATCATTCCTGCAATAATAATTGTCAATAATTTTTTCATTTTTTATAATTTATTACTTATATCCTACTCATTTTGCTTTTCGGGTTTCGGCCCGTTTTTATTAATACAGGCAGTTCCAATTATTTTATTCTTTTATCAGTCTTCGGAATCAAAACGCCCTGATCGCCCTCACGTTAGCTTTTGAAGTAATCGTGTACCGATAGTTGCCATTTGCAGCAGCACAATTAAAAGTTTGACACCATGCACCAGGAGAATTGTATGTGTCAATTTGTTCTGTTGAACTCCAGTAATCAGTGCAAACTCCAAAATTTCCGATCTCTGAACTACCAAGATTTTGAAAAAGAAGTTGCAGCTCATCTTTAGATGGAAGATACCAATCTGTATATCCGTCGATTTCTAAATCATAACAAATTTTTGCAGCATAACTACCATTGCCGTATGCGGTAACTATAGTGTTTGTATTCGTATTGCCTGTCCCGATTCCACTTCCACTTGCATAGGTTGGATTATCATCACCATTAAACCATGTAATATTATTTGCCTGATTTGCTTTTGCGCAAATTAAACCGTGCTCGTCTGTATCATCAATATAGAATATTATCCCTCCCTGATATTCATCACCAATATTAAAAAACAGCTTTTTTTTACACCCCGTAAAAATTATTGCTGATGTAGCAATAAAAATCATTGAAAACATAAAAAATTTTTTCATAATTATTTTGATTTTAGCTTATCCTACTCTTTTGGCTTTTCGGTTACGCCCCCCGATAATCCTACCGGGGCAGGCCGTTTTTTTAATGGGTTCTGGTCTCCATCATAAATTATTTATTCTTTTATAAATTTCTTTATCAAAACATCTGCTTCATTCGAAACCTTAATAAAATAAACGCCTTTTTTCAAAAAACTTATATCAATTTCTGTTTTGGGTTGCAATAGTGGTTGTTGCATAAGTAGCTGACCTTGAATATTGAAAATTGTCAATGTTTGATTTTCCTGAAAATTCGAATTCTCTATGGTAATCATTCTTTCAGCAGGATTAGGATAAATCTGGATGGATTTATCATTCGTCAGATCATCAATTCCAGTTCCATCTGATTGGCATGTTACATTAAGTGTATATGATCCACTAGCGCCATTGTAACCGTCCACCACAAAATAATATGTTCCTGCCGGTGCGTTATTAAAAGTTGCCGAATTGTCGCCAGATGTTTGGCAAGCCAAAGCATTGCATGCGCTTAATATAAATACGTCAAGGTCAACACCACCTAAATTACTTAGTGTTGCAATAAGATTTTTTGATGAACTAATAGTTAATTTATGAACTTTTTCTGGGCCTGACTCATCCCAGGCACTCCCGCTATATGAACTAACATTACTATTGCTGCTTACTGTTGAACCATTGTAGTTTTGACCGCATGTTAAATTTATTGCGCCACTACAATTCAATGCTGGACTTGTACATGTGACATTTAAGGAATAGGAATCGCTGGCGCCGTTATAACCATCAACAACAATATAATATGTTCCTGCTGATGCTCCGCTAATGGTTGCGTCATTATCCCCAGATGCAAGACAATCTGAGATGCTGCAACTCCCTAAAATAAATACATCTAAATCGGAAGTCATATTGCTTAGGGTGGCAGTAATATCGCCTGTCCCGATTGTTATTTTATGAACAATTTCAGGCCCTGATTCATTCCAGGAGATGCAGCCATAGGTGCTAACATTTGAATTACCACTAACAGTAGAACCATTATAAGTTTGCCCACAACTCAAATTAATTGCACCGTTGCAGTCAAGGCTTGGAGATACTGTGGATGGAGCAATATGAATTACTGCGGCATTATCATAATCAAATGCATGGCTTCCCGGATCTAACGCTCCAATATAAAAATAGCCATTATATGATCCACTCCATCCCCAGTTAAAATGAAAATAATTGGAACTATTATAACCATCGCAAACAAATGCATGTCCGCTTGAACCATTATTACCCGAATATTCCATTGGACGGCCTGCATCTAATTCTGATTTCAACAGGCTAATCCAGGCAGCGGAAGAGTAATCTGACTGGTAAACATAAGTTGCCGTGTTTTGATACCCGAAATAATTGATCAAAGCATCGGGAATATCACTGCTATAAGCTCCCGATCCATCCCAACCATAATTCATATCCACGCTCACACCACAATGTTTAAGAAGAATGGCAACTGATGAGTTGGACGAGGTTACATCATCGGGCATTGCGCCCCAGTTATAAGTGGTTGCTCCATAGTTTGCACTTTGTGTTCCGTAGGTAGCATGGGTATAAGTATGACTACCGTTACCTGTAACAGGCCATTCCCAGTATTTCATAATTTGGGCCATTGCCGTGGCAACACATCCAGCATAAACATGACTGCATGGGCCACTAGCATCTGAAGGACAGGAAGCATTATAATAGCAATCCTGATTCCAGGTTGTGGAAAGTAATGGCGAAACTGCTGCCAAGGCTTTCGGGAAGTTATTATTTAAAAAATTATTCCATTCAACCAGAGTTGAATTGTTTGAAATTTTCAAATCAATGATTGACTTAATTTCTTTGCTATAACTTTGGAGCCAATCCTGGACATTTGATGGCAGATTATCTGAACTAAAATCATCCTGAAACGAATAACCCAAAACAGGAATGGCCGCATCATCAGCAGAAACCAAAACAAAACCACCGGCAGAAAATCCAAATGCATAGAACGTGGTTGTATTTTCGTTTTGAAAAGTAAATTCATTATTAATAGAATAGTCTTTGATTGCAGGCGGAGCATAATGCATATAGTAATTTCCAGCAATAGTCCTTGCAAATTCCTTGCTGACAGGTTCTGCATTTAAGATTGTAAAAGTGAACAACAAAATTATTGTGATAATAACTTTTTTCATGGTAATAAGTTTTATTAGTCCTCTAATATGCCTGCTTTTCAGTTCCGACCCGCTTTTTGTTGCCTGAGCGGAACAGGCCCGTTTTTTTTTGTTGGTCCTGATTTCCCATAATGTGATAGAATATTATTTTGTAAACTCTATAATTTCAGCCGAAATAGTAACTGTTACCATTTTATTGTTTTCTATCATATCGGTTGAAACATTGATTAGAGCTCTGCTGCCTTTCAATTCAACGCCCGCTGATTTTGCTTTCGCTAATAAGTTGGCTTTGGCTATAGCAAGGATACCTTCCATGTTTTTTATCGACACCTTCATTTTGTTTTCTGTTGCGGAGCCGGTAAAACTTCCCAATACTGTAAAATTTCCTTCTGAAAGAACCACCTGAGTTTGGTTAACCTGCGAATAGTCCAGTTTATAATATGTTGACTTACAAGAAGCCATTAATAATAACAACGCTACTAATAAATAAAAAGATTTTTTCATGATTTTTGTTTTTTGGAATTGTACATATTTATTTCTTAGTCTTTTGTATAATTAGGTTAATTTTCAACGATTCTTTTTCCTGTTCCGAGATAAATGTTTCTTATATAGGTGTTTCCAGATTCAGCAGAAATACTATTATAGGGTATCACCTGAAATGGCATCGCAATTTCGGGATGGTTTTTAGCAAAATAACCACCACCCTTGTTGCTAAAATTCACGCCCATAATTTGACCGGATGAATTAATTATTGCTTTAGCACTTGCGCCAGATCCAACGCCTGCAATAGCCGGAATAATTGACACTGTCGGCTCCGTGACATAACCCATCCCTGAAACACTTGCAGGATTATTATTGGCATCCAGCAATGTGACATTATTAATCACGCCATTCATATCAATATTTACCCTGCCTTTTGCGGTAAAACCGGATTGAAAATAGATAATATCAACCTTTGGGTTTATGTATCCTGATCCTTGATTTGTGAGAGAAATATTCGTTACCTTTCCCTGGTTAATTGTGGCGGTTGCAGTTGCACCATGACCATTATGCGTAAGGTCTGTTATGATAATGTTAGGAGCAGTAGAATAACCAGATCCTTGATTATTAACTTTTACGGAATCAATAACGCCGGTTAGAGAATTATGCCATATAAATGCTGTAGCCTGAGTCATAACGGTATTTCCTGCAATGGTTCCTGTTGGTGTGCCAAAATGAATATAAGCACCAGGAGCATTTGGGACTGTACTCGGATAGTCAAGAACCCCATCAAAAACAGAACTATACAAAGTGCTAATACTCTGCATTCCTTCTACAATTTGTCCATTAACGGTATTCATCAATAATGTCTGGTCGGCTTGAAAATCAGGGATAATTAATTTATAGGGTAATCCATTGGCAGTGGAAGGTACTTTAATAGAATAATCACCATTTGCATCGGTATTCCCCGACATAACTATGCTATGATAAGCTATTTTCGTAATATTGCCGGGTCCTGAATTATTACTTAAATAGGTACTTACGAACGAAAGGTCATTGACATCAATACTCGCGGAAACTTTAATATTAGCAGAAGTTTCAGGAGTTAAATTTGTCAAATCCGATTCAAATGTAACTTTCCCTTTAATTTCAGATAAAGATGAACCTGTTAAAGGGAATACGGGTATCATTGTGGATGCATTATAAATAATATCGTCTGGATTCGATGAGGCTAAGTCTGCCACAAAATCAACATTTGTATACTCATTGTTTGGAAAAACAATTGAAACGGCAACACTTCCCGAAATAATATTTCTAAATACTGCAGTTCCATTATCTTCCGAAGCAAGTGTGTAAGTATTTGTATTCCCATTTTGCTTTATTGTAATTATGGTTCCAGAGAGATCAGCATTAGCCGCAACACTTTTATTACTAACTGATCCGCCCAAATCACCTTTTGTTTTTAATAAAGTTTTGCCCTTTTTAATAATACTGTTTTTACCCATTCCGGAATTTTCAGTGGGCACAACCATTACTGAATATTGTACATTTCCGGTAATTTCAGGTTCTGTTTCTGTTTTTTTGCAATTAACAAAGAGCAATACAATTGCCATCAAAGACACTATGGTTAATTTTTTAATCATTTTTGTTCCTCCTTTTTATAATTTTTATTTTTAAAATTGTAAGATATTCCAACTGTAAATGTTTCAGGTCTTAACGATAATCTGAAATTATTTACAACTATTTTTTCTTTGATTCCGGTTTTATTTATTGTTGTCATTGACGAATAACCAAACCAACCGTATTTTATTTCGATACTGGTATGAAGCTTTTTGAACGAATATAAAACAATACCTGGGCTAATACCAATTTCAGTAAGTCTGAGATTTTTACTATCATAATAGTTTACAATATCATTGTATTTTTCTTTTCTGTCGCCCCAGGATTGTCCAATAAATACCTCAGTAAAGATTTTAATCTTTTCAAAGGGATAAAAACGAAAAAATAGAGCAGCCTTATAAAGATTATTTATTGATTTCATTTCAATTCCGTTGTTCACATTTATGGTTTTTGCGGTTCCTGAGAAATAACCCCCTCCAAGACCGACTACAATATACTTATTAATAGTATAACCGCCAAAAGCCCGAATTTCATAATCAGATGTATCTGAAATTTGCCCGATTACACTACCGACGGTCTTTTTAAATCCTTTTTTATAGAAGTTACCGGAAATATTCAATAACCATTTATTATTATCAGTTGAAGGGTGATAATTTCTTTTTGCACTCCTGCTAGTGATACCTAAGGATAGAATATTTTCACTATTCATTATCATCATATCAATATTTTTAGGGACGGTAAAGGATTTGCTTTGCCCATAAACAGCAAAGCCAAAAATTATAAAGATAATTACCACAAAATTCTTTTTCATATCAATAATATTTTTTTGTCATTTTCTGATTATTATTAACTATCCTATTTTTTATACTAAAATTAACACAACACTAGTAAACTTTAATGCCAAAATCAAATACCTTATCATTAGTAAACATTGAAGGCGTGGCACTCGCATAAACAAAACAATACTCGCCTTCTTTAAGCGCCTGTTTAAATGTAACTTTATAAATACCATCCGCTATTTCCGTATAATCAAAAGAAACTTTATCTCGTTCAGGTATGCCGGCATTACTACCTCCAAAACCGGCAATGGTTGTAGACCCTCCTGTTTGGAACGAGCGCGCCTTTTTGGAAACATCAAGTTTTACCAAAACAAATTCTTTTGGACTTGAAGCTGTTGCAAACCACCAGTTACTTGCCCCCGGCCGGTCATTTTTCTCGAAGTAAAAATAAATCACCAGTGATGGTTCCTCAATTTGCGTTTGACTTTGTCCGCCTGAAATATTTGATAATTCTTTCGAACCTCCAATACCATAAAAGCTTCCGCCACCCGAATGAGCGCTGCTGGATACCGAAGCGTCAATTTTTTTTATTGGTTTTTCCTTATCATTTTTATCATAATAATAAATGCCGGGTGAACGCATAGAAAGAGGATCCTTCATGTCTTTTTGGCTCGCAGCTATGGTTTGTTGTTGTGTGTTATATTTCATCATTTCATTAATTACCTCCGAAGCAACCTTATTCTCACTAAGTTTGATTAATGCGTCAGTACTTACATCAAATATGTTAATACTAGAATTTATTTTATTAATAATCACTGATGGTTGCAATCCTATTTGTGTGAGCTGAATGATTTTTTGGTTCGTTAATGTATCTATTTTAAAAGAAAGTGGCTTTTCTTGGTTAGATGCAATATTTTGCTTGGGCTGCGATTCATCTTTTGGCATTTTTTTTATTTCGTCCATCATAAAAACGAAAATGCTGCTTTCTACAGTTTGTATTTTTATTGATTTATTAGATAAATGTTCAATAATTTCACCAATAACGATATTGCCGTTTTTCAAAAATACTGTGTCCTTGGTGTTATTTCTTATTACAGGTACAAGCTCTTTTTTTATTTCAGAAACTTCGCTCAAATTATAAGAATAAACATTATTATCAGCAGTTTGTATTTTTAATGATGTATTGTAAATCTGTTCGGTAATTTTACCCCGAATAATACTTCCATTTTCTAAATAAATTACATCCTGTTTGTTTGTTTGAGCAGAAGTAACAGTGCTAATTGAAATAAATATTATAATAAATAAGTAAATTTTTTTCATAATGTACAATTTAAATTGTTCCTTCTCATTTGGCTTTTCAGTTACGCCCCCCGATAATCCTACCAGGGCAGGCCGTTTTTTTAATGGTTTCTGGCCTCCACTGTATGTATTATTCTTTAATAAATCTATTTATGATTATTTCTTTTTCATTCTCTATTTTAATAAAATAAAGCCCATTTTTAAAATCCGAAATATTGATTGCGGTAATCAGTTTATCTATTGAAATGTTTTTAAGAAGCCTACCCCGGGTATCATAAATCATGATTTTTCCATCGGGGTCTTGGCTTGTAGTTGTTAACTCGATATAGAGTATGCTATTTGAGGGATTGGGATAGATTAATAGGTCATCAGATGCTGTTTTATTTAAGCTTGTACAGGTGTCAATAATAACAGTTATAGGATCAGATATAAACCAACAATCTTCAACCCTGCCTTGGACGGTATAAATACCGGACTCATGTAAGCATACTATTGGGGTTGTATCATATACTTGAGACCATAAATATTGCAAAAAACCACCACCCGCTTCAAGAATAACACTGTCGGGTGAGCAAGTAGAAACAGGGCTTAATGGTGTAATTAATGGTTTGGTGCCCACTGTAATATGAACAGTATCTGTGCTACTATAACAAGTATTATTTGCTGTTAAAACATATGAAATTGAATTTCCTGGTAAAGCAGTTGGGTGTTGACAGTTTGAACAATTCAGGCCAATGGTGGGATACCAATTATATATAATATCATTTGTAAACACCATGTTTTTAATAATTCCATTCAATACAGTGCTATTACCGTAAATGAGACAAATATCATTTCCGGCAGACACTTGTGGACAAATACAACCATTAGAATCTGTTTTAATAACATAAAAATCAGACGATCCTGTATAACCGTATGTATAACCGGCCGAAATATAACCACCATCATTAGTAATAATAATTGAATTTCCGGCATCTGAGTAAGAACTGGGTGCTCCATATTCTTTTTTCCATTGAAAATCTCCAAATTTATCCGCTTTTATAATAATATCATTTTCATAGATATTTCCTCCTATACCATTAATAATAAATCCTTGATCATTTGTTTGTTTTATTGAATATCCCTTATTATCTGTCAATCCTGTAAATAATGTTGTATTATACAATAATTGGCCTACTGAATCGGTTTTTATTAGAAATATACCACCATTAAAACCAGTTAGTGCATACCCCTTATCAATAGTCTGAATTACTGCATAGCCAAAATCGTCAACTGTTCCACCGTATCTCTTTGTCCACAATGTATCTCCAGCAGAGTTTGTTTTTACTAAAAAAGCATCATAATTCCCAGATTTATTTGTAGAACCCGCAATTATAAAACCGCCATCTGAAGTAGGTTGCATTGCACGCCCTATTTCATCATAAGAAGTTCCAATTGCCTTACTCCATATTTGAACACCCAGGGAATTGGTTCTTATTAAATACAAATCATATAACCCTGCTCCAAAAGACAGAGTTGAGCCAGCAATAATAAAATCCCCATTGTTTAATTCAAAAACAGCTCTGGCCGCATCATCGTTTATTCCGCCAAATGTTTTGGTCCATATAGTATTTCCCAAAGAGTCAGTTTTAATTAGAAAAATATCACCTAAGCCAGCACCATAACTATTTGTATTACCTGCAATAATATAGCCCCCGTCATTGGTTGGGGAAATGGCTCTGCCATAATCATTATTTATTCCACCATAATTACCTGTCCATTCAATGTCTCCTTTGTAATTAATTTTTATAAGAAGCACATCATAACCGCCATATCCAAAGCCATCTGTGCTTCCTATTATTGCATAACCGCCATCAGAAGTTTGAATAATACTTGTAGCTTCATCATTGCCATTAGTCCAATATACTTCTTCAAACGATGCTGACTGTCCTAATAAATTAAAAGTGATAAAAATGAAAAATAAACATATAATATAGTGTGGTACAACTTTTTTCATAAATTGATTTTTTTATTTTCCTACTCATTTGGCTTTTCAGTTACGCCCCGTTTTTTTAATGGTTTCTGGTCTCCACTTTTTTCTAATAATTTTATTATCTCTAATTCATCTGTGATATACCCAAAAGGCTTCCCATTACTACTATTAATATAATAATATCAATCAATGAAATGATCAGACCTGCTATGGCAAGCCCCCTGGGCGCCCGGAACACAGCAATAAACGAAAACAACAAGCCCAGAAACCATAGAATTGCACCAAAAAATTGCACTATCGGAATCCAGCTCAGACAAACGGCAATTAATGCAAGTACGAATCCTGCTGTTCCCAAACCATTTGACTTTTTTACAACCTGATTCACTATAACCGTTTGACCAGGCTGACTTCGTTCATTTTGAAAATCGTTTGTCATATTCTTTATTATTTATGTTTCCTACTCTTTTGGCTTTTCAGTTCCGCCCCTTGCATAGAGCCCTGCAAGGCCGGGCTGTTTATCTGATAATTATATTTATGTTTTTTTAATCATGAAACAAATTTATTCTTAAAAAAAGCAAAAAATTCAGCGTGGTTATTTAACGGCATTTAATTCTATTTAACGGCAATATCATTGATTCTTCTTTAAACAACAGTCATAAATTTATTTTCTAAAATGCGAATACCGTTCGAGGAATTCGGTGGCTTTTCTTCTCGAAATTTCAACTGTTGAGCCATCGCTCATAATTATTTTTCCTCCATCTTTTGCATTGCAATACTTCACTTTCTTTATATGTAACAGGTTTACCAAATGTGATTTATGAATACGCATAAAAAAATTATAATTACTAAACATTTCTTCATATACTTTCAGCGTTTCCGATGTTTCGATAATGCTGTTTTGCAGATATAATTTGGTATAGTTTACGTCACCTTCGCAACGGATAATGTGTTTCAGTTTTACGTTTATCGGTATTGAATTTAAATTTCTAAGCATTATAGAATTTTCCGGGTTGTCGGGCGATTGGATATGCTGCTGAACGACTTCAAGATTTATTTTTTTCAACAAACGATTCTGGTATTTTTCAATTGTCGACTTTAATTCTTTTATATCAATGGGCTTTAATAAATAATCAATGGCGCCGAATTTAATAGCTCGTATAGCAAATTGATCAAATTGTGTTGTGAAAATAACATCAAAATCAATATTTTCTTCACCCAGAGCAGCAAGCAAATCAAAACCGGTTCCAAGTGGCGGCAATTCTATATCCAGAAAAACAAGATCGGGTTTATGAAATTTTATTAATCTTATACCATCCAAAATATTATTTGTTGTATCTTTTATTTCCAAAACATCCGAAAGCTCTTTTTCTATTATGTTCCTGAGATGGTTCCTTTGAATTTCGATATCGTCAATTATAATTGCTCTTATCATAACATGTCTGTCTTAGTATGCAAATGACACAGGGAACATCAGTTCTATTTTTGTTCCGTGCAAATCCTTTTCACCTTTCAAATCCGAGATAGTAACAAACCCCTTGCTTTTCCTTAATTTATTGAGTATTTCAATGCGTTCCTTAATCAGCCGGATACCTATTCCCGTTTGATTCTTTTTTAAATCATACACTATTTCCCCTGATTGTTTTATTCCATTACCATTGTCCGACACTGTGCAATAAAGCATTTCATCTTTTAATGTATATCTCACCTCCAATTTGGGGTTCTCGATACCGCTGAATGCATATTTAAAAGCATTCTCTATTAAAGGTTGTATAAGGGTGGAAGGTACCATGATTTGTTCCGGGTCGATGTTGTGATCACATTCTATCGTACATTTGACTTTATTCTGTGTTTTCAGATTCATTAAATCTGCGTATAGCCCAAGTACTTCTATTTCCTGCTCCAGCCGAATTTCTTCCTTATCGGAATTCTCAAGTATCAACTTCATTAATTTCTGAAGTTTGTTGACATAAACGGATGCGTTCACATTGTCGTTATTCCGGATATAATAAACGTCAATAAAATCGATGGTGTTTTTGATAAAGTGGGGATTTAGCTTTAATCGATTTATTTCGTTGCTCACCTGGGCAACTTTTCGATCAAATGCAGCTTTTCTTCTTTTTCTTTCGTAAATAAAATATCCAAATCCGGCCAAAAGAGCTAAACATGCTCCGAATATGGACAGCATACGTTCATTCTTATATTTTTCTTCTTTTACAGCCAGTTCTTTTTGATGGGCTGCGGCGGCGGCAGCGGCTTTTTTATCAAATTCATATGTGAATATTTTTTGCGCGATCTCTTTATCTTTTTCCTGGTTGAAAAGAGCATCTTTTATGTTAACTGCTTTTTTATAATGTTCAAGCGCCTTAGCGTATTCATGGGTTATTTCATAGAGTTCGCTAAGTTCAAGGTGATTGCTTTGCAACATGTCGGGCGCATCTAAACTATCGGTAATTGCCAGTCCTTTTAAAAGCCACATTTCCGCAGTTTTATATTCTTTCTTATATCTGTACACGGATCCGATGTTGGCGTACGTCAGGGCCAGCCCTTCTTTAATGTCAAACTGCTCATAAATAGCCATTGTTTTATTATAATAATCTAAAGCCGAAGTGTAATCCTCCATGTCGGCATAAGCAACACCCATATTGGAATAAATATCTGCCATTTCAATCGTGTTGCCAAGTTTTTCATGAATATTTAAAGCTTTATTAAAATAATCGAGTGATTTTATATAATCTTGTTTATTGTTATAGGCTATTCCCAGTTGCGCATAATCCTTTGCCATTAATATCGAATCGCCTGTCTGTTCATCAATTTTCAAAGACTTTAAGTAATATTCAATGGCTTTGTCATAATCATTCATAAAAACATATATATTCCCAAGGTTGCCCAGCGTTTGTGTAAGAATCAAACTGTCTTTGATTTCTTCGGCGGACTTCAATGAAACCAGTAAATATTCAACGGCTTTTGGGTAGTTACCCATTGATGAATATAACGCCCCCATATTATTGACTGTTGCAAGTGTTTTTTTTATTATATAGCTGTGATTACTGTTTTGCGACAACAGTTTTTTCCAGCTATCCATTGCTTTATTATATGATTCCAATGCACCGGAATAATTGGTTTTAATAAAATATAACGAGCCTAAACAATTATAACATGCGCCTATGCCTGCCTCCCACTTAATTTTTTCAGCCAATAGAAGCGCATGATTTATTAAAACTAAAGCCGTGTCAATATTTGTTGATCTGTAGTTCCAGGCAAGTTCTTTAAGCGTATTCACCTTATTGGAATCCTCAATATTACTCATGTTCTGGGCAACAGTGATGTTCAGAGCCGTAAGCAAAATTAAGATTGTGTAAATTTTTCTCATTTAGAATTTATAATAATCCGGCTTTTCAGTTTCGCCCCGTTTTTTATAGTGCACGCTGGCCTCCACTTTTTTATTTTCAGTACGAGTCTGTCTTGTCAAAAAGAGACAAACTAAATTGTCAATGCTCTTGTCCGCTGTTGTGTAGTTGCCTTTTTCTATACTTGCCCAAAACTATTACGCTTGCCCTATTACTGTTATTTCAACTATATCTATGTCATTTCTGCAATCCATTTTGTTGCTTATAAATATTCGTATATTAGATTTTTTATTAAACCCAATTGTAAGCGATTGTAACCATTTGCCGGCGGATAAAAATCTTATTAAATATTTCCGACAAATATATAAATTAATAATTCAGATAAAAAAAATTTAACATATTTTTTTTATTTTGCTGAATCGGGCTTTAGCGTAAGTAATTCTTCTTACTTTTTTGGTGGCCTCCCAACTTGCATTACGGGGCAGTCAAAAAAAAGTATGCAAGACATATTTTTTCACAATTCTAATTTCCAAAGAATTCCCCCCGTTTTCACATCTACACTCAAGCCCCCATATTCACCAAACAGAAAAACAATTTTATTATCATGCCTGATAATTTTTATGCCTTGATAATCTGCCAGGTCGATATTGTCCTCAATCATTTTTTCAATATTCGGGTATTCGCCTTGTTTAATGGTGAACTGCGTTTTCCCATTGATATCAATTCCGCTTAATAATACTTCAGCGTCCCGGTTTATGGTTGTTGCATGGCGTATAATCACTAACGCAGAATCAGAATATATGATGTTGCCTTTCAGAAAATGCAGGTCGGGGCAGAGGGCGCTCAATTCACAATATTTGTATCCGGTATCCTTGTTTTTATTAAAATAATCAATATCCAGCCGATCCGCACCTGCAAGGCCCTGCAAGGCTCCTATCCTGCCGGTATCTGTTGTTTTAACCAGAAACAACTGATGCTTATCGACTGCGTTGGGAATTACGGAAAGGGCAAATACACACTTCCGCCGGATCAACAGTCCGTCTGTTGTTTTTTCAACAACTTCATTTAATGCTCTTCCGGAATAGTAAAATTGATCGCAGGTAACATTGTAGTAACATTTGTTGCCGTCATTTGTAGTTATTTCAAAAACTTCATCATTGAAAAATCTGTTGTAAAGACTCACGTTTTGTATCTCGGAAATGCCTTTGGCAAAGAATTTATTTGTTTGTTCAAACGTACTAATGTCTGAAAGCTTTTCAAAAGAAACCGCATCATAAACGTCTATTAACGGCTCATCTCCGGTGCCAAGGATAAAAACTTTCTGATCCTGCTGAACAATAAAAAAACCGCTGGAGTAGGCCATCTCTTTTTCTTTTTTTTCTTTTATGGTTTTGATTTTTTTATTTGTAAGCGGGTCGTAGATGCTGATATGAATTTTATCCGGTGATTTGTAACGGACTACCCATATATTTTCCTGTTTGTCTTTGCCCGTAATGATTTCAATGTCGTGAAATTTCCGGTCGGACTGGTCGAAGGCGCCTGCTATCATGGATATAAAGGCCGGGGCCATGGATGCGGAGCTTACTGCAATAATAATTATTGTTATAAAAAAGCTGGTTTTAGTTTTTTTATTTTTTTCCTGAGACGCTTCAGGCAATATGATATGATGATCATCTTCAGGATCGATAAAAACACGGATATTTTGCCCGGCTTTATAATTTAATGCCCGGTTTTGTTCTGTATTATCGATGATCAGGCTGGCAATATAATCTTTAGTTGGGTGGGTAATAAGTAACTGTAAAATAATAATACCGGGCTTGTCGGAATTTACCGCCAAAATTCTGGCATTAACTTCCGGAGTCGTTTCTATAATTTTAATATGGCGCCTGTGCCTGATTTTTTTTCTGACAAAAAAGTAAAGCAGGGAAATTATCAGAATGATGACTGATAAAGATGAGATCCAATAGGCAATGGTTGGGTTTTTAATAAAACAATAAGAATAGATGCTGATCAGCAAAAGCAGGATAATAATAAGCGCTTTTGTGACTTTCGAAAGATGGTGTTCCCTTATATTTCGAGTTTCCATAACATTTTCCCAGTCTCTACATCAATACAACAACCACCATAATGACCGAACAGAATAACGACCTTATTATCATACCTGACGATATTTAATTTTTGATAATCTCTCGGGCTGAAATCGTCTTCCGTCATTTCTTTTATATTCGGGTAATCCTCCTGTTTGATAGTGAACAGCGTATTTCCTTTGGTATCAAACCCGCTTAATATCACCCCGGCATCTTTATTAATTGCCGTTACGTGCTGAATGATCACCATAGAAGAATCAAAGTACATGATCCTGCCTTCCAGAAAATATTGATCGCTGCATAGCGGCACTAATTCACAATATTTATAGTAATAGCCCTTATTTGAATTAAAATACTCCACATTAAGGTTATTACCTGCAAGACTTAGCAACGACCTCACCCCGCTTGTATCGGTTGCTTTAATAAGATACAACTGGTGTTTGTCAACACCTTCCGGAAGGATCGACAGTGCGAAAATAAATTTCTGCCTCATCAGCATGTCGTGAGAGACGTTCAGAAAATATCCGGTCAGTTCTTCCTGGGTATTATAAAACATGTTATCGGGAATGTTGTAGTAGCATTTGTTGCCATCATTGGTTGTGATAGCATAAACATCCTCATAAACAAATTGGCTATAGACCGTTGTGCTTTGTATATCAGAAATGCCTTGTTTAAAGAGCGTATTCGATTTTTCAAATGTTGCCAGATCTGAAATTTTTTCGAAAGTCAGGGCGTCATAAACGTCCATTACAGGCCTGTCGCCGGTTCCAGTGATATATACTTTTTGATCCTGAAGACACAGATTAAAATTGGTATAACTCTCTGGTTCATTTTCCAGGTTGTCTTTGATGGATTTGATCTTCTTACAGGTAAGCGGATCGTAAATATTTATAAATAATTTATCGGGAGATTTGTAACGGACTTCCCAGATTTTTTCCGTGTTGCCGGTAACCTGAATACATTCGATGTCCTGAAATTTACGGTCGGAGGTGTCAAAAAGATTTATAATAAAAGGTACAACAAACGAGGCGGAAAGCACCGGTATATATATTAATAAGGCCCAGTTAATGTTTTTCCTGGGAGCGTTTGTTTTATGCAGTTCGGGAATAATAACATGATGCCGGTCTTTCGGGTCGACAAAAACGGGAATTTTTTGTCCGGCTTTATATCTATCCCCGTTTTCTTCAGTGTTATCAACGATAAGGCTTGAAACGTATTCTTTGTCCGGATATTCAACGAGCAACTGTAGGATGGCGTGGGCCTTCTGGATTTTGACAGCCAAAATTCTGGCATTGACTTTATGTGTTTCGTGTGTGATTCTGTTGTCGCGATTATTCCGGATATTTTTTCGGACAAATAAATAAACTATGAAAATGATTAAGACTAAAAATGCCAGAGCTGCTGTCAGATATGAAAATGTTTTGTTTTCAATAAAACAAAAAGAATAGAGGCTGATAAGCATCAGCAGGATAAAAAGAAGCGCTTTTGCAACTTTAGAAAGGTGAATTTGCATTATAGTTCGAGTTTCCATTGAATAATACCTGTTTTAATTTCTACGCATAAACCGCCATATTTGGCAAACAGAAAAATAATGTTGTCCCCGGACCTGATAATATTTAGATTTTGATAATTCCTCGGATTATAATGGTCTTCGATCATATCATCACTATTCGGGTAATCGGATTGGTTGATAGTAAATAGGGTATTGCCGCTCTTGCCGATCCCGCTTATTATTTCTTTTGCATCTTTGTTGATGGCTGTTACATGTTGTATGACAACCATAGACGCATCTGAATATATGATCTTCCCTTCGAGGAAAAATTTATCTTTCATTAGCGGAACTAATTTACAATAGCTGTAATAATAATTATCATGGTCATTAAAATCATCGACATGGAGGCTGTTGGTTCCTGCCAGGGTCCGCAAGGGATCTATGCCTTTTTCACTATTTATTTCAACAAGATACAACTGGTGTTTGTCAACAGCTTCCGGAACCTTCGAAAGTGCAAATGAGAACATTTGCCGGAGCAGCCTGTCATCATTGGTTTTCCTGACATATTCATCCAGATCCTTTTCAGAATAATAAAATTTATCATCGGGGATGTTGTAATAGCACTTATTGCCGTCATTTGTAGTTATCTCGATAAAACCATCATCATTAGGGAGGTAATAAAACAGTTTGTTGCTGATTTCTGAAATGCCCTGTGCAAGCAAGCTGTTTGATTTTTCAAAGGTTTTAATGTCTGAAATTTTCGCAAAGGATAAGGCATCATAAACATCGATCAGGGGTGTCTTTCCGGTACCAATAATAAAAACTTTCTGATCCTGCTGAACGATAATGAAATTAGTAGAGTAGTCAAGCTCCTCACGTTTTTTATCTTTAATGGATTTGATCTTCTTATTTGTGCGTGGGTCGTAAATATTTATAAATATTTTTTTGGGGGATTCGTAAAGAACCTCCCAGATATTTTCCTGTTGCCCTTTTACCTTAATAAAAGCGATGTCTTTAAAATCACGGTCGGAATTATCGGCCAGTCCCAGAATGATCGGTAATATGACCGATCCGCCTATGGTTATTGAATAGATGATCCAAAGCAACATGAACTTCCTTCGTGGCTTATTTCCATCTATTGGTTCAGGAATGATCACATGATGCAGGTTGTCCGGATCAACAAAAACAGTAATGTCGCGTCCGGCTGAATATTTGTTGCGGTTTTCTTCGGAATCAGCAACTGTCAGACTGGTAATGTATTCCTGGCCCGGGGCTCCGATACGCAGTTGTAATACCATCACATTATATTTTGTGGCGTTAACTGCCAGTATACTGGCATTAACCCCGGGTGTTTCCTGTGTGATCCGAATATTTCGTTTACGCCTGATGCGTTTTCTGACAATCAGCCATAGTAAGTATATGATGAAAGTGGCCACCGATAGGGCAAAGATCAGGTATGCTGTAGTTTTGTCCTGAATAAAGCACAAAGCATATATGCTGACCAGCGCAAGCAGGCTGAAAACGAGTAATTGAGAGATCCTTGAAATACGATTCGTCATTTTTTAATTTATTTTGGGTTAATAGCCCGCAAATTCGATTACCACAGCGGTGACATTATCTTCAGCGCCGAGCGTAAGGCAATTTTCCTGAAGTTTCATTACTTTCTCCTGTATGTTCTTTGTTGAGGAGAGTATGGGCTTCACCAGTTTTACGCTCAGCGATTTGAACAATCCGTCGGAACAGAACAGAAAAACATCGTTCATAATCAGTTCCGGTTTAACCCAGTCCGTTTTAATTTTAAGTTTGTTTTGAATACCTCCGAAGTAATTGGTCAGGGGGCTTCTTATATCGTCCTCGTCAAGCACTTCGTCTTTGGTTACTTTTATGAACATGTCGTTTCGCAACAACCAGATTTCCGAGTCGCCCACATGAAAAAAGTCGACAAAATCGCCTATGGCTACCATCCCTGATAAGGTGCAGGCACATCCTCTTTTGCCGGCTTCTTTATCCGAAGCGGCGAGCAGGTCTTCGTTCACTTTATAAAGTATGTTGTTCAGATCTTTTAATTGCTCAGGAGCGAGCTCCCTGATCTTTGACAACACAAAAGACGACGCAAAACCACCTGCATTATTTCCTCCGACACCGTCGGAAACAAAACAGATACAAGAATCCTGACTGTTAAGAACAAGGTCGCCCTCGTTGATCTGTGAGCCGTTTACCAATATATTGTCTTCGTTCGAAGTATAAGCGCCTGTGCCTTTATGAGTGAATCCGCAAATATTGAATTTCATAGTTTTATCATTTAGTAATCTGGTTAATCTTTATGAATTTCCACCATACTGTTGCTGGTCATGCATTTCGGGCAGATATCATAATAGGTTTCGGATTCAAAACCACAGCCTTCATTACATCTGTATTTGTGCGGAGGGCCTGATTCCTCGGCCTTTGCATCTGTTTGCCCGGCCTCTGATACTTTTGGCTCATCATATAGAAATTGTATCCAAAATGCTTCTTTCCCCAGAAAGATGATACTGTTGTCTTCAATGATCTGCGAATTCACGGAACAATCAATTTTACTAACCCCGTAAAAAGTTCCATTTCGCGAGCCTTCATCTTTCAGATAATAGTTGCCATCAACAAAGTTTATTGAACATTGTTTCCGGCTTATCACGGGGTTGCCATTTATCAGGATTTTAGAAAACAATTGTGCACCGGTGTTTTCGCGTCCTAAAATACAGGAATTACCAGTGATGATGATTGATTCGGAGTTTTGCTGGCACACAAGTTTCAGTCCGCACGGCGTGCCTTTCTTTTCATCTGCCGTTTCCTCCATTTTTACAGCATCGTCAAATTTTGTAAAGCAAAAAAAACATTCCGCCGGTTTTTTTTCGACAGTTTCGAATGAGTTTCGATTCAAGCAGGTAGGACAAATGATCTGAAACATATTACTAAAATGAATTAAACGATTTTAATATGAATACCCTTCGACGACAAATTATTGACAACACGTTCCATTTCGTTTTGAGCCGGTATCCCGGCCATGTACACCGTGTCTTTTTCATGTCCGACTGACCATGTTTTGCCGGTATTGTTTAAATTTGTTTTGGCGGGTTTTTTATCTTTGAATTCATAAATATTCTGATTTTCCGACCCTTTCAGCGAATTTGATGAAGAAAGATCTTTCTCATACCTGCCATCAATTAATAAATCAATGCAATTGTAAAAAGCTTTGTCAGGATATTTTTGCTCCAATTCATCTATATAATATCCCGAATAACACAAGATGTTCAGCGAGGTTTTTCTTTTCACCAGGTAAGCAAAAGCCATAAGCTGCGGATATTGATCAAAAGGTTCGCCGCCCGTGATCGTGATCCCGTCGTAATCTTTACAGATCATATCAACCAGGTTATAAATGCTGACGACAGGAAACTTTTTCCCTTGTTCGTGAGGCCATGTGGATTTATTGATACAGGCTTCGCAATGGATACTGCATCCCTGCACCCATATTCCCATCCGTTTACCGGGACCTAAATTGTAAACGGGATATTGTATTTTATTCAGATGCCAGATCATTCAAAAACAACTTTGGAATCGACGATTTTTACTGATATAGCGCAATTTTCAACCTTACGGCTTTCAAACATGAAATTTGTCAATCCGTTTTTTATGTGGGTTTCTATCCTGTTTACGATACCACGTCCGCCCATTTCGAGATTATCATCGGCACATTGTTTTAAGAATTCAGCCACAAAATCATTGTCGAATGAAAAATCAATATTTTTAAGTTTTTTCAGGTTTTCCTTTATCACGTTCAGATTTTTAATAATGATCTTCGCTGCGATCTCGGGTCTTATAAAATCGAAAACCACAAAATTATCACCAAAGCGGTTAAATATTTCCGGGCGTCCCAGGGTGCTCCCGAAAAATGATTTTATCTCATCTTTTATCTTTTTTTCAATGGTTTTGTAATCATCGCTATACAGGACATATGGTGTTCTTTTGCTGGAGCCGTCATCTTTATACATGCCAAGGTTACTGGTAAACACGATGAGCGACTGCGAGAAATATGCGGTTTCTCCTTTTCCGTCTGTAAGCCTTCCGTCGTCAAGTATTTGCAAAAACTTATCAAATACTTTCGGATGTGCCTTTTCAATTTCATCAAACAATAAAATGCTGAAAGGTTTTTTACGGACGGCATCGGTAAGTTGTCCTCCGGCTTCATAGCCGACATAACCGGGAGGGCTGCCGATAAGTTTTACGTCGGAGTTGCTGTCGTTATATTCACTCATGTCAAAACGTATCATGGCATCCTCATCGCTGAAGATCAATTCAGCCAGCGATTTTGCAAGTTCTGTTTTTCCGGTGCCGGTGGGCCCGGCAAAGAACAGTACCCCTTTGGGCTTATTGGACGGACGGGTTTTGTCGATGGAATCCATCCCGAGTTTTGAGCGGCGGACGATCTCAACAGCTTTTCCGATTGCTTTTTCCTGGCCCATTACTCTTTTGCGAAGCTCACTCCCGGCATCTTCAACTTTTGAAAAATCAAGTTTTTCCCAGGGGTTTTCTTTTACACCATATTTGAAAAGTTCAATAATTTCTTTCATCCTGTTGATGTGCATTTTTTCCTGCTTCGAAATGGTAATCAGGTTTTCGAGTTCACGATTCGGGAATCCTTCCGTGAGGTCGGGAAATACCTTTCCGATTTCTTTCAGATCGGGCTCCTGTCCTTCAGAATAAAACAAATTGTTGCGCTGATAGAAAAAACGTTCACGTTCTTCCCTGCTTGGCTTACAAACATTTATTTCTTTTGTCAGCGGGTTTTCAATGAGCATCCATGCTGGCACATCGTTCAGTTTGTCGCAGATCAAAATGATAATGTTCCGCATTCCGTCCTTATCAGAAAAAACAAACGATTCCTGGGCGGCTTTTATCATTTTTAGAAAAGTAGGTTTTACCGTTTCTTCCAGTGCATTGGGATTGGAGGTAAAACGCGAGGCAAAATTAATGATACAGGCAGAGAGCTTATTTGTATTGCTCATAAGTTCCCGGTAAAAAGCAATGGCATCATCAAGTTTTTTCGCTCTTGCATTTTTCAGATAAGCTTCTGCGTCACAGTTTTTAAGCTGCAGTGAAGCACAGACATTATCCAGTGAGGTTTTTCCATCGGCAGAAGTTAAACTGATGCCGTCAATCACATCGAAATAGCTTATTATCTCAAAATTCTGCAACAACAGATATTTTTGCAACAATTCGCGTATGTCATTAAATTTGGCATATTTCAGCTCCGATTCATCTTTCGCCTCTTTATAATTGACAGGAAAGTAATAGCAATCATAAATGTTGCCGAAAAGGTATATCTGAGATTTTAAAGCCTGAAAACGCTTAAAATCCTGCAGCCATGCGGGAAAAATATTTTTTGTTTCCATATTATTCTAAATAAAGTTTTTTAATTTGTTGCTTGTGTTGTGTCTGGTTTATCTTAGATTTTAGTTTTGTGCTTACAGATTCGGGAATGGTGATTATTGAATTTAGTTCAACGGGTTTTTCGTCTTTAATATCTACGGCTACTCCCATTTTTCTGAGATCGTCGAGTATTGTCTTAAAATCGCCGCACGTTGTGCTCATCTCATGCAATTTCATTTTTTGCGCATCCACGCTTAAGTCGTCTTTTTTTTCCGGTATTTCAAAAAGATACCTGAACGTACCATCATCATTGAACTTGATGTTAATCAGGTTTTCCTGCCCGGGGACTTTAAGGTAGAAATCATTCTCTTTTTCAAAATCTATTACCTTAAGGTCATCCATGACTTCATATCCCAGGTTTTCGAAATTAAGAATGATCTGACTTTTCACAAAAAGCTGTTCTTTCTTTTTGATTTCGGCCTTTTCAGCAGCAAGACGGTTCTTTTTGAAAAACAATTCATTTTCTTTTTTTAAATCGTTAATTTCATTCTCTCTGACCTTTGAATTATTTATCATCCTTAATGCTTTTTGTAGCAGAAAATTTTTGTCCTGGCTCAGCGTGCTGTCTGTTTTAACGGTATTCAGGCTGGCAATAATATCATTAATAAAAAGTTTGTATTTGCGGGTTGTCTCATTTTCGAGGATTCTGTCATGCAATTCCTGATAAAAGAACAGGTCGTTCATGCTTTCACTTTGTTTAAGCTTGTTGAATTGCGCTATATAATTGCTGGTGATGGTTTTTTCATTACAATTGTTTATCAGCAGTTGAATTTTTTGTGATATCTTGTTTACTTCATCGGAGGGTTTATCCTGATTCTTTTTCAGGTTGGTGGTAATCTTTTGTTCGCTGTCTGAAGCAATGATTTTATCGAGCATTTCCCGTTTTATGTCTTTTATCTGGTCTTCTTTTGCGAGCACATGGTTGACTATCGTATTTTTTTCCGCATCCGCTATTTTGTCGAAACCCCAGTCAAAACCTTTACTTTCCTGTTCATAAGCAATAACGCCATATTTCTTTTTTGCCTCCTCCAGCAAGGCGGAATTTTCTTTTGCAAAACTTTTTTCAAGATTTTCATTTAAATCAGCCTTGTAATTTTCGAATGAAGCCTGGGCATTTTTAACAAACAGCTTGTAATCAATAAATGAGTCATAATCTTTTTGTTTACTCTTAAAGTCTGACATTACCGCATCGGCTTTATCAAGGACCTCTGATAATTTTTGCGCTCGTTCGTTGATTTTATTTTCAATCAGGTCGTGCGTTCTTTCATTAAATCTGCCTTCGTAATTAAAAACCAATGGAACCAGCGCTTTTTCAATTTCCGAAGATAATTTTTTATAACTGTCGCTACAGTCAAAGTGTATGTTGAGTTCTTCATCATGAATGGCTGCCTGCTTCAATTGGGTACACATTTTTTCTAACCGCGACTGCATCATCATAAACTTGTTGAGTTCGCCATCGAAAGCAGCCATGGTATAATAACGTATCATTTTAACGCCACTCATAAAAAAATTATTTAAGGATTACTAATAGAAAAAATTTAAAGTTTGGCGAATATTGCTGCGATGATAACAATAATTAAAACTGCCGAAACGGCCATCACAATATTATTAACAAGAAAATATTTTTTATGCTCTTTTATAAAGGTTCTTCTTGCGTTTTCCATTGATTCTGCTGATATATTCATTGTTTTGTGATTTGTTTTCAAATATTCAATAAATGATTTCGCAGCACTATTGGAGGATAACTTGTTCTTTTCCGCATAAATAAAAACCAGTTCTTTATTCTGTGGAATAGCTTCATTAATGCCATTTTGTTTTAAATAACCATCCAGGGAGATACCGGCTGAGTAATGAACATTACAGGTTTTCTCGAACGAAATGTGTTCAATATTTATGATGGTTTCTGCATAGTTGGAAAGAATACCGGAGGCAAGTTCAGGCAGTTTCAGGCCGACCAGATGATGTAAACTCAAATTCTTCAGTAGTACATTCCTTTCGAAAACGTGGAATTTATTATCATAGAAGTTTTTGTTTTTTAAATAAAAAAGTGCCAATTCTTCAGATGTCTCAATAGGTTTATCCTCATTATCGGGGTACGCCCTTTTTTCATTGAAAGCATAGAAAATTTTAATCATGAATTCATAATCACATTTTCCTTTTGCAGGAATGATCTGTGCCGGCAATAATGTTTTGAAATCGAATTCCTCAGGCAGTTGTTTAAAATCAGGGATGTAATTGTATAGTTTGTTTATGAGAGCAAGTATGGCTTTACTTTCAGGATGTATATAATGCAAAGATTTCAACGTGTATTCCAATTGAAAAAAATACAAATTTAGCCGCTCAGCGGTGGAAGTTTGATAAATGCTGTCGATTAATGCAATGTAGCCAGATACTGTTTCAGAAATGTTTTCTGTATTGAAAAAATCGAAACTTTGGTTTTCAAATTTGAGAGGCTTTTGCGGCAACAAAAACAAAGTTATGGCGGCGTTCAGAATAAGTTTTCCTGAAAGCTTGTAAATGCTTACCACTTTATCAAATCTTTTACGGTCGGGTATGCCGATATACCTGTCCAGCCAGTCTTTGATAAGTTTATATACATCAGGGTCTTCAAACAGATCCTCAAACCATGTGCTTTTTGAATTGATATAATTTATGAATTCTTCCGCAGAAGAAATTACGAGAGGCCCTATTACCAGTGGTTCTGCCTCCGGAGCCTCGTTGGAATGGTAGGCCACCTCCATATCTTCTCCGTCCAGCCATTTTTTAATTTCATCTGAGCCCCATCGGTTAATATGATTAATCAGTGTAAGGCCTTCTATTAAAGTATTTAGTCTTTTCAGGGCAGGGTTAAACTCAATGATTGGTTTGAGGTTATACTGCCGTTCGACGATCTGTTCAAATTTGTCCTTGTCGATTTCACGATAATTATCAGTTGTCAGTGATTCCGGATACGTCAAATGAAGCAATATCATCCCGAACGAATAATAGTCGTTTTTTTCAGAAACAATGCCTCTTGCCTGTTCGGGGGGCAGATAAAACTCGGTTCCTTTGATCGTGGTTGACTTGCGCAGGGATTTTTCTGATTTCAGGTCATAGGCCTTGGCTGACCCATAATCGCCCAGAATGATGTCGCTCTGTTCTTTATCTTTGAAAAGGATGTTGCTCGGTTTAAGATCGCAATGGTATATTTTATATTCATGCAACTTGGTAATGGCAAGGAATAGCTGTGGGATAATTTTTTTTTCAATAAAATCAGGAGTATATTTGTTTTTGAAATCTGCAACATCAAGAATATTTCCACCTGCTGCAAGATCCGAAATTTCGTAACAATATTTATCGTTGTATTTTTCATTTCCAATGCCATAATCAATAAGACTTAATATGTCGGGATCGACCAGATTTAGTATTCTTTCAAGAGCAACACCATTAGGCTCTTCTGCTTCTGACTTAAATTCAAAATACAATTTCAAAGCATATTTATTTCCGGAGACATCCTCGATCTGATATACGTTTGCTTCGCCAGATTCCTCAGAAAGCACTTTCATGACAATGTATTCGTTATTCCTGATGTTGATTTTATCACCAATACTGATACCCTGGGATGTTTTTTTGATTTTTTCTTCTTCAGAATTATAAGTTCCTGTTTTCCCGGCGTCAGCATCCTCGCTGTTGTACGTCCCGGTTTTATCGTTTGTATCCTCTCCGTACAAATGGGTTTTGTCATTATCGGCCATAATAAGTTGATATTTTTTGTTTTATTGATCAGTATCTTTTTCAGAAAAAACAGACACAAAAACCAACAAAGAGCGGTACACCCGACAATTATTTGCCCGCAATAGTTTACACTGCTTTTTCCATTGATACAAATATAAATAAATTGATACGTTAATTGAAAATATTTTATTTTTTTCTTTACGGTTTGAGGGTCCGAAATAAGTCGTGAATATTTTTTGTACTGTTGTTCCTGGTTGCAAAAGATTTCCCGTTACGCTGTCTGATATACTCCAAAGTGCCTAATAATATAACGCCCGCGTGTTCCGCTGGCGGTCGGACAGGCTGATAGCGTATTAAAATAGTGTAATTTATCTGACCTGCATCAGATACCATATCGGCATACTAAGTTGGTGAAAAATTTGAAAAAATATGGCGATTTCTTTTTTTGAGGTGCTATTAAAAAAATGGTTACTGTAGGTAAGGAGAGGAACAGCGTTTTCTTGAAAACAAGACTAAGAAATAAAAGTCAAAAGGGGCAGCGCCCCGAAATATTTTTAAGTAGTGGTACCCGTAAAAAAAGTAAGGTGCAGCGCACCGTAACATATGGTCAACCACTCAAATAATAATTAAAAAAATATTTTTTTCAATGTGTTTTTATAGCTTCCTGATAAAAATTTATTAATTTGCATTATAATATTTAAGACAAGAGAAATCATGAAAAAACAAATTTTATTTTTATGTTTTATCTGTGCAGGAATTGTTACCTATTCCCAGCATTGGACCTTTTTAGGATTCCCTGACAAACAGATTGGCGCCGTTGCCGTACACCCGACAAACCCCAACCTGATATTTGTGTCTGACAAAGGCTATTCGGGATATCTTTATAAGTCATCCGATGGGGGGTTGAGTTGGGATACCGTTGCGTACAATCCATATAATTCAGTGATTTTTCATCCTCAGGATCCTGATACCATGTATGCAAGCTTAGGAACAGGCTCTCTTAGCGATGGCTTATTCAGATCTGCCGACAGCGGGAACAGTTGGAATGGTTTTGCAACTTTGTCTTTGGCTACTTCGTTGGTGAGGGTGGAATTTGGCGGGATGTTCATTGCAGGAACAAAGGCCGGCGGCGTATACCGAAGCACTGATAACGGGATCAACTGGGCCCAGATAAATGACAGCCTGAATAACATGAACGTTCTTTCACTTGCTGTTGCATATCCCCCGGGAATACCCGAAGATCCCGTTGTCGTATATATTGCAGGAACGGAAGGAGGAATATTTTATTATCCGGATCATATCTTGTTAAATTCGCCGGAAGAATACTGGCATCCTTCAAATATGGCTACGAATGCCGTTATTCCTTCAATTTCTGCTTCTCAACTTTATGGAGGTTCCAGTATGTGGGCAGCAAGTGGCGGAGGCAGCTGGTCCGACGGGATGTATCACTCAGACGATAATGGGGCTACCTGGATTCTGTCTGAGTATTGGCCGTTTATTACCGATATCCTCGTGAATCCTCGTGATCCGAATACAGTATTTGCGGCAGATTCAGGCCGTGGTGTGAAAAGAACCATTGACGGGGGCGCAAGCTGGCAAACCATCAATACAGGCCTGGGCGACAGTGTGGTTTTCTGCCTTGCCCAAAGTCCCGCTGATACCATGCATTTATACGCGGGGACAGCACACGGACTTTATGTTTATGATTTTAGCACCGGGATCAACGAAACAGAACTCAGTCAAAATATAATTATTACAATTTCTCCGAATCCCGCAAATGACAAGGTCTCAATAATAACATCCGGTCATAAAAACAGTAAAATTGAACTGACAGATATTCAAGGCCGGGTTATTAAAAGTTATGTGTTGCATGCTTCGGAAACGGTCATAAACATTGATAAATTGGAAAGAGGCCTCTATCTCATAAAAATATATACGGGAGAGCATGTTATTACCAAAAAGTTGATAAAACAGTAAACAGCCAGGGCATTAATAAAGAATGTATCAAGGGCTGAACTTTGTTGTACAGCGATCATTATAATTAATCAAAGGGGGAATTATGAATCAGAAACAATGGTACGAAACAATTTTTGAAAACTATGCCGGGAAATACGACAAAGAGTGTTTTACACAGGGCACTATCGGCGAATGTGATTTTCTTGAAAAGGAACTCAACAGCGACAAATCTTTGAGAATATTGGATGTGGGCTGTGGAACGGGGCGGCATTCGATAGAATTAACAAAAAGGGGGTATTCTGTCACCGGAATTGACTTGTCGGAAACACAACTAGCCGCAGCACGGGAAAAAGCAGTTAAAAATGGCCTGAACATCTCTTTTCTGAAGCATGATGCAAGGGCGCTGCCTTTTAATAATGAGTTCGATATGGCTATCATGCTCTGCGAAGGTGGTTTTTCTTTGATGGAAACGGATGAGATGAATTTTGAAATTTTGAAAAATGTTACAAAATCATTGAATGATCGTGGAAAACTCATCTTCACCACGTTGAACGGCTTGTTCCCCTTATATCATTCTGTTGAAGAATTCTGTGCTTCCGCATCAGAAGGCGGAAATGCTACCTACCGCAGTAATACGTTTGACCTGATGACATTCCGTGATAAAAATATCACTGAAATCGAAGACGACCTGGGTAATAAAAAAACGGTCGAATGTAATGAGAGATATTATGTTCCAAGCGAAATTACCTGGTTGTTAAAATCACTCGGATACAATAAGATAGGCATCTTCGGGGCAAAGCTTGGCGCCTACTCACGTAACGACCCACTAACTACTGAGGATTTTGAGATGCTTGTCATCGCTGAAAAATAATAGGTAATAAAAAAGTTTTTGTTCCGCTTGAGGAAAATTCGTAACTTAGAAACAATTTCTTAGTAACCAATAATATTTTTGGAGGAAAACATGAAAAAAAACTACAACAGTAATGCGCCCTCAGGCGCCATTTATGGCTTAGGTGTTATCGGAGCCGCCGTTTATTATATTTCAATGGCAACGGGCTTCTGGATTGGGGTTCTCGGCTTTTTAAAGGCGCTGGTCTGGCCGGCATTCCTGGTTTATGAGGCACTTAAAGTACTCGGGGCATAAACGATCATCAGAATTTTCCCAGAATTGTTTGCCGGATAAGCAACCAAAATACAAATGATCAGGTCTTTACTTATATAAGGCAATCACTATGAAAAAGATGATTTGTATAATAGCCATGATTTTCACGGTGCATCATGTACAATCCCAGTGGATAACCGCGATGCATGTTGTTCCGGCCGCCCCCACTACCGCAGACAATGTTCAGGTAATCGTTGAAGCCCAGTTTCCCTCGGGCGGATGTGCTGACTGGTACATCCTGAATCAGGTTCAGAACGGATTTGAATATACGTATCACATTGTGAACTGTGTGGGTATGCTTACAGTAATATGTCCGCATAACGATACCATACCTGTCGGAGGACCTCTTCCTGCCGGAAGTTACTCGGTGATCGTCAACCTGAATGCCGGTTCGGGCGAAAGGCCCTGCACACCTTTTTCTCAGTGGGTTTCTGACACGGTTTTTTTTGATGTTTCGCAGCTTAGCGGGATGCCAGGTATGAAAAATATCATCAATCCCATTATTCTTAGTCCCGGCCTGGTAAAAGATTTCCTGACCATAGAACTGCCTGCATTCACAGGGGAAACATCTTTATCCTTTTACGATCTCAGCGGGCGACTTCTTTTAATACAGGCCATGCGCCAGTCAAAAGAGGAGATAAATGTCAGCAGCTTCGCAGCCGGCGTCTATTTTGTCAGGGCGGGCAACAACAATGATGCTTCAGCCATAAAATTCATGAAAGAATAAATATTCTTTTCTTGGCTGTTGTCATAATCTTACCTATTCCTTTTTGCAGGCTTATATGTGTGTTTTTTTTACAACAGAATGTTAGGACGCAGGGTAAAAATTTTTGTAATTTTGCAAATATTTTCCTTCATGTTGAAATGTTCATCAGATGAAAAAACTAATTCTAATTCTGTCTTCACTTTTTATTTTTTATCTATCTCCGGCGCAGATTCTGTTGAACGAATCATTTGATTCGATCACGTTTCCCCCTGCCGGCTGGATAAATAAACAGATAAGCGGCAATGGCTCAAAATCCGTGTGGGACAGAACCACTATCGGAACCGATGCTGTTTGTACACCACATTCCGGAGCTGGATTTGCAAGATATTTCGGTTATAATCTTTGTGCCGGAAAATCAGCTATACTCGTCACACCGGCGCTTGACCTTTCAGGAACGGGCATAAATTCCGCAATAATATCTTTTTGGATCTTCAGAGATAATAGCTACCCGACAAAATACGACAGTCTGGATATCTACATCAACGATACGTCCATTCTTGCAGGAGCTGCCCATCTCGGGAAAATCATCCGCTACAAAGGGTTGCCGCCTGTTGAAACAACAACCGGCTGGTATAAATATTCATTCAATATTCCGTCATCATTTAATGGCCCTGAAAACTATATCATTCTGAAAGCTACGAGTGTTTTTGGTTACGATATCCTGATCGATGATCTTTTAGTTAATGTTACCGGCCCTAATGATGCGGGTGTTTCAGCAATAAATATTCCTGATTCTTTTGCTAATACCGGGTCAAATCCCGTTTCTGTAAGCCTTAAAAATTTTGGTACAGCCAATCTGAACTCCACCACCGTGGGATGGTCCGTTAATGGGGTATTGTGTACTCCATTTATTTATTTAAACAGCGGAGGCCTGGCAACCAACGCTATTGATGGCCCTATCACTATCGGGAACTATAATTTTTTAAATGGTGGCATGTATACCATAAAAGCCTGGACCCAATACCCGAATTCGAATATTGATATTAATAATGCTAACGATACCATTATAAAAGAAATATGGGCAAAAGCCTATGCCCTGCTGCCTTTTGAGGAAAATTTTGACGGGGTGTGGATCAATAAAAAAGATTCAAATGATGTGCCGTCTATATTCTGGGACAATACCCCCGAACACGGTAACAATTCATGGCGCAGAGACGATGAGGGATTTACCGCGGGATGGATAAGCTTAAATTCAGGCAACTACCTTCCTGCCGGGAACGACAGCGCTTCACATTCGGCCAGGTTTCATACGTTTGATGTGTGTGCCGGATCGGCAGGGAATTTAGACCTTTGCCTGAATTTTACCCCTCCGGGATACAAAGCCCTGAACTTCTGGTACTATAATGAAAGCGGCAACGATTCCTTATGCATACTGCTTTCGGAAAATGGCGGAATGACTTTCAATACGGTGGTAACCCTTTCCACATCATCCGGCTGGGCATATCATCATATTTCACTGGGAACATCAACAACACCGACTGCCGTGGTCCGTTTCCGGGCATTATCCGATTTTGGCACCACCGATATCGGCTTAGACAGCGTTCAGGTTTTAATTGACAACTCAATCAGTATCGGCGTCATTGAAAATAATTCTTTTGTGAATATCTTTCCAAATCCTGCCAACGGGCTGATCAACATTGATATTAAGAATATATCCGATGCGGAGCTTGCTTTGTATTCATTGTCGGGTCAACAGATGTTTTTTCAACCTATCAGCACCGCAAACACGGTTCAGCAGATAGATTTAAGTTATCTTCCTGTTGGAACATATATTCTTCAAATAAAAAATGAAAAGAATAACATTATTAAAAAATTGGTTATTCAGTAATATGATGAAAAAAATATTTATTCTAATCATTGCCGTCTTTTTCTGCGAGATAAATTTTGCGCAGACATCATCGGGCAATTTCATAATAGGAACAGGGATTGCCGATGTTACTTATCCAACCTTTGGTATGGGGATGCAGGGTATGGCTGACGACTATCAGAAAACCACTGAAGTAGAAACCCCCTTATACGCGCGGTCATTCATAATTGCCGATGCCAATAGTCAGAAACGTGTCGCGATTATTGTTTTTGACATGCTGTCCTGTAATCAGGCGGTCAAAACAAAAGTGGTGGAAGCCCTACAGAACGATACCACATTTCATAATTTGTATAACATTGATAATGTTCTGATCTCCGGAACCCACACGCACAGCGCACCGGGCGGCTTTTCAGAGTATTTTCTTTATAATGTCACTATCGGCGGCTTTGACCAGATGTGTTTCGACCATGTCGTTAAAGGTATTGTAGAATCAATGCGGAAAGCGCACGGGAATCTTGGCCCCGGAAAAGTCTATTTCAATAAAGGGAACCTGGTGGATTGCGGAAGGAACCGCTCCCGGGATGCTTATATTAATAATCCTATTGCCGAACTGAATAGCTATACCGATAGTATAGACACCCAGATGTTGTTGCTGAAATTTGTTAAAGACAATGGCGGGACACCCCAAAATATCGGTGTTTTGGCATGGTACGGCATTCACCCTACCACGAGGGGTCAGAAAAACACCCTGATTACCGGTGATGTCCAGGGCTGGGCTTCACAATGTTTTGAAAATGTTATGGGAACCGCTGTAGACCCGACGGAAACCTTTGTCTGTGCTTTTGCAAACACCACAGCTGGAGATGTTTCTGGAAATATAAAATATGAAGTGCCGGCAGGCGGCCCCGGAGAGGTGCTTCATATGAAAGAATACGGAAATATGATGTATCTCAAGGCAAAAGAGCTTTTTAATACCGCTACTGTTGAACTGGATACCGGAATAACATACAGATATACGCACCTTAACATGTCGGATATTGTTGTTGACAGTATCACCGGGGCGCGCACATGGCCTGCTGCAGTAGGGTTGTCTATGGCTGCCGGCAGCACCGAGGACAGCAAGGGATACGGGGTGATATTGGGAATGAGTATTGCCTCTAATCTCAGAGAAGGAATTACTACGGATAACATTACCTTAGCCGAAAGTGCCACCCGAACCGTACTGCGTCAGGCGCTGGTGGGCAAACTTCCCTCGGGATGGATACTCCCCTCTGTCGATGCTCAGGAAGAAGCCGGGCAGGCACCCAAGCCGATCGCATGGCCTGTCGGCAGGGCAACACCTTATCCATTGGTGCCAAATGTTGTTCCTATTCAACTGATAAAGATCGGCAAACTGGCAATTGCCGGAGTGCCCGGAGAAATGACCACCATGTCGGGAAGGAGGCTGAAAACCTCTATTAAAAACCAGCTCGACACCAGTACCACCGTTGCACTGACTTTATATGCAAACGCTTATTGCGGTTATTGTACAACCTATGAGGAATACCAGACGCAGAATTATGAAGGTGCATGTACGCTTTACGGGCCTCATACGCTGGAGGCTTATCAGCAGGAATATGCAAAGCTGGCGCATGCAATAACAAATCATACCTCAGTGAATATTGGCAGCCCTGCAACTGTGGTCCCGGCCCTTCTTCCTTATCCGGGTATTGATACGAACATGATCTATGTCAATAACAGAAGCAGCCAGGAGGTTCGTATACGTGTGTTTGGCCCCAACGATGCTTTTGCCGATACCGGTTTAGGGATACCCGATTCCGATAAAACAATAGATCCTTATAATAATCTGCTGATCTCACTGCCTTCCGGAAAAACCAGCGCCAAGGTCAGGATTGATAATGCGCTTTCTGTGATCTATCAGGGAGGCAGTATTATTATTCATGAAGATTAGTGGTCAATAGCAATAATCCTTTGTAACAGGCATTTCGGGATTAAGTACATTTTGTGTGTTTAAAGCCACTAAAAGTTTTACTTTGAACTTGGATGATTTATTTCCATTTTGTTTTTATAGGGATTTTCTAAATGTGAAAATTGTATGAACAAAGCCTTACATTATACCGGGTTTATCACATCGTTTTTTACGTCTGTGAAAACGTAAATTTATTGAAAATAAAGACTTAAGAAAAATTTTTGTAAGAAAAAAGAGTTAATTTTGCAAATCAAATAAGCAGCCACTTTTTTAAAAAATTTTCCAATAATATCTCCATGGGTAACATCAGGAGTTTCCTTATTCTGGTTTTGTTTTGTGGTTTTAATGTTTTTACAAAAGCACAAACGGCAGATCCGATACCTTCAAAAGTATTTGAAATAACGGGTATATTAGTGGATGCCTGCGGCGAGCCGGAAGGTGAAAATGAAATGGTCTCTTTTAAAGTTGGTCCAAATCCCGTGAATGTAAATCATCTAAGGATCGACGGATCTATAAACTCAATATCTATAACTAATGGACAATGGCCGAATGGTATCTATTCCTGGTTGGGCGTAGGCGCCCTGTCTCAGGCGAAAAAGAATTTAATAGCAAATTTGAATAACGCGAATACCTGCGGGGGAAAACTGTTAGAACCGCCGGGAGGGATACTGCCTGCCGGGGCAGATGTGTTACTGATCACCAGTACGGACTTTGACCTTTATGCGCATGATTTTTCATGTCTGACAGATACCTTATACATCATCTGTCAAACAGCAGGTCAAACAACCGGGCATTTCAGAAATTATGACCCCGGCGTTTCCTACAGGAAATTGCGGCTGACTCATACTCCTACCTTAGCAAGCGATACCGTAACCTACTACGTCAATAACCTGATAGATCAAGGCGGGGCTTCTGTTGCTGCCGATGGCGCCGGAGTGCGGTTTACCTGGAGTGGTGATGCTACGTATTATAATGATGGATGCCAGGTTCCACAGGTCGTTACGTATAAATTCGATTCCATATGCTCGGGGCAATCTTATGTGCTGCCAAATAATACCGTGGTAACTGTCTCCGGTACTTATCCTGTTACCATGACAAGCAATTGTGGCTGCGACAGCATCGTAACAACAATTTTAACCGTGATCCCCGCCCCGGCGGTAAATATTTCTGCCACAGTAAATAACATTTGCGCAGGAGCCTCAACCACGCTGACAGCAAATGGTACAGGGACATTTTCATGGGCTCCGTCCACGGGTTTGAACACAACCACGGGAAGTAGCGTGACAGCCACTCCGGCTGCAACCGCAACTTATACGGTAACCGCTAACCTGAACGGATGTGCAAATTCAGCAAGTATTACTGTTACCGTAAACCCTTACGTAACCCCCTTGTTTAATATCTCAGGATCATATTGTGTCGGCGCGGTCCCCGGAACATTACCTGTTACTTCCAACAACGGAATTGCCGGATCGTGGAACCCTGCTGCTATCAGCACCACAACAGCAGGAACAACTGTGTATACCTTTACCCCGGTAGCAGGCCAGTGTGCTAATTCCACTACGGTATCTGTAATCGTAAGTGATAACATAACTCCCGTTTTTGATGCTTTAGGCCCGTATTGCCAAAATGCTGTTCCTGCATCATTTTCTTCCACCTCCACCAACGGAATTTCCGGCTCATGGAATCCGGCTGTTATAAGCACTGCCGTGGCTGGAATAACTACTTATACATTTACGCCAACTACCGGCGTGTGTACTGCGACAGCAACGATGGCTGTGACGGTAAACGCCAGCATAACACCGGCATTTGCGGATTTAGGCCCTTATTGTACCGGGCAAACGCCCGCAACATTACCTGCAACATCAGTCAACGGAATCCCTGGAACATGGGACCCTTCGGCCATCAGTACGGCTTCTGTGGGAACAGCTACCTATACTTTTACACCAGACGCAGGACAGTGTGCGACATCAGCGACTATGGATGTTATTACGAAAGCATACGTAATGCCTGTGTTCCAGGATATGGGCCCGTTTTGTGTCGGCAATATCCCTGCAGATCTGCCAGACACCTCTGCCAACGGCGTTTCAGGAACATGGGCGCCTGCTCATATAAACACTGATTATCCGGGAACATCAACGTATACATTTATCCCGGTGGAGGGTGAGTGTTCTTCTGCACCAACATCGGTCATACATGTTAATATTTTGCCTGCCCCGGGTGTGATGATACTTTCAGACACCTCTGCAATCTGCCCCGGCGATCATATCGGGCTTCATGCCACAGGAGGATTTGTTTCATATTTGTGGAACAATGGCATGGATGATTCTGATATAACCATTGACCATGGCGGCTTATTTACAGTCCAGATTTGGGATGACAGGAATTGTTATAATTACGACAGCATATACATTGATGAAGATTGCCAGAGCACTCTTTATATTCCGAATGCCTTTACTCCGGACGGCGACGGGCTGAATGATTATTTTACCATTAGCGGCGAAAATATTTTGTCAATGAAGTTATGGATTTACGACCGCTGGGGAGAGATGGTTTTCTATTCGGACAATAGTGCGAATTCCTGGGATGGCAAATTTAAAGGGGCCACTGTCCCGGCCGGTTTATTCGGATGGTATATGGAATATGAGTCGTATCATGTAAAAGCCGTTTCGAATCTGAAAAGCCGCACCGGGTATGTAAATGTTATCAGATAATTACCCGATTTTGTGCTTTAAACAATAAAGGATAAAAACTACCAATTTCTATATAGCTTGGCTCAAGCGGCTTGCGGTTATGTTAGTTCCCTTATTTTATTTTTACTGTTTTCAAATTCAACAACTTCCTCATATTCCGATGAAAATCGTTGACGATTTTTTTATGAAAAAAGGGGTATATCCATTTATCCCGAAAACGGGAATCACTTCTGTAATGACTTGTATGCAAGATTTTTGTATGTCCATCGTCCATATCCATAAATTTAATTTGCTGAACTCCGGTGGATTTATTCTCTTCAATGTAACTGAATTCTATGACCTTCTCTGCCGTATCGACCGTAATCATTTCAAATGCTACAGGGATATTACAAATTCCCAGTAAAAGCTTAAGGTTCAAAAAATAAACCTGTCCTGTATCAACGCCATTTATTTGATCATGATCATAATAAATAGCACCTGGAAATTTCTGCACCAACACACCAAATGATACCTTCCGGCCATTCCATGATTTTGAAGGATTTTCTGATATATAGCCATGCCAGATATCATTGGAATTGCCTTCTAAAATGTATGTATTTTCGATTTCGCTGTAGGACGATAAATCTTTTCCGCGATTCCAGGAGGGGTGTATCTCCCCGAACTGATGCTTGTCTTCTTCAATAAGGCATTTAATATATTTTCTGATTTTTCTTTGCTGAATTTGCCCGGGCTTAATATCATCCAGCATAAGCTGTCCAAAAGATTGAATTTGAAAACAAAGTAAGGAGATCAGTACCACACACTTTAAAGCTACCATCATAAATAGATGAAAAAAAAGCTAATCATTTATGTTGATTAGACTTGATGAAAAAAACGCAAAATTATTTTTTGTAATCAAATGAAATCATTTTATTGCCCCTGGCGATTGTACGGCTATCTGTCTATTGATATATGTGTATAAAAGGGTTAAGTATTTATTTACCTGGCAAATGTAAGGGAAATGAACAATAAAACGAGAATTATTTATTTAACAGGCAGCAAACCAAAACTATGGCTTGTTGTATTTAATCATCCGTTTCAAGTCCGCTCGCCTGAACCAACATATTATTCCAATCGTTAAAACCAGTACTATTTGATTTATTGTCGAAAACCAGCACTCACCATAATAAATTAAACCTGAATATTCGTGCCAATGCATAGGGAAAATGGGGTCCGAAATAGGCAAGCCGTGCCCCAGTAATTTTTTGCTTATTGCCGGCCCTCTGTCAATAATATCCGGTAACGAACAGCCTAAGAAAGATAATCCGGCAATAAGTTTATAAGGTTTTTTTATCACCCACAGAAATGTGATAATAATCAGCAGGCTGACAATAGCGGCAATTTTAGAGTGGGCCGGATAACAATGCGGGCTATAGTCTAAGGCAGCATGTGAGATTAGTCCAACTATAAATGCAGCAAGGCCTGTAAACACGCCTTTTATAATTTTCGCGTCAGGTTTGATTTTCGCAGTATCTGTGAGAATTACCGTTACACCAATGGCTGTAACAATATGAAAAACAATAGTCATTGATTTATTTACTTTTGCATGTAAAAGTAATAAATAAATAATGAATAGCGTGTATATCACGAATTAAGAAGAAAAAAGATATTCCGCCACTTGTATCGTAAAAACTAAAATTGCATCTTGACATCGTGCTGCTCCGAGGCGGGGTTGTTTATTTTCCAGCTTATGCAATATTCGCCAAATTCAGGAGATATAGTGGCTGAATCTGCTTTTGCCCAATGGCCTTGCAGGCCGGATTCAAGGCAGGCAAGTTCAAAGTGTGCCATGGCTATTCCAATATCAATCCTTTGCAGGTCAACGCCGTTTCCGATCCTGATATAACCCTCCGTGCGTTTCAGATAAAAACGGAATTCATCAGTGGTTTTGCTGATGCGCCAGGGTTGTTTGTTTGACGCGGAGGGCGCAAGCCGCAACATTTCCAGGGGAACTTCATATGCCCCGGCATCCGCTTTCGTCAAGGCACTGGTGAAGGAACTGCCGAAAAACAGCTCTTCCCATTTTTTTCGCTTGTCAGATCCGGCGCCCCAGCGAATAATATTTTCCCTGATAGTCGCTTTATCTGCAGGAACCCCGACAGGAGTAACGGCAGGTATGATGGTGTTGTTGCCCGCCTGGAGTATCCCGGAAAAATCACTGCGGCTGAAAGTGCCGCCCAGCCAGCAGGTCCCGAGATCCAAAGCCGTAAGGTGCAGCATGATGGCCTCCAGAAGATACCCGTAATCCTCGTTGGCATGGTCAATGTTCTCCACCTGGCCTGCAATAAAATACCGGGCGCCTGAGATAAAACCATACGTGCCCAGCTTCACTTTATGGTTTTCTCGGGCAAAGCTTTTTTCGATCAGGCTGAACACGACCGCATTTCCAAACGGCCCGCAAGTATAACTTTGCAGGATACTTTTGATCTTTTCGATCTGCGCCTTGTCAAGGTCTTGGTCTGCAAAACTTCGCCGCGACCTTCTTTTTTTGATCAATTCAATAACAGATCTCTCGAAATCCATAATATACAAGATTGATTTTTATCACTAACACACATTATTTTGTTTATCTGCTTTTTATTAATTTGTCAATTCAATTTCCCATTCTCCCGGCTCGTTGATAATTACTTCTAAAACCGGACTTATATCTGATGTTTTTAATTTGTTTTTGGTATTGTAACTTATCTTTATATGTACCGGGAAAAGAACCTGAAAATAGACATAGGTATTTCCGATGGCCTGATAGGAGCCATTATCGGCATAGAAAGAAAAATCGGATACATCAGTATTAGGCATACCCATTTGCTGTAATCTTACAGAAACTTTATTTCCATCACGTATTTTTGAGATGGAATATCTGTCAAAGTCACGTGCTATGTAAATCTTGTAAGGCTCAGCTATGGCCTTTTTGATAAAAATATCGTTTTCCCAGATGCCGTATAAAACGCTGTCGGCGCCATTTATTTTGTACTTGAAAGTACCGGTTCCTTGTCTCATCCCGTTTTTCCAGGAGCCATTATAGGTGTTACCGTTGGCCCACCTATATATTCCCTGCCCGTGCGGGAATCCGTCTTTAAACCTGCCTTCATATTTATCAATACCTTCGGCAATGCCCTTCCCGTTTGCCAATCCTTTTTTACAGGCACCCTGATATTTTCCGGAAATTTCTTGTTTTAATACTTTACAGCTATCCTGTGAATAGGATTTATTGATGCCCGATATTAAGAGGATAATTATTAATGTGGCAGAGATGTTTTTCATAGCCGTCTGGTTTATCGTTCAGTTTTATTGTGTCTTTGCGGTTGTAAGGCGAAAAAACCTTAGACAAATATAACAACTAAAATAGAAAAACAGTGCAAGTATTATTTATCAGGGGCCCCAAAAACAAAAAAGAAGCAGTTTTTTTCTGCTTCTTTTTTGTTTTTCATCAGTTCCGGATTTTTGACAAGAGACTGATTGTGATTTGGTTATGAAGAGGTACCAAGCGGATTCGAACCGCTGTACGAGGTTTTGCAGACCTCTGCCTAGCCACTCGGCCATAGTACCTTTTAAGGTTGGCAAAGATATAAATTTTTTTTGTAAGCAAAAAATTAATTTCCGGTAACATTTTACCTGCACCGCGAAGGACTGATATTCTGTATTGGGTTCATAATAAAAAACTTTGCCGTCCGATCTTTCTGTCAATAATTATTTATTTAACAAAATAACGTAGCTTTGTATTAAAATTCACCATTATGAACGAAGAAATAAAAACCCCGAAAGCCCCTGAAACTGAAAAACCGGAAAAAAAAGGCTTAAGCGCACGGACCATCTTCACCATTATTATCGTTGCGCTGATGATCCTCCTCCCACTGTTCGTTTTCTTCTGGAAACAGTATGAGATCAAAAACCTGCAAATAAAATACATGGAAACCATCACCCGTGTATTCACATGGACGGCACATTCCGAGATATTAGACAGCAATGCGTTACAGTTAGAAAAGTATATGAATGACCTTGTTAAGACTGCCGGAATAAATAGTATTTCGATTGTTGGTGTCGATGGAATTGTTATTTTATCGACTAATAAAAAATTTGAAGGCAGCGCTTATTCCGAAGCCAGTGCCGGTGAATTGTCACTGATCAATAAAGTAGTATCACAAAAAGGCGAAAAAGGCGAAATGGTTTCGAGATGCCCGATAACAGATGTTGACAAACGCTTGGGCACAATGATAATTTGCTATACTCCGAATAAATAATATCCCTAAGATAAAAAATAACCCGGTTTATGCTCAGGAAGTTTTTCAGTTTTTGTGTTATCGCTGCCGCCTTTGTGTTTATTTATGGCTGCGGGAACAACGACAATCCTGTGGATGAGTTTATCATTCACGGAAAACTAAAAAACTCCCTCGGCGAAAAAGTCATTTTGCAGCAACTGAAAACCGACAGTATCAAACCGCTCGACTCTGTCGCAGTTGACGAAAACGGAGCGTTTACTTTCAAACACAAGCCTCAGGGCATTAGTTTTTATCTGCTGAAAATAAGCAGCGATAATTTTATCACCCTTTTAGCTGACAAAGGAGAAAAAATTGAATTTAACGGCAATGCACATCAACTGGCAGTGGATTATTCCGTCTCAGGCTCTTTCGGTTCCATGCTGTTATGTGAACTGAATGCTCATACCCGTAAAAATTTCCGGAAAACCGATTCCCTGTATAAAATTCTGATGCTCCATCAGGACAGTGCAGACTTTCCGCAGGTCAAACAGCAGGTGGATTCTGCTTATGAAACCGTCTTTCAGGACCAGCAAAGGTATGTGCAGGATTTTATCCGCAAAAACAGGACTTCTCTTGCCTCTCTCATAGCGATATACCAGGTTTTCGGGCGGCAGAAGGTGCTCAACGAACGCGATCATTTCAATTACTTTAAAATGCTCGACAGCACCTTGTTTCTGATCTATCCTCAAAATGATTATGTGCTGGAATTACATGCGCGCGTAAAGGATATTGAAAAAGCTAAGGCTGAAAAGATGCATTATCTCGCCAAACTCGACTCGGGTATGATGGCCCCTGATATTAAAATGAAAAATATCGGAACGTATCCTCAGCATTTATCTTCGCTAAAGGGCAGAGTCACGCTGGCGCTTTTCTGGGCGGCATCAAGTCCGCCGAGTATCAAGGCTCTTGATCAGTTCAAATGGATGTATAAAAAATATCGCGAAAAAGGATTTCAGGTTTATGCCGTGTCGCTCGATAAGAACCGCCGCGACTGGGAGCTGGCCGTTAGTGAGCATCATCTGGGCTGGATTAATGTTGGCGACTTGCAGGGCTGGGATTCTCCCGTTGTCAGGGATTATTGCATTGATACGATTCCGTTTGCTGTGCTTATCGACAAGGACGGGCGCATACTGAAAAGAGGCATCAGCGGCGATGATCTGCCGTATTGGTTATATAAAATCTACAAATTTTGACAGGCACCAACAGTAAAATATATTTCGTGTCCGATTGTCATTTCGGAATTCCTGACTACCAGAGCAGCCTGATGAGAGAGAAAAAATTTGTGGAATGGCTCGACATGGCAAAAGCCGATGCTTCGGAGATCTATTTACTTGGCGATCTTTTCGACTTCTGGTTCGAATACCGGACCGTAATCCCCAAGGGATATACGAGGCTGCTGGGCAAGTTTGCCGAACTGACCGACAGCGGAATCAAGATACACATGTTCACGGGCAACCACGATATGTGGATGTTCAAATACTTTCCGAAAGAGCTGGGTATTGAAATCACACGCAAACCTATTGTGAAAAAAATCAACGGGCTGAAGATGATGATCGGCCACGGAGATGGCCTGGGCCCCGGCGATTACGGCTATAAGTTCATTAAAAAAGTATTTGCCAATAAGGTCTGTCAGTGGTTGTTTGCCCGGCTGCATCCCAACTTTGCCATAGGACTGGGCTTGTTTTTTTCGCGCCGGAGCCGTCTGGCGCGTGGCGAAAACGATCTGATCTATCTGGGTGAGGAGGGCGAACGCCTGGTCATATTTGCTAAAGAAACAATAAAGACTGAACATTTCGACCTGTTCGTCTTCGGGCACCGCCACCTTCCTATAGACCTGAAAATAGGGGAGAACACGCGTTACATCAACCTTGGTGATTGGCTGGTGCATTTTTCGTATGCCGTTCTCGACGGACAAAATTTTACCACAAAACGGTTTTAGATTTTGTGAAGATGGTTCATGTTTCCTGAATCTGCTCAGGGAATAAATATTCCCGTATCTAAGAAAGCCAAAATGGCTTTGATGATCAGATATAAGCCAAAACAGAACAACAATATTCCGAATGTACGGTTAACAATAGAAAGAATATTGGGACGGAGAAATTGCTTGATCTTATGGGCGACGAAGCATTTCAAAAGATCTGTGGCAAATACCGTTCCCAAAGCAACCCCGAAAAATACAGCGAGTTTTTCTATGTCGGAATTATATTCAGCAGCCACATAGCCCATAATACCCATCCAGGAAATCAGCAAAATCGGGTTTAATAAGTTGATAAAATAGCCCTTAAGTATATACACGTAGGGTTTGGAGGGTTGATCGCCGAAAATGCTGTTGCTTCTTTTTTCTATTTTATTGATCTTATTTTCGTTGTAAACTATTTTTTTGCGAAAAACAAACGCTCCGTATGCCAGTAGTACCAATCCTCCGATAACCCCGAATAGTATGCTATACTTGTCATCGCTGATCAGTTGCGATATCCCGAGAAAACTTAAGGTGATAAGGGTTAAATCGCTCAACATAATGCCCAGCGCCAGGAACATACCGATACGAAACCCCCTGAGAATACTTGTCTGCAGCAGCGTGAAAAATGCCGGACCGATAACGACGGCCAGTGTCAAACCCAGGATAAAACCGCTGATCAGGGAGTTTAACATCTCATTTATTTTTAGCTAAATTATTACTTTTATACATAATTCTCACGGCAGTAAAATCTTTTCTTATAAATGGCAACGAAATTAAAATTTCAAAAATAAATATTTTAATTGTTCCCCAATCATGCTTTATTAAGTTGTATCCTGAATAAAGTACCCTTGCCGATAGCCGATGATTTTACGAAAATCTTCCCGGAGTGATAGTTTTCAATGATACGTTCCGATAAGGAAAGGCCTAAGCCCCAACCGGATTTCTTGCTGGTATATCCCGGGTTGAAGATCGTTTTAAATTGTGATTTGTGTATTCCTTTTCCCGTGTCCTGTATGTCGACATAGACATTGCGGTCGTCTTCAAATATGGTGACCTCTATATTCCCGTTTCCGCTCATGGCGTCTATGGCGTTTTTGCAGAGGTTTTCGATTACCCATTCGAAGAGGTGTTTGTTTAGAGGGACAATGATCTCGGGAGAAGACGGCGTGATGATATACGTGATCTTTTTGGAAGTGCGTTTTTTTAGATAATCAATGGCTTTATACACCACGTCCACGATGTCCTGCTTTTCCAGTTTAGGCTCTGAACCGATCTTGGAAAATCGTTCGGTAATGGTTTCCAGGCGCTGAATGTCTTTTGAAACCTCTGTCAGCATGTCTTCGTCAATACCTTTCATCCTGAGCAGCTCCACCCAGGCCATTAGCGACGACAAAGGCGTCCCAAGCTGATGTGCGGTTTCTTTTGCCAATCCCAGCCACACCTTGTTTTGCTCAGATCTGCGCGAGGTGCTGAAAAGAAGGTATGCAATAAACAGGAACACCCCGATAATGATAAATTGCACATAGGGGAAATATTTCAACTGTACGAGCAGTGGCGAATCGCGGTAAAACACGATACAATCCTCTTGTCCCGGCAGATTGACCTTTATCGTGTTGTTATCAGCCTCCATCGACTGTATCGTTTGGGTAATATAATCCTGGTTTTTAATCTTTGAGGTATCAATATTCCCATAGGCGACCACCTGTTTGCGGTCGGCATCAGTAACGATCACTGGCACAGAAGGTGCATTGGTAACGATTTCGGAAAGAAACGCCTTTACCTGTTTGTCCAGCACTTCTCTTAATCCTGTGAACACTTTCGAGTCTTTATAATGCAGAAAGATCTTTTTATTTCCGATATAATTTATTTCAATGGGTGGATAAACAGAAAATTCTTCTTCAATTTCTCCCGATAAGGTTTTTATGGAATCAATATTAAAATCCGTATTTTTTGCTGAAGTAATGTTGTTTTTTTCGTCGGTTAAAATAACAGGGATCGTATTATTTCCCTTGATGATGTCGAGATAAAAAGTAAGGTCTTCATAGTAGGCCGCATTAATAACACGTACATTTGCGTTGGCCCATAACTCGACCTTTTTGCGTTCTTCTTCCTGCAACAAAGTGAAAAAAGTATCCGTGGCATTTACAAGACTGGCTTTTTTAGTGATGGCATCCACCCACAACTTTATCTTGTTCCGCTGGTCAGATTCTATCTGTTTGGCAACCCTGTCGATGTACCATAATGACAAAAAGAAAATGACCATCAGAATGACAAAAAGCAGTATCTTCCATCTTCGTTTTTTTATGTAGATGTTCATCAGATTTATATTTAACTCTTTTCAACAGGTTTTGAAACGTGCATTCCGGTGAATTTATTGCAGAAACAAACAGTTTATCCCTTCCATAAATTATTGCAAATATACGCAAACCTGATATTAAAAAACTATAAAATTATGAGTGTTTTCTGAGAGATGCAATTACCTGTAGCGCTTTTCGCAGAGGAGACAAAAAATATTCTTTGTTTTATGTCTGATTGCAGGAAATCATAGTGTAAAAATTGTAATTTTGAAAAAAATTCCCATGAAAAAAATAATATTGATTTTTAGTGTTGCTGCATTGTTGTTTAATAGCTGTGGGCCTGATCAACAAAAGAAAAATACTGCAGATTCTGACAATACATTGCCTGCTATGAGCGGCAATATTAGTGTCGTGGGATCCGAAATTCTTTATCCCTTAATGAATAAATGGAAACAGGAGTTTGAAAAAGGTAAATCAGACGTAAAAATCAGTGTCAGAGCAGAGGTTAATTGTCAATATCTGCATAATATTGCTTCTGATAAAATACAAATAGCCATGGTTTCACGCGCATTGAGTGAAAAAGAAAAGCAGGATGGTTTCTGGGCTGTGCCTGTAGCAAAAGATGCCGTGCTTCCTGTGATAAGTTTTGACAATAATAATTTGCAAAAAATCGTATTTACCGGTGTTACAAAGGATAAGCTTGCAGCATTGTTTACCGGGAAAATTCGTACATGGGGTCAATTATTGGATATACAAACCAACGAACCTATTGACGTTTATAAATTGTCGGATACCTCCGAAACAACAGAGGTATGGTCTGATTTTTTAAATGTGGATGCTAATAAGTTTACTGGCACTGTTCTGTATAGCGAAAATGAGATGTCTCAGAAGATCGCCGGCAACAAAAATGGTATAGGTTTTTGTAGTATGATACATATTTTTGATGTCAACACGGGCTTAAAAAAGAAAAACCTGTATGTGCTGCCTGTTGACCTTAATGCCAACAAAATGGCTGACGACAACGAACTTGTCTTTGATAAACTTGATGATATTAAAAGTGCTGTTTCTTCCGGTAAATATCCCTCACCCCCGGCTCGCGAACTTTACCTGGTTTGCAAGTCGGCCCCACAGGATGCTGCCATAAAATCTTTCATTATATGGATACTTACGACCGGACAAAGCTATTGTGCGCAATTTGGTTTTGCGAACATTGAAAAAAACGAAGCTTCCGAATATCTGAAACAACTGAAATAACATTGATCGTCGCCTTTAAGAAGGTGAAATCAAAATTCTTAGAATAATAACCTATGGAGAAAAAAAACGCTGTAATTAATAAAAGCATAAACAAAAAATCATCTTTTCAAAAATACGTATTATGCGCACTAATGATAGTTATTGGCCTGACGGGTGGTTATTTTTTAGGATTTTTTATAAAAAAGCATCAAGATGGTCGTGTGGTTAAGGATCCCCTTGGACTTAAGGAAGTACGTGCCGGTGGATATCGGTTCATTAATCCATTGCTGGAATGCGACAACCGTTATTCTGCAACAAATGAAAATCTTGTACGTTTGCAAAATAGTTTAAATGAGTACATCGACAATGCTTTAAAAACGGGAATTGTAACGCACATTTCCGTGTATTACAGATCATTGAACAATGGCCCGTGGTTAGGTATTAATGAAAATTATAATTATCAGCCTGCCAGTTTGTTAAAAGTCCCTTTATTAATTGCAGTACTTAAAAAAGCCGAGTCAGATACAACCTTTTTACACAAGAAAATCCTTTACGACAAGATACTTAATTGCGTCACTACCTATATTGTTGACAAAGAAAGCCTGATCTTAGGCAATACTTATACTGTAAATCAGTTGCTTGAGTACATGATAATTCACTCTGATAATGACGCAAAAGAAATTCTATACAAAATACTCGGAGAAGCTTACATCCATAATGTTATGGCTGAGTGCGGCATGAACCTGGATAATGTAGATATGTCAATGGATTTTATTACGGTCAAGGAGTATTCTTCTTTTTTTAGAATATTATACAATTCCTCGTACCTTAACCGGGATATGTCTGAAAAAGCGCTGGAATTATTAAGCAGGGTCGCATTTAATGAGGGCATCCCTGCAAAACTGCCTAAAAACATAAAAGTGGCACATAAGTATGGCGAAAGAGCTTTTATTGATAATGATATCAAACAGTTTCATGATTGCGGTATCGTCTACGCCCCCAATTCGCCCTATTTGATATGTGTCATGACCAAGGGAAAGGATTTTGGCCAATTGGTTAAAATTATTGCCGATATTTCAGGAATAGTTTATGATGCTGTTGGTAAAGATTAAAAAAGTTTCTCATTAGATCAGAATTTCCAATTCCGGTTTTGCAACAACAATTTTTAAACACTGTTGTCCGGAAAAAAAACATCGTGTATCCGCCGCGGCGGACACAATTTTCCCTTTTCTGTTAATTTTAAAAATGTTTTGTGCTTCTGGCACAATGTTTTGCTTCTTTTTCCCAGAGGGATAAAATGTTTTTAGAAAAATAATTAGTGCCTGAGCGGAAACCCAGTGTCTGAATCGAAAAGTTCAGTTTCGAGGCCTGCCCGACTGAAGCCAGTCAGGTGGGCTTGCGAAGCGACAAAAAGCGGAGTTTACTGGGGTAAATGAGCATTTTTGGAGCAAGCGTAACGAAGAAAATGGAGTTTTCTTTCAGACACTAATTATAAACAAAATATGAACCCCGTAGTGGGTTCAATACCGATACAGTATCTGTATCAGTACAATTCATTGTACTGCAACAGCTACTCTATCGGCCTGTTCGACTGGAGCCTTCCAGGCGGGCATTATACCAAAATAGCTTGCGGACTAAATTATCACAATTGAAGATATAGTATTTCAAAATCCAGCATTTGTATGAATCTATGAATTCCGATTTGTTTTTACCGGACAGTAGTGGTTTGAAAAACAACATAAGATTTCCTGATGAATTTTTATTGTCATTTTTTTCAGCATCACAAAAAGAGATTTGTCTTTTTTTTCAGACTCAACCAACAAGAAATGTGACATATGTGGAAAGTTTCAGTTTACGTTCAACGTTAATATATATTAACAAAAATATTTCGCATTTTATATATTATTTTGTATTTTTGTACACGTTTTTTCTACATTTGTACAATATTGTGTTTTAGGTATTTTTAACGAATAGCAAAATAATGAAAAGTATCATACTGTTCATCCAGTCAATTTTTGTTGCTTCTACTGTCTTCGGGCAAGGACTCGTTAATAATGGCGCATATTTAAGTATTACTTCTGCTGCTGTTGTTACCCTTGACGGGACGGGTGGTAATTTAACAAACTCAGGCACTATTGACATATCGGGAAAAATGTATGTAAATGGTAACTGGACAAATAATGCAACCATTAACGCTGCCGGCAGTACCATATTTATGGAAGGGACTACTGCCCAGACCATCGGAGGCACCTCACCGACAACTTTTCATAATCTTACCATGCAAAATACCTTCAGCACTTCACCTCAGATAGCGCTGGGAATAAATGCAAATGTAGAGAACCAACTGACCATTGACCCCGGCAATAATGTAAGTCTGTCGACCTATACCCTGACATTAGGCAAAGACATTGCAAACCCCGGTGAGCTTTTACCGGTAAACGGGAGTAATCAATACCAGGGCGGTTATCTTATTACCGGCAATGGCGGAAGTGGCGGAAGCATGAAGCGTTGGTACAAATCATCAGTCAACAGCGGGGACAAATCGGGTTTGTTCCCGTTTGGTGTGGCAGAAGGGGCAACACTATATAACCGGTATCTTCTTGTTGAATTTACTGCAGCGCCAACCGGCGGATCGCTAACGTCGTATTTTAATAAAGAGGCTATGATATGGCCGGCTTCATGGCTTGGCGGCAACGTACCCTGGGTAGGGGCCGCCGGCAGTTGTCCGAACTTTTTCATCAACTCATTAAGCGATAAGGGATACTGGCAGACGGATGCCAATGACGGCCTGGCCAATGGCCAATATACAATTTCACTCAGGGGCGACGGCTTATTAAATGCCTGGTTCATGGCAAACCCGAATCTGTGTTACCTGACAGCAGTAAAAGCAAAAACATATAATAACGGCGGTTCTGTAGACACCTGGAGTGTACAAACGGCGGAGAGTGGCACTCATGTGGTGGCATCGGGTAGTGCGGCCAATCCTCTTGTACAGCGCAGCAGTGTATCCTCAGGGTTTAGCAAATGGGGCCTGGCAGGAGGCGGACCGACCGCCCCGCTTCCGATAGAACTGCTCTCATTCAAAGCGGTCTGTGTAACAAACGGGGTATCCCTGAAATGGAATACCGCCACCGAAACCAACAACAATTATTTCAATGTTGAACGCAGCCACGACGCCGCCAACTGGACCGTGATAGCCCAGATTCCCGGCGCCGGTAATTCCAACCAAATCACCAACTATTCCTACACGGATGAGATGCCAGCAAACACAAGCACCTATTACCGCCTGAAACAAACCGACTTCGACGGCGCCCACGAATATTTCAACCCCGTGGCGGTGAACTGTGTCAGCGATGGTGAAAACATGGTCATCTCGGTTTATCCCAATCCTTTCAAAGAAATCATCAACATCGAAATCACCAACTTCGCTTACCCGCATGCACAGATACACATCTACGATGTCATCGGGAAAATTATTTCCATAAAAGATTTTTCCACCTCCGCCGACAAGGACATTAAGACTTCCTTCGACTTGAGAAAACTCGCCTCAGGCGTTTATTTTGTAGAAGTTTCGGCCAATGAATTAAAAAAGAATTTCAAAATTGTTAAAAACTAACCCGTTTAATATTTAAAGCCATGAAAAAAGGTTTATTGATCATACTGATTTCAGGACTTTGCAGCCTCGTAGCGACAGCCCAGAAAGTTGGAGTAGCTGACGCTGCCGGACTAACGCCCCAAAGTCTGCTGCATGTGCATAGTACCACGGCAGGGCAGTTGTTACAGCTATCCACGGGAGCAACACCAACAGCCAATAGCGGGTTTAATATCAGCGTAGATGCCTCCAAGAATATTATTTTCAATCAATATGAAGCAGCCAAAATGGCCTTTTATACCAATAATCTTGAGAGATTTACCATACTCAGCGGCGGTAATGTCGGTATCGGAACAGGTGCACCGACAGCAAAACTGCATATTCTGGGAACCGGCGCTGGTGATGGAACCGCATTAACGGGAGGTATTCTTGTTGAAAACAACAATACTGCTCCCGGCGAAGCAGCCGTAAATTTTAAAAATGTATCTACTGCGTCAAATTATTGGTTTACCGGTCTGAATCAATCAGAACATTACGATATCGCCTATGGAACAGGATTTACAAATGCCTTTACAAAAATCAGAATACAGGCAAATGATGGTTATGTCGGTATCGGAACAACCACTCCCACGAAAAAACTTGATGTGGCAGGGGATATCAATTTTACTGGTGCTGTATATGTAAATGGTAATCCGGGAACCGCGGGTCAATATCTTAAGAGCAACGGAACGGCAAGCCCAACATGGGTCAGTCCTCCTCTGGGGCCTACGGGTGCTACGGGCGCTACCGGGCCTAATGGTGCGGTAGGAGCCAATGGAAATACAGGAGCAACAGGCGCTACGGGAGCTAATGGTGCTGTGGGGGCGAATGGCGCTTCCGGGAAAACCGGCGCTACAGGAGCAACAGGCGCTAATGGTGCAGTAGGAGCCAATGGAAATACAGGTGCTACGGGTGCTACCGGAGCAAATGGCGCCGTAGGGGCGAATGGCGCTTCCGGGAAAACCGGCGCTACAGGAGCAACAGGCGCTAATG